>JAEINO010000005.1 GCA_016342345.1 Pseudodesulfovibrio sp. | reverse complement strand
TAGGGCCTTAGCTTGGAAAGCCAACGCTCATGCGGGAATTGAGGGATACCAACGGTTCCTAACCGGACAGCAATGATTTTAAATCAAAACAGTAAAATTATCATTCCTCTAATTCTTAAATTAATGCATTCTACAAATAATTGCAGGTTTGTGTCCTGTGCATGCGAGGGCATCGTGAGTTTTGTATGAATCTAAGATTATCTGGGGGGCCTATGGCTATCAAAAGATTTCGCGATTGGGGGATGAGAAGCAAGATCCTCAGTATCTTTCTTTCCACCGTGTTGTTGGTTGTATTGGGTCTTCTCGGGTATTTCCTTCCGGTTGTAGCTGATTTGCTCATGCAGGAGAAACGCACGGCCACCAAAAGTGCTGTCGAAACAGCCTATTCCGTTATCGCCTATTATGGTCAGCAAGCTTCAAGCGGTGCCTTGACCAAGGAAGAGGCTCAGGCTGAAGCGGCTGCCGAGGTCAGGGCCACCCGGTACATGGGGACCAATTATTACTGGATCAACGACATGGGACCCACGATGATCATGCATCCTGTCAATTCTGCCCTGGAAGGAAAGGACGTCAGTGGCACAAAAGATCCGACAGGCAAATATCTGTTCGTTGAAATGGTCAATGTCTGCAAGAAGAGCGGCGAAGGTTTCGTAGATTATGTATGGGACAAGCCCGGCTTTGACAAGCCACAGGGCAAGGTGTCCTTTGTCAAGCAATACAAGCCCTGGGGCTGGATCATAGGTAGCGGTATTTACGTTGATGATGTTGATGCCCAGGTGGCTTCGCTTCGTTGGAAGATTCTTATTCCCACGATTCTTGCCATGGGAATTCTTGTGGCCATTGTCCTGTTCGTGGTCCGAGGCATGGTTATGCCGCTGCAAGAGGCTGTTGAAGTGTCCAATCGCATGGCAACCGGTGATCTGACCAGAAATATCAAGGTCTATAGCGAGGATGAGGTGGGGCAGTTGTCCCAGGCAATGGCAAACATGCTCAGCGAGCTGCGCCGAGTCGTGGGAGAGGTCACTAGCGCCAGCGAACAGGTGGCCGCCGGTAGCGAGGAGCTTGCCGCATCATCCATCGAGTTGTCGGAGGGAGCCACGGAACAGGCTTCCAGCGTTGAGGAAGTTTCCGCCTCCATGGAAGAGATGACATCAAGTATCGGTCAGAATGCTGAAAATGCACAGACCACCAATTCCATGACCATTCAGGCGGCTTCGGATACCGAGCGCGGTGGACAGGCTGTTGCCAAGACCGTGGATGCCATGAAGCAGATTGCAGACAAGATCCTCATTATCGAGGAGATTGCTCGGCAGACCAATTTGCTGGCATTGAATGCGGCTATCGAGGCTGCCCGAGCCGGTGAACATGGCAAGGGCTTTGCCGTTGTCGCTGCTGAAGTCCGCAAGTTGGCCGAGCGGAGTGGAACTGCTGCCGCCGAGATCAGCGAATTGTCCACTTCCAGCGTCAGAGTGGCCGAGGAGGCTGGAGAACTTCTTGGCAAGATTGTCCCGGATATTCACAAGACTGCGGAGCTGGTGCAGGAAATATCTGCTGCCACCAATGAGCAGAATGCAGGCGGCGACCAGGTGAACAGGGCCATTCAGGAATTGGACAAGGTCATTCAGCAAAACGCATCCGCATCCGAGGAAGTTGCCTCTACTGCGGAGGAATTATCCAGTCAGTCCGTTCAGTTGCAGCAGGCCATTCGCTTCTTCAAGGTCGGGGCTCGGGATTCTCCGATGCAACAGGCCAAGAAGGTGACGGTCAAGGCTGCTCATAATCCGCCGACAAAACGGGGCGGAACCAGTCCGAAACCCATAGCGGCTTCAAAGTCAGCCCCTCGTCAGGCATCGGCTTCCCAGGACGATGGCGGGCTTGACCTTGATATGGCCGCTGACGATGATACCGGGTTTGAGCGGTTCTAGAAGACGTTCTTAGATAGCTACAGGTTATAAAAAGGTCGTCCCATTGAATTGGGACGACCTTTTCCAGTTGTTTTTGTCGTCATGGCGGGATGCTTTTGTTCATGGCATGGACGGCTGAGTGTCTTTCCCCCTTTGCTATCCAAGGAAATCGGGATTGCCTGATGACTTTTTGATATTGAATTGATCGTGTTCCTGCTTCCGAGGAAGAGGATATTTTACGTTGGCGGGTTGCAGGTATTTTTGGTATGAAGTAAATCCCGGCGTTCGCGCTGAGAACATACAAGGAAGAATTAATGTCAGAGAGTTATATTGAAAAGGCACTGTTGAAGCTGGCGCGACAGATCAATGGCTATGATGAGGCATCTCTCATGAGCCTATGGGAAAAATATGCTGAAAAAGTACGCCATTTTGAGCCCACCAAGCGGTGGGAAGAGTCTGTTCTGGTGTTTAACCTCATTCAGTCGACCCGCCTCAAAAATCAGCTTTTCAACTACAATTGGGCTCAGTCCAGAATGCCGGGCGATGATCCTGTCGGGCTTGATCTTGCCGCATTGACTGCGCCGGATGTTTCCGGAAAGGGTGTGTCCGGAAAAGAACAGGCACCAGTCGATCTGTTTGAAGTTCCGTCCCTGGATGCAAAGAAGGAGCATCGCGGAAAGCTGCTCACCCTCACTCCAAAAAACAAGAAATAATTGCTGTTCTGTTCGGTTGACAGACGTACGTCTTTATACTTACGGAAGATAACCGGATGTGTGCGCAATTTACGCCGGGGCAATAAACCCGGCATTTCAAGGAGCAATAAATGGCCAATATAGTAGTTTTCGGTTCTCAGTGGGGAGACGAAGGCAAGGGTAAGATTGTTGACATGCTTGCCGAGAAGTCGGAAGCCATTGTCCGTTTTCAGGGTGGCAACAACGCAGGGCATACCCTTGTCGTCGATGGAGAACAGTGTATTCTGCATCTGATACCGTCAGGAATTTTGCATCCTGGTAAGAAATGTCTCATTGGCAATGGCGTGGTGCTGGACCCGGTCGTCTTTTGCGAAGAGCTGGACAAGCTCGACGCCAAGGGCATTGATGTTTCTGCCGACCGTATGATGATCAGCAAGAAAACACATGTCATCATGCCGTATCATAAAGTCATAGACGCCGCACGCGAGGCGGCCAAGTCTGATTCCGCTAAAATCGGAACCACCGGACGTGGCATTGGTCCCTGTTATGAGGACAAAATGCATCGTTGCGGTATTCGGGCAGCCGATTTTGCCGATCCGGCACTTCTCAAGGAAAAGATCAAGACGGCTCTTGAGGAGAAGAATGTTCTTTTCAAGCACCTCTACGGCGTTGAGCCGATTGATGCGGATACGGTTTATGATGAAGTCCGTTCCTCTGTCGAACGATTGATCCCCTATTTGGGCGATGTGTCTTCGGCCATTCAGCAAGCCAATGGAGCGGTCCTGTTTGAGGGTGCCCAGGGTACTCATCTTGATATTGATCACGGTACGTATCCATTTGTGACTTCCAGCAATACGGTTACCCCTAATGCCGCATCCGGTACCGGTTGTTCGCCTCGTGATCTGGATCGCATCATTGCCATAGTAAAAGCCTACACCACCCGCGTTGGCGGTGGTCCTTTTGCTACGGAGTTGGAGGATGCCGATGGCAAATACATGCAGGAAAAGGGGCATGAATTTGGTGCTACCACTGGTCGCAAGCGTCGCTGCGGATGGCTTGATCTTGTGGTCCTGAAAGAATCCGTCCGTCTCAACGGTCCTACCGAGTTGGCTATTACCAAGCTCGATGTGATGTCTGGGCTGAAAGAACTCAAGCTGTGTGTGGCATACGAATACAAGGGCGAACAGATCTTTTATCCGCCGCAGGAACAGAATGGCATGGCCTACGTCACGCCTGTCTATGAATCCATGCCCGGTTGGGATGAGGATATCACAGGAGTACGTTCCTGGGATGAACTCCCTGAAAATGCCGTTAAGTACCTGAGGCGTATCGAAGAGATCACTGGCGTGAAAGTCGGCATAGTCTCTGTTGGTCCTGATCGGGTTCAGACCTTTTAGTTGGTTGTCGGGGAAAGGTTTTTTGTTTTGCGGCTGAAAGGAGTCGATCTTGCGCGTATGGGAATGCGCATTGAGGTTGAATCTCTTTTGTCGGATATGTCTGGCTAGCTGTGGAATTGCCTGTGGCTCAGACGTTTTAGGGACTGCTAATTCGAGGAGTATGCGATGACCATGAACGCCGATCCGCTGGCCGCCCTGATTGGGCAGGAACATGCGGTCAGTCGTTTGAATGCCATTGCTCATGATCCTCCCCAATCCATAGTCATTGAGGGTGGCGATGCGGACGCTCGTGTCGCCCTCGCTCTTTATTGGGCCATGCGCCTTAATTGTGCGTCCGGTTCCATCCCGTGCGGCCAGTGTCCGGCATGCAGGCAGATCGGTGATCTTGTTTTTAATGATCTTCTTTTTTTCGACGGTCGTGAAGGGGTGATCAAGATCGGTACGATCCGCGATCAGCGTGGCACATGGGGCCAGCCTCCCAATGGTGATGGTTTTCGTGTGTCCATATTTGCCGAGGCCCAGATGTTCAAGACAGAGGCGGCCAATGCATTGCTCAAATCTCTTGAGGAACCGCGTCCGGGTAACGTTTTTGTGCTGGCTGCACCCCAGCGCGAACGGTTGCTCGAAACCCTTGTGTCCCGGTCGTGGGTGATTACAATGGGCTGGCCGGATGTTCGTCGGAATGAGCCTGAAATCACTGAATGGACGACTGCCTTGGCAAATTTCTGGCGTACCGGTCGTGGTTGGTTCGAACGGACTTCTCCCAAGGGAGCCGTGGACAAGAATCTTGCCATGCAGGTGGTGCTCGGCATGCAGCGAGAGTTGCGTGAAGCCTTGTCCGGGACATGCGGTACACCGCTTTCCTCCGGACTGGTTCAGATGTATGATTTGAGAGGTTTGCGGAGAATTGATCTTGTTCTCGAGCAGGCTCAAGACGCCCTTAATACGTCGGTCCCCGTGAATCCGGCCATGGTTCTGGATTGGGTTGCCACAAGGATGACATGACCCCCATGCAGATTAAGCCCTACGAAAACGAAGACCCTGATCTTGTCATTGATCTCATTACTTCTATTCAGATCCAGGAATTCGGTGTTGCAACCTCGGCGGAGAAGCAGACTGATTTGTCCGACATTCCCGGCTATTATCAACAGGGAATTGGTAATTTCTGGTTGGCGTCAGTTGGCGACGATCTGGCTGGTACCATTGCCATCAAAGATGTCGGCAACGGGATTGCGGCCTTGCGCAAGATGTTCGTGAAAAAGAATTATCGCGGCAAGCAAATGGGCGTGGCTGCAGCGTTGATGGCGACTCTTCTTGAATGGTCCGGCGATGTGGGCGTTCGGGAAATATATCTCGGCACCGTGGATGTTTATCACGCTGCCCATCGATTCTATGAAAAAAACGGTTTTGTGGAAGTCCCGCGTGAGCAGGTGCCGTTGTCAGTCCCGCTTATGGATGTGGACGTGAAATTTTATTGCTACCGTTTCTGATTTTCTGTCTTTATTGAATATCACACCTCTGTCACTCCTTTCAGATTCGCGCGAATGTGTCTCCGTACATATCGTGCTCTTACTGTTTTTATTATGATGAAGCATTCCATGTCCGTGCGAACTTGCATGAAAAAAGTTTAGGAAAGGATGGTGGATGGGGGATGTCTCTTTATATAAGTGAAATTCGTTTGCATTGTGATCCTTTTGGCAGGAACAGGATCATCTCTGGTATGTCCGTCACTGGTTGATCGAGATTCTGGGCCAGGAACCGCGATGGGTGTTTTTCGAGCAGCAGACCGGGGTTGAGGAATGTCCGGCAAAACATTTCGCCCCAGTTGGTTGCATATATGACAGAGGCTTGCTCGATCTTCTGGGCATCGTGGGGCGCGGTCAGGTTGAAGATGAAGAAGACGCGGGTAACCCGCTCGGTATCGAGCCCTTCGTTGATGTCGCGCTCGAATGTCTTGTTGAAGGGAAAAAAATCATACATGGCTGGCATGACCTTCTGGAGGTCGGCCACTGATATAGGGGCCACGGTGCGGTCGGCCTGGAGCAGACTTTTGGGGTGATATATCCGATTGGCCAGCAGCCATGCGAGCATGTGGGCGGGATCGCCACTTTGTTGCAGGAGTTGGAGTGCTTCGGTGGCTTTTTTGGCCTCGGATCTGGAGCCGCCGCGTACGACCCATATGGGTTTTTTGCCGGGAGCTTTTTGGGCGGAGAAATGGAGAATGGCGAACCCGCCTTCTTTGGTATCCATGAAAGGCACACGCATGATCTTGTGCTTTTTTTTCGAGAAATTGGCACCGATGCGACGTCCCATGCGGGTCAGATCCTTGGCGTTGATGAAGGCTTCGCTCTTGCCATTGGCGGACAGCCCTGACTGAATCCGTTGGTACGTGTTTACCATGTAATTACTGACACTTGATCCCATCTTGAGGGATTTGTTGAAGGACCAGACTGCGTTGCTGTTACACACTTTGTCCGGGTTTACGTATCCTGGTCCGAACAGGGTGCTAATCAGGCTCTGATCTTCGAGACGAGCTGCGCGATTCATGAAAAATGGGATGTCACACAGGTTGGCCTTGAGCATGAATGATTCGGTGTGCAGTGCTGCGGCTTCCTTGTCACCTCGTTTTGCATAGTAGGCATGCAGGGTGCTGAACAGGCTGGCGTAGGGATCAGTACGCCGTACACCTCGGCGATTCAGGATGATATTTTTTTTTATGCGGTCGCAGAGAGAAAGCGGTGTTGTTTTTGGATCGGCATAGGTTTCGAGCAGGCCAAGTTTGAGGACTGATTTGAATGGAGAGTGGACGGCTTTGACCATTTGCCAGAGAGAACCACCAAAATATTCGTCGGGCGGGACAGGCGCGAGATGTCCGAAATCTTCAAGGCGCGGCTTGCCTGCCACGGGGTAGCGGCGGCTGGCCTTGATACATTCGTCATAGTTTTTCGTGTTGGCACCGACCGGTGTGACCCACCATGCTATATTCTTGCCTGAGATCTTGAGGGCCGTTCTATAGAATTCCTCCTTGAGCAGTAGAGCCTGGGCTGAACCGGAACTTTCCTCGTCACCGGAACTGAATCGGTTTTCCCGGACATCATCCATGCGCATGGGAAAGAAATGGGCTTCCAGACCAAATTCGCTTTCCGCCCACAGGCCTAAAGCATCGAGCTTGCGTTTGAGTCCTGTTTCCGCATCCAGGCTCAGGTCTCCATCGTAACAAATCCAGCAGTCGAGATCGGATTTGGCTGTCTGGGCTACGGTGCCGAGACTGCCCATGGCATATACCGCGAGAATGCGAACCTCGGGTGTTTCCTTGCCTGGTTTGTGGTCCGGGAAGAATTGTCTGGAAAGTTCAAGTGACGTCAGGCATGGGTGGTAGCCCCAGACTCGGCATGAGGGCACGTTCTTAAGGTTGAATTTTCGTTCGAAAACATCGGTTTCAAGCAGATGGGGAAGGATGCGGACATAGACCTGTTTTTCACGCTCCATGCTGTTGATGGCGCGTGCCAGACGGCGGCGGTTGTTGGATGCCATGCGCTGCTCACGTCTGAGAAAGGTCAGCTCCCTGGACCATGTGATCAGGACCTTTTGTGCTGCGCTCGGATCGATTTCCTTGTTGTATGGGGGGAGATTCTTTTCCATTTGCTGCGCGAAAGTGGGCAGTTGTCTGACTTTGTTGGTGAGGAAAAGGGCATGGCCTGTGTCAGAATTGTGGATGACCGAATGAGTCATGGAGCATCCTGGCATGTCTATCGATGTAAAGATGGAGTCGTGGATCGAGACGGTGTGCATGACGGAGTTGATGAATTCCACGCCCCGGAAATCGACATCAATAAAATGTGCGCCGGTTAAATCAACATCCTCGAATCGGGAAGTGCGGACGTTGCTGCCGTAGAAACTGCTATTGGTCAGTACGGATGTGATGATGCCGGTCAGCCGTATCTTGACGTTCAAAAAGGCTGCGCCACCCATGGTGCAACTTCGGAATTTGCATTCGCGAAATTCGCAGTTTGTAAAGGCTGCACCTGTGAAATTGCAGATGTTGAAGGAACACTTCGTGAAGGTCAGGTCGGTAAAGTCTACGCCGGTGAAGTCATTTGCGTTGAATGTGGAACCCGTGGCCGAGCCGTTGGTAAAGCTGGTTCCGGCCAGATTGCTGGATGCGATTTTGGCGCGAATGAAATTGGTGTTGATGAAAATGGAATTGCTCAGATTGAGGCTGGTGAGTTCCCGCCCGTCCAGTTCCTCGTTTTCCACTTGCGAGCAGGTCAGGTCCAGATTGCGGACATGCCGGAACTTGGGAAGGAGTTTTTCAAGCTTTTTCGGGCTGGGTTTGAACAGTCTGGCAAGGAACCCCGGTTTTTTGCAGGAAGCACCTTCTGCGCTGTCAGGGACCACGGGAGTTGTGCCGTTTCCGACCATGGGCGGTATGGATCTGCCTTTGGCTGTGCCTTCGCGGGTGATATTTTTGATGAAATCCGGGGCAATGCCATTGAGTACGCCAAAGGCTTCAATTTGCGCTCCGGTTCGCAGCTTTTCGGGCAGTGCAGCAATATAATCTGCATATCCCTTGTCATCAAGGAGTGGAACTCGAGTGACAACAGCCTTTTTGAGCGCGGGCATTTTCGTACGGATGGTGGCCATTAGTTTGCCGGTTGCCGGATGATCCTGTGCGATAATGCCGTCCAGACATGTGCCAGCAAGTCCGTTTCCAGAATCCTTGAGTACCTTGAGTAGCATGTCGAGAACGGGTTTGCTCCTGGCTTCCGCTACCGTTGTGATGGTCTGTATGACTTGAGCAGTGGGCTTGATGAATCCGACGGAAACTGAAACGGCGAGAGTCTGTGCCTGTTTTGCATCGTCAAGAGTCATGACGATGCGGCACAGGTCTGTGAGTTCCTGGTCGCTTGCCCCGGTTTCGAGTTGGGTTTCTATCCATTTTCCGAAAAGTCCGTTCATGATTAATTGCCGGACCGGGAAAGCCAGGGTTTCCTCTCTTTCTCCGAGTTCTGCAAGAAAGGGAGCAATTTCTGTCGGGTCCGTGTCTGCTAGGGGAGCCATGATGGCTTCGAGCCATGAGAGAGTTTTCTTGTCGTTACTGCCCGGATAGTTCAGCAGCATTTCGTGAGCCAGACTGAGCCTGTCGCAGGCTGCCATGGGTGTCACTCTGGCAGCCAGTTCCCGGAGGGGGATGGTCTTGCTGTCAATGAACCTTGTGGCCAGAATTCGTCCGAATCGTCCCGAACGCAGAAGCGCGTGCAGGCATGTCTGAATGATATGTGAATCCTTGGAGTTGCTGGCAATGCGATAGAGATTGAGAGTGTTTTCGGAAATTATTGAGGCGTCTTGGTTTTGGTCTGTCGATGATGTCTGGATATACTGAATGAACGTATTGACCAGTGATTTGAGGTCAGGCGTGTTCGCTGAGATCGGGCTGAATGAATATGCCCGGAGCGAAGAGGTGATGTCTTGTATGTTTGTGCCGTTTTTTGTCATTCTACATAATCTTCCTTTTCCAGTATTGTGTATTACTTTGCAGGGTATTGCGCAGGAAGTCAAAGCCGTTAGTCTGTAGTTGTCAGGCGACATTGTGAGGATAACTGGTTCTTTTTGCAGGGGGCGATGCCCGGAAAACAGATCGAAATGGGAGCGGAAAGCCGCTTAAACACTCGTTTGAAAGGCAAAAACACTTTGACTCACGAGGAACAATGGCCTATCGTCCGCAACTATTATTATAGAGTCCGAGAGTATCGGCACCAAATCAAACTCAGGAAAGATAATATGTATACATTGCGTACTCTTCCGGGAGACGACGTTCGTCAAATAATGTGGCGTTTTGCTGATCGTTTCGACCTGCAAATGTCAGTTCAGTCCGCCCGCTCAATCGCTCGTAGCGTTGTTGCCAAGCTTGTGGCCGAAGGCGCACGAAATACCCATGAATGGACCGACCAGAAAGGTGAACTCCTTACCACATTTGATCAGTCGGGCCTGACCGCACTGTTCATGGACCCCCATCAGGGCGGCTTTATCGAGGGTCCCAAGAATTTGGCCCTGTCCCTGGTCACTTTCGAGTTGTCCTGGGTCGATGCCGGAGCGGCCACATGTTCTCTGGCTTCCAATCTTGCTCTGGCTCCCATTCATGAAAAAGGCACTCCCGAGCAGCGCGACTTCTACATGTCCAAATGCGTTCCACCCCAACCCGGTGAGGATCGTGAAATCTGGCGTGGTGCGTTCGCATTGACCGAACCTCTGCCTTATATCGGCGTTGATACGGGCGTGCTTTGCGGCAAGGCCACCGTCGCTGAATGGAAGGACGGCGAGGAGCCGATGCTTCAGATCGACAAACGTGGTCGTTTCATTACCAACATGGACTTTGCCAATTTTGTTACTGCTGCCGTGGAATCCAACGATGATCGCATCAAGGGTTCTTTCATGATTATTCTCGAAGAGGGCGACGAAGGTCTCTTTGATCGCGGGGCACCTACACTCAAGATGGTCCATCAGCTCTCTTCCACACGTGATCCCGTTTTGAACCTCAAGGTTCCGGCCAATCGCATTATTGGTGGTTACGAGATCGTGGACGGGGTTATCGTTCCCAAATATAACCATTCCGAGATCATTGGTGCGGTCTTTCATCGTACTCGCATTCCTGTCGGCCTGATGAGTTCAGCCAAGCTTCTTTCCGCAGTCGAGCCTGTTATTCGCTATCATCGCAACCGTTTCCGTGGTGGTGATGCTGCCAAGGAAGGAAGTCCTCGTTATGACAAGGGCATCCAGAACAACGAGGATGCGCTTCAGCGACTTGTCGATGTCTGGGCCAGTGGCGAGGCCGGGTGTTCCCTGGCATTTGCCGCTTCACGTCTGGCCGATGATTTTGATTCCGTTGAAAAGGCCAAGGAAAGTCATTTCGAGGCCGAGGGCATCACCAGCCCGCGCAAGCAGATTGCCGTCCTGCGCAAGCTTCAGGATCAGGTCGTTGAACTCATAGATCTGGAATACACCCCCGAAGGTGAGCGTAATCAGGCCCGTTATGATGAACTCAGGAGCGACACGCTCATTCAATA
This sequence comes from Pseudodesulfovibrio sp., assembly GCA_016342345.1. GTDB lineage: Bacteria > Desulfobacterota > Desulfovibrionia > Desulfovibrionales > Desulfovibrionaceae > Pseudodesulfovibrio. The sequence continues at coordinate 107,316 of JAEINO010000005.1, read as the reverse complement.
TGCCTCCATGGAAGCCTTGGGTGCCATTCTCAATCCGGGCGTTAAGCTCTGGAACACGGGTGTTGGTGCAAACATGATGCGTGAGGCTGTTTCCCTTGTGGGCGGATACGGCATAACCGAGGATTGTCCCGGTTTCCTCATGCAGAAGTGGACCGATACACAACTTGAGGCCACCTATGAAGGTCCTGAGGCTGTGCAACGGCGTCACCTGACCATGACCATGACGAGTGAAGTTTTCCAGGCCACGCTTTCTGCATGGGCGCGTCAGATGGAGCGAGCAGGCGCGGATGTTCCCGGTCTGGGCGGTTTTGTTATCTCCTCTGCCATGAAATTGTGGCAGTGGACCTTGAAATACCTCCAGAATTCCACTGACGATGCGGGACGCAAGCTCTTTCATAACAAACGTCAGGGCGTGACTTTTCCACTGGCCGATGCGCTTGGCTGGTTGCTCGGACCATATTGTCTGGCCTCGGATGTCATGGAGTTGATCGAGAAGGGTCCCATGAGTCCGACACTTGCAGACGGTATCGATGACTTGACCGGTTTTTACAAGGATCTGTGCCACGTGCAAGCTGCTCGTGCCGCGGGTGAAGTCGCTCGTATCTGTACTGAACTCGTTTATGGATTCAATGAATGCAAGGGCCAGTGTTCTCGTGAAAATCTCAAGGAATTCATGGAGCTCAAGGCCAGGGTTGATATGTGCATGTCTGGTTCGCGTAATGCCAAGGACCGTGCAGGTAACGCCCTTGCCGAGGTCATGATTCCCGAAGCTCTTGACTATCCAATCTAGATATCAATGATACTGCGAAAGGGAAGTTTTAGGATAAAGCTTCCCTTTCGTTCTCTCTCTTTCAAACTTGTTTGGTCTTTTGTCGCTTGGGAGAGCATTGTCGCTTGAAGAGAAATCTGTGGCACCGCAGAAAATTGCGCGAAAGCATAAGCCGTGCGTTGCATCAACAAGTTTTATTCAAAACGCCGCATATGGAACTGTCGGAATAGTACGATGGCCTCGCGGCGTTTTACACAAAAAGTTTTGGAGGATTATCAAGGAATTTTTTTTATAAGGTTCCTTGATCCGCCGGAGGCAATTCATGAGTGATTCTATTAAAATTCCAGATGTTCCTCGTGCCGAGATGGAAGCCGACATTGTGTGTGTCGGTTTTGGTCCTGCTGCAGGTGGTTTTCTGACCACTTTGACGCGTGGGTTGATGAACGAGGACGGAACTCCTGTTGCCGAGTCCAAAGCCATGCCCGGCATGCCGCCGCAGGTGATTTGTTATGAGCGGGCTGATGACATCGGGTTTGGTGTTTCCGGCGTGGTGACCAAGGGACGCTCCATCAAGGCCTCGTTTCCCGACCTTGATCTTTCCCAGATTCCAATGGCCCATGAGGTGACGAACGAAAAGATTTTGTACCTCAAGGATCCTGTTGGCGCGAGTCGCAGGCCGGTCATGTTCAAGTTGGCAGACAAGGTGCTTGGTCGATGGATGGAAGACGATGCATTTGAATTGCCTTTCATTCCGCCGTTTCTGGAAAAGCATCCGGGTATGATATTTTCCATAGGTCAGCTGAATCAGTGGGTTGGCAGCAATCTGATGTGTACGGGTTTGGCTCAGATATGGCCTTCCAGTCCTGTGGCGTCCCCGCTCATGGACGGCAAGGCTGTCAAGGGCGTTCGCATGGCTGATCAGGGTGTAGAAAAGGATGGCTCTCCTGGTTCGGGTTTCATGCCCGGCATGGACATGAAAGCCGCGCTGACAGTTGTTGCCGATGGCCCTGTGGGACCTGTGGGTCAGCATCTTGACCGTGAGCTTGGATTGCCGGAAGGGAATCACCAGCGCGAGTGGGCCGTGGGCATGAAGTGTGTCGTGGACTTGCCCGAGGGCTGCGATTGGGAAGCGGGCACAGTGCTGCACACCATCGGCTATCCCGAACCTGAAATTTTTGGTTTTCTCTATGTTTATCCCGGTAATGTCGCCTCGCTCGGCATCCTTGTTCCATCGTGGTTTGATAGTCCGGTGCGTACTGCCTACCGGTACATGCAGCATTGGATGCAGCATCCGTATTTGTGGAAGAGGTTGCAAGGCGGAACCATGCGCTCCTGGGGTGCAAAATCCTTGCAGGAATGCGGCAAGCGTGGCGAGCCGATTCTGTGTGGTGACGGGTTTGCCCGTATCGGCGAGGGGTCTGGTTCCACCAATGTGCTGACCGGTTCCGGCGTGGATGAGGCTTGGGCCACTGGCGTGCAGCTTGGCGAGTCCGTATTGGAATTGCTCAAGAATGGTAGTGAGTTCACCAAGGAAAATCTCGATGCCACCTATGTTGCCAAACGTCGTGCCTCATGGGTTGAAGAAGAAGCCAAGGTTGCCGAGAAGTCTCGTGATGGATTTACCAGGGGCATTCTTCGCGGTTTTATTGGCATGGGACTTACCGGTTTGACCAAGGGGCTTGTCAACATGCCCGGTACACCAGTGAAGCCACAGGATCGCATTCCGACCATAGAGAATTACTACAAGGATTATATCGCCCAGGGAGAGATTCAGGAGATTCGTACAGAGTGTGCCAAGAAAGGCTCGTCTCTGCACGATGCGCTCATGGATCGTGTGGGTTGGCCCGAGATTCCGCTGGATGGAACGCTGCTTGTCTCGCATCAGGATGCGTTGCTCATGGGTGGCAAGGTGCAGGCCAATCCCGGATATGGAGATCACGTTCGCTTTGCTGATCCGAAAATCTGTGCTTCCTGTCGTGAACGGGTCTGTATCGAGGCGTGTTCAGGTCAGGCCATTTATACGAATCCCGAGGGCGGAGCTCCTCTTTTCGACCGTGAAAAATGTGTGCATTGCGGTGCATGTCTTTGGAATTGCAGCAAGTCCAATCCCAAGGACAAGGAACGCACCAACGTGAATTTCCGTGCTGGTTCCGGTGGGCTGCATTCCGTTGAAAATTAGGATATACGCGTTAAGTTAACAAGAATGGTGCGGAAAAAATCGCACCATTTGACCAATATGCGGTGAGGGTCAGACCGATCCGCGAGAATCTTCAAGGAGAAAATGAATGAGCACTGATTTCCACATTGTGGTTTGCGGCAGTATCGTGCCGGACCCATTGCAGACGCTCAAGCCTGTGGACGGCCCTGCCGGTCCTGCTCTGCAAAATGAAATGATGCTCCCGGCTGTCCTGGACCCGTGGGCTGGACATGCTCTGTATGAGGCCGCCAATTTGGCCAAGAATTATCCCGGAAGCCGTGTCTGGCTTGTGAGTCTCGGTCCCAAGGCCAAGCTCCAGCAAGTCATGATGTCTGTTTCCCAGAAAGCTCCGTTCGAGCTGGTTGTGGCCGATGGCTCTGCCTCCGGTTTCACCGACAGCTTCGAGACAGCCAAGATATTGGCTGATACCATTGATGGAATTGCAGATCTCGACAAGTCCAAATTGCTTCTTTTTGGTGGCTGGCAGTCTGCTTCGCGTGGCTCCGGTGCCGTCATGCAGATGGTCGGCGAAATGCTTGGTGTTACCGAGCAATTCCAGGGTGTGGACAGAATCACCATTGGTTCTGACGGTTCCATCGAGGTGATGGAACGTATCGAAGGCGGTTCTTATCAGAAGTCCATTGTTGATGCTGCCCCCGCAGTGTTGGGTTGGGCCACGGGCGAATTGCCTGAGCCTCCGAATAATCCGCAGATCGGCATGCAGAACATGCAGAAGAATATGCCCGCTCTGCAACGAGCACAACCAGCCGACCTGTCTGGGTCCTCTCTGTCCTTCGAGAGTGTCGAGGTCCCGCAACAGCGTCGCGAGACCCGGGTTGTCAAGGATGTTCCTGTTGAAGAGATGGCCAAAGAAATTGTTGAATGGCTTAAGGCTTAAGTGAAGGATATTATTGATATGAGCACAGTACTTTATCTCGCACATACAGAATGTGACGGTACCCTGCACAAGTCCGCTCTCGAAGCCCTGACCGCAGCCAAGGCTTTGGCCGAGGGCATGGGGGCGGAGTTGGCCGCTGGTGTTATCGGATCAGAAGTTTCGGCTGCCGCGGATTCCATTGCCGGTTGCGGCGCGAAATTCTACGGTGTGTCCGGTCCTGACTTTTCCGATGCCCGGTATGCATCCGATTTGGCCGCAGCCGAGGCTATTGCAAAGGCATGCGATGCAGAAATTGTTGTGGCTTCGGCCACTTCGCGCTTCAGTCGTGCCTTGCCTGGATTGGCGATACGTTTGGGAGGCCGGGTGGATACTCACTTGTCCGGTCTGGAAGTTCTGGACGGCAAGCCTGTTGCCAAGCGGTGGTTTTATCGCCAGCGTATGGAAGGCACTTTGATTCGAGAGGAACGCCCTTGGGTCCTGACGCTTGATTCCGGCTGTGCCGATGGCTTTGTTGGCGCAGGCAGCGCGGATGTAGAATCCTTGGCTGTTGATGTTTCCGGCGTTCGCACTCGGGTGACGGGTATGGAATGTCCGTCCGAGGACGAGCAGACCATTCGTCCCGATGCCGAACTGCTGTTTGTGACTGGCGCAGGCTGGACCAAGAAACAAGCTGATGGTTCTGTTCATGTTGACGTTGCCGAAGAGGTTATTCTGAATTTCCTGAACACCACCAAGTGCTCTCTTGGTTCATCCAAGTCCTTGGTGGACATTTCCGGTGAGGGTGGCTCGATCATCTCCTTTCTCACGCACATGCATCAGGTCGGTCAGACCGGTTCCAGTCCCCGTCATGCCAAGGGCCTTTCCTCCTGTTGTCACGGCGAGGAACCGCATGTTGTCGGCTGGCGTTTCATCAATGAACGTCGTGCCATCAACACCGATGCAGGTTGTGGCTGGGCGCAGGGCAAATGTGATGTCCTTTATGTCGGCGATGCCTTCGAGATCATGAAGAAAGTGAATGAATTTCTCGGCTAGCGAGTAACATTCGCTTCTATTGCGATTATAAAAGGCCGTACCTGTTTGTAACTGGTGCGGCCTTTATTGCGTGGTATCTACGGGGGGGGGCTATTTGCTTGTCATGACCCAAATTCCGTCCCATTCGTCTTGGGGCGGGGTGTCAATGAAGTGCTGGCACCGGTCAATGTAGAGTGCGGTTATCTTGTCGTTGGGGTTGAGATTTTTGCATTGCTCGAAAGATTTCAAAGCTTCGGCAAAGGAGCCTTTTTGGTATTGGGCATATCCGTTGGTAAACCATTTCAGTAATTCGGTCATGTTTGGAAAGCTTTTATCAGTATGGTGATCGAGAATTTCGAAGATGGCCACGGGTTTGGTTTTTCCTTTGACGCGGATCAGGTCGGCCTGGCGGATTATGAAATCGTCTTGAAGTTCGTCTTTTGTCCCCTGACTGATCAGGATGTTTGATCCGTAAACCTTATTGGCTCCCTCAAGGCGTGAGGCGAGGTTTACTCCATCGCCGATGACGGTGTAATCCATGCGTCTATCCGAGCCGATGTTCCCGACCACGACTTCAGCCGTGTTCAGACCGATACCTATATCCAGTGTTTGTTTGTTCTCGGAGGCACGCTTGATGTTGAATTTTGCAAGGCCGCGCATCATGTCCACGGCCGCGTGAACGGCCTTGTCGGCATCCCTGCCCGAGGGGAAGGGAGCTCCGAACACGGCCATGATGGCATCGCCGATGTATTTGTCCAGGATGCCGCCATATTCAAAAAGAATGTCCACCATGTCCGTGAAATATTCATTGAGCATGGACACGGTCTCGTGTGCGCCAAGTGACTCGGAAATGGTGGTAAAGCTGCGGATATCTGAGAAGAAGATGGTCACCGGTTTCATCTGGCCGCCCAGTTCCGATTCACCCGCTTCCATGAGCTGGTCTGCCACTTCCTTGGACATGTAGCGTGCCAGTGTTCCCTGAAGTCTTTTTTCTCCACTGATGTCCTCGAAGACGAGCATGGTGCCGATAACTTTTTCCTTGGCGTTGATCAGTGGAAGGGTGGTCAGATTGACTGAGACTGTGCGGCCTCCTGACAGGTGAAATTCCGAGTCCAGGGCCAGGTCGGGATCACCATGCCCCATGACTCGGGCAACTATTGTTGCCACCCATTCATTTTCGCCGGAAAAGAGATCGGTTACAGGTCGTTCAAGCAGGTTCTCCTCTGATTCTCCGAGTATTTCGAGCGCAATGGTATTGCATTTCTCGACCTTCATTTCGTCGTCAAAGGTGATCAGTCCGCTGGACATGGATTCGAGGATGGCCTCGTTGTAGTTCTTCATGTTCAGCACGTCCTCGAACAAGCGTGCGTTTTCGATGGCGATGGCGGCCTGGGCCGAGAATGCCATGACCCTGTTTTCGTCCTTGGGCGTGAAAGGACCGTCCTTCTTGTTGAGTGACTGGATGACACCAATAGCCTCGCCGCTCTTGTTGAGTACCGGCATGCAGAGAATGGTGTTGGTCTTGTAGCCGGTCGCCTTGTCCACTTCCTGGTTGAAACGTGGATCGGCATATGCATCATGTATGTTTTCTGTTTTACAAGTGGTAAAGACCGTGCCCGCAATGCCCAGATGGTTGGGGAAGCGTATCTCCTTGGTTGTCACTCCCTCGGCTACCATGGCCCATAGCTCGCTGGTCTTGGGGTCATTGACGAACAGGGTGGAGCGATTCGCCTCAAGGATGGTTGTGGTGGTGCTCATGATCTTCTGGATCAGTGGCAAAAGGTGGATTTCGGTTGAAATTGCGCGCGTGACCTCGAAGAGTTCCTTTTCCTCCTTTCGAGATCGTTCAACCTCTTCATACAACTGTGCCTTGATCAATGCCGAGGCAGCCTGTGCGCCCATGGCTTCGAGCATGGACAGGTCGCCTTCGGCGAAGTGACCTTCGAGTTTGTTGAGAATCTGGATGACTCCGACGGGTGTGCCGAATTTGTTGCGAATGGGAGCAGTCAGGATGTTTCTGGTGTGGTAGCCGGTTTTTTTGTCGATGCTCTGGTTGAATCGGGCGTCCGCATAGGCATCGGGAATGAGCAGTGCCTCGCCAGAGGTGAAGACGGTTCCGGCAATTCCCATGTGGTTGGGAAAGCGTATTTCCTGCATGCCTTCGCCCATGGCGACACGGGAAAAGAGTTCCGAGGTTGCGCGATCATTGAGAAAGATGGTGCCACGGTCTGCCCGCAAGGCCTCGGTGGTCAGGCCTACCAGACGGGTGAAAAGCGTATCCAGGGACAGGGAATCGGCCAAGCGATTGGAAACTTCGAGCAGTGCTGTAAATTTTTCAAATGTTTCCGATATTTTGTCGAGAAAAACACTGCGGTCGGATTGGCTCAGACCATCCAGGATTCGGCGTATGTCGGATTGCTGCAACCGGTGGTCGAAAACCTGGCTGAGAAGTTCAGGTGTATAGTCATGATAATCCGGCATACATTTGTTCTCTATAGCAGCTCGTTAATGAGGGACAAGTATAATATATTCGTTACAGTCTGTTGATGAATTTCCTGTTGCTCGGGTGCATCAATTGGTTTTGCATGGTTTCCAGAATTTTAATTGTCATGGAAGTGTCAATGAATTGCGGGAGTGCGTCAGCCTGCATTGTTCAAGAGTCGAGATACGCATTTCAGAAGTCCGGCCTTGGTGATCGGTTTGGCGAGATATTCGGTGCATCCTGCCTCCAGACAGCGGAGCTGGTCTTCCTTGAAGGCATTGGCGGTGACGGCCACGATGGGGACAGGGGACATGTTCTGTGCCGCTTCAAAGGCTCGAATCTGGCGAGTGGCCTCGTAGCCATCCATGATTGGCATCTGAATATCCATGAGCACCAGATCGTAGGGTGATGCCTTGTATTTGGTCAGGGCTTCTTTGCCATCGGCGGCAAAGTCCAGGCAGCAGGCAGTATGCCTGAAGTAGAGTTCGACCAAGGCCTGATTGCTGTCCGAATCTTCGGCGACCAGAATCCTTTGAGGAGTATCTGACAAGATGTGGGCAAGGTTTCTTTCGCTTACGCGGAGTGTGGTTGGAGTGACTTTTTGATATTCAGGGATACTCAGATCAAGGGTGAAAAAGAAAGTTGATCCCTTTCCTGGGGCACTTTTCAGATGGAGAGTGCTGCCCATGAGTTCCACCAGACGGCGGCATATGACCAGTCCCAGACCAGTCCCTCCGTATTTGCGGGTAGTGGAAGCATCCGCCTGGGTGAAGCGAAGGAAAATATGCTCCTGAACTTCGGAGGGGATTCCTATGCCTGTGTCGGTGACCGAGAATTTCACGCTGACTGATTTGCCATTGTGGACGCGCTGGAGAGACAGGCGAACTTTTCCTTTTTTTGTGAACTTGACTCCATTGTCTATGAGATTGACGAGAATCTGTCGCAAATGGGTCGGATCGCCTATAAATTGACCGGGAACGTCTTCAGCTACATCAATGTGGAATCCGAGTCCTTTCTGGTTGGCTCTGGCCGCAACTATTTCCCGTGTTCTTTCAACGAACTTGCTTGTGTCGATGGTTACTTGCTCCAAGTGGACTTCCCCTGCTTCAATCTTGGACAGGTCGAGAACATCATTGATGACCCCGAGCAGCATTTCTCCCGAGGATTGGCAAATTTCGATGTATTGTCGTTGTTCCGGGGTCGGGGCGGCTTCGAGCATGAGATCGGCCATGCCGAGTATGGTGTTCATGGGCGTCCGAATCTCATGGCTCATTCCTGCCAGAAAGTCGCTTTTGGCGCGGTCGGCTGTTTCGGCGAGTTCCTTGGACAGGGCTAGTTCCTTTTGGATTCTTTTGCGTTCTTCGACTTCCAGTTCCAGGCTTGCATTGGATTCTTCAAGTGCGTTTGTCCGGTCCGCCAACTGGGTCATGAGTCTGGCAGACCGTTCAATCGCCACACGAATGTCATCGAGTTCCTTGAGGCGGGCTTCAGGCAGGTTCAGGTCCTTTTTGCCCTTGCCGAGGGTGTCCAGACCCTGCACGTATCGGATGATGGGAACAACAATGTCCCGTTTGGACAGAAACAGGAATACCATCAGGGCGATGATCAATGCACCTATTGCCAACACGCCGGTCTGTATGGCCTGGTCTGCCTTGCTGACGATTATGGTGAATCGGTCATTGGCTGTTATTGCAGCATTGATGGAGAGGTTGTCTGCCAACTGTTCCAGAGACTGATTGACCTGTTCCCAGATCTTGGTGCTGGCTTGATTTGCTTCCAGGGCGATCCCGCGTTGGGTGAAGAACTTGCGGGCTTCCGCAAGAGTTGCCGTTGTTTTTGGTGAAGTTGCATTGGTCGTGTTTGCCAGCAGGGTGAATTCTTTTTCCAGATCCGAGAGCGTGTCGAGATCCATTGCCTTATCTGCTGAGAACAGGAGGTCTATCATGTCCTTGCCCTGTTTCATTCCGAGTATGGCATTGGCCGCCGGTTTTCCCGGATTGAATCGGAGAATGAGTGCGGTATTAAGGCTGTTGGTGTGTTCCTGCTTGTCGCGAAGATCGGCGATCATTTTGATCTGGTGGTATGCGTTCATGACTTCGCGGTTGATGGTGGTATTATTTTCGAAGACCGAATCCTGGGATAGGACGTGAGCAGCCAGTTTATATTGTCTGCGGATGCGGGGGGTGTCGGAACGATAGACTGTTTCCGCAAATCGGCCCAATCTCTCGAAATTGACAGCCGTTCTCTGCCGGTTGATGATCTCTGGCAGAATGTTGTCGCGAGTGTTTGTGGCCAGACTGCTGATGTCTGACAGGGAACGGGAGACCACAAGGCCGATGGTCATGAGGGCAATGAGTGCGATGACAAAGTATGTACCGACTGTCGAAACCAGTCCCGGCTTGTTCTTTGTTGGTATCAAATTGTTTTTTTTCATGCTGCGTTCATTCAATTGGTGACTCTGCGGTTGGATCTAGTAGATGCTGAAGGGGAAGTATTTGCGATTGATTTTGTCGTAAACGCCATTCAGGCGGATATCCCTGATAGCCTTGTTAAAGGCTTTGACAAGTTCTGGTTTGCCCTTGCGGACGGCAATGCATGCTTCACTGGAAGTGTGATTCGAGGGAAGGGGCGCTCCAGTGAAATCGAAACGCTTGCCTTTGCTGGTTTGGAGAAAATCATAGATGGTCAGGCTGTCCGAGAGCACTGCGTCCACTTCGTCCTTGGCAAGCATGGCAAAGGCCTCATCTGTTGTGCTGGCAAGTTTGATAGTGGCCGAGTTACTGTATTTCTTGTTGAGGTACTCAGCCTGGACAGTGTCAATCTGGGCACTCAGGATCATTCCATTGAGTCCTTTATGGGTCAGACGGATGTTTTTGGTAGGGTCGGCTACGAAAGTGGAGCGGGAGCGATAGTAGTAGTCAGAGAAATCGGCATGTTTTTTTCGTGTCGGAGTTTCTGCCATGCTGGCGATTACGGCATCATATCTGTTTTCAGTCAGGCCGTTCAGGATGGTGTCCCATTTCTCTGTTACAATGGTACATTGGACGTCCATGGATTTGCAGAGAGCCAGAGCTATATCCACATCGAAACCGGCAATATTGTCGTTCTCGTCAATGTAGTTGAAGGGGGGATAGGCTCCCTCTGTGGCAATCGTTAGTGAGTCCTGCGCCATGGCCTGACCGCCAAGGGTGACAAGTGTCAGAATCAGGAAGGCGAGGTGAACGAATTTCATCGGATTTCTCCAGCTTTTCGATAGTCCATTTACTGTTCTCATGAATAAGGAAAAAATTCCATTGTTTTCAGGAGGCCCTGAAACGGGATTGCGGCAGCAATGTCCAGGATGTTCATGGAGTATGATGTCATGTTTTTTTCGGAGTTGGTAGTGTGGAAGGTACTTGTCATCGGGGAAACTCTTGGATGTTCAAATTTTTCTGGCAATCATGATTCGAATTTCAAGGGCTGGCAGATGGTATCTAATGTGAAGGATGTCCAAGGTAAGAGCCTGAGCGAGCGTCAGTGTTCCGGCAATTGGGTGTGGGAAACAGGCGAGATTCATTGCTTTTGCTGGTGTTTTTTCGATATGCTCTCTGAGCCATGCCATATCGTCTCCCCACATGCTGGCAAGATCTTCAAGGTTTGGTTTGCCCGATGGGAGTATCGCGTGGGACTGGATCGGGACTGGAATCCGCCACTTCAGGATGGCGTGGATGCCCATTTGGTGTATCCGATTCATGAAGCTGGGCGGTACATGGTTGCAGTTGCCCGGTCGGGGCCTGTTGGCAAGGAATGATCGTTCCGCCCGGATGCAGTGCTCGACTATGCAGAGGGGCGACCACGATTTAGGATCAGGGCTGAAGGCTTGTTGTGTTTCGGTCAGATTTTCAAGCCTGGACAGCATATCTTTCCTGGCTTCGTCCAGGGATTCAGCGAGAGACAAAATTAGTTCCTGCATTGCAGGTTGATAGCCCAGTTCCTTTGTCGAGAAAAGGGCAACCTTGCTTGTTTCCTTGTTTTTTATGGTTGAAATTTGGTTGCCAAAATCAATTTGCGAGGCCATATGGTCATGTCGAAAGCCCGTGCATACCGAGAGTAGGGAGCCTTCTGCATGCGGACTATGTGCCACCTGCACCGAGCAACAGGGTGTTGCCTTTCAGCATGATCATAGGATTGTCGAGGATAAAAGCTTTCCGAGTATTCATAATAATAATGTGGCAACCAATCAGGCAGTGTTATTCAACCAGAATGGAGTGATCTTTATGGATATGTAACAGGAGAGAGGGCAATGCGAAGATCGTGTATCGTGTTTATCGTTATGACGGCCTTGGTTATTCTGATTGCGGGTTGTACATCCGGCGACCCTGTTGTCGATGTTGCCAAACTGACTTCGCAACCCAAGACCTTTGTTGGCTCGGAAACCTGCAAAACCTGTCACCTAGAACATTATGACTCATGGAAATCCACTAATCACAGCCGGATGGCCCAGAATGTTGTGACGAATGAAGATGCCTTCATCGTGGACATCAATCAGGAGGTCATCAGGGCTGATTTCAAGAAATTGGAAGACGCCGGAAAGTTGAAATTGCCAGTTGATCAGATTTATTTTCCGAAAAAAGACGAGATCAAGTACACGCTCGGTAATGAGTGGAAACAGCGCTACATAATCCAGAAAGACGGTGTGCTGTTCATCTCGCCTATTCAGTTCAACACGGAAACCGGTCGATGGGTCAATTATCATGAAGCGGATTGGGACAAGCGGCCATGGCTGCTCAAGTGTGGTGGCTGTCATACCACCGGTACCAATCTTGACATGGTGGATCAATCCAAGAGTTCGTTTACCGAACCGGGTGTCGGGTGTGAATCCTGTCATGGTGCAGGTTCCTGGCATACGGCTTTGCCCAAGACCGCAGTGTTCGAAAAGCGTGAAACCATCATCAATCCGGCCAAGTTGCCTCGTGGCGTTGCCGTTCAGATTTGTGGCAGTTGTCACAACCGGGGCAAGTCCACCATGGCCAAGGGTGCTGGATGGCCTGTGGGCTACAAGCCCGGCAAGGCTCTTGAGACATACTATGAGTCTACATCGTATGCTGTCGGGGACAAAAAACATATGTATGCCAACGAGTTTTCCAAGGGACACCATCAGCAGTACATTGATTGGATCAAGTCCGAGCATCGTCGGGAAGGTGTGACATGTACTTCCTGTCACTTCGTGCATCAACTCGGCATGCCTGCCACGCGTTTCCAGACCAAGGGTGTTGGTTCCGGCTCATGTCTTTCCTGTCACAAGCAAGCGAATCAGAATATGGCTCATTCCATTCATTCCTTTGCCAATTGCATAGGCTGTCATATGCCGAGGATTGCCAAAAGTGCCGAGTCCAAGGATATTCACAGCCATGTTTTCAAGACTCTGCTGCCTTCCGGCACGTTGGAAAACCCGGAAATCCCGAATTCCTGTCAGAATTGTCATCGCCACAAGGATGATAATCTGGCCGAGTTGCAGAAGCGTTTCCAGGCTCTGGCTTCGGTGCCCAAGCCTCAGGGCACGGTCCTGGAGCCCATGAACCCCTACAAGTAGGGGGGGAGGTCATGCAACATAAACTGATATTGCACGCCCTGCTTTTGGCCGGGGTCCTCCTTGCTGCGCCCGTATGGGCGCAGGAGGAGGTCACGTCCGGGCAATACCGGTACAAGGACCGGGAATCCAGCACGGGCTATTATGAGGACTATGAAGTCAGGCCCGGCCGGGGCAGTCCGTTTCTTCAATGGGACAAGGTTCAGGAAGAAGGTATCGGCTATTCAAGGATTTATGCGGATAAGTACAGGCCTGGGAATACTCGTTTCAGGGCTGACGCACATGCCGGAGTATACGATTACAGATACAAGCGATGCGCGGATTGTCACAAGGACAAGGCCATGATCAATCGGCATGTGACCAAGGAAGACATTGCCTGTAGGCAATGTCACGGAGGGGAACCCATGGCCGGGGTGGAGTATTACTACTCGCCCATGAATCCCATTCGCAGACATGCCTATGTCTGTTCCAAGTGTCATCAGGGTGCAAGCGCGTCATACGCCAGATATCTGGTGCATGAGCCTCCCCCCTTTGCCGCTGCAACGCTTTCGGTGTTTCCGAAGCTGTATTACTCGTCATGGGCCATGTTGTTCTTGGTGTTGGGAACATTGGCGTTTTTCCTGACGCACACGGGTGTGTGGGTCATCCGCGATTTGTTTACCAAAAAAGATACAAAGGGGGTGGATGATGAGGATTAGGCGATTCACCCCGGTTCAGAAAACCTTCCATCTGCTACTGATAGCAACCTTCCTGACCCAGTCCGTTACCGGCATGGCCAGGATGTATTCAACCACGCTCTTTGGTCAGGTTCTTGGTGCGCCTTTTGGCGGGTACGAGAACTGTCTGGCCGTTCACAAGGTTGTGGGGCTTGCCATGATCGTGCTTTTTGCCTGTCATGTCATCTACGCGCTCTTTCTGGTGCTTGTTGGAAAGTTGGAAAAGGGTGATTCCCTGATTCCAGCATTGCGGGACTTTAAAGAGTTCTTCAGTCACCTGCGCTGGATGCTTGGTGGCAGACTGCCTGAATTTGAAAGGTGGGCCTATTGGGAAAAGTTCGACTATTGGGCGGTTTTCTGGGGCATGGTACTCTTGGGGCGTACGGGAATCATGTTGTACAATCCCGTGGAAACGGCCAGATTCATGGATGGTTCGGAACTTAATATAGCATTGTGGATGCATCGTCTTGAGGCGGTTCTGGCCATGGGATACATATTCCTTGTTCATTTCGGGGTTGTTGTGCTGCGTAAGCACAGTTTTCCCATGGATCAGGCTATGTGGGGTGGCAACGCCGATTACGAGATGATGAAACTCGAAAAGCCTGAGTGGATTGCGAGACTCAGGGCAGGCGGTCGATTGGACGGTCTGCTTGTGAAGGAGTCAGCGCCCGTGTTGACAGCCTTTTCCTATCTGGTCGGATTGGGAGGTGTGTCACTCGGCGTCTATTTGATTATCGGTGGGCTGATAAACGCTCGACTGGTTCCCTGGTAGGGACGAAACATCGGACCCGGAGTCGAAACTCCGGGTCTCTGATTGCTGAAAAAGGTCCGATTGCTGCGTTGTTGCAAAAAGATCAAAGCCGAGCGACACGGGGTACGCGTCGGCCTTGATCTTTTATTGCGTTTTGCACCCAAACCATTTTCAACAAGTTGCCAGACTGACTTGGGACCTGGAACTCCGGTTCTTTTGTCCATGGTCTTGCAATCAGGGGGGAGTCAAACGCTGGCTTCTAGGTATGGTCTTTGGTGGTTTTCGAGTTCAGCATTTGTCTTAATTTCTGATTCTCGCCACTCATGTTTTTGATGTTCTTGATGATGATATCCCGGTTCCTGAGTAAGTTGTTCAGAGCATCGGTGAGTGTTGCGTTGGGGTCAATCTCGTTGGGATGGACAACATGATCGACATGGCAGTCAGCGTCGAGCATGATTTTTTCGCCATGTTGGCGCATTTTCATGCAGAATCCGATATCCTCACTGACGACCTGTGCACATTGTCCTTCTTCTGTCTGGTATTTGATTTCCATGCAGGTGAACCATGGGTAGGGTACGCGTTCAAAGACTTCTCGTTTGACAAGCAGGAATGCTGCACCGGCCCAGTCCACTTCCAGCAAGCCTTTTGTGCCCAGAGGCACTCTGTCCCTGATCTGGGAAATCCCTTCAATCTCCTTGAACCATCCAGCTGCGATTCGGTCGGGGATGTGTTTGTGTACGCATGCGCCACTGATGATGTCCATGTCGTGGGCCAGGAGTTGTTTGATATTGTCCACAGTGAATCCGATGTCAGCATCAATGCCGAGAAAATAATCGAAGTCGTCAAGTTCCTGATGAACGAGATTGGATTTCTCGTTGTTGATCATGGCATTTCTGGCACGGGGGATATTACTGCCCTGCTGGGTGATGATTGTTATGTCGAGGTCCTTGCATTGGCGGAGTTTTTCAAGACTTCCGAGTGTTTCGTCCGTCATGCGGCTGTGTTTGGCGTAGGGTATTCCGACCTTGAGTTTCATGAGGGCCTATCCTGTAAGAGTTTTAGCGAAAGGAGCGGATTATATTCTGTCGTGAAAAAATGATCTTGGCATGATCAATGTATATTATTTAAGAGTAGGGATGGAATCTTTTTTCAGATTTTTTTTGACGCGTTGGGCTTCAGCTTCGGGCATCTCGCTGCGCAACGGTTTTATTGGTATCCTCATGACAACTACTCAGGATCAGGGATAGATTTTGATAGCGGGGTTACTACGGCCATGGTGTATGCAAGTGGTACGGTTAACGATTTCTCCACCGGCAAGCTTTATCTGAATACTGCCGATGATTTGAAACTACTGATCACAATCTTGGAATTTCACGTCGGGAGTTCGCAGGACAATAATCTTACAGAGGAAAATATTGTGGAATTATCAGAGCAATGTCTTGATTAACAGCAGGCGGAATCGACCTTTTTGCCTGTAAGTTTCGAGAGCCAGACCGTGATGATGTAGGATGCACACCCAACGCCCGGTGTGACGCTGATGGCGTCTGTTGGGCAGTTCAATGCACATGCGCCGCATTCCATGCAGGCATTGAAGTCCAAAATGTCTGCTTTGTTGTCTTGAATTTCAAAGATGCGATGGGGGCAGACTGTGGCGCACATGCCGCAGCCGATGCAGGCGTCTCGGTCAAGTTTGAGAGAAGCTATGTTGTCGATATATCGGAAGTCCTTCATTGCTATCTCCTTATCCCATGAATGGTGCGGTTATCCAGGCGATGAGTGCCAGAAGTGCGGCTCCGACCTGAAGCGGAATCCCTTGTCGCATCTCGGCTTCCACGCCTGATGGGGAAGTATAGGGTGTGGAACCGGTGAAGTTCATGGCCAGGTATGATGAGATAGCCGAGGTCCACAGGATCAATGCCGTTGATTCCAGAAAACCGGAGGTCCCGGAAACGGTCAGGGCGCAGAGTATGCCTGCCACTAAACCTGTCAATGCTCCTTTGGGCCAGAACATGCGCCATGGAAGTTGATTCAGTGCCAGTGGGACGATAGCACTCCCGGTAATGATGCCCAGAAGGGTGGCCCAGAAGGCCGCAAGCCCTCGATCCCAGGCAGCGGACAGGGAAAAGAAATCAGGGCCGAAACCGGACAGGACAAATGTCATCAGTATGGTGATTGCCAGAACTTTGCCCAGCAGGAAGATTTCGACGGGAATGAGTACGACTCGTTCCTTGAGGGAGAACGTTACCATGCGCATGGATTCATCGGCCGTGTTCCCGTTTTTGATGAATTCCGGCAGGTCCATGGCTCTGATCGGGCCGTAGACAACCTTGAATCCGCATCCTTTCATGACTTTGTGGGCGGCCACGCCGGTTGCGCCGAGTTGAGGCAGAATGATTTCTCGATGGGAGACTATTTCTTCAAGTCGTGATGATCTGACGCTGAAAATCATTTCCTCTGTGGAGAAAAGGGCTTTGCCCGCTGCGCACCACACATTGATGCCGCGAGTGTCCGCTACCAATATCCATGCGTTCAGGTTGTCGAGTTCCATGCGAACCGAATCAAAGGTGAGCTTGTAGTTGGCAGTGACAAGGACCGGGGATTCCGGGGTGGGAGCGCCGACGCAATACAGGCCCGGAATGACCTTGTAGTCATGGCGATCCACGCCGATTCGTGTCGTTATTGTCCCGAGAATGTCGCTTCGTAGAGGTTTGGTGCGGACGCGTGGTACAAAACCGACTGGCGTTTTCACAAAACCGTCAACATAAGGTTCCATGGCATAGCCCGGTTTTTCCTGGACCTCGGCACGGGGGTCTGGTTTGGGGCCTCAACAGGGTGCTTCGTTGTCAGGTCCGCAAGGCGGGAGAGGATTCATGCCGATGGGGTCCAGCTTGAGTTCTTCCAGAGGTTGCTTTGTCATGGTGTTTTTCTCTCAGCAATTGAGTTGAGCAGAAGGTTCATTACATCGTTCCCGGATGGAGCTGTATGCCCTTGATTGGGGAAAATAGGATGCAGATCAACTTCCAACCATGCAATACACTATCATTAATTTAAGAAAAAAATGAAGTCCTGTCTGGATGAGTTGTCGTGAGGCCTTATTGTGTTTTGTTTAGGTGGTTTTTCAGGGGCCACAAGGATTCGAAGGAGTATATGGCCAGACCGGCCCAGATTAGTCCGAAGGTCAGCAGGTGGCTTGGACCAAAGGTTTCCTTGTAAACAAAGACCCCCAAAAGAAAGGTGATGCTTGGCGTGGAGTATTGCAGAAGGCCGAGGGCTGTAAGTTGCAGTTTTCGTGCGCCGTATGCGAACCCTATGAGCGGCAGGGAAGTAACAGCTCCGGCACCCATGAGCAGGAGGTCGATGGAGATGTTCCCCGAGAATAGAGAGCTTGTACCGTCGATGTGGAGTTTGGTCATGTACAGAAGGGCAAGCGGAGCAAGAATCAGTGTTTCCCAAAAGAGGCCGGGCAGGGATTCCACGGTAGCGATTTTTCGAAGCAATCCATAGAGTGCAAATAGGACGGCAAGAACAAGGGATACCCATGGAATCTCGCCATAGCTGATTATGGAGTTGGCAACGCCTGCTGCGGCCAATGCAATTGCCAGAAGTTGCAGCGGTTTGAGCCTTTCGTGGAAGACAATGAAGCCGAGAAGGATGTTGACCAGCGGCGTGATGAAATAGCCCAGGCTGGCTTCGAGGATGTGGTTCGTGTTGACGGCCCAGATGTAAATCAGCCAGTTGAAACCCAGAACAATACTGCTCAGGGCAAGTATGCAAAAATCTCTTCGAGAACGGAGGGATTTGAAAGTTTCGTCCCAGCGTTTCTTGAATGTCAGGACTATGGAGATGAAAACCAGGGACCAGACTATGCGGTTGCAGAGAATTTCCAAGGGGTCCACGCTGACGAGTGCCTTCCAGTACATGGGGAACAGTCCCCAGGAAACGAAGGCGGCTAGTGCGGCGATGAATCCGTATGTGTTTTCTTTTGGTGAGCGAGAGGGCATGTCTCATCCTTGTAGGCGTTGTGATTCGAAGCGAGGAAGCTACGCCTGAAGTTGTTCAAGGTAAAGAGGAAGATGCCATGTGAAATGAGCCGTTTTTTTTATGCAAACCCTTGTTTTTTCTGAACTGTGGATTTCATGCCGGAAGTGAGTTTTCATAATTTGAAATGTTAAGCCATGTGTTCGTTCTTTGTCATGTTGCTTGCCATTTCTCCCAGGGTTCGTATTCCCTTGTGAATTTGCTCGGACCATGGAAATCCGCAACTGATGCGGATGTAGTTCGTGAACTTGTCCTGTGTGGAGAAAATGGCACCTGGAACAATGCCTATGCTTTTGGCTCGTGCCTGGAAAAACAGTTCTACTGAATCAATATTTTTAGGCAGCTCCAACCACAGGATTGCGCCTCCTCTGGGGTGAGTGACCTTTGTTCCTTCCGGGAAATGACGGCCCAGATGCAGTTGCATGGTGTCCATTTGTTTTTCCAAGGCTCCCCGCAGCTTCTTCAGATGCCGTTCCATGCGACCCTGTCGGAGATATTCGGATATGGCCATTTGGGCCGGGGAAGATGTCGAAACATTAGTGGTGGCCTTTATTTCCAGTACTTTTTGTCTGAATCGACCGGGCAGCATCCAGCCGACTCTGAAGCCCGGGGCTATGGTTTTTGAAAATGACGAGCAGAGAAGAACCAGTCCCTTCGTGTCGAATTGTTTGTAGGTTCCGGGGCGTTTGTTCCCGAAATGGAGATCTGTGGAAACGTCATCCTCAATCAATGGGATGTCGTGTCGGGCGAGCATTGTGACAATTTCCTTTTTTGTCTCGTCCGGGGTCAGGCTGGAGTCGGGATTGTTGAAATTTGGCGCAAGGACGCAGGCCGAGATATCGAAGGTTTGCAGGGCGCGTTTCAATTCATTGGGAGAAACTCCGGTTTCGGGGTCGGAGGGGACCTCTATGGCTCTAAGCCCCAGGGTTTCAAGCAGTTGCAGGAAACAATAGTAGGTGGGGGACTGGATAAGAACAGTGTCTCCCCGACGGCAGACTGATCGGAGAGAGAGGTACAGGGCTTCCATGCACCCCGCGGTGATCAGCGGGTCGTCCAGGTTGGTTGGAATGCCATGCTCCATGGATCGGAACGCGATTTGCCGGATAAGTTCCGGGTCACCCGGGATAGGGGCATATCTCAATGCTCGCCACGGATCACTTTTGATTACCGAGGCCGTGATGCGCGCCATCTCCTTGAGGGGCAACAGGCTTTCTCCCGGTGCTACAACGCCCAGAGGGACGCTGTCTGCACGACCAACGGCTTCCAGTACGGTCTGGATGAGGCCGCTGCGAGTGACCGGGCGAGGTCCTTCCATGGGCGTTGGTGATGTTTTCGTGCGTGGCAATCGTCTGGATTCCTGTCGTACGAAAAAACCAGACCGCGGTCTGGATTCGATGACACCCTTGTGTTCCAGTTCGATGTAAGCCTGATTTACGGTTGAGATGCTGACATTCAGATTGTTGCTGAGAGACCTGAGAGAAGGCAGTTTGTCGTCAAGACCCAGTGCCCCGGAGGTGACCATGGTCATGATGTGCTTCTCAACTTCCTGATATCTATATGTATCTATTTCAGAATGTGGTGTCTTCATGCTTTTCTCGATCTGTTCCGTATGAATATTATAAAATCTGTATCTGTACTGGTTACAGTTTTTGGGCTTTACTGCAACCATCGGTTGAATCAGTCTAGGCAGACCATGGTTAGAAAAATGTTGAAAGAGAGAATATTCATGAACACCAAAGCCCTGATCGGAAGAGATTCTTCTTTGCACTCGTGGGCGTCGGCCTTCAGGCAGGTTTCCCCCATTATCTTGGGGTATCTCCCGGTTGGAGCCGCGTTCGGTGTTCTGGCAAACAAGGCCGGATTGTCCATGTGCAATACGGTGTTGATGTCTTGTATCGTTTATGCAGGTTCGGCCCAGCTCATTGCCGTTGCCATGTTTGCCACTGGCATGCCGCCGTTGTCGATTGTTGCCACCACCTTTGTGGTCAATTTGCGTCATATGCTCATGTCCGCAGCTCTGACCCCAAGTCTCAAGTCGTGGAAAAAGTGGCATTTGGCCCTTTTTGCCTTTGAAATTACTGATGAAAGTTTTGCCTTGCATTCAACTCGGTTTGGTCGTGACGACAAGAGTCAGTCCGTGTCATTCCTGATTAACTGCATGGCACATATTTCATGGGTCATTGCATCCTGGCTGGGTTTTCTCGCAGGAGAAACCATCCCCGATGTCGAACCGCTCGGTATCGATTATGCCTTGCCTGCCATGTTCATCGCTTTGCTGGCCATGCAGGTCAAAAATGGGTTGCATGTCTTTGTGGCCGGTTTTACCGGACTTGCTTCCATCGTGCTGATCCAGACCGGAGCGGATCAGTGGAGCGTGATCATCGCTACTGTGCTTGGTGCAACCTTTGGTGCGGGAGTTGAGTCATGGATGAAAAAATAGTTTTTCTGACCATCGTGGGCATGACGTTGGTGACCTATGTTCCCCGCGTGGTCCCGATGCTGGCTCTGGCCTCGAAGAACTTGCCCGAGCCCCTGGTGCGCTGGTTGTCCTTTGTACCTACTGCCGTGCTTTCGGCTATGCTTTTCCCGGCCTTGTTGCTCAAGGACGCGACTTTTGATTTTTCGTTTGAGAACTTTTTTTTGTGGGCATCCATTCCGGCTTTTTTACTGGCATGGCGTACCAAGAGTTTTTTCGGGACGGTTGCTCTTGGCATTGGACTGGTCGCTGTCGGGCGATATTTTTTTGGATAACCCTATACTGGCATGAAGCTGCCGGATTGACATTGTCAGCATCCGGATTTTTCAGATTTTCATCCTCTCCACGCGGTCAGTTCCTCCCCGGACTGGCCGCTTTTTTATGCTCCTCTTGAATTGATTTTGGTCCATTGTCATAATTGTGTTGTGTCTGCCGTGATCGTGTCAATTTAATGGCTGGATTTCACGAAATGTGTCGTATTTACAAGAACAATGGGTTTTGGTCCGACTCGGGAGAAGGTCAGGCTTGACCCTTTGCTGTAAAATGATAGTTCTTTTGAGCACGTCGCATCCTGCTATTTTAAACATGTTGGGCAGTGCTCTTTTAAATTTAATCAATATATTGATATAATGAGTTTTTTGTTTGGAGGTATGAGTGGAAGATCAAGTGCAGACCCTGAAAGATGTATTGGAAACCACGGCAGAGAAGTTCACTGATCGGGTTGCGTTGAGTTTTGTCGGTGGCGAACCGATAACCTACGCCCATTTTCTTGAGCTTGTTCATGATCTGAGCATCAGGTTTCAGGAGCAGGGCATTGAACCTGGCGACAAGGTGGCAATTATCGGCGAGAATATGCCGAACTGGGCCGCGACCTATTTTGCGATCACGACCATGGGAGCCATTGCTGTTCCCATCCTTCAGGAGTTTCACCATAGTGCCGTCCACCATATTGTCAGACATTCGGAAGCCAAGGCGGTTGTTGCTTCAAGGCGGTACATGCACAAGGTCGAAGACGACAATTTCCCTCTTCTCAAGATATTCATGGTCATGGATGATCTTTCCTTTGTGAGCGATGACGTACCTAAGACCAGCTTTCGCGGGGCGGCCGATGCTGCCAGTGACAAGTTCGGGCAGATCGGCGATGCCGCACGAAAACTCATGGATCGTAAGGGCAAGGGAACATATGCGCTTGGCCCTGAATCTGTAGCTGTCATTCTCTATACTTCTGGCACCACCGGGCATTCCAAGGGTGTTGTCCTGTCCCATGGCAATCTTGTTTCCAATGCCATTGACGGTATCGCCATCATTCCGGTTTACGAAACAGATCGTTTTCTGTCTGTCTTGCCCATGGCACATACCTATGAAAGCACTGTGGGGCTTATTGTTCCCATGCTGTGCGGTAGTTCAGTCCATTATCTGCAAAAGCCTCCGACTCCGAAGACCCTGCTGCCGGCCATGCAATTGGCTCGGCCCACGATCATGAATGTGGTGCCGCTCATCATCGAGAAAATTTACAAGAGTCGTATCAAACCCAAATTGTCCGGCAAGGGGCTCAAGGGCGGTCTCATGAGGTTGGGTGTGGTTCGACGAAAGGTTGTTCGTCTGGCTGGCAAAAAGCTTATCGAGGCCTTTGGGGGCGAGTTGCGATGCATGTGCATTGGAGGTGCGGCCCTTTCTCCCGAGGTCGAGCAGTTTTTGTCCGAAGCTCGAGTTCCCTATGCCATTGGATACGGTATGACCGAGACATCTCCTCTGCTGGCAGGGACACATCCAGACCGGCAGCGACTCAGGGGAATAGGACCTCCCATGCCTCGTGTCGAACTCATGATTAGCGATCCTGATCCTGAGACTGGTGAGGGAGAGGTGCTAGCCAAGGGGCCGAATATCATGAAGAAATATTACAAGGCTCCCAATGATACCAAGGATACATTTACCGATGATGGCTGGTTCAGGACTGGTGATCTCGGCATGATCGATGATGACGGTTATCTGTTCATAAAAGGCAGGCTCAAGAATGTCATTGTCGGCTCAAGTGGTGAGAATATCTATCCCGAAGAGGTGGAGTTCTTCATTAATGGTTGCGATTATGTCCTTGAATCGTTGGTTTTTGATAACGGGAATCAGTTGATTGCCAGAATTCATCTCAATTACGAGACTCTGGACGAAGAATTTGGTGTCAAGAAGATGATCGAATCCGAGGTGCGCGAGCGTACCAAGGAAATTCTGGAGAGCATTCGCACGGACGTGAATGCCAAGGTGTCCACTTTTTCACGCCTGAATCGGGTTATCGAACAGGTTGAACCGTTCGAGAAAACTCCGACACAAAAGATCAAGCGATTCATTTATCTTGATAACTAGTTGAATTAAATAATTTAAAAAATGGCGTAATCTGAGAGGGTTGCGCTTTTTTTTATCCGTCCACAAAAGCATTGACAGAAACTAATCAAGTGATTAATTATTAGACATGACAAAGCGAGAAATGATCTTCAATGCCGGGGCCAAGCTGTTTGCCGAACGTGCTTATGATTCCGTGGGTATTCGGGATATTGCTGGAGAGGTTGGAGTCAACAGTGCCATGCTCTCGTACTATTTTGGGGGTAAGGTCGGGTTGCTCCGGGAGATATTCTCTCGGTATTCATCGCTGAGTCTTGCACAACTCAAGTTGTCGTTGGATGAGTCTTCGGATCATTATGAACTATGCGAGATCTCTGTCAGGCGGCTTCTTGTCGATGCTCGTTCCAACCGGGACATTTATCTTGTGGGTTTGCGTGAATTTAATCGTGGTGCCGAGGAACTGAAAGATCTTGTTGCTGAGATGCGCGAGAAGAGTTGGGAAATTTTTTCAGCGAATCTGGATCGATTGGGAATCAAAGGGGTTAGGGACGAGAAAGTGAAGGATGTTACCTTCACCGCTGTCATGAGCATGATATTTTCCGATTATCTTCTTGGTGGAGGGGCTTTTATTGACAATGATGAAAATATTGAAATATATATTCAGGTTATAGCCGAAGTTTTGAAATACGGGATGCCAAGGTTCTGGGGATAATTTTTTTTATCCGGGAGTTAATCAACTGATTAGTTTCTGGAGTCGGTTTAAAAACAGAGATTACGTGAAACCAATGGTGGAGAGAAGAATGCGAAAAATAATTGCACTGACTTTGCTGCTGGCTGTGTTTGTGAGCGGTTGCAGGGAAGAAGTAAAAACAGTTGAGCCGGTAAGGCCTGTGCGGGTTTTCAAGGTTTCAGCCGATGCAAACCCGGAAATGAGGACTTTTCCTGGCAAGGTCAAGGCCTCCCGTGAGGTCAGTCTTGCTTTTCGGGTTCCCGGTCAGATTGTCGAGCTTGACGTCAAAGAAGGCGACTTTGTGAAAGAAGGGCAGCTTGTTGCCATGTTGGATCAAAGGGATTTTCAGGCCGCAGTCGCTGACCTTCAGGCCAAGCTGTCCGGTGCGCGTTCTGTTCTCAATGAGGCCCGTCTCAATATCGAGCGTAATCAGAAGTTGATTGATAAAAAGATCATTGCCCAGTCCGCTTTTGATGCAGCGCAAAGCAACTATGAAACCAGTCGGGCCAACGCGCTTTCGCTTGAGCAATCCCTGAGAAGGGCCAAACTCAATTTGCAGTACACTCGTCTTGAGGCTCCGTTCACGGGGACCATTGCCATCAAGCATGCGGATAAGCACGAATATATTCAGGCCAAGGAAGCTATCGCCCAATTGGAGGACATTTCCTCTCTGGACGTGGTTGTGGATATTCCCGAAACCGTTTGGGTTCGTGCTTTCAATGGAGGTAGTTCCAATCTTGACGAGGTTGTTGCAAGGTTCGAGTCCTTTCCTGGGCGTGTATTCCCGCTCAGGATGAAGGAATTTCAGACCAAATCCAATCCCGGAACCCAGACCTACGAGGTGACTTTGACAATGGACAACCCCGATGGTGTCGGCGTTCGTCCTGGAATGACCGCCGAGGTCATGGGGCGTATGCCGCAGAACGGTAAGAAGCCTGGTGTCAGTATACCGTTTTCATCGGTTGTCGGTAATACAGATGGCGAAAAGTATGTCTGGGTTTTGAAGGACAGTGACACTGTGAGCAGGCGTGTCGTGGAAGTTGGCAGAATCATGAATGACATGTTTCTCGTCCATGACGGAATTGTTCCAGGGGAGACACTTGTTGTTGCTGGAGTCAACTATTTGCAGGAAGGCCAGAAAGTTAAGGTGTTGAAAGGTCGGATCGGAGGCAGGGAATGAACCTGGCTGAACTGTGCATTCGCAAGAAAACCGTTTCCATGGTGCTGATGATTGCACTCCTGGTTGGCGGAGCCTTGGCCTTCATGGATATGCCCAGATTGGAGGACCCGGAGTTTACCATCAAGGAAGCTCTGGTCATTACCAATTACCCCGGTGCAACGCCCGCCGAAGTGGCAGACGAGGTAACGGACGTTATCGAGAGCGCGGCTCAGCAATTGGGACAGCTCAAGAAGGTTTCGTCGGTCAACAACCGGGGTCAGTCCATTGTTACGGTGGAAATCAAGGATAAATACGATAAGCATACCCTTCCTCAGGTATGGGATGAATTGCGGCGCAAGGTCGGTGATGCCCAGGCTCAGCTTCCCCCCGGTGCTGGACCGTCTATCGTGATTGATGACTTCAGTGATGTGTATGGCATCATGCTCGCAATTACGGGCGATGGCTATTCCCAGCAGGACTTGCAGGACTATGCGGACTTCCTGCGAAAGCAATTGCTGGTTGTGGATAACGTGGCCAAGGTCGTTGTCTGGGGTGAGCAGCGTGAAACCGTATATGTGGAAATACCCCGGGCGCGCATGAACCAAATGGGTCAATCTCTGGATTCCGTCTATCAGACCTTGTCCCAGCGCAATCTGGTGGTACCGTCGGGCAGTGTGCGTGTGGGGCGCGAGTATGTGGAAATTTCACCCACAGGCAGCGTTGAATCCGTGGAAAGTCTGGGAGACTTGTATATCAAGGATGCCACAGGCGGCAATCTTGTTCCGCTCAGGGACATTGCCGAGATATCCCGGGGATATGTGGACCCGCCGACTCAGATAATGCGCTATAATGGCAAGACAGCCATTGTCCTTGGTGTTTCCATGGTTGCTTCTGCCAACGTTGTGGATCTTGGTCTTGCAATTGACGCGAAACTTGCGGAATTCAAGTCGCAAACCCCTATCGGTATGAACATTGAAGCTGTTTACTATCAGCCCAAACGGGTTGAAGAAGCTGTCAGCTCATTTGTTATCAGTCTGGCCGAAGCTGTTGGTATCGTCATTCTGGTGCTGCTTTTTTTCATGGGCATGCAAAGCGGTTTGCTCATCGGGATCATTTTGCTTGTTACCATCTGTGGTTCATTTATTTTCATCCAGATGGCCGGAGTGGCCCTGGAGCGCATTTCCCTTGGAGCATTGATAATTGCGTTGGGTATGCTGGTGGATAACGCCATAGTCGTGGTCGAGGGTATTCTCATTCGATATCAGCAAGGCGCGGATCGGCTTCAAGGGGCCGTTGACATCGTCAACCAGAACAAGTGGCCTTTGCTGGGTGCGACAATTATCGCCATCATGGCCTTTGCCGGTATCGGATTGAGCGAGGACAAGGTGGGCGAATTCTGTCGTTCCCTGTTTATTGTTTTGTTCATTTCCCTGATGATGAGCTGGATTACGGCGGTCACTGTAACCCCGCTTCTGTGCAACATGTTTTTGCGACCCAAGATCTCGAATGGCAACGACCCCTACGGTGGAAAGCTTTTTTGCTTGTATCGCAGCTTTCTGACTTTCTGCATGCAGCACAGGGTCGCGACCATGCTTGTGCTTTCGGTGATGCTGTCAGTGTCCATCTATGGTTTCGGGTTCGTCAAGCAAAGCTTCTTTCCGAATTCGACCCAGCCTCGGTTCTTCATTCACTATTGGATGCCGCAGGGCACGGATATCAGGGCCACCAGTGACGATCTTGTAGAAATTGAGAAGATTGTCCTCAAGGACGAGCGTGTCAAATCTGTTTCCACATTCGTGGGACAGGGCGCGCCACGGTTTATTTTGACTTATGCTCCAGAAAAGACGAATTCGTCATATGGCATGTTGATAGTGGAGGTGGATGATTATCATCAGATCGACGAAATCGTGGCCGAGTACAAGCAAAAGCTTGCAGCAGAGTACCCGGATGCTGAGCCGAAACTGAAGAAATTCCGGCTCGGTCCGGGAAGGGATGCATCCATTGAGGTGCGATTCAGCGGACCTGATACCAGCGTGTTGCGAGAGTTGTCGCTCAAGGCTCAGGCTGTCATGCGGGCCTCGGGCAATGCCGAGTCTATTCGCGACAACTGGCGACAGGAAGTCAAGGTCGTCAGGCCGGTTATTTCCGAGGCACAGGCCAAGCTGGCCGGTGTGACCAGGCCCGGTCTTGCCAAAGCCATGGAGTTATTCTTTTCCGGCACAACCATGGGGGTGTACCGTGAGGGCGATAATCTTCTGCCTGTTATAGTTCGTCCACCGGAAGAAGAACGGCTGGAAGTGCAGGAAATCGGGAATGTGCAGGTTCTCAGCCCTGTAACCGGTGGCATGATTCCGGTTGAGGAAGTGGTGTCCGGTTTCATTACGGAAATGGATTACGGTATGCTCAAGACCAGGAATCGGCTTCTTACGGTAACGGCATCCTGTGATCCGCAAAGCGGATTGCCATCGGTTTTGCTTAAGGAATTGAGACCTGAGATCGAAGGAATCAAGTTGCCGTCCGGCTATACCATGGAGTGGGGGGGCGAGTTCGAGGATTCCTCGGATGCGCAAAAGAGTCTGGCTGGATCAGTGGTCCTGCCGATTGTTATTATGATTCTGATAACGATCATGCTCTTCAACAATCTCCGGGTACCGCTCATCATCTGGATGACTGTGCCTCTGGCCATCATAGGTGTGAGCGTGGGGCTTTTGTCCACAGGGGAGCCGTTTGGCTTCATGGCACTGCTCGGATTTCTCAGTCTGTCGGGGATGCTTATCAAGAATGCCGTTGTCCTGCTTGATCAGATAAATCTGGAACTCAAGGCTGGCAAGGAAATCTATTCGGCGATAATGGATTCGGCTGTCAGTCGTATCAGACCGGTTGCCATGGCTGCTGCCACGACTATTCTGGGAATGATTCCCCTGGTGGCAGATGCTTTCTTCTCTGCCATGGCCGTGACCATAATGTCGGGTCTGGCCTTTGCCACAATTCTTACATTGATTGTGGTTCCGGTGCTCTATGCCATGTTCTACAAGGTGAAGAATCCAATCAGATAATATGGATTTATCCGGTTCAGGGGTGATACAATTATACGTACTCCTGAACCGGATTTTTTATTCTGTTCGGCAAATGCTACTTGGCTTTTTCAACATCGGCTGCAACCGACATTGTGACGATTTCGTCTGGTTGTGCAACCATGCCGCCTCGTTCATATCCCTTTCTGATCATGTCCACGTATTTCATTCCTTCTGTGACCTGACCCCATACAGTGTATTTCCCGTTGAGCGATGGAGCCGGGGCAAAGCATATGAAGAATTGGCTGTCAGCACTGTGTTCGCTTTGGGCACGGGCCATGCCGACAGTGCCACGCTTGAAAGGTTCGTCGCTGAATTCTGCGAAAATGTTCCTGCCGGAACCGCCTGTGCCTGTGCCTGTAGGGTCGCCGGTTTGTGCCATGAATTTCGGGATGACCCGGTGGAATTTGAGTCCGTCGTAGAACCCGGAGCGTACAAGTTCCTTGATTCGTTCTACATGGGCAGGAGCTAAGTCAGGACGCATCTCGATGACTACACGGCCAAATTCGAGGTCAAGATAGAGAGTGTTTTCCAGGTCGGCAGCCTGGCTAGACAATGCGGGGAGCAGGGTGAGAACCGCAAGCAACAAAATGGAATTCAGGAGTTTTTTCATGATCAGTACCTAATCTGTCTGTTTAAGTGTTTTTGAATCGATTTGGCCCGTCCTTGGCGGCCTGGGCCAGTAAATTAAGGTGTGTCGGCAGACATTTGCTCAGGCAATACTTATCCAGAATGGTTTCTCTGGCTTTTTTGCGTATGTCATTGAGTTTGGCCTGTCGAGTCAGAGCAAAAGTGGTCGTTTTCGCAATTTTATCCGGGGAGTTGAAATCCGTGAGCAGTCCGTTTTCCCTGTGGCGGATAACTTCACGTACCGGTTCTGTGTTGGAGCCGACAACAAGGCAGCCGCAGGACATGGCTTCCAGACATGACCAGGAGAGCACGAAGGGCCAAGTCAGGTAGACATGAGCTGACGAGGCCTGGAGCACCTGCTTGTATTGGCCGTATGGCAATGGGCCGGTGAAGTGGACTCGTTTTTCGTCAACCTTGATTTTTTCCTGCATGAATTGTTTGTAGGTCTGCCCATCGGGAAGCTTGGCACTGTAGCAGACGCGATCTTCACCGACGATGAGCACGTGGCATTTGGGTCTTTCTTCCAGGATTGCTGGCAGTGCCTCGTAGAATTGCGGAAATCCCCTGTACGGTTCCATGCCTCGGGAGCAATACGTCACCAGTTCCTCGGCTCCGGTCAGGTCAGTGTCAGGAAGGTTGAGGGCCTCGATGGGGAGTCTGCCCTCGTTGACTGGGGCGAAATATTGGGTGTTGATGCCATCGTGGGCCTGAATGAGCTTGGGTTGGAATTCGGCAGGGAACTGGGACCGTTGCCAGGCTGTGGGAGTCACGCCCAGGCGACAGGCTGTCAGGTCGTGAAGTATGGTCGTGTTTCGTGTTCGTATATGGGCAAGCTCGAGTTCAGTGCGCGTGCGTTTGTCAAAGGTGATTTCCGGTCCCTGAGCGTTGTAGTACCATTCATAATAGCCGATGAAGGGGGTGTCAGGGAAGACATCACGCAAGAAAAGGGTTTGCCCCCAGCCGGAATGACCAAGAATGATGTCCGGGATGAATCCCTGTTTTTTGAGTTCAAGGCAGAGCTTGAGCATGCCGGAGCCATGGCGGACGGCGTCATCGAAATTTTTGGCAAAGGGATGTGTTTGATTTGATGGTTCGCCTGCCGGTGCAAACACGGCCTTGTTCACACCCGGAATAACCCACTCTTTACGTGGGTTTTTTGTGGCGAATACCACCTGATTGCCCTTGGTTCGACCCAGGTATTCGGCGATATGCCGGAATTGGGCCGGGAAATTGTTGTGTGTGATGAGTATTCGCATGAGTCTTGTTCGCCTTGGTATATGTGCCGTCTCAAGTCCAGTATGAAGGCCGTGCGGCAGCAGCATGTTCTGCGTGCATCGAAGGCTGGACCAGCCGTTTGTTGGGTAAGTCTTGGGGGATTAAATACCTGCCAATGACGGAGAGTGCAACAGGAAGGCGAATTGTGCGGAACATATGAAAGGAATTGGTTGTCATGTCAGCGCGAAAATAACGTTTTTAATATCCGGTTAGTCCGTACGGTTGTTTTTGTGCAGGCATCGTTTGATGTAGTCATGAAGTTCCTTGCGCTCAAGGGGCTTGGCAAGGAACAGGGTGGCACCGAGTTTGAGGAGGTTGGAGATTTCGCTCATGCCCACGACCGCAGACATTATGATGATAGGAAGATGCGTGAATTGTTGATCGCCGCGAAGGGTCTTGATAAGTTGTTGTCCGTCCATTTCCGGCATCATGATGTCTGTCAGGAGCAACTCGAAATCATTGGAAGAGGTCAGGGCTTCGTAGGCATGTTTCCCGTGGGGGCTGACAAATGCTGTATGCCCCAATTCTTCCACAAGCTTGACCGCGAGTTTTTGGGAAATTCTGTCATCTTCGGCAATAAGTATCTTGGCCATTGCTATTTCTCCACATGATGCAATAAAGGCTGGGATGTCTTGAAAGCACTGTTATCTGCTGGTCATTGAGCGTGAATCAGTTGTGATGAAGAGTATCAATCTGATGGTAAAAGTAAAGGCTTCTTCGTATAAAATCATTTGGTTGGTTGTAATTGGTCGGGAGGTGAAAAAAATACGCCCCGCCAATCCAAAGTGGACGGGCGGGGCGTGTCTTGTGAAATTACATCTTTTCGATGTGCATGCAGTCGCCGAATTCGCAGGTAATTTTGAAGTTGCTGTTGCTGGCTTCCAAAATGAATTCGCCGCCGGGAAAGAGTGTGGTAGTTGGCTCGAATCCGTCATTGACCATGATGTTTTTGGCTTCTCCGTTGGATTCGAACCGTACAGTGGTTCCATCGGCCAAGGTGACCATTTCGCCGTGGTGCACATCCAACGGAAGGTTGTCTTCGGAAAATACTGACATATTGTACCTCCTGCAATGTTAATGAAAAGGACTCCTCCATGTTTTTTTCTATACACCTTCGGGCTGGAAATGGATAGTGTAATCGAAGTTGAGATTGATGGGAGAGCTTGGGTGTCGGTGAGTGCGTGGTGCAGGTCTTTTTTTTGGGGGAGATTGCTAGGTGAATTCGATAATTCTGGTGGCAGAAAATGACGCCTCCATACGCAAATTGATCAAGGATATTCTTTGTGCCAAGGGGTATCAGGTTGAAACCACCGGAAGTTTTGCTGTCGCAGCTTCTTTCATGGAGAGGCAGGAGCCAGATCTTGTCTTTGCCTCTTTTGCACTTGATGGAGGCCATGGGTGCGATTTGTTGCGGGAGGCCAAGAGTCACGGTTACGATGTCCCGTTGATTCTGATTACGGATGCATCTGTGGAGAATCCCGCAGACGAGGTGGCTCGGTTCGATGCTCTGACCCACCTGAACAAGCCGATAGATCGATCCCGTTTGGAAATGCTTGCCCGGTTGGGGGTTGCAACCAAGGGACGCATGGTTCGAGAGATGCACCTGGTTCGAGAGCTTTCCCTTTTGCGCAGTTTCATGAGTGCTTTGCTCGATACTGGAGACGAGGCTGTTTTTATTCTTGATGTCGTTGGTGTTGTGGTTGAGGTAAATCGTTCAGGAGGCGGGTTGCTCCAAATTGCTCCTGAGGCAATCCCCGGTCAGGAGTATCTGTCTTTGCTGCCGGCCATGTCCGCTGGACTTCAAAGGGATGCCATCGCAAAAGTCCGATCCACGAATCTGTCTGTGCATATTGAGGAACACAGGGGAGGCGCGGTTTATTCCACCACGGTCCATCCAGCTCTTGAGCAGGATGAATTAGCTGGTTTTGTCGTGGTCACGCGTGATATTACGGCTCAGCATCGCTCCGAAATGGGGTTGGCGGAAAGCGAAAAGCGGTATCGAAGTGTGTATGAAGCGGCACGCGATGCCATTATCCTGTTTGATCGCAACGATGGTTCCATTCTTGATTGTAATGGTGCAGCCAGACGGCTATATGGCTACACTTCCGATGAAATGCTGCATCTTTCCATTCGGGATATTTCGGATGACCCGGAACGGTCTTTGAAAATCATTCAATCCGGTGTGGAACGATCTCCGTTGAGACATCACCGCCGTAAGGACGGCACGATTTTTTCCGTTGAAGTCTCAATGAGCCATTTCGTGCATGATGGCCGTGAGGTCTGCACTTCCTATGTTCAGGATATTTCTCACCGCAAGGTTGTCGAAGAGGCTTTGCGCGAAGGTGCTCGGCTGTATCGGGCGGTGGTTGAGGACCAGACCGAGCTTATTTGCCGTTATGAGCCGAATGGGAACGTGACCTTTGCCAACGGGGCTTATGCGAAATTTTTTGATGTGGATGAGGAAGAGATCGTTGGCAAGTCCTTGTTTCCTTTTTCCTCTCCTGATGATTTGGAACCGTTGAAGGCGTGGTTGAAGAAAGCCGGAGCCGCTCATCCTGTTTTCGAGTACGAGCAGCGGCAAACGCGAAGCGACGGTGCACTTCGATGGATACAGTGGACCAATCGTGCCATTGTCAATCATGTCAACACTGTTGTCGAGATTCAGGCCATGGGGCGTGACATTACTGACCGCAAGGATGCGGAGCAGGCACTTGGCAAGGCCACCATGGAAAAAGAGCAGTATCGGCTTAATCTGGAGGCTACCTTCAGAAGCATTCCGGATGCCATTGTTTCGGTGGACAGTGAACTTCGGGTCATTGCGACCAACAGTGCGGCTGGAATACTCTTTGGCATGGACAGGGATCGGGCCAGGGGGCGTGATCTTGAGGAGCAGGTCCACGCTCAGGGCAATCCGTGCGTTGGTGTGCTCAAGCAGGTTTTGCGAACCAGCAAGTCTGTGCGTGGCTATGAAATAGAACTGAATGTACCTGCTCTTGGTGAGCGCATGGTGGAGATCAATTGTTCGCCGCTTATCGATCAGAACAAGCGGCATGCGGGTGCGGTTCTGGTTGTTCGTGATGTTTCCCGTATCGCTGATCTGGAAAAGCGGCTTCAGGAGCGGCACGGCTTTCGGGGTATTGTGGGCCGAAGCGGCGTGATGCAGGATGTGTATCATTTTCTTGAGCAGCTTTCCTCTCTGGATTCTATCGTGCTCATTCTCGGAGAATCCGGCACAGGCAAGGAGTTGGTTGCCGATGCCCTGCATTACGGCGGGTCGCGGGCAGGCCATCCATTTATCAAGGTCAACTGTTCGGCCTTGTCCGAGGGGCTTCTGGAAAGCGAGTTGTTCGGTCATGTCCGTGGGGCGTTCACAGGGGCTGTGCGGGACAAGGTTGGTCGGATTCAGGCAGCTCAGGGGGGAACTTTGTTCCTTGATGAAATAGGTGATATTTCTCCTCTCATACAACTTAAGCTTCTCAGATTCCTTGAACAGAAAGAATATGAGCGGGTTGGCGAGTCAAAAACCTGTTTTGCCGATGTCCGTATTATTGCCGCGACCAATGCGAAGTTGCAGGATTTAGTAAGACAGGGTTCATTTCGCGAGGATTTGTACTATAGACTGAACGTCATGCCTGTATCACTTCCGCCGCTTCGTGAGCGTCAGGCGGATATTCCACTTCTGGTCGAGCATTTTCTTGATGTCTTTTCCGGTCAATTCAACAAATCCTATGGACGGGCCTCTGATGAGCTCATGGATCTTTTTATGAGCTATCGCTGGCCCGGTAATATCCGGGAGTTGCGGCATATCCTCGAGTATGCGTGCATTCTGTCTCCCGGTGGCGAAATCGCAATCAAGCATATTCGCAAGGATCTTGTTGATCAGATGCGAGCCAGTGGATTCCGGGAGACCGAATCGCCGGTGTCTTTGGTGCCTCGATTCCCGGTATCCCGCAAGGTGGACAAGGAAGATGTCCTGGATGCGCTGGAGCGGTGTGGTGGCAACAAGGCGCGGGCAGCCCGGCAATTGGGCATCCACCGTGCCACCCTGTATCGCAAGCTGGAGGCATGGAATCTGGGTTGATGACCTTTTTTCATCTTCCTGTCTTTGTTCTCTCCAGAAAGTTATAATCGATATAATGGGTCGATATAATGCAATGACGGCCTTTGCTTGTTATGTTGTTTCAATACAGATTGAAAGGCATCAAGTCATGGAGTGTTGTTGTGATGATCGGTTTCGGAGAGATTGGAGCGGCGCAGATGTTGAAGACAATAGGACCTCAGGCATTCGATAGAGAGTTGCAGGGCGGCCTCACGCCGTTTCTGGTTGCATTTCTCAAGCGAAACGAGCGGTTCAAGTCTCAATCGAAAATTCTTGATGACGCCTCAAAGGCCCATGCAGATAAGGTTCAATGTTATCTTTATAATTCGGATTATCTTGATACTGCCATGCAGCGGTTCATGGTCAAGGGTACGCCTACATTCCTTTTATTTAATGAAGGGCGGGAAGTTGATCGTCTTATAGGGGAATCGGATTTGGAAACTCTCGATGAATTCATTAGCAACAGTCTTGATGATCATTGACCCGTTTTATTTCAGTCATTATTCTTTGAGGGGCAGGTCTTTGCCTGTCATTCGTCGATATTCCTATTATGTGTGAAAATGTCATGAAGCCAGCCCGCTTCATGACATTTTTTTTTAGAATTCCTGATTCAGTTTTTCCAGAATTTCTGCAAAGGCTTTGCGTTCGGCATCCGTGAGCCCGACAGTTATGTCGCGCGTGAGTTGGTTGTGCAGTTCGTCATGTTCCTTGAAAAGGGCGTGGCCTTGATCCGTGAGTTCGACGAGAATTGATCGCCTGTCGGCTTTGTGGGGCTTGCGTCGGATCATGCCTCCTTTTTCCAGTCGGTCTGCGAGAACTGTGAGGGTTCCGGTTGTCACGCCCATGCGTTCGGCCAATTCCTTCATGCGCAAGGCCTTGTGCGCTCCCAGAATTTCCAGGGCATGAACCTGTGGCAGGGTCAATCCCTTGTCGCGGACAACGCAGTGCTCCCATGAAGACAGTTTCTCGTAGAATTCAACGATGAGTTGCGTGAGCTTGCCAGTGTTGGACATGGTTTCCTCGATTAGGTTGTGACTGCGAAGTCCAGATACAGGGTGTATACTCCAAATAGAAGGGTCATCACGCCTACTGTGCGCATTATGGCGGGTTCGATCCAGGGGCTTTGCAGCTTGCGGATGAGTCCGGTTACCTTGTGGATGGCAAAAATCACTCCGGCGAGGGCGATGGCCGTGCCCAGGGCATAGCTGGCGAAAACAGATACTGCACTGAATGCATTCCCTGAATCCAGAGCATATGAATACATTATGGCAACGGTGGGGCATGGGACAATCATGTTCACGAAACCCAGTGTTGCAAATCCCCATATGGTGGAGCGTTTGGCTGAAATCGGTGCATGATGGTGGGAATCGCAATGTTTTTCATCATGATGGTCAGGGCCTGCACAATTACATGCGTGGTGATCATGGCTATGAAGCATTTGAGGTTTCCAGATCAGGATAATCCCGAGAAGAATGATGATTGCGGCTGTCAGAATGTCAATGATGTACCGCGTAGACTCTGGCAGGCTGGCTGAAACCGTGCCCAGAAATAGACCGATTGCCAAGCATCCCAGAGTGGTCCCGGTAATGAAAGCTGCAGTCAGGCTGAAAACGCGTTTGCCGCTTTTGTCCCCGGCCACAAAGGGTGCGAGAATAACCCAGGAATGCCCGCAGGGATTGACGCCGTGAATCAGCCCCAGAAACAGACTAGATTGCAGGGCAACAAGGAAAAGTGAATCCATTGTTGTGTACTCCGTGATTTGTTTTGAAGATCAAGAAGTATTATATTCGTATAGTTTGATAGTCAAGGTAAATTATAACTGCAAATGGTGCTTGATAGAGAGACTGTGGTTACATGAATATAGAAAGCAGTATTTTACCTCATATGAAAATAGGTCGATACGCGGCGATCTCCATTGTCATGTGGACGATGCTTGTGGTCGGTCTTCTGGGTTTTACGGGGTATCAGTATGGTCAGTTTTCCTTGCAATTGGCACAGGCGGCAGCGCGCGCGTATTTCTACAATGATTTTGCCCTTCGCAGCTGGGTGGCAGAACATGGTGGTGTCTATGTTCCGGCCACTCCGTCTGTGATGTCAAATAAGTATCTCAATGTCGAGGAGCGCGATATCATTACGCCTTCCGGCAAGCATTTGACCCTTATGAATCCCGCCTATGTCATTCGGCATTTGAATGAAAGGACTAGCTCCTGGGCTGGTGCACGCGGGCATCTGACAAGTCTGAAACCACTTCGCCCCGAGAATGGTCCTGACGAGTGGGAACGTAAGGCTCTTCTTTCCTTTGAATCCGGTACCGAGGAGGTTTCGGAGCGTATTGAGATCGATGGGAAAGCCCATTTGCGGTTGATGCGACCAATGATTACAGATGAATCCTGTCTCCGTTGTCATCGGGATCAGGGATATGTTCTCGGAGATATCCGAGGCGGGATCAGTGTTGTTGAGCCAATGGGACAGTACCTGAAGGTGGAGTCGGACAAGATGCTTGAGGCGAGTGTCTCTTTTTCCATTATGTGGCTGGCGGGTATGGTGGGCATATTGATTATGGTTCGCCAACTCAGGCGACGATTTGCCGAACGCGAGCGCATGGCTGAACAACTTGTCTTTGCTCGCGACGAGGCCTTTGCTGCGGATAAGGCCAAGGGTGAATTCCTTGCGAACATGAGTCATGAATTGCGTACGCCTCTCAATGGTATTATCGGAATGCTCAAGCTCCTGCGGTCGGGGACGCTTGCAGATGAACAGGTGGAATATGCTGATATTGCCTTGTTGTCAGGGGAGAGCCTTGTTTCCATTATCAATGATTTGCTGGATTATTCGCGTGTCGAAGCCGGAAAAATGCAATTGGCTGTTCGTGAATTCAACATGAAGGATTGTGTGGATGTGGCACTTGCCCCGTATGCGGATTATTCCAGTAACAAGGGCATTAGTTTTTCCTATCAGGTGGACGGGAAACTGGATGGGTATTATTGGGGCGACGAAGGACGGTTGCGTCAGATTCTGACTAATGTTGTTGGCAATGCAGTTAAGTTTACCGAGATAGGTGCAGTTGCTGTTGGGGTTTGGTCCGTTGGTGAAGACGAGCAGGGCGAACGGGTTCTGTTTGAAGTCAGCGATACCGGGATTGGTATTGATTCAGAAAGGATAGAGTATCTGTTTGAGCCGTTCACTCAGGGAGATGGTTCCAGTTCGCGTCATTACAAGGGAATCGGGATGGGGTTGCAAATCGTCAGGCGACTTGTGGATGCCATGGGTGGAACAATTGCCGTGACCAGTGAACTCGGGCAAGGCTCCACATTCTACTTCACCATACGTTTTGAAAAAGGAGTGGGGACATCTGTCGATGAAGGAGTTGGGGCCATTGCCATGCGTATTCTTTTTTGGAGTCCGGGAGAAGCTGAGCGCAATGAACTTTCATTGGGCGTTGGTCGTATGGGCAACAGGGCAATTGCAACGGCAACGGCTGATGACTTTGTCAACATTCTTGAGAGTGGGGAGTATGATAGCCTGCTCATTGACGGGCGGGCGTCGGACAAGGATCTCAGGAATCTTGCCAAAGTCCTTCATGAGCGCGGTGTGTGTGATTTCAGGAAGTGCAACATTGTTGTTTACAGTGCAGATCCGGATGTTGTGGAAGAATTGTTCGGGAAAAAGGATGTTCGATGTTGTCACCCGGATGCCGTGGGCATGGAGAGTCTCCGCAATATCCTGGTTGAGTGTTTTCTCAGTTCAATCATCTGATTGTCTGTTGTGAGATTCTTCGGATGATGTGATCTGGCATATTCTGAGCCGTTCATCCATACGGCAGCCGACGTGGATAACTCCTTTCAGGCCAAACGGTGCCATGATGGTGGTGGCGAATGCCATGAGCACCAACGCCGTGAACTGGGTTTCGGTGAGCAGGGGGCTGGTGAGGATTCCTGCGTTTATGAGTTCTGTGCTGTGGGCCAGGACCACGGCAACTACCACAAGTTCAACTGCTCCCCGACCATTCATTCCAAATCCGATTACAGCGGATTCCCAACCGGACAGTCCAAATGACTTGGCTGCAATGCCGCAGCCGAAAAGTTTGCCGAATATCGCTGCAAAAGTAAGTGTCAGTGTGAATATGGTGAAATCCCATGTGCCTGTGAGTTCTATGTGGAAGGAGAGTGTGGCGAAGAATATCGGCACCAGGGAGCCATAGCTCAGGCCATAGAAACGGTCGAAAATGGCTTTGTGAACCGCTTCGTCATAAAACGACTCATGGCGCATGAGTTGCCCGGCCAGGAATGCGCCGATGATCATGTGTAGTCCTGCCAATTCGGCCATGAGTGCCATTGAAAGAGCAACCAGGATGGCAAGGGTGAAAGCTTGTGCCTCTTTTTTGTGGAATTTGAACCGGAGCTTTGGCACCAGCCAGTTGCCTACGTAGAATGTTCCCACGAAGAAGACTGTTACCTTGAAGAGGATCAGGAGCATGGGCATGATTTCAAGAGAACCATTTCTGGTGATGCCGAGCAGGACAGACAAGGTCATGAGCGAGAGAATGTCGTCCATGATGGCCGCGCCGATGACGATATGACCCACCCTGCTGGTTGCCAGTCCCATGTCATGCAGGATGACGGATTGCACGGCAATGGCGGTGATTGACAGTCCCAGGCCCACAAACAGGCTTTGGTACAGGGTGCCGTCGAAGAACAGGCATACGCCTACTCCGAGCAGGAAGGGCAAGATGAAACCACAGGCTGCCACGATAATGGCAGCGCCCGCGTTTTGCATCATTGAGCGCATGTCCAGTTCCATGCCTGTGTGGAACATGACCAGAAAAATTCCGATTTCGGCAAAGAGTTCGAGAGCGTGTGAAGGCTGGATTATGCCCAGGATTGGTGGGCCGAGGGCCAGACCAGCGATGAGCTGACCGACCATGGCTGGAAGTCCGAATTGTTTGAATACGCTGCCCAGTATCCAACTGCATGTGAGTATGAGCATCAGGTCGATGAGCAATTGTGTTGTGATCACGGAGGTCCTCCTGTTTGAAATCCGGATCTGTCACCATACTATCATGATAATCATCTGGCGTGGAAGGGACAAATGAGGGAGGGCTGAAGAAAAGATATGGAGAGGATATCGCATGATAAAATGAGCGAATGGGATAGCGCATGTGATTTCCCATCCGCATCTCGACGTATTTTCAAATCAGAATAATGTTGCTTGTCTCCATTTTTTTTGGATAATGCTTCGAAGTCGTGATCAAGAAAGCAAATGCGGTGCGGATGAGGGGCGGGGATTGCACCCGAAACAGCTCCGCCCATCCGCACCATGATACGGGTCAGATGATGTCTGCACCATCTTCCATGGAGTTTTCAGTTTCATTCAGTTCAAGTGTTGCTATGTGAACGGTTCCTTCAGCGGAATCAAAGTAGAGTTCCTTGATCTCATCATTGCCGGTGACGTACAGGTGGTTCTCGCTGGAGTCCGAGAAGTCGAGAGAGCCCGAGTAGATTACCGAGTCGTCGTAGCCATCGTTGTTCAGGTCCACGCCCCATTCGTGCAGTGTGATTTCATCCATGGCGATATTGAAGTCGAGGACGGTATCGGTTCCGTCATAGGGTGAGGTGAACACGAACGTATCAGATCCCTTGCCTCCGATGAGGGTGTCAGCACCTTGGCCGCCATTAATGAGATCAGCACCCAGACCTCCCCTGATGAGGTCGTCTCCTTCTCCGCCGTCTATGACGTCGGCACCCTGGCCGCTGATGATGAGGTCGTTTCCTTCGCCTCCGCTTATGACATCGGCACCCTGACCACCGTCGAGGACATCGTCTCCCTCGTGGCCGAAGATGGTGTCTGCGCCCTGTTCACCGTGGATGGTGTCATCGCCATCGTCGCCGAAAAGGACATCGTCGCCAGCGGTTCCGGTAATCAGATAGTCGTTGTTGCCGAGGTCGTCAGTGGGAGATTCCGGTTCGGCGAGTTCGATAAAGAGCTGCGAGGTCGAGGTGTCCCCATCGGTGTCCTTGATAGTGTAATCGATGAAGACAAGGCCGGTTTCTCCATCAACCGGGTCATAGGTGATGGTTCCATTCGGATTGGTTGTAACTGTTCCCTCAAACTCGCTGTCTTCCTTCAATGTTGCGTCGAGCAGGTATCCGCCGTCCATGCCAGTTGTCGCATCGCCTTGAGCAAGGACGTTGTACGAAACGGTCGTGTCAGGGATTTCCTGCTCAACGTATGCGTCTGTCGTTGTGGGGGCGTCATCACTGATGGAGATCGTGAATGTGCCGGTGCTGACACTGTTGTCTCCATCGGTTGCTGTGACGGTGATGGGTATGTCGAGTACATCGCTATCGGAATGATTCAATGGCAGAGACTGGGTGAATGTATACTCGCTGCCGTTCAGCGTGATATTCCAGCTGTTGTCGTCGGCGGTCAGTGTGTTTCCTGACCAGTTTGCATTTGCTGCGGTCAGGACAATGCTGCTGCCTTCAATGTCAGCACCGAAGTCGGCTGACAGTGTGCCTGTAACGATCATTGGATCGTCTGCCTCGCTGCCTGTGGAATCGGTTACAGATATGACGGGTTCGGAATCAGGAGCGAGTTCGATGGAGAGTTGTGCGGAGGCAGTGTCACCATCGGTATTCGCGATAGTGTAGTCGATGACCACGGTACCGGTTTCGCCCGATTCGGGAATGTATGAGATTTCGCCGTCGGAATCGAATTCTACAGTACCGTTGAATACACTTTCTTCCTCCAGACTCGCCTGGACAAGGGTCTCTTCGCCGGTACCTATGACGTTGTAGCTCACAGGTTCGTTTTCTTCCTCGATATCTTGCGTAACGGTCATGTCGTCAGCCACTGGCGGAGGTTCTTCCTGCGGAGGCTCCTCGGATGGGGGGGCCTCGGACGAAGGCTCATCCTGCGGAGGTGTATCCTCGGGAGGTGTCTCGGGTGTTGGGTCTCCTTCGATTGGAGGTATATCCGGCGGAGTCGTGTCGGCTGGAGGTGTATCAGGAGGAGGTTCATCCAGCGGCGGCGGGACATCTTTATCGCCTGGGGGATTTTCATCGCCGCCAAAATCTGTGCCGCCCGGAGGGATCGGGTCGCCCGGATTGGCGGTGGGGGCATTGCCAAATGGATCGTATTGAGTTTCGACAACTTCACCCATAAGTTCTCCGGGAACGCCAACTTCAGTGCCTGCAGCGGTTTCAAGTTCAAGGAGGGCCTCAATTTCTTCTTCGGTCATTTCAAATTCTTGGTCCTCCTCCTCGTTTTCTTCAACCACTTCCATGCCTTCGCCGGACTGTACCTCCCCTGTCTGATTGTGAATGGTTTCATAGAATTGAGGCGGGATGACTTGCTGGCTGTCGCCAGGGTTACGCGGGGGGTCGCCAAGGATTGTGAGCGGGGCAGATCGAACAATGGCGGAAATGAAATTGTCGGGCATTTCATCGGGAACGATCAGACTGCCGTCGAAATCAATTCCGGAGAACATGCCGGGGGAATCGATGATGACCTGATTGAACGCGTTGCTGATGATGACCTGATGACCTTCGCCGATCTTGTCAACACCGATGATTTCACGGCCCTGGTCTATCTGGACCATGATTTCGGTGCCACGAATGCCGATAGTGGCCATGGGAGTGGACAAGTTGAATCCTTCGGGATTCGCCTTGACAATCTCACC
This sequence comes from Pseudodesulfovibrio sp., assembly GCA_016342345.1. Classification (GTDB taxonomy): domain Bacteria; phylum Desulfobacterota; class Desulfovibrionia; order Desulfovibrionales; family Desulfovibrionaceae; genus Pseudodesulfovibrio. The sequence continues at coordinate 65,427 of JAEINO010000005.1, read as the reverse complement.
GGAGACGACGCGCAAGACGCCTTTTATCATACTGAAATCAAGGCTGTTGGCATCCTCGGAGTAGACATAGTCATCTAGGCTGATAGCCGAATCCTCACCCTGGCCGAGAATGGTGTTGTCGGCCAGACGTATTTCGACGTTGCTGTTGGATTCGGTGACGATTTCTTCACCTTCGTAAACTGGCGCGCCTTCAGTGAGAGGTCGTTGGGTATTGCCGTTTATAGCCCAAGCAGAACCGTTCATGGAAATAACGCTGCCAATTTGCTCGCCAAATGCGTTGATGTCAGTCATGGCTGACTCCTTGTACAAATTGGTTTTTGACAATTTTCCTACCAATAAGGTATATATTTGTTGCTCGTGTGCAAGGGGAATAAGTCGAAAATAACGGCAGGAGTATTGACTTTAAAGTGTAATTAATTCAAACTATTATGTTGATAATTCCGGTACTTGTCGGCGGGGAATATGGTAAGTGTTAGTTTTCTTGATTGAAATAGTCTGTTTTTTCTGATTTTACAGGTTATCACATTGTGCTCTATATGGCATGATACTGTCGTAATTAACTAATTCATTTGGTTTTAAGCGTTATAATGAAATCCTTTTGCAGGCATGACAAAGAGGGGATGAATTGTGTTGTTGGTTCGTATTTGTCGTGGGGAAATGAGTACTGTTCAATAAATGGTGGTGTTGATGTCAGGATGCGGTCTCTGTGACAGGGCATTATTTCAAGAGAGATTGTAGTTCAAATCTGGAACGGTTGTTTGGTGGAAAAAGAATCATTGCCGGGGTGTTTTCTGAAAAATGAACGAAATCCCTTGACAGTAATCGTTGCCATGACGCATTTTTCCCTATTGAATTGGTATACATTCCTGACATATGGGTTTTTCCTGGAAAATCGTTAAAAAGGGAATTCTAGCAGATTGTTTAATTGATTTTGGTTTGATGAAGGTAAAAAGATCAAGGGTGACGCCCGTTCACGTTTACAGGGCTTGGTCTTTTTGAAACACATCCGAGGCTCGAAATCTCGCAGGCTCGATAGTTCGCCAATGATTGACGGAGTGCGGCAATCGAATCTTTTTCAGCATCCTGTCAGGGGCAAGGTTGAATATGTTCAGATTCCTCATGAAGATCAGAGAGAACCTGATTGTGAAGATCATCGTGGCGACGGGTGGCATTATGCTCGTCAGTACGCTGGTGCTCGTGTATCTGAGTATTTCCTTTGTCAACACTCACACCATAGCCGAGCGTATCAAGAGTGCGGATTTGATGTGCAACACCATCAAGTTGGGGCTGCATAACGCTATGCTCCGTAATTCTCGTGACGAAATCGATCAAATTATACAAAAGGTGGCAGAACTTCGTCCCGTTACCACGATTCGCGTATACAACAAGAAAGGCGAGATAAAATTCTCCAATAATCCCGTTGAAGAAAATTCTGTTATTGATACGACTCACCAAGCTTGCCAATCCTGTCATGATGCCGATGAGCCCAGGAAATCTCTCACTCTTGAGGAGCGGACCAGAGAGTTCTATTCGCCTGAGGGGGGACATTTTTTCAGCGTTCTGACCCCGATTGGCAATCCTGCGGAATGTTCGGGCGGCCCGTGTCATTTCCATCAGGCTGATCAGGCAATACTTGGCACATTGGATCTTGTTTTTGCATTTGAATCCAATGAGATAGAGGTGTCTGATTATCAGACACAACTCATTGTTTTAGGCACGATTTTCTTCATCATCACTTCCGGCTGCATATTCATGGGGTTGCGTCAGATCATCACCAGACCTCTTTCAATGTTGATCAAGAGTTCACAGGATATTGCTCATGGCAAGACTTCCAGCGCGGTTGATTCCATTGCTTCTCGGAGCGATGAGTTGGGTAAACTGGCTCGGTCGCATGAAGCCATGGTCTCGGCTCTTCAGGCAAAGCAGGACGCTTTGAATGAGAAGATGGAGGAGTATGGGCTTTTGTTCGATAATGTTCCTTGCATTGTTACTGTTCAGGATAGAAGTTTCAAATTGCTGCAATACAACAAGGAGAGTCGGGAGCGATTCAATCCATTCCCCGGTGCCTATTGCTATCAGGCATATAAAGGTATTGACGAGAAGTGCGAAGAATGTCCGGTGGAGCGTACTTTTGAAACCGGTTTGGCTCATTGTAGCGAGGAACACAGGCGGAATCCAGATGGTACGTATTCTCATTGGATTGTGCATACTGCCCCCATTGTTGACAAAAATGGCAAGGTGACCAAGGCCATGGAGATGTGTCTGGATATAACCGAAAGGAAGAAGCTCGAAGAAAAACTCAAGGAATCAGAAAAGAAATATCACACCATTTTCAATAATGTACCTAATTCCATTTTCGTGCTGGACGACAAGTCTCTTGCTATCCTTGATTGTAACAATACCGCCTGTTCCGTGTATGGTTATGATGTTGGTGATTTGATAGGAAAGCCTTTTGCTTCCGTGATCCATCCGGACGAAATTGATCGAATCGTGTCGCAAATGCGGGCTTTTACGGTTGTCAATCAGGTGAAAAGCCTGCGCAAGGATGGAGAAACTTTTTTTGTGGACATCATGCTGGCTGAATCTGCCTATTCGAATGCGGAGTATCTTCTTGTCAGCACCACGGATATTACCGAAAGGCTGGAGGCGGAACAGCTGCTTTTTCATGCAGGAAAAATGGCTACGCTGGGCGAGATGGCAACTGGCGTTGCCCATGAACTCAATCAGCCCCTGACCGTTATCAAGTCTGCCAATAATTTTTTTCTGAAGAAAGTGAATGCAAAGGAGATTATTCCTCCTGATACAATTGCCACCCTGGCCAGGGAGGTTGACAGCTATGTGGATCGGGCCGCCAAGATCATCAACCACATGAGGGAATTCGGCAGAAAGGTCGATCAAGTCGTGGAGTTGGTTGACGTTAATATGAGTGTGGACAGGGCCTTTACGTTGCTTAACAAGCAATTTGCTGCACGCGGTATTCAGGTGAGTTGGGATCTGGCCGAGAATCTTGTGCCTGTCATGGGGTCTTCAGATCAGTTGGAACAGGTGATCATTAATCTTCTGGTCAATGCCCGGGACATACTTGAAGAGAAGACATGGGGCAGCGATTCTGATAGGCCATGGATAAGCGTCAGGACGTATGTAGAAGGAAAGGACGTGATTATCGAGGTCGATGACAATGGCGGCGGTATACCTGAGGGTCTTATCCACCGGATATTCGAACCTTTTTTTACCACCAAGAAGGTAGGCAAAGGGACCGGTCTCGGGCTTTCCATCAGTTACGGCTTGATCAAGGACTTTGGCGGAACTATTCATGCGAATAATAGTGAAACCGGAGCCCTATTTACCATAAAACTACCAGTTGCGGGCAGTCGAGATGAATGAAACAGTCTTATTGGTTGATGACGAAGCTGGAATTCGTAATGTACTGAGCATCGCCATTGCCGATGCCGGGTATACTGTCATAACCGCTGAGAACGGGGCAGAAGCCCTTGATATTCTTGGTAACAACACAATTAACCTGATCGTGGCCGATATCAGGATGCCAGGTATTGACGGGCTTGAGTTGTTACAGAGAATCAAGATGAGTTGGCCAGATTCGGAAGTGATCATGATCACCGGGCATGGTGACGTGGGCTCGGCCATTGAGAGCCTTCGCCGTGGGGCCGCCGATTTTATCACCAAGCCGATTCATGAAGATGCGCTTGAAGTTGCTCTGTATCGAGCATTGGAGAAGATAAATCTTCGTGAACAGTTGCGGGAGTATACGGAAAATTTGGAGCATCTGGTCCTTGAAAAGAGCAAGGAATTGGTTGAGGCTGAACGTATGGCTGCTGTCGGGCAGACCGTTGCCAGCATGTCTCACGCCATAAAAAACGTGGCCGGTGGACTTGAGGGTGGCATGTTTGTTCTGGAAAAGGGACTGGAGTTGGAAAATCAGGAGTACCTGCGTCAGGGGTGGGAGATGGTGCGCCGCGATATCGAGCGTATCAAGAATCTGTCCATGGATCTCCTTGATTATGCCAAGCCGGTCGTTATCGTTCCGGTTGAGGCCAATCCCAATGCTCCTGCCAGTCAGGTCTATGATCTCATGGCTTCCAAGGCGAAAAGTGGTGGAGTGGAATTGGTTCTTGATCTTGCTGATAACCTTCCGTCCATGCGATTGGATACCGAGGCCATTCACGAATGTCTGACCAATCTCGTTTCCAATGCAATTCATGCCTGCCAAGACACTTTTGAAGGTGACAAGAAGGTCTGGATCAGGACCAGAGACGGTGGTGGCATGTCTGTTCGATATGAAATTTCAGATAGTGGTCACGGGATAGCACCAGAAATTCTCACGAAAATTTTCAATTCGTTTTTTACGACCAAGGGTAGTCGGGGAACTGGTATAGGTCTCATGGCAACCAAGAAATTGGTCAAGGAAATGGGTGGGGCTATCATGGCCAATTCCGGCTCTGACTCGGGTGCGACCTTCACAATTACCATTCCGACCGCTCATATTGTGACGTAGTATTCTATTTTTTCTTGAATTTCAGGCTAGTGTTCTGGATCTTAAGTGATTTCGTAAAGAATGAGAATTCCGCAATGGAGGTGAAATACCCTGCATGCGGATTTTTTTGTGAAGAAGATCTTTCCATCTATACAAAAGTTTTGGCCGCTGGAGCACAATTACAATTGCACACTGAGTTCGCGTGGGATGCAGACTGTAAAGGTTGATCCCTGTTCCATTTGGGATTCGACCGAGATGGTTCCCCCGTGTTGCTGAACGATTTCGTTGGCGATATACAGGCCGAGGCCGGTGCCGGAAGTTCCCTTGGAGGAAAAGAAAAGGGTGAAGAGTTTTTCGCGGGTCTCGCGGTCCATGCCCACGCCGTTGTCAGTGATCTGAAAGGTTATCTGATTTGGATTGGCGTAAACCTTGAACAGGACCCTTCCGGGGTTGTCAAGTCCGTTGCGGCAACATGCATCAACCGCATTTTCCAGGAGGTTCCCAAGAGCAGAGGCCAGAATGGAGATGTCTGCCTTGAATGTGCCGAGGGATTCACTCATTTCCAGTGTCAGATCGATATTTTTGGTTTCAGCCTTGGCAATGATGGATTCGTAGGTGCTTGTGGCAAAGTTGGCACCATCTGCAATCTTCCAGTTGAGTTCGCGCTTCTTGGTGTAGTAAAGGATGTCAAGGACGGTCTTTTTTACACGATCAGTAAGGAATTGAAGATCATTAAAACCGTCTTGAACCCTTTCGAAATCCTTGTTCTTCAGTCCTGCCCCAAGTCTGTATATGGCCCCATCAATTCCGGTCAGCAACCCCTTGATGCCATGGGCTGTGGAACCGAGCAGGAGGCCGAGCGATGTCAACCGTCCTTGCAGTTTACGGATGTGGGTGATGTCCGTGAACATTTCGATGGCCTGGATGATGTTGCCATCTGCATCATGGATGGGAGCGCACCATATGAGAATATTGACTTGCTCTCCATCGAGGTTGGTGACTACGGTTTCGTGTTGGTGTGTTTCTCCGTCCTCAAAAGTTTTGTTCAGAGGGCAGTCAGTGCACGGACTTGAACGGTGCATGAGTTTTTCATAACAGTGGTTGTTTTCCAGATTGCCGAAGGATTCCCTGAATCGGGCGTTGGTGGAGAGTATGTTCAGGTCCCTGTCCTGAACGGAGATGTAACAGGGCGACTGGTCGAACAGTTGCTGGTATTTATGTCGGGTGGTGCGCAATTCTTCGCGTAGTTGCTTGGCTTCGTGCAGGTCCACCATGAATTCCAGAACCATTTCCACGTTGTTGTCGGCTCCGGTGATAGGGACTGTGTCCACGATGACCGAGAGCTTGTTTTTGTTGATGCAGCGAACAACGTGATTGGTGCGGGAAGTTTCGCCTGTCATGACGGTCCGGGCTACCGGGCTGTCGGTCCCGTCGGCGAGTTCCTCGTACATGGCCCAGCTATCCTTGCCACTATAATCGCCCAGCCTCTTTTTGTAGTGGTGGTTGACTGCGACAACTTTCATGTCCCGGTTGTGGATGGACACGAACATAGGCATCTGGTTGAATACACTGATGTTGTCGAGTTTTGATGTGAAGTCGTGCAGGTTTGATGTCAAACCCTTGAAAAGTTGGCATGCCGCGACTTTGCGTTCCACTCTTACCAGATGTGTCGTTTTTTCGGCTACCATTTGTTCCAGATTCTGCGTGTATGTCTTGAGTTCCTGGCGCATGTGGATACGTTCCATTGCCCGTTTGAGGGCAAAGGCAAGTACATCTTCGTTTATGGGTTTTGTTATGAAATCCGAAGCATCGTTTTTCAGACTCTGGATTGCGAGGTCGATATCCCCATGCCCGGAGATCATGATTACTTCTGTTTCCGGGCTGATTTTTTTATCTCACGGAGCAGGTCTATACCGGTTTTTCCGGGCATCTTGATGTCGGTGATAACGATGAGATGGCGGTTGGCCTTGAACAGATCAAGAGCCGAGTCGACATCTGGTGCAGAGTGCACAGTATATCCGCTGTCAATCAGGGAGATGGACAGAACTGTACGTATGCCCTCTTCATCATCCACAATGAGAATAGGGGGTTGGCGCATTTAGTGTAGGCCTCCAGACATGTTTTCACATGGATTTCGAGAGGCGACCTTACACAAGTAGAACGTATATCACAACCAAAGGAAGACCCCGGCGGTTGTGTGTAACCGCCGGGGAATGCGTTATGTCTTCCCCCTAGGCTTCCAGGGCCTTGTGGATGGCCGCCAGAAGTTCCGTGGGGTTGAAGGGCTTTTTGAAGGACGCCACTGCGTTTTTGATGGCCAGATGAATGCCGGAGAGGCCACTGACTACAATGACAGGGGTGTCCTTGTGCTCTTTTTCCTGAATCATCTTCTTGTAGAATCTCGGACCCCATTCATTGGGCATTTCGAGATCAAGCGTGATAAGATCAGGTTTTTCCTTTTTGAGTTGTTCCATGGCGTCCTCGACATTTGAGGCCGTGCAGGTCTGGAACCCGTCGTCTTGAAGAATGTCCACGAGATATTTGACGATATATGGATCGTCATCAATTATGAGAATCTTACTTGGCATGGGGTCGACCTCCTCGTGTCGTTATGTGGCCAGTCGTTGGAATGTGCCCGAAGACCGCCTGGGAAAATCCCATTGTTTCCTGTGTCATATTCGACCTGTTTCATACAGTGTCTCATCAAGTAGCTGCTTTGAGTGCATGGTCGATGATATTTTTTATCTCTTCCACCTTGGGAGGTTTCTGGACGTATGCAAAAGGGTCCGGGTAGTTCGATTTGCCGATACCCATGATTTTCAGCGCATGTTTGAATGTCGCCGCTCCCACTGCTGAGAGCATGATCACGGGCACTTTTTTCAACTTTTCGTCTTCCTGTAGTCCTTGATACATGACCAGGCCACCTTCACCGGGCATCATTACGTCCAGAATGATCAGGTCAGGCTTGAGTTCTAGAGCCATTTCCAGTCCTTCACGGGCGTTTTTTGCCAGGTGGGGAGAATACCCGCTTGTTTCAAGCAATGTCTTGAGGAACAAGCGGATATTCATCTCGTCATCCACCACCAGCACTCTTTTCTTATGACTGGTCATGGCATAAATCCATTTAGTTCGCTATCCAATCCGGGTGGTTGATACTCGCCACAGGACAGGCCGAGCGTAAAACCACTTCCTCAAGAGTCGTGCCGATTTCGGCTTCATCCAGAGGAATCTCCTTTGAGTGATGGGCCATGGCGATCAGATCGCCTTCCTTTTCGCGGGCATACTTGAGGATCTCAACGTGCGGAATTCCTTCGCGGCATTCCACTTCGTAGGTCTTGAAGTCGCCCATCTGGGGAATGTACTTCTCTTCGATGCGCTTGTGAGCGCGTTCGATTTCAGCTTCGATCGTTTCCTGGGTAGTCTTGCTTCCCAGTTCATCGGATTGCAGATTCACGGCGTGGAAGATGTACAGAGGACATCCAATATCCTTGGCCGCCTTGAGTGCGAACTGGAATGCCGAGTCCGCAGCTTTGGAGAAGTCTGTGCAGAAGATAATGTTGGAAAACAGATTCCAGCATGTGTTGCACGGACGATTGATTATCAGAACCGGGCACCGGGCACGCTTGGCCACTGTCAGCATGGTGTTACCCATGATGGATCTGTGGCGTTCGCTGGTGTCTCCTGATCTGGTGTTGGCACCCATGACGATCATGTCGACTTCTTCCTTGCGTGCCAAGCGCAGGATTTCCGTGGAAGGAACGCCGACTGCTGTCTGGATGCGTGTCTTGTATTCGTATTGCTTCAGTTGATTTTCATAGGTGGTGTTCAACTCTTCCTTCACCCATGCTTCGTAGTCTGTCCCTAGGCCTTCCTTTTCACCAGTGCGAACATCCGTTACTTCCACGCTGAAGCCCCTGGAAGGGACGCCAAGAACGTGAAAGAGGAGAAGTTCAGCGTCTTCGCGTTCGGCGAGATCAAAGGCGATCTTTGCCGGGCTGTCACAGACAGGCGTTCCGCTGGTCGCAAACAGGATCTTGTTAAACATGGCCTACCCCCTAATGCTACAATGTTCCGGGAACCGCTGGAAGCCAAACTCCCAAGCTACCCCCTCAATGAATTCAAAGAGGGAATAGTTTGTCTCGAATTCCATGATATTCACTGTGTCACCAAAGACAGAGTGCTTCAAAGGTCCGAGCGTGATGGGCATGTCCAGCAGTTTGTCCAATTGGAACAGTCTTAATTCCTGTTCCTGTCCTTTGTACTTTCCGCCAAGAGCGCACAGGATGTTGAACCTTGGTTCACCCGGGAAACCAATCATTTCCACTCGTTTGATCAATTCCATATGAGAAAGCATCTCGGTGATGCATCCCGAGGTCGGAAATTGATCACATTCTTCCAGCAGGTTCGGAATGAACACGCTGAGAGTCTGAAACACCGGGTAACGCTGCACCATAGCAAGGAATGACCGCAGTGTGTACCCGTTTTCCAAACGTACCTTATCGGCAAGATTGGACAGGGGGACCACTGTCTCGGTTTCGTGATCCGAGAGGATCATTCCGTTTTGTGTCAGCAATACGGTGTTCATGATCGTTTCCAGTCTTTTCTTTATTTCTTGTGGCACTCACCGCATGCAACCGGTCCCTTGAGGGCGTCTGCATGGCAGGTAGTGCATTGCAAGTGATAAGCTCTCATCAACGGGGTCGCGCCATTTTCAGGCTTGACCGGGTGGCATGAGCTACAGGATTCGCCATCACTGGAGTTTTCCAGGTCAATGAGTCCTGCATCGGTCTTGCCATGATGGCAGACCACACAGTCTTCGAGCCCTGCAAGTTCATTGTGGGCGTCATGTTTGAACATGGCTGCAGGCCGTTCCGGGGCATTGAAGTCCGATGTCGGAACTACGACCATGTCCTCCTGCGAGAAGGCCATGGGTGCCATGTAGATAAGCATTACCGCAATGATCGCGGCAAGGGGTGCAAGTGTCCGTGTCAGTTTTTTCTTGTGCATGACTAGTCTCCCTTACAGCGCGTCTGTCTTTTCCATGATTTCATATATAATATCTCCCAGGAATTTCGGGTGCATGCCAAGCTCATAGTGGTCAATGATGTCTTCAAGACCTCCATGACAGTTGTGGCAGGGACAGACGACATGCGAGACGCCCGTATTTCTTAACTGATCAGCTTTGGCCTTGTTGCCCTTGACCCGGGTTCCCCTGAATGGAGGACCGCAGTTGATGACGCCTCCGCCTGCACTACAGCAGTAGTTGTGTTCGCGGTTGGGAGTCATTTCGACCACGTTTTCACAGATCATGTGGGTTACATCACGCAGTTTGTCCATGAGGCCCATGCCGCGGATGATGTTGCAAGGATCATGAATGGTGACGGGATGCTCGAATTTCTTTGGAATTTTGATCTTGCCTTCGGTCAGCAGTTCCCAGAAGTATTCCACGGAGTGGATAACCGGGATAGGCATGTCGCGATAGCCGAGCCAGCGGTTGCCCATGTCATAGACCGAGCGGTAGGCATGGCCACATTCGCCCATGACGATACGCTTGACGCGCAACTTTTGAGCTGATTCGTAGTGGGACCGTTTGAGACGTCCCATGTTTTCAAAGTCACCAATGTACATGCTCATGTCGCTGTTGTCCCAACCGGGAGTTGAGGGCATTGTCCAGTCGACACCGGCCTCGTGGAAGATGGCCGCAGCCTGATAGATGAGCTGTGTTCGGAATTTGGGTTCTGGTGCGATGACCGAGTAGTAGATATCGGCTCCCTCTTTATCCAGCGGAATACGTATGTTGCTGAATTCATCGCGGGCTTCGTCTTCCTGCCACTGCAGGGTGTCAATCCACTCGTCGTCCTTGACCCACATCTGATTCATTGTGGTTGCATGAGAGTTGCCGGTATCAAGGATATACTGTGGCACTACGCCCAGAAGATGACAGATGCGTCGCATCACGAGCATGGAGTAGCCAGTGTCTATGCCGACGGGGCAATAGTGAGCACACCGTTTGCACAGGTTGCATTCGGTGTAGGCAATCTGCGCCATTTCGTAGATGCGTTTGGGGGAAACCCGGCCTTTCTTTTCCATCAGTTCGTAGATGGATTCAGTTGCCTTGCTTACCGGCGAATAACTGGGATCTCCATCGTGAGAAACGTAGAAATGGCAGCCTTGGGCGCACAGTCCGCAACGCATGCAGGTTTCCTGGTACGCTTTAAGCTTGGCACCGGTTTCACCTTTGAGAGCTTGGTTGACCACTTCCTCAATTCGTTCGGTTGTGAGGTTGGCCACCCCGAGTTCAAGCCCGGGGTCGGATATTATTCTGTCTGATATATGACTCATGTTGTTATACCTCGTATTGCTGTGGTTAGGTCGACCCTACCAGTCTCGGGTATGGCGCACTGCACCAAATTCCGATCCCATGTACGCTCTGGTGAATACTGTAAACAGGGCGTGGCTCAGGCGTGTGAATGGAATCAGTGCAAGCAGCAGTTCGCCCGAGAGTATATGAAGGGTTGTCATCAGAAGTGACGGACCCATCTGGTGATAAGCCAGAACTCCGGTGAGGAATGGCAGAACAACCAGCGTCAATGCGAACCAGTCTTTGGGCTTGGTTACGTTCTTGACGTGCGGCAGCATGAACCGGCGCAGGGCAAAAATCGCACAGGCTGCGATGACCACGAAGCTGATGATGTCACCGGCCTGAGTGGGCAGACTCCACATGTCAAAGCCGAATGCTGTGTTCCAGACCACCACGTGACCACTGAGGAAGACGGCAACAGCAATGAAACAGATGTGGAAGGCAAATGTTGTGACCGTCATGAGCGGGTCGGCCTTCCATCCCATGGTGCTGAATGGAATGAGCCAGCGTATGATGGAACGAAGGCTGTAGTGCAGGCTCATGTATTCCAGAGAGGAGCCGTCTTTTCTTTTGGCAAGGATGTACATGCTTACCAGTCGATAGATGGATCCCAGAACGAAGAACGCTCCGGCGACCCAGGCCAGAGGGCCGCTGACGAAGTTATATAATTCGTGCATTGCTTCTCCCCCTGACTAGCTGGTTACGTTCGCGACAATGCGAACATAGCTGTTGTTTTCGATTGCCCGGATCATGACCTTGGTGCCGTCTTCGTTAAAAACAGGCTCCCAGATGCGGTCAAATTCTCTGCCAAAAGGCTTGCCGTTCATCAGGACTTGCTGTTTGCCATTCTTTTCGACTACGGCAGCAACATTGAGACCTTTGGGAGCGAAGGCTACGGGCCAGACCATGTCCCAGGTTCCTTCCCATGCCTTGTCGTCAACGACGATTTTGAAATCGCGATTGTTGTTGCTCATGATTACTCCTGCGCGATCGCCTTCGGGATTGAGGACGATGTCAGTGACAGCAGGAGACAGGGTGGACCAGGGTATGTTGTTGCAGGCCACGGTGAATTTTCCGTATGCAGGTGCAACGATTGCCCAGAGGCGATCTCCCTTGGGGGAGAATTGAAGCTGAGTACACTGTGCGTAGCGGGGCTCCCATAATGGTGCACCATCGCTGGCCACGCCCCATTTGCCTTTATCGCGGACAGGTGCGGCAACATATTCACCCAGTGGATGGAATATGGGCTCCCAGACCTGACCGTAAACAGTGGACCATGGCTTATCGTCAACGGTAATGGTGTAGTCGAGCATGCTGACTCTGGCTTGAGCCGCTACACGTTTGAATTCCGAATCGAAAACAGGCGTCCAGAGGTTCAGGTACTTGCCAGGAAAAGCATTGCCGTCCACGGCCAGAGAGTGAATGCCTTTTGCGAAGACTTCAATTTCAGCCTGTCCCATGGAGACAGTCTGGACGATTGCAGAGGAATGTTTTCCATCGCTGCTGAGGACGTAGTTGTTGGCGTTTTCGAAGAGATTTTCCCAAGGCGTTCCGTTCAGGGCTACTCCGTAGAGGCCCTCATTCTTCATCATGATCGCAATGGTTGACCCATCGTCTGAGAATTTTGTTTCCCATGCGTATTCATATGTTTCGCCCATTTGTTCGGCGTCGACAAGAAGGGCTGATTCGCCGTCCTGCTGACCTATGGCTGTCATTCTGCCATCCGGAGAGAAACGCGGATACCAGATGCGTTCGTAGGTAACGTCCCAGACCGAGTCATTGGTTCTGACCGAAAATTCCATTGCGGCCAAATTGACGACTGCGGCCAGAGTTTCACCATCAGGTGAAACATGAGGTTCCTCCTGCCATCCGTGATCTTGGAGAGGAGAGAGTGATTTTACGACGATTTTTTCGCCGATCTCCCAATCCCATGTGGATATTCGTCCCATAGCACCCCCTTATGTTGTGGCACCGCTATCAGGCGGCTGATGCGCCTTGTCGCTTCAACATTCCTTTTCCGGGGGAGTCGGGCAGACAGCGATCTGCTGCGTCGACTGTACGGACTCAGCAGTGCTGAGTTTTCGGGAAAAGCTGAAGGACAAAGCTGCGCTTGTCAATATGGGGGTCGGTCGTCAAAAAGCGTTTCGATTGGTTCGTCCAGGCATGATCATCGTGTCTAACTTGTCCTCAAGGTAGGCTGTAAGTACAACCTCTATGGGACCCTTTACCCAGGAGATGACCTGTATACCCAAGGCTTCAAACCCGTCTTGAACGGCCTTACTCAGACCGCCGCAGATGACGATTTCGACACCCATGGACTTGAGGTAGGTTGGGAGGATGCAGGCTCCGGCGGTTGGCATTGCTGTCATTCCGCTTCGGACTACACGTAATCCTTCCAACGAGTACAACCTCAGTTCCGTTGCTGTTTCCAGCAGGGTCGCCACCCGGTTTTGATAGCCTGTGATACAGATATCCATGATCCTGCAACGTGTTAAAAGGCCTTATCCATTGAACTGGTTGGCGACGTAATCGCTTTAAGCACAGTTCATGCCACTTTAGTTTTATCTTTTAAATCAGTCGGTTATCTCTAAAGGGACCTAGTGTCGAGAGCGTATGACTGACTTGTTTTGCTGCACTATTTGCTGTATGTGCGTTATTTTGCTTCATGTCGTTTCAGTATCCGTCTGATGGTATCGCGAGAGATGCCCAGTTCGCGGGCTGCCGCGCTCTTGTTGCCGTTGTGTTTATCAAGGGCTTGGAGCACTGCATGGTGCTTGTGTTGGGCCATGCCTGCTGCGTCTGTAGGGATTGCATAGTCGCAGGGGGTGTGCTGTTCTCTGATTTGCGGTTTCAGATGTTCGGGAAGGTGTGCCATTTCGATCATTTTGCCGGGGCAGAGGATGAAGGCATATTCGATGATGTTCTCAAGTTCTCGCACATTGCCGGGGAAATCGTATTGGAACAGTACATGATGAACGCGTTCGGAAACAGCATTGATGTTCTTGCCTTTGAGCGAGTTTTGCTGGCGTATGAAATGGTTGGTTAAAAGCGTAATATCTTCAGTGCGTTCTCGTAGTGGAGGGATGTCTATACGGACAACATTCAGGCGAAAGAATAAATCCTGACGGAAGGTGCCCTCACTGACCATTGTTTCCAGATCGCGGTTGGTAGCGGCAACGAATCTGACATCTGCCTGAATGGGAGCCACAGAGCCCAGCGGTTCATATGTTTTTTCCTGCAATACGCGTAGCAGTTTTACCTGGAGGGGCAGGGGCATGTCGCCGATTTCATCAAGGAAAAGCGTGCCGCCCTGAGCCAATTCCAATCGTCCCGGTTTGTCCTTGCGGGCGTCAGTGAACGCTCCGGCCTTATAACCAAAGAGTTCTGATTCCAGCAGGTTTCCGGGTAATGCCCCGCAGTTGACGGCCACGAAAGGTTTTTCTTTTCTCATGCTCTGGTTGTGAATGGCTCGGGCGAAAAGTTCCTTGCCAGTCCCTGATTCGCCTAGCAGCAAGACCGTGGATGTGCTTTGTGCGATGGGCGGCAGGATCTGGAGCATGCGGATCATGTGTGCGTTGTTGGTGCGGATGTCTTCTACGGAGTACCGCTCTTCGACCTTCAGCATGAGTTGGTGCAGGGAGCTCAAGTCACGAAAACTTTCAACACCACCGATGACAACGCCGTCCTTGTCCTTGAGAGGGGAAGAACTCATGCCGATGGGGATTTTTTCACCGTCCGCACCGAGAATGAACCCCGATTTGTTGAGAACAGACTTGCCGTTTTTCAGGCACGGTTGCATTGGGCAGGCACCGTCACAGAGGCTGGAAGCGAAGACTTCCCAGCATTTTTGCCCCACGGCCTCGACAGGAGAAATGTTGGTGATTTGGGCAGCTGCTTGATTGAAGAACGTGATGTTCCAGTCCAGATCGACCGTGAATATCCCCTCCGCGACAGAGTCGACAACGGATTCAAGGGAAATATTTTTAGGTAATCCAGCCCGTTTCACTGATTTACGCCTCCAAATACAGCATAAGAAATGGACGAAAAATTGTTCTTGATTTGGAATATACCAGAGTGCAGCAAAATGCGCCAGTTGTTGTTGTGTGTTTTGCTGCTTCAAGAAGATGAATAAAGAAACCAGATTAAACGCGTTTATTGCAAAGCGTTTGATCTGGTTTCTTTTAACTTCAATGTTCCAAGTACACTAAACGTTCAGGGAGTTGTCTGGCTTTAATTTTTCCCGTGTCGTTGTTGAAAGTCTGCATGAAATGATTCACAACAATCTGGCACCGCTGCCCTGACTTGTTTTTCTGCGCTCAGGAAAATATGCTGGACGGTGTATAGGAATGAGTGCCTTCAATGACCTCGATTCCTGATTTGACTTGAATCTTGGTTACAAGGTCATCGTAATACGGGCAATTGTCGGCGATGCATGGGCCGATGTGGATCTTGGTAGGCTGCTCATCCAAGGGCATGTTCCACAATTTGACCTGTATCAGTCGAGGAACGATGCTCGCTCCGGGGCAGTCGCCACAGTTCAGAATCCCCATGATTTCGGCATCCATGTCTTTGTATCTTTCAAAAGCACTTACCCTTCGGTTGAACGCAACCAGGCACCGGGAGCATCCGATGCAGACGTCATCCATGGTTTTCTTGCAGCCGATAATCAGTATCTTTTCCATGTCATTCTCCTGTGGGTAAGTGGGTTATATGTTTCGGTTGTAAGCCGTGGTTCCAATTTAAATGAATCGTGCGAAGAGTTCAGCCAGTTGAATGCCGTCCTCGCCTTTGGGGGCTGTCGGAATAGGGGCCAGAACTCCGAGTCCTTCGCTGGCTTCGTGGAAGTCATCGTGGTTCAATGGACTGACTACAGCCGTATTGATCATGGCATTGATTTTTACGATTTCGTTGACAAGTGCCAGTGGTTCGAAGTCAGCCAGTCCTTCGTCTACGATGACAAAGGTCGGAGATTCTGATTTGACTTTTTCAAGTGTAATTGCTCCGGTCTGGACAATGGCAATTTCAGCGTCATTCATCTGTTTCAGAGGAGTGATGAAATCCTGTATTTCCTGGGCACGATTCGTCGCAATAATAATAAGCATACTTTATCTCCAAAAGTGTTCCAGGCGTGGACGCCTAAATGTTATCAACAGCCTTTGCGGCCTAATCATCTTACAATAGGCACTGTAGTGGAATCTGAAAAAAATTAATCGAAATTTCGTCCGCAGCAAGACCCAGGGCCAGCACACCCGGAATGACCGGGTGTCGAACCGCAGCATCCTGTATCTCCTGGGCCGGGTATTGTCGGTCCATTCTTTCCCGTCAGGGAGCTTGTTGGTGACATGATCCTTTCAGTGTTTGTGCTGCCGCATTCAGGGCATTTCAAATCCTGCTCGCTGCCGAGCACAATCACTTCACCTTCATGTTTGCAATCGTTGCAAAGGATTTCGAATATTGGCATTTATTCTTCTTTTTCCCGAATGTTGGCATTGAGGTTCGTGTAGTAGTTCGCCATGGCCTCACCTAGGGAATTCAATGCTAGACGGGCGCAATGAAGGTGGTCTTCCGGTAATCCGCCAAGCTCATCGGCGATATCCTTTGGCTCAAGCTTCAAGGCTTCTTCCACGGAAAGCTTTTGGGCAAGAACACTCATGGCTTCGGCACAAACCAAAGTGTACGCACAGCCATTGGTTTGTACGCGAATCTGTTTGAGTATATCGTTATCAATGGCGACATGGACACCAATGGTGTCACCGCACTGTCCTTTCATCTGGGCTTTTCCGCCTGGATTATCCAGTTCGCCGACATTGACAGGTTTATGCATGTATTCGAGAAAACGTTTGCTTACTTTGTCTGTGGAAGCATGTTTCAATGTCATTCAACACTCATTTCTCTAATTCTAATTATTGAAAAAATGGATATTTTTTTGACCCAAACGTGAAAACGGCGTGCGTACAGTACATTCTGAATCAAAAATGTTTGAAACAGGATGCAGGCTCTGATCGTCACGCTCGTCTTCGCGCCTGGAGTACTTTAGGCTTTGCCGCCTCCGCAGGTGTGTTCCTGAGAGAACAGGGGCAGGCTTTTGTGCAGGAAGGCTTCGATTGCGACACCGACAGTCGGCGCATCGCTGCCATGATAGACTTCGATTCCCACCTGGTTGAAGCCCATGAGCGGGCGCATACCCATGCCGCCTGCGATGAGTGTTTTGACGTTGTGGCCTGCCAGATAGTTCACCGGGGCCATGCAACCGCCTTGTTCGTGAGGGACATTGGGAACGGTCCGAACATCTTTGACTTCGCCGTCAGTGATCTCGACAAGAGTATAGAGATCACAATGACCGAAATGCTCTCCAATAGTCGCTTCAAGACCGCCTGGATTTGATGAGGGTATGGCTACCAAAGTATTCATATCGTCTTCTCCTTGCCTGGTTGTTGTTTTAAAAAAAAATTGCTTTTGGCGCATCCGCACACCAGCAGCCGAAAAGTGTCGGTGCGCCCGAAGGCGCACCGGAGTGCATTTATTTGCTTTTGAGTAGGGATACCGTATCAGCCCATGCTGTTTCAAGGGTTTTCTTGAGTGCACCATTATCGTATTCGGTTATGACCTTCCTGTTGACCATGGCGTCTGTGACGGCGCGATCATGAGGGAACCGGCATATGACTGAATACCCTTTGCTTTGGCAATATTTTTCAATGTTGTCCGAAAGTTCTGGGTTGACGTCCCATTTGTTGATGAGCACTGCGACTTGTATCTTGAAACCATCGCACAGTTCGGCAACACGTTTGAGGTCGTGTATGCCTGACGGTGTGGGTTCAGTGACCAGCAGGGCCAGATCTGTTCCGGCCAGGGAGCTGATGACAGGGCAACCTATGCCGGGAGCTCCATCGCACAGAACAAGATCAAATCCCTTTGCTTCGGCGATTTTTTTAGCTTCCTGCTTCAGGAGCGTGACCAGTCGACCGGAGTTTTCTTCACCCGGAAAGAGCTGGGCGTGAACCATCGTGTCGAAACGGGTTGTGGAAATGTACCATTGACCACAATGCCTTTTGGGAAAGGAGATGGCATCTGCCGGGCAGAATTCCACGCAGACTTTGCAGCCTTCGCAACGGAAAGGAGCCACTTGAAAGCTGTCCTCGGTTTCCTCGATGGCATTGAATCGGCACATGTCGAAGCACAAGCCGCATTTTTCGCATTTTGCGGGATCAATGATTGCCTCGTTTCCAGACCAGAACTCGTGTTCCGATTCCTTCTTCGGGTCCAGAAGCAGATGCAGGTCAGGGGCGTCCACGTCCAGATCGCACAGGACAGCTCCTTGTGCCAGTTGGGCAAATGCACCTGTGATGGACGTTTTGCCTGCGCCACCTTTGCCGCTGATGATGACTATTTCATGCATTGTTCATCTCCCGGCTTGTTTCGGTGGCTTTACGCATGTTTCGGCGCAGTTCATGAAACGTTTCTTGTAAGGATTCAACTGCTTCAGCAACCACGGCTCCCCGCGAGTAGGCTTCGGCAATGGCCCGATCGTAGGGTATTTCTGCCCAGATCGGAATGCCTTTTTCTTTGCAGAAACGGTTGACGGTGTCGTCTCCAATTCCGGCGCGGTTGATAACCGCTCCCATGGGTTTGCCAAATGGCGAGAAGGCTTCCCAGGCAAGTTTGAAGTCGTGAAATCCAAAAGGAGTCGGTTCAGTGACCAGAACGATGCAATCCGTGTCAATGACCGCACTGACAGCCGGGCAACTCACGCCTGGAGGAGCATCGACAATAATGTCCTCTTCGGAGTCGTGGGTTATGAAGCGTTCCTTGACCTGCCGCATGAGCGGAGGGCTCATGGCTTCCCCGATGCGTAATTTCCCCATGATGAACCGGATATCACCCGATTTTCCTAGGCAAATTTCGCCAAGTTCCCGTTGGGACGGGGACAGAGCTTTTTCCGGGCAAACAGCCAGACAACCGCCGCAGCCGTGGCACATCTCGGGAAAGACTAGGAGTGTGCTGGCCATGATAGAGATAGCCTTGAACTGGCAGAGTTCTGTGCAGGCCCCACAAAGAGTGCATTTTGATTCGTCTACTTCGGGAACCTCAATGTACGCTTTTTCCACACTGTCAAACTCAGGATTGAGAAAGAGGTGAAGATTGGGCTCTTCGACATCAAGGTCAATGGCTGTGACAGGTCTATCCCAGAGAGAGAGCAGCGAGGCGGCTACGGTTGTCTTACCGGTGCCGCCTTTGCCACTCGCAATGGCGTAGATCACTTGTTGCCTCCTTGCTGAGCATTGGGATTGTCTGCCATGACCACATTGCCGTTCTTGAATTTTTCGATGGCTTCACCAACAGTCATTCCGCCGACTTCCTGGCCTATTTTCAGACCGGCAGCGGTCAGGGCTGTGAATGCCTTGGGGCCGACAGAACCAGTCAGAACAGTGCCTGCGCCGGTGTTGGCAACGGTTTCGGCTGCCTGGATTCCGGCACCTTGAGCCATAGCCTGGGATGAACCGTTATTCACGTATTCAAATGCCATGGTTTCAAGGTCAACGACAACGAATCCTGCGGCACGGCCAAAACGGGGATCAACTCTGTCTTCTAAGGTCGGACCTTCACTGGATACTGCTACTTTGTTCACGTTATTCTCTTTATTTAGTTGTTGTGTCTGGGCAGGCATGCCGCCGCCCATACCTTGGCCACCGCCGCCGCCCATGCCGCGACCGCTACCACCCATGCCACGACCGCCGCCGCCCATGCCTTGACCACCGCCGCCGCCCATGCCGCGACCGCCGCCGCCCATGCCTTGACCACCGCCGCCGCCCATGCCGCGACCGCCGCCACCCATGCCGCGACCACCGCCGCCGCCCATGCCTTGGCCTCCGCCGCCGCCCATGCCGCGACCGCCGCCACCTACGCCGCGACCACCGCCGCTGCCTGTGCCAGCCATGTTGCGTCGGCCGTAGGCCATGCCACGACCGCTTCCGCCCATACCCCGGCATCCACTGTTTTGAATCTGTTGTCCTGATCCGAATCTACCGAATGTAAACATGACGATCCTCCATTAGTTATTGATCATCAACGGTTTCAGTCTGTCGACTCCTGGTTTCGTCCAGCATCCATGCGCGTTGTCTTTTTAATTTCCCGCATGCGGTTCTTTCCGAAGCCAAAAAATATTCTCCACCTTCAACGCGAATGGCCTTTCCTCCAGACAATGCTGTCGCAACTATTTTTCTGGCTTCGCTGAGAACTCGGCCCAGGGTGGGGCGAGATACGCCCATTCTGTCTGCGGCTGCGATCTGCTGCATTCCTTCGCAGTCAACGAGACGCATGGCTTCAAGTCCTTCAACGGTTAACACCAGTATTTCCAGCTCTCGCATGGGAATTCCCTGTGGCTTGTAAAAGCTTGCACAGGGTGCCTGTTCCACCATCCGTTTTTTCTTTCGCCTACCCAATATGCCTCCCCTCTTGTGAACCTATGCTCAATTAACAATATGACCATCAGGATATTTGTCAAGGGGAAAAATGAGCATATGCTCACAAAAGGTGAGTAGTCAGTTGTAGGCTATCCCTCGTTGAAATTGTGGGGAACGGTTTGTGCCGATTTGGTTTTATTTATGACAGATAAGCGTTAAGGCTTGGAATTGCGCATGTTTGAGCAGAATTCAAATGGATTGTGGCGGAGCTTGCTCTGCATGAATTATCACATTCGTGCAGGGAAAAAATAAATGACAGCTTGGTGCAGTTTTATAAAAAATATTTTTTAATATTTTTTATAATGATGCGGAGAGTCGTATCTTTAGAATGCTTCATTCCTTTTTAGTGACTTCATATCTCGTGGAAGGCCCCTTTCCCTGTTTGATCAGAAGTCCGCGTCTTACAAAGTCCTGTAGGTCATATATGGCGGTGCGTGTGGGGAGTCTGTCTCCGACGATTTCCTGATATTCCTTGCGTGTGACTGTACCCGTCTTGCGAATTTGTGGCCAAGCCGTGCCTTGTCTTTCATTGAGCAGGGAGTCGTTGTGTGCGTAGGCTTCGGATACCGTGGCATTGTGTTTTCCCTCAGGTATGGATTTTGCGATTTCGTTTTGGTCATTATCAGTTGTTGTTGACTGGGGAGTAACCGGAGCAATAGAGGATTCATTTCCAGAAGTGGCATCAGATTCGAGCCGGATGTCCTCTGCCTGGATGACATCGGTTTCTGTCATGACTGCCGCTCTCGTGATGTTGTTGACCAGTTCGCGGACGTTGCCGGGCCAGCGATAGGATATCAGCTTGTTGAGGGCTCCCTTACTCAGGCCGAGGCCGTTTCGTTCGGCCAGTTGCTCGGCTTGTTTGAGGTAGTAAATACTGAGCAGGGGGATGTTTTCCGGGTGTTCCCGTAAAGCCGGGGTTGCAATTGATATGACCTTGAGCCTGTAATACAGGTCTTCACGAAACACTTTTTGTTCGATCAACGATGGTATGTCGACGTTGGTGGCGGCGATGATTCTGACATTGACATCCTGTTCCCTGTCGCTGCCAAGTGGCTTTATTTTTCTCGATGCAATGGCTCTGAGAAGGGATTGCTGGACCTTGGGAGAAGCTGACTGGATTTCATCCAGAAACAAGGTACCCCCGTTGGCTTCGATGAACGCACCATTTCGGTCTGTCTTGGCTTCCGAAAAAGCGCCCTGGACGTGTCCGAATAATGCGTCGAGCAGGAGGTTCTCATCCAAAGCACCGCAGTTGATGGAAACAAAGGGCTGACCCTTTCGATTGCCGTGGTTGTGAATCGCTTCAGCCACTAGTTGCTTGCCTGTGCCTGTTTCGCCGGAAACGAGGACATCCACATTGGCTTGAGCCGCTTTCAGGATGCTGGTTTTCAGGCTAGATATGACGGAGCCTTGTCCTATTATCTCGGGAATGAGACTCAGTTCACCTTCGGCGAGAATTTCCAATTCGCGTGTGAGAGGAATCTGTTCTCGTTTGTTGACATTGAAAATGGCCTCGTCCTTTGCCATGATTTCAACGACCTGCTTTTTGACACGTCTTATGATATTGTTGATGGCTCGTTGGAGCATGTCTATGTCGAATCCGCTGTAAGGAAGGTCGATTTCCTCCAGAGCGTCCAGTGTCGTCAGATCGTTCATTCTTGTTGCGAGGATTCGGATGGGCTTGGTCAGAATCCTTCCGAACCAGAATATAAGAATGGAAATCAGGGTGATGGACCCGACTGTGACAAGGAGCATTACGTCAAAAAATTTGTATCCAGCAATGATGGGAAGCTGACTTCGGTCCACGAAAACGATGCCTCCGTAAATCAACGGGTCGCCAGAGGGCGTGCTCTGGAATTTGATGGGAGAATAGGAAAAAAGGAATGATTTTACGGACGATCCAGAGGAATTGTTTTCAGCAATTTTTTCCAAGCCGCTTCTATTATTTGTTATTTCTTTGAAGGCTTTCCAGTACCGGGTGTGATTTTCATTGGGTCTGAAGGCCGCAGGTTGTCCTTGTCTGCCCAGTGTGCCGTAATAGTCTTTTCGGGCGAGGAACGTAGTTAGTTCCTTGTTCTTGTCTTCGTAGTCCTCTGATTGAAAAAGAATCCAGCCAGTTTTGTCCAGAAGATAGCTGAACCGGAGTTCGTCGCTTCTGGGAAAAGCCCATAATGGCGATAGTTCTGAGTTATACAGGGACAGTATGTTGCGAATTTGGGATGCTTGGATGGAAAGAAAGAGAATGCCTGGAGGAGTATCGTTGTTGCCTGGGAAATATGTATAAAACCGGATGACATGTGTGCGGATGTGAAGGTTTGATGCTTGTTCCGTTGGCAGGGGATAGGTCACTTCCAAAACCTGGGAAGGGAGCACTTCACCTTTTTTGAGGTCTTTTATTCTGTCAAGTTCAAGAAGAGGATTCGGTTGTATTCTGCCATAGTCGGTGACGCTGATTTCATGGATTTTCCCATTTCGTTGTACCAGAACAACAGGTTTTCCGCCTGTCGCTGGGAGGTATGCCATTTCAAAATAGGAATTACCGCCGGATTGCAGTTTGTTTTTCAGCGCAGAGCGAAGCGATTCCGACCGCATATCCTCGTGGGCGAAGAAAAGCAGGTCGGCTTTGCATCCTTTCATGTATTGCTCCACTTCATGGACGATGGCCAAAGTGTGCATTTTGGCAGTGCGTGCAAGCGCGATATCAACGAATTCTTCGGACACCCTGTGCGAGGCATATCCGGCGACAAGAAGTATCCCCACAATGGAGGGCAAAAGAGCAAGCAGTAATTTTCCCCGGAGTCCCAATTTTCTTGACATGGCGGGGAAAAATAAAATGAACCTTTTTTTCCAGGGAGTATTTTCTCTATGAATTTCAGGCATGCTGTCCTCTTAGAGCCAAGGTGTTTGTGGTTGCCATGATTACATGAAATGACACTATACCTTTGCCGTTATGTCCCCACGAGCTTTCTTGTCAACACATTTCTGGCATAAGGTTTGCTAAATAGGGGTTGTGCCGCGTTGAGCAGTATGAGTTTGTTGCAAGATATTGGTATTATCCTGAAATTATGGATTAATTTAAAAAGCTATTTAGCAAGTATCGCGCAAGAGGGTGTCATGAAGAAAGAAGAGTTGTATCGCGGAGTTCATAAATTGCTTCTTGTGTCCATGATTGCTGTTCCGGCTATTCCATTGTTGCTGGCTGTCACCATGGGATATTATTCCTATTCGAACACGACAGAAAGATTGGCTGTTAGTGCCATTCAGCAGTCGGCAGTAGATCATAGGGACATGATAGCCTCTTTTCTTCAGGAGCGAAGGGCAGACCTTGAAACATATCTTGATATTATTCCATCTGAGCAGTTGACGCGTCAATCGGGTCACAAGGCGATTACACTGATGCTACAAGCCTCTGAAAATGTCTTCAATGATATTGGTCTTATAGCACCAGATGGGGTGCAGGTTTCATATGTCGGAGAATATGAATTGGCAGGGAAAAACTATGGTGACGCTTTTTGGTATCGTCGAGCGTTGAAACACGGATACTATGTTAGTGATGTCTTTCTTGGGTATCGCAATGTTCCACATTTTGTGGTGGCGATTTCGCGACGTATTGGTGGAAAATCCTGGGTGCTCAGGGCGACAATCAATTCCAGTGTTTTCAGAAAACTTGTTGAAAGAGTAAATATAGGGGATACTGGCGAGGCCTACATTCTTGATTCCGGTGCACATTTTCAGACCGAACGTCGTTCTGGCGGAGAGCTTCTTGAGTCGGACTCGTATGCATACCCGGTGCAAACCAAAAGTATTATGACGTTCATGGGGGAGGATAACGGTGTTGATTTCCTTTTTGCGTCTGCCTTGATGAATGACGGGGAATGGCGTCTTATTGTCAGGCAAAAGCGGGAAGACGCCTTTCGCTCTACAACCATGGCCGGATATACGATTCTCCTGATATTGATCAGCGGTGGAGCACTCATTGTTGTCCTTGCACTCATTGTCAGTCGACGAATTTGCGAGACGCTTCAAAGTCAGGCAAGTGCCGTGCAGTTGCTTGAAAGCCAACTTATGCGGGCGGCCCGCCTTGCGGAGCTTGGAGAGATGTCTGCAGGGTTCGCACATGAAATAAATAATCCGCTTCAAATCATGAAAAGTGATCTGGCTTTGTTGGATTTGGTCCTGGAGGATTCGCTTGCTGATGGAGGAGATCCTGCTGCCAGAGATGAAGTCATTGAAATTACAGACCAACTTAAGCTGCAAATTGATCGATGTGCCGGTATAACCAGAGAAATTCTTAGTTTCGGAAGGGCCAAGGCTCCTGAACTTCAAACAGTTGCGCTGGCTTCCTAT
The DNA here is from genome assembly GCA_016342345.1 of Pseudodesulfovibrio sp. Lineage (GTDB taxonomy): Bacteria > Desulfobacterota > Desulfovibrionia > Desulfovibrionales > Desulfovibrionaceae > Pseudodesulfovibrio. The sequence goes on along the minus strand of JAEINO010000005.1, from coordinate 40,766 downwards.
TTGTCAGAAGTTGGTGCTTTGGTAGATAAGAAGGCCAAGGTTCACGGTATATCCATGCGTTGTGACGTCGAGCCAGAAACTCCTGATATTGAAGTTGATCCTGGGCAATTACAGCAGGTTATGGTCAACCTCCTGAACAACGCCATTCATGCCGTAATTGAACGGCACGGGTCTGAGGGGGGAGAGGTCTGCGTGAACGGAGACGTTGATGAGCACGGGAACGCGGTCATCAAGGTTTCCGACAATGGTACAGGTATCAATTCGGCCAACCTGGAAAAAATATTTCTTCCGTTTTTCTCAACCAAGAGCCCTGGGCAGGGTACTGGATTGGGACTCTCGGTTTGCCATAGCATCATTGATTCACTTGGCGGAGAGCTTACGGTGGAAAGCAAAAAGGGCAAGGGGTCGGTTTTTACCATACACCTGCCTGGCATCCGTTCCTGAGTGAGTCGTTGTGTAAAGAGCAAACCGGTGATCACCTGTGCGATAGCAATGCTCTTCAGATCACTCCACCAATGGTGCGCCTGAAAGTTCTAGGCAAGCTTTCTGTCTTGACGTTGCTGAATAGTCGAAACCATTTTTTCAATTTGTATCAGGTATGTCCGATGCCTGAGCAAATAGAAGGAAAGGGCCTTGGAAAATTCTCGACCAACGAGCCCGTCCACGAAGAGGCGAGCGACTTCCTTTTCTTCAGCCAGAATGCGTTGCGATGCCAGAAAAACTTCGCGTTCATCCTTGGTCATGCTTGTTATAGCTTGTCGAAGTGCTTCTGTTGCTCGTGGTTGGTACATCTTTATATAGAGTAAATCCAATGCATTGGCGATAATGATGGGGACGTAATTTGTTCTGGCTTCCTGAGACATCTCGATGAATTTCCCTGGTTCATTCAAGGTCTTGAGCATGTCCTTGTTCGGGAATAATATTTCGAGATGAGAAAAAGTCTCGAATACCTGTTTCATTTTTTCCGAGTAATCCCAGTGACGCATGGCAATATTATCACTTCGATCAACGAGCCCTTCAATGACTCCGGCAACGCAGTCCGAGGCAAGTTTTGAAATGACGGCGGCCCAAAGTTGCAGGATGCCATTTATGCCTGAAACTTCAAAGAATCCCAGAATCATACTGATGCCAAAGTTGAAGACGATGGCAATGGGGATGGATGATGCACTTCGGAAAAAGTTCCCAAAGGCTACTTTTTTGGGAAGTCCTCTGAAGAGATTGTGGCTTGAGATGTATATACCGTTTGTTATGGCCATGATGGTATACAACAGTATCGGATTTGTTCCGGTGTTGATGTCGAATCCCTGATCAAGAAATACAGATTTGCATAACCAGTCGAGCAAGGGAACCGAAAAGCCTGTGTAAAGAAGGGAATCTGAAATTCTGTCCCAACTGACGTAATCATTCCATCGCAAATACGGGGAGCGGTGCAGGCCTCCTCCTCCGAGTACGGATTGGATGATATTTCTGAGGCCTGTAATTGAAAACCATATAATACCACCGAGGTATGCCAAAACCCACCAGTCTTTAGTCAGGTAGAAAGTGAGAAATGCAGGGATGAATCCGATCAATACCTTGAGGAAGTTTTTCATGGTGCTATTAAGGTATTCCAGAGAAGGACGTTGTTGGTCCGTCTTATACTCTGTGTAAAGACTCAGTTCATTGGCGGCATCTCGATTCACGCCTCCCAATGTGATCACATTGCCGCAAGATTCGTCTTCGACATTGAATCCGGCGATACGCCAACAGTTTATTTTCTGGCAAAAAAGAACACGCAGCCCTGGCAATCGACTTGCGCGTTGCACTATAGTATTGATAATGCCGGTTTTTTTTGGTGGAGGAATGAATTCTACTGTTTGAGTGGCACTGGCCGAAACAGGAAGACAATATCCCGAAGGCCGGTTGCGGATTTGTCTTTGTTCCCTCACGGGAAGTGTTTCTACAACGACAAACCCCATGCCATGGGTTCTGGTGGATTGTCCCGTGGAACCGCTTCCGATTTTTGTTTTGAGTGTAGTTCTTTTGTAGTTGTTTCTTAAAATATCAAAATTATTTAATATTTCAGATAGTTTTTCCGTTCTATCTATTGTGTCAGGAGTGTCGGATTGGCTTACGTGTTCAATGCAGTTGCGGATCATTCGCTTGAGTGCAACGGCATTTTGTTCGTTGATGGCCTGTTGCAGCAGACTGAGAGGTTTGCGTCGATGGACCTGACCATCTGTCATGGTTTTGAGATTGAACATTTCGAAGTGAGTGATTCTGCCGTTGCAATCATAAAGAATTTCAACCGCATCTTCCAATTTGAGATCGGCAAGATTGAGTGTCAGTCGACTCGTGTGGTATGCGCTGCGAAGACGAGTTGTCAGTTCTGACGGTGTCAGTTGAAGCAGGTTTGGCTTGTTTGAATCATTGCCAGGAATATCAGGATCATGAATTCCGGGGTTTTCTTCTGGCACGAGATAACGTGCGATAAAAGTGTCTGCATCAAGTGAATCCAATGATTCCACTTGCATCGCAATGGATGCCATTCCGTCATAGTCTGCCGTAGAATAATCTTCTCCAAGTATGGCGACTCGATCCTTGAATAGAGGGAGCGCAATCTCATGGATATGTTTGCCGAGATGCAAAAGGGATGGCTGGCCGGTCCCAACCGTCCGAGCAACGTCACAGTATTTGATGGGCGGCAACTGCACGCCAAACTCCAGAAAAATTGATTTGCGATGGACATCATTGAATTCATTTGTGACAGCTTCAACATATTTTGTTCTGTATTCCTGAACCTCTTTGCCTTGGGCCATCAACTCCATAACGGCATCTCTTTGGAAAAAACCACGGATGTCAGAATCGTCTTGTAGTGCACCTGGGTTCCAGACAATTTTAACATATTTCCCACGGAATTGTGCTCGGTATTCAATGCCGATTCGTACTCTTATTCCTAAAATTCTGGCTGCGGCAAACAACTCCTTGGCTACAGTCGGCTCCAATATATCATAATAGACAACCGTTAAATTTCGGATGCCTTTGACCCAAGCGTCCATGATGAGGTGGGTGGCGGATTTTCGCCCCTTGCTGTTGGCGTCATGCACTCTGTCATCGAAAGCGACCTGGTTCCATTCTTCGGGCATTTCGAGGAGATGGTATTTTTTGAGCTGTTCTCGTAGGAAAATGGTTTTTCCCAAGGCCGCAGTGCGGAAGTCATGAGCCAATTCGAGTTGCGCTCTGCTGTTTCCTTTTGCACGAATGAGTTCCTTGATGATTTGAATCAACACGCGGGCGCGATTATTGCGCATGTTGCTGCGCGCGGCAGTCAGCACATCGTCGCGCAAAGCCACGAGAGCCTTGATTCGTTCTGATGCCTGATCGGATGTGAGCGAACTGAGCAGGTGCATGATTGCATACGCAATACGAATTCTTCTGGATGCAGCCAGTTCCTTGATTCCATGGGGTCTGAGATATGGCGTCAGAAGTGTTTTGAAGTGGGAGTGGTCCAGCTTTCTTGTCAAAACATCATTAAGTATTTCAATAAGTTTGTAATCGTTTTTATCGTAGTAAAGATGATGTTTTGGCAAGGCGACCTCTTCTTTCTTTTTTGTGGCGTGATCAATGGCTACAGCATAAACTGTGCCGGGATTTTGAAAACAGGGATTGAGTTTTTTTGTTCTGTTAGAATTCCTGCATTTTAATCATGTCTTTTTTGAATAATGCGTTCAATTGGAGTTTCGTTTTCTGCTGGGTGGACCAATCTATTCGGGGATTCATGTATTTTATGCTCATGAAGTTCTCAAAAAGTCAATAATACAAGTGAGTACTGACTGCATAAAATTGGTGTTTCTGAAAGCTTCAAGTCTTTCGATTTTTAAGCTGCCTGTTTATTTTCGTATGATTTTCGCATGATGGGCCAGATTCCTTTCGATACACGTAAAAGTTATCTGGCAATACCCTATATTGCAAGATTATATCCATTAAAATAAGAAAGTTATGATTGGCACGCCAGTTGCTAAGATTTGCATGAAAGCTCAAGAAACTTTGGCGAAGCTGCAGAAAAGGCGAAACCATGAATTTTAAATGAGTGAGCTTGGTCCTTAAGAAAACGTTAGCCACAATGCGAGAGAGCCATGGAACAAATGAAGATAATGCTTGTAGATGATGAAGAGCGTTTGCTCAGCACCACAAAAAAATTATTCGATAAACTCGGCATTGATGTGCTCACGTCAACGTCCGGTAAAGAGGCTCTCGAATTGTTGAAAACCGAAGAAGTGCACGTAATATTTCTCGATATAAAGATGCCCGGCATGGACGGAATGGAAACGTTGCAGTGCATTAAAAAGAATCATCCGTTGATCGAGGTTGTCATCCTCACGGGACACGCGACCACGGAATCCGCTGTTGAGGGACTCAAGCTCGGGGCTTTGGATTTTCTTATCAAGCCGGTGAGCATGAAGGATTTTCTCAGAAAAGCGGAAGAGGCTTTTGAGAAGGTGATTTTGCACAAGCAAAAAATTCTTTCCGCCCGCATGGCTGATGCGGTCGAGAGATGAAATTGAAATGCGTTGGAACATCAAGGAGGTTGATAATGGTTAAAGTCAAGATCCTCATGGTCGACGATGAGGAACGGTTCCGTACCACTACTGCAAAAATATTGTCGCGCAGGGGATTTGAAACAATCCTGGCTGCAAGTGGTGAGGAAGCTTTGGAAAAAATGGCTGAGAAGCCTGACGTTGTTATTCTGGACGTTAAAATGAGTGGAATGGACGGGCATGATGTCTTGAAACAGATCAAGGCACAAACGCCTGATATTCCGGTAATAATGCTGACCGGGCACGGGGACATTCCCGGTGCCAGAAAGGCTTATGAAACCGGGGCGTATGATTACCTCGCAAAACCCTGTGACATTGATCTTTTGGCGACCAAAATTCAGGACGCTCACGCGTATGCTACCAAGATTCCATACGAGGAGAAGCTTGCAAAGGACATCATGATTCCCCTGGATGATTATACCATGATTTCCATTGATAGCACTGTTCATGACGCCATTGATGCGTTGGAAAAAGCCATGCGCGAACTCGTTGCTACAGACAGGCTCATGGACACTGGACATCGATCGGTAGTCATTACCAATTCCGATGGCAGCGTTGCAGGCATATTGAATCCACTTAATCTCATAAATGGGGTCAGGCCGGAATATATGTCTGCTCCCAAGCCATCAATGGCCGACAGTCTGCAATATTCAGCCATGTTCTGGCAGGGGTTATTCACTACTCGCGTAAAAGAAATCATGACCAAATCGGTACGGGAGTTCATGACCCAATCGGTTCCTGAAATCGACGCGAAAGCAAATCTCATGGAAGTTGCGAACGCAATGGTGACACTGCCTGCAAGACGTATGGTGGTGCAAGGGAACGGTAAGGATATCGGTATCGTAAGGGAACAGGAAGTTTTCTACGAGATCGCCCGGATCATTTCATCAAGCTGATTAAACAGAAGCTCAATGCATAGAGGTGAAACATGGCTCAAGCAGAAAAACAAGCGACCGGTTACGACAAGTTCGTCAACTGGAAGCTGCTCATAATTCCGGTAGTAATATTTACTGCAATCCTTCTTCTTCCTACGCCTAAGGGGATGAAAAATGTCGGTATGCAGTATTCGGTTGGCCCCAAGGTTGTGACCAGTTTTATAAGTCAGCAGCTTTTTGCGAAAGATAGTGCCAGTGCCGAGCAGTGGCAAATTCTTACTGCTCGCATGATGGAACGGAGCATGCGCATGGGAGCCCTGACAAAGGATCGCTTTCTCAAGCGTGATGCTAAGTGGACTAAAAAGTACAATATCCCAGCTGATTCCGCAAACTTCAAGAAGGCAATCCAGTACGTCAAGGAGAATGTCTCCACGGATGACTACAAGCTCGTGATGAAGAATGCCTTTAATTTGAGAAACAAGAACCTTTCATACGAAGACCTCTCTGATTCCGACAAGAAGAATGCGGACAAGGGCGCGTGGAAGATCAAGGTCGCCATTGCCATGGTTGTCTTCGTGGTCTTTTGCTTCATGACAGAGTGCATGCCGCTTCCTGGCGTTGCCTTCTGTATTGGTCTCATTTTGGTTTTCTCCGGGGTTGTTTCCCGAAGTGAAGTCGCGGGTCTTTATTGGTCTGACGCCTGTTGGTTTATCATGGGTTCACTCATGTTTGCAGCCGCCTTCGTCAAAACGGGCGTTGACAAGCGCATGTGTCTGCTCATGTTCAAGAAGCTGGCTGTACCCAATGTCCGTTGGATCACACTTATTTTCTTTGTGGTCATCAGTCCGCTGGCAGCATTCATTTCGGACCACGCGCTGGCAGCAATGTTCCTGCCAATCGGCATGCTGCTTTACCAGAACAGCCTGACCGACGAGGTTCCCGAGGACAAGGAACTGGCTAAAATGCTGATGATAACCATCGCAATGGCCTGTAACATTGGTGGCCCTGGTGCTCCCTCCGGCGGTGCTCGTAACGTCATCATGATGACCTATTTGACTGACATGTTTGGCATGGACATTGGTTATACCCAGTGGATCATGTATTGTATGCCATTCGTTATCGTAATGATTCCGATTACATGGATTGTTACCAATATGGTTTTCAAGCCGCGTATCCGTTCCCTGGCTCCGGCCATGCGTCTTCTTGAAGGTGAAATAAGCAAGATGGGCAAGTGGAACAAGCACCAGATATGGGCCATGATCATCTTTGCAGTCATGGTGTTTGGCTGGTTTACCGAAAAGTCCTTTTACAACCTTGGCATATACCCGATCCGTCTTGGCATAGGTGTCATAGCGGTTGCTGGTGCTGTGGCCTATCTCCTGGCTGGTGTTGTTAACTGGCGCGACTATCAGGAAAAGGTCGATTGGGGTGTCGTCTGGTTGTACGCCGGTGCGATCATCTTTGGTCGTACTCTGGACAAGACCGGTGCTGCCTTCTGGATGGCTCAGTCCGTTATTGACATGCTCGCGCCTTTGGGCATGAGCGAGGGTATCCCCCTCATGCTCACCTCCAATGGGTTGACCGCAGTTTTGACCAATCTGATGGCTGACGGTCCTGCCGCAGCCGCAGTCGGTCCGATCACATTGAACCTGGCGAGCATCGTCCACCCTGGAACGACATTCCTGCCATTCATGGCGATGGCAACGGCAATTTCGTCTTCCTTTGCATATTGCCTCATCATCGGTACTCCGCCAAACGCAATTGTCTATGCGTCAGGGTACCTTGAGCCCAAGGATTACCTAAGGGTCGGAATTCCCATGTGGTTCGTTGCCAACATAATGATTGTGCTGCTGACAGCCCTGTATTGGACGGGTATCGGTTTTGGCAGTCTACCAAGCTTCTGACGACTCTAAACTGAACCAATATAATCCCCGGCGGTCCGCTTCGGGCGGGCCGTCGGGCCATACAGGAGAACGGTCATGGAACAGAATGAAAGCAAAGAACGGATGTTCGTTTACAAAAACGGTGCAACGTATTTTTCAAAGAGAACTGAAAGACGAATCCTTTTCATCTTCACGGTCGTCATGCTCTGTTGGGGCATTGCCGAGGGAATGAAAGAATATTTAGGCTAGGAGATAATCATGGAAGCTGTTTGTGAACCCAACTGCAAGATGGGCATCAGGGAATACCTCGAAACCATTAGTGCCATCATTCGATCGCCTGCGAAATTTTATGAAAGCGTTGCTTCGGAAACCGGATCAAGGCGAGCACTGTTGTTTCTCATGATTTCCGGCATTTTCTATTGTTCAGTCAGCATGACATATTTTTTTGAAAATTCCCTTAAAATGGGTGTGATCATGATGGTCAATGCCATCGTCATGCCTGCGCTCGGTGCTGTTTTTACATTCAGTCTTCTTGGCATGACAACTCAGAACAAGGTGCCTTACGGCAAGGTCTTTAATGTCTTTGCCTACGCTAGTGGCGCAGTCATGGTCATTTCATGGATTCCGGGTCTTGCCATGATCATGGAACCGTTTCGAGCAATATTGGTGGGAATCGGGCTCGTGAAAACTTTTGGCATAGGGAAGATTCGGTCAGTTCTTCTCGTTATCATGACCGCTGTTTTGCTTTTATTGTTTTTCTGGACCGCTGCTCCGTTGGTTGCCGAGCTGCGTCATGTGCTTTATTGAGTGCCATTTTTAGGTATCGGTTTAGTGCAAATGGTATAAGGCATGCCCCCAGCCGCCTTATCCTCCTCAGTCCGGGCCGGGGCTTTGCATGGCCCCGGTCCTCATGAGAATCGTTCCCTGGAGGAATGAGATGAAAAAAATTCGGTTGTTGCTGGTGGATGATGAAAGCGATTTTCTGAGCGTTTATACGCGAAGATTTGCACGCAGGAATGTGGATGTCAGTACCGCAGCCACGGGCAAGCAGGCTATTGAAGCTGTAAAATCGACCCGGTTCGATGCTGTGGTCCTTGATGTCATGATGCCAGGCATGAGCGGTATCGAGACTCTCAAGAAGATCAAGGCCATTGCGCCGGATATTCCTGTGATCATTTTGACCGGACATGCGAATTCCGAAGCACTCATTCAAGGTATGGGGGGTGGGGCATTCGACTACATGCTGAAACCTGTCGGGACTGATGAACTATATTTCAAGGTGCTGGATGCGATCAAGAACCGACTCGTTGAATCAGATTAATAGGTCGGAGGAAAACCATGCAAGCTATCTTTAATGCAATATCACGCTTTATCAGTAAGCCAACTGATGGAAAGGATGATTCCTCTGAACGATTCCTCGCCAGATGCGATAATTTTCGTCTTCTGCTTGCTGCCAATAACAAGGCGCTCGAAATAATGGCAGAAATGACCGAAGAATCGCAATCCGGCAGTCTGTTTGGAATGTCTCATGTCAGAGGGCAGAGCCTCAAGGTTGCGGCAGGTGTTCGGCAAATGATCGAACGTTTGTGTCGAATGAATCCTGGCAAGTATGATGCTCTCAAGGACACGTTCAACCGCATTGTTCTGGAGATGGAAACAGCGGTTGTTGATCATGCCGATCGGCAGCAGGGGCCGCTTGTTTTGGCCTTGGACGAGATAAATGCTGAATCGATATCAGAAGCAGGGTCGAAGATGGCTCTGCTTGGAGAGGTTTGCGGAGAACTGGGAGTCAGAGTTCCGCTGGGGTTCTCCATAACGGCTTCCGCGTTTCGACTTTTTATGGACAGCACGGGACTCGATGACGAAATTAATCGTCTTATACAGATTACGGATAGTATAGAACTCGACGAACTCTATGCTCTTGAAGCGAGTATACATCACGCGATCGATCTTGCTGCCATGCCGCAAGAATTGAAGGAGGCCATTGAGACCGGCTGTAATGCGTTCTCCGCAGACAAGGATACCGTTCGATTGGCCATACGAAGCAGTGCGTTGGGCGAAGATTCCAGTGAAGCCAGTTTCGCGGGGCAGTTCCTCTCCGTTCTCGGGGTGCGTCCTGACAATGTTCTGGAATCCTACAGGAGCGTTGTGGCGAGCATGTATTCGGCTACAGCCATGACCTATCGTTTGAGCCGTGGATTGCGAGAGGACGGGGTGATCATGTGTGTCGGTTGCATGGAAATGATTGATGCAACGGCTGGCGGGGTCATATACACCCGAGATCCTGTGGGAAAACATGAAGATGCGCTTATTGTCAGTGCAGTGCCTGGGCTTCCATGCGCAATAGTTGATGGCACCGAGAATGCCGATACATGGGTGCTTGATCGGGAATCACTCTTTATTCGCAAAGCCGTTATCGTGGACAAAAAATGGCGGCATGTGGTTTCTGCAACAGGTGGCACCAACAAGGAAAGATTGCTTGGGAATGAATGTTCTGCACCGTCCATTTCCAATGATGTCGTGGCCTGGATTGCCGGAATTGCATTGCGTATTGAGGCCCATTTCGATTGTCCTCAGGACATAGAATGGGCGCAGGATCATGACGGGAGAATCTTTATTCTTCAGTGCCGTCCCTTGGCTGTCTGCGAGGTGCAGGGCGAGCCTGAATCCTTGCCGGAAATAGACAAGAATGCTCCTTTTGCAATCTTGACCGACTGTATTCCATCAAGTCCCGGCATTGCCAGCGGGCATGTGTTCATGGTCGAAACGGATGAGGACATGCTCCGTTTCCCGGAAGGTGCAATCTTGTTGGTGCGTACAGCCAAACCGAGGCTGTCGGCCCTGCTTCCAAAGGCCGCAGCTCTTATTGCCGAATTTGGCAATGCGACTGGTCATCTGGCAAACATTGCCAGGGAATTCGGCATTCCGGCTCTCGTGGGTGCGCCCGGTGCTGTTGATAGACTTTCACGGGTTGGCGTAGTCACAGTTAATGCGAAGACTGGTACAGTGTATCTTGGCCGCCGGGATGATCAGATGCCCGGGTCGAACAGGATTCAGGTTGCGCCGCGAAACAATGAAGTTGTCACTGCACTGTGTCGTACTCTTCAATTCATTACGCCACTTACGTTGACGAATCCAGATTCGCCGGAGTTTGCTCCGGAGAACTGTGTCTCGCTGCATGACATTACGAGATTTTGTCATGAAAAGGCTGTGGCTGAGATGTTCCGGGATGGTGACAGGCCCGGAGCAAAAGCCCGCAGACTGGTGGACAAGGGGCCTTTGCAATATTGGCTGGTTGACCTTGGCGGCGGGACTTCGGTTTCAAATGAAGACGAATATGTTGATCTTCGGTGCGTTACTTCCAATGCCATGAGGGCCCTTTGGGTCGGAATGACGACAATTCCCTGGGAAGGGCCTCCCCCTGTTGATCCTGGTGGATTCATGTCCATTATTTCCGAAGCGGCTCAAAATCCGTCATTGGCACCGGGAATGGCGAACGAGATGGCGGAGCGCAACTATTTCATCGTTAGCAGGAATTATTGCAATCTTCAGTCCCGTTTTGGATTCCATTTCTGTACTGTCGAGGGTTTTGCCGGAGACGAACCGGACAGAAACTACGCTTTTTTCCAGTTCAAGGGAGGGGCTGCCGACAAGTCGCGTCGCATGATCCGTGCAAGGCTGATTGCCGATGTGCTGGAACGACAGGGATTCATTGCCGAGGTCAGGGATGATGCGCTTTTTGCCAGGATCGAGGGTGTTTCTAAAGAGGCCGTGGAACGAGCCCTTGCCGTGACAGGATATCTGCTGGTTCATACCAGGCAGATTGACATGGTCATGTTCGACAACAAGGCCTGTCAGAAATACAGGGACAAGTTTGATACGGATATCATGGTTATTCTGAATCTTATGCAAAACGACAATGAGTGTTCATCCAATTGGAGAAGAGAGTCATGATAGCGACTTCATATACGAAACTCAGGTGGAAGCTCATTGGAATAACCTTGAGTTTTTCTCTCATACCTCTCTTTGTTCTGGGGTATGTCATTCACGATCAGTTCAGTCATTCATACGAAGAGAAGTTGACCAGCAATCTCAGGCTTGTCGTTAACAACAAGCGCGATTCCATTGACATGTTTCTCAATGAAAGAGTCGTGCAGCTTCAGAATCTGGCCAATACTCATACAATTGCGGAGATGACGGACCAAGTGTACCTGAACGCTCTTTTTGACATCATCCACAACACATCAAGTTCTTTTATCGACCTTGGCGTCATAGGGCCGGACGGGTGTCATGAAGCATATAGTGGCCCGTTCGATCTCAGGGATGTCAATTACAAGAATGAAGCTTGGTTCAATCAGGTCATGCTCAAAGGGCTTTATATCAGTGATGTCTTCATGGGATTTCGTAATTTTCCGCATTTCATCATAGCGGTGAAGAGACGTGAAGCGGGCAGAACCTGGATACTCAGAGCCACTATCGATTCGGATGTCTTTACGTCCCTTGTTCATAATGCGCGTACCGGAAAGCTGGGGGATGCATATCTTGTCAACAGTGATTGCAAACTTCAAACGCCATCGCGCTTTAGTGGCAAGGTTCTGTCTCAGGCAAAGATATTTGCCAATCCGGAAGGAAGTGATGTCGAGATTTGCAAATGGGAAGAACGCGGGGCGACTCGGGTTGCCGGGATAACGTCCTTGGCACTTACTGATTGGAGACTCGTTGTCGTGGAAAGTCCCAGAGAGGAACTGACTCCTTTGCTACGATCTCAGTATCTGGTTTATGCCTTGTTTCTTGTTTGTGCGGTGATGATTTTTGCAGGGACGTATCTTACCGTGACGTCCGTGGTCAGGAAGCTCATGGCGGCAGATGCGGAGCGGGCTGTCATGGATGCCGCCGTTATGCAATCAAGCAAAATGGCCTCTCTTGGGAAAATGGCGGCAGGGGTTGCGCATGAGATTAATAATCCGTTGTCTATCATTCGCGAGAGTGCCGGGTGGATCCGAGACCTCATAAATGACGGTGAATTGGATGGATACGAAGTTCTGGGCGAGCTTGTGGAGGCAATAGGCGACATTGATCGGCATGTGGAGCGAGCCCGTACCGTGACACATCGGATGCTCGGATTTGCTCGTCGAATGGAACCTGTTCATGAGAATGTTGATCTGAACATGCTCGCCAAACAGACAGTTTCATTTTTGGAAAATGAAGTTTTGCATCGCAGCATTGAGGTTGTATGCAAGTTTAACCAAAGCCTTCCACTTCTTACGACCGATTCGAATCAGGTGCAGCAGATCATTTTGAATCTGTTGGAAAATGCCATTGACGCAATCGGCGAGGATGGGCGTATCACTTTGGTGACCCGTGTCGAGGGTTCATTTGTGGCAATGGATGTCAAAGACACAGGCATGGGAATACCGTCGGATCAGCTTTCCAAGGTTTTTGACCCGTTCTTTACGACCAAGCCGACAGGTGAGGGGACCGGGTTGGGACTTTCCATCATATATAGCACTCTCAACAAGCTTGGCGGCAGGATCACAGTGCAGAGTGAGTTGGGCCATGGGGCGACCTTCACATTCTACCTGCCGTTCTCTGGCGCTATCCCTGACCAGGAGGAACCATGTCCAGAATAAGAATACTTGTGGTGGATGATGAACCTGATTTTCTGAAGCTTATCCAGCGGAGATTGGGGAAAAGGAATGTGGATGTAAGTGTGGCCGCGAGCGGCCAGGAAGCGCTGCAGGCATTGGATGTGATTCCTGTGGATGTGGTCATTCTCGATGTCAGGATGCCAGGACTTGGCGGTATAGAGACACTCAAGGAGATTCGCAAAAGGCATCAGGAGGTTGAAGTCATCATGCTTACGGGACATGGATCGATGCAATCAGGAATAGAAGGTATCAGTCATGGAGCGTACGACTACATTCTCAAGCCTTTTTCCATCGAAGATCTGCTCGAAAGGATACGTGATGCCCATGAGCATGCTGTGTTGAAGCGTAATGCCAGGAAAGTCTCATGAATCTGGTCCGAGCCAGACGGACCGTGCTGTTTGGTCAGTACGTATATCCGGCATCATTTCTGATTATATTGGTTGTCGTTGTAAAATGGCCTTTGCCGGGAGTTGTTGCCGCTTTTGTTGCCATCCTTTGCTTATGGGGTTCACTTTTGTCTTTTTCTCGATGGATTGGTCATGCCAGCGATGAGCGTATGGAACTCAAGGAGCAACTCATACAGTCGCAGAAATTATTGGCTCTGGGAGAAATCTCTACGGGCATAGCCCATGAAATTAATAACCCTCTGAATATAATAATGCAGGAAGCGGAATTGATGCGGATGAACTTCCAGCAGGATTTGACCGAGGAGGAAGTTTCTGAGATTCAGGAAAGTCTGGATGTTATTCTGCAGCAGGTGGAGCGATGCTCCGACATTACGCATAAGTTGCTTGATTTTGCGCGAAGCAGGCGTCCCGTTACTCAGACTGCCGATATGAACAGACTTCTTGTGGACATGTTAACGCTTGTCGAGCGTGAGACTGATGCCAAGCATATTCAGATAGTCAAGGTATTCAGCAATGATTTGCCGAAAATCAAGACCGACCCACCACTTTTGCGACAGGTGTTTCTCAATCTTTTGATTAATGCGGTTCAGGCTTTGGATGGCGGGGGGCTGATATTTGTCACGACACAGTGCAACGATGGAATGGTATGTGCCGAGATTCGTGACACTGGGCCAGGGATTTCCGCAGCCCAAATCGAACGTGTGTTTGATCCTTTTTATACGACAAAGCCCCCGGGAGAAGGGACAGGACTTGGGCTGTCTGTCAGCCTGAGGATCATCAATCAGCTTGGGGGAGACATATTGTTGCGTTCTGAACCAGGAAAGGGAGCGGTTTTTACTGTTCGCATTCCCATAGAAAGGTAAGAGGTTGATATGGAAACCAAGGCAAGAGTTCTTGTTGTTGATGACGAGGAACGTTTTCGCAAAACCCTGATCCGGCTCTTGCAGGAAAGCGGTTTTCAGGTCGATGGAGCCCCGGACGGGTTGGCTGCCCTTGAAAAGCTTGAGGACGGGGATTTTGATGTGGTTTTGCTCGACATGAAAATGCCTGGTCTGAGTGGTGAAGAGACGTTGCAGAAAATTTTGGAACAAAATCATGATGTTGAGATAATCTGTCTTACGGGCCACGTCTCTGCCGAGGATGTCATAAAGAATATTCGCCATGGTGCGTTTGATTATCTTTTGAAGCCAGCATCCATACCGGAAATATTGAAGGCCGTGCAACAGGCCCTGAATCGGAAGCTTCTTCGCAACGGCCAGATCGGTATTCATGATTTGCTGACCAGTCACGGCGATTGATCAAAGTGACAAGCTAAGGAAACGCTGATTAATTCAATCTTCAGGAAGTGCTGTAGAATTGTTCGCTGGCAAGGCGCGCAAAAAAGTCAAGACTGACGCGTGCTTCCTGCACGCTAGGGTTTGATTTTTTTGCAGCAACAAAGCCAGAGGGCAATTATGCAGTGCTTCCCTAACGGCATCCCCGGTTGCTGGAAAGCAGCCCGTTCAATCGCGAGTCCTGCATTGTTTCGGTTGCATGGGATTGAACTTTGCGCCATTTGGGTAGTTTTTTTCATTCTGTTTGCTGTCTTGCTAATTTTCTGCATTTGACAATGAGAGAGACAGCTTTTTTAATGTCAGTCGCAGGCTTCACCTTGAGAAGCCTGCGACTGATTGGAATCTGTATCATCCCGATTTTCCGGTTATATTTTGCACGCACTTGGTGCCTTTCCTCACATGGAGAGACGGCCTGTCAAAGAATAAGGGCTGATTTCTGCGTTGCTGTCTCAAAGAATCATATCCTAGCGTACAGGAGACATGCATCGGTCTTCAATTGTTATTCTTTGTACTTGAACGATTCTCACTAAAATGCCAAAGCGATTTCCTCACTTTTGGGGATGATGTAAGCTCAGTTTGAATTGTAGAATCTGTTTTTGTCCCTCCCCCCATTGTTATGATGTTCTCCTTCAGTCCCGGTGGCTGGAAGTTTGTCTTTTGAAAAGCATTCTTCCAGCCGTGATCGATGCATTCTAATCTGCTGAAATTGTTTTCAATTATATGCCTGTGATATTCAGAAAGCCTTGTATCAGAATAAATTCATTCTACAAAAACCATAAATCAGGTTGACTAGTTTGTTTGCATGGGGCATTGCAAAGGGGCAACGCGAAAATATAGAACGGCGTTCCACACAGTAGAACGAAGTGTGTTGAACAAGCAACAATAAAGATAAACATATTGCATAAAGAAAGGATAAAATAGCAATTTACAATTCAAATTATAATTATCGTTGTTAGTTATTTAAAGAAAATTGCTCAAGGAGATTGTTTTGGATACCGAAAGCATGCCAGCGACAGACTGTAGCAAATTGAATACACATAAAGAATTAAATCACTTTGTATTCTGGACACCATTTACTCTTATTACCATTTCTGTAGTTGTTGGTTTGATTATGCCTGACATTTTCAAATTAATTGTTACAACAGGGCAAATGTTTATTCTTGCGAATTTCAGCTGGCTTTTTTCTATTACTGGTTTGTTCTGTTTGATAGTTATCAGTGTTGCTTATTTTTCAAAGTTTGGAAGAATTATAATTGGTGGTAAAAAATCAAAACCTATATTGAATAAGTGGCAGTGGTTTTCAATAACACTGTGTACTACAATTGCGATCAACATATTGTTCTGGCCTATAGTTGAACCGTTGCAGGACATGCTTGCCCCCCCCCAGGCACTTGGATTTGCAGCAAATACATATGGTTCAGCCAAATTTTCTCTTGCCTCCATGTATATGAATTGGGGTCTTGTCCCCTATTCCATCAATGCTTTGCCCGCGCTTGTGTTTGCGGTTTGTTATTACAATCTGAAGCGTCCGTTCAGCCTGGGGTCCATCCTGTTTCCGATTTTCGGAGAAAAGGCCAACGGAGGCATGGGCAAGGCTGTGGACATCATATCTCTCTATGCCTTGGCATTGGGCATGGGAACGTCACTTGGTACCGGTGTGCTCATGCTGTCCAGGGGGCTTTCAAGGATGTTCCCTTTCATTCAAAGCGCTCCTCAAACTTGGGGTGTCATCATCGCCGTAGTGATGATGATTTGCATTGTCTCATCCATCAGTGGCGTGCTGAAGGGGATGCGCATTCTTTCCGAGCTTAATGCGAAACTGTTGTTCGGTTTGATGGCGGTTGTTTTCATTGTGGGGCCGACTGTTTTCATACTTGATTTCAGTGTTGAGTCTTTCGGGTCTTTCATGAGTCATTTCTTTGAACGCTGCTTGTTTACTGATTCGTTCCGCGTTGACTCCTGGCCTCAGAAATGGACCGTGTTTTCATTTGCCAACTATATGATATGGGCCCCGATTTCCGCATTGTTTCTTGGGCGAATTGCCAAGGGATACACTGTTCGTGAATTCATTTCAGTCAATGTGATCTTGCCGATGGCCTGTGTTTTTGTTCATGCATCTATTTTCAGCAGTACTGCAATCTGGCAGCAACTTATAGGTGGGGTGAATCTTCAGGCAAGTATTGCAACCGGCATAGATGACGCAGTTTACATCATGCTTGAGCATTTGCCTTTGGCCAATTTGATTATCCCGGTTTTCTTATTTGTAGTGTTCATTTCCTTTATCACAGCTGCAGATTCGACGACGAACGCCATGGCTTCCCTGACCACAAAGAACCTGTCGGAAAACAATCAGGAAGCACCGGCGTTTCTCAAGATTGCGTGGGGAGTAATGATAGGAACCCTCGCATTCATCATGTTGGTATCTTCCGGTCTCGACGGCATGAAGACCCTCACTTACCTGGGAGGCGCGCCAATTACTCTGGTAATAATTGGTTCCGTGTTTTCTTTGATAAAGCTTATCCAGATGCGAAAACAGCTTGACGCCCTCCAATAATAAAAAACGAAGGGGAGAAAAATGTCTAATATAATTAACGCTGTGGCAAGAGCACTTGATGTCCTTTTGTATATAAACAACCAAAAAGGGCCTGTTGGAATATCAACCATCAGCAAGGATATGGGTATTTACAAAAGTACTATTTTTCGTACCCTTGCCACGCTGGAAGACAGGCACTTTGTGCAGCAGGACCCGGAAACGGGCAAATACACACTGGGAGTCAGCTTGTTTTCCATGGCCAACAAAATCACGCTCTATGACGTTTTTGTCCCGTTCGCCAAGCAATTGAATATGGAATTTAAGGAGACGATCAACGTATCTGTCCTGGATAGGACAATATCCGGACCATACCAGAGCGTTGTCGTTGTCAAGGAAGATGCGGTTGACAATGTCCTGTCTGTCAGTCCGCAGGTGGGTTCTAAGAATGATTGTTATTGTTCTTCGGTTGGCAAGAGTTTGCTCGCCTTTTCTTCGGACATATCCAGCGAGAATCTGAAGACCTATGAATTCAAGAAATATTCTCCGAATACCATTGGCAGTTACGACGAGCTGATTACGGAATTGGCAAAGGTCAAACGCGATGGATATGCCCTTGATAATGAAGAGCAGGAAGTCGGCCTTATATGCGTGGGGGTTCCCGTTTTCAACAAGAAAGGAGAGACCATCGCGGCCATGAGTGTTTCCGGCCCATCCCAGCGCATACAGCATATTAATATTGAGAATGTCGTAGCCAGATTGAAGCAGGTTACGAGTGAAATAATGGAATTGGTTTAGGCATCACGTCGCATCGAATAACAGCAAAATTGAAGAGAAATAATTGTGAAGATACTCGCCATCAACCCCGGGGGAACGTCCACCAAAATCGCTGTTTTCAACAACCAGGAGGAGCTTTTCAGCGAGAATGTCATACACAAGGAATCCGAGTTGCATGACTTTGATACTGTGTTTGACCAATTTCGCTATCGCAAGGACGTTATCGTCGAGATACTGCTGAAAAATGGATATATGCTTGAGGATTTTGATTGTGTGGTCGGACGAGGTGGTCTGCTCAAGCCAGTTGAAGGTGGCACTTATGAAGTGAATGACGCAATGATAGGTGATTTGCGTAAGGCCATCAACGGTGAACATCCCTCAAATCTCGGACCGGTTATTGCCAAGGACATCGCAAGCTCCATTGATGTTCCTGCATTCATCGTGGACCCCGTATCCGTGGACGAATTCCTCGACATCGCCAAAATTTCCGGAATTTCGGATTTGGAACGATCCAGTTGGATGCACGCCCTCAATCAGAAAGCTGTTTGCCGTGAGACCGCTCAGCGTCTCAATGGAGAATATCAGGATTTCAATTTCATCGTTGCGCATTTGGGATCGGGAATATCGATTGCCGCGCATCTCAAGGGAAACATGATTGATGGGAGTGGCGGCCGTTGCGATGGTCCGTTTTCTCCTGAGCGGTGTGGTGGCCTGCCGAGCTTTCCACTGGTTGAACTTTGTTACAGCGGAAAATACACATGCAAGGAGATGGTGGACAAGATCAGCACCAAGGCTGGCATGTTTGACTACCTCGGCACCAAGGACATGATGGAAATAGAAAACCGGTATCTGACCAATGACAAAAAGGTCGTGATGATACTGGATGCCTTCGTTTATCAGACGGCCAAGGAAATTGCCATGTATGGCGCAGCTCTTTGCGGTGATGTGGATCGCATTATCATTACCGGAGGCATTGCGCACTCCGATCTGATTGTCAAAAAGCTCAAGGAGAGGGTCCGCTATCTGGCAAAATTCGAGGTCATTCCCGGAGAAAAGGAAATGACGGCTCTGGCACTCGGTGCGCTTCGAGTGATGAACGGAACCGAAAAAGTAAAAACATATTAACACGTAAGTGGAGAATTTGCTGTGTTGAAAGATTTCAATGAATTAATCGCAAAAGCCAAATCCGGTAGACAGTACAAAGTCTGTGTGGCCGCAGCCCAGGACGCGGAATTGCTGCATGCTGTCAAGCTGGCTGTTGATATGGGATTCATGCGTCCGATTCTGGTTGGCAATGAAAAAAAGGTTCGTGATCTGGCAGCCGAGGTCGGTCTGACTGATTTTGAACTGGTCGCCTGTGAAGATACGGACGAATGCGCTGCTGTGGCCGTGGAAATCGTCAAATCCGGTCAGGCTGATGTGCTCATGAAGGGCGTTATCAGCACCACCACTTACATGCGTGCCATTCTGAACAAGGAAACCGGCCTGCGAAGTGGGGGCCTTATTAGTGCCTTGGCCGTCTATGAACTCAAGGAATATCACAAGCTGATTTATTGTAGCGATAGCGGCATTAATACTGCCCCTGTTTTGGAACAGAAACAGGCAATTCTCGTCAATGCCCTTGGGGCTATGAAGCGGCTTGGCATGGATTGTCCCAATGTTGCCGCATTGACCGCGAGTGAAACCGTCCATCCCAAAATTCAGGCATCTGTTGATGCGGATATGTTGGTAAAGATGTCCGGAAAGGGTGAACTCCCGAATTGTGTCATCGAAGGGCCGATTGCTTTTGACGTGGCTTTTGATCGCCATGCCGCAGAGCACAAGGGGATTGCCAGCAAAATCAGTGGCGAGGTTGATCTGATCCTCGCTCCCAACATCGAGACCGGGAATGCACTTGGCAAATCCTGGTTGACTCTCAGCAAAGCGAAATGGGCAGGAGTTGTGCTCGGAACGACTCATCCTGTGGTGCTCGGGTCTCGCTCGGACACCGCAGAGGTGAAGATCAATTCCATTGCTCTCGCCTGCCTTTTGGCACAGTCCTAGAGGTTTAACTATTCTTTAACATGAGGAGAAATTGATGCAGGAAGCTAAAGGATTTAACGTAAAAACGTTTATTGTCCTCTTCTTTATTGGCATGGGGTATGCCATTACCTACGCAGTTCCATTCGTGCAGTACGTATTCTATGATACCACGTTGCACGCACTGGATGCGACCAATGCACAACTCGGTACACTGGTTGCCATCTTCGGCATAGGTAACATTGCTGGTGCCCCCATTGGCGGTATCATTTCGGACAAGTACAATCACAAGTTGGTATATCTTGCTGGTTTGTTCGGAACGTCCATGTTGTCTCTCCTGTGGGCTTTCAATCTTAACTACGGTTTTTCTATCTTTGTGTTTGCTGGCTTGGCAGTGACCGGATTGTTCCTGCTTTTCCCCGCACATATCAAGATTGTTCGCTCTCTGGTTGATGAATCCAAACAGGGTAAGGTTTTTGGTTTTGCCGAGTCTTTTGCTGGCATTGGCAGCACCATTGTCAACGCCATTGCTTTGGTCATTTTCGCCAAATATGCGAATGAAATCTTTGGTTTCAAGGCTGTTCTGATCTTCTTCGCAGTGTGTGGTGTTCTTTGCACAGCGGTTCTGTATTATCTCATTGACGATCCCAAAAAGGAAAAAAGTGAATCTGCTTCCGGCAAAGCTTCTGACAAGATCACCCTTAAGGATTTCTTCCTCGTTCTGAAGTGTCCTGGTACTTGGTTCGCAGGTATTGCCGTATTTTCTACCTATACTCTGTACTGTTCCCTGTCTTACTTCACACCTTACTTCACCAATGTTCTCGGTGTCTCCGTGGTTTTCTCCGGTGGGCTTGCCATTATCAGAACCTATGGTCTCAGATTCTTTTTGTGCCCGGTCGGTGGTTATTTGGGCGATAAGATGAATTCCGTCACCAAGGTCCTGCTTGCCTCCTGGCTCGCATGCATTGGCGTGATTCTGACCATCATGTTCCTGCCTGAACATACTGCCATCGGCATTGCCATTACTTTGATGATGTTGCTGAGCGCGTTCGTATTCACCGCACGTGGTGCCATGTTCGCTGTTCCTTCCGAAGTGCAGATTCCCCTGAAGTATGCGGCTATCACCGGCGGTATTGTCTGTGCCATCGGCTACTCTCCTGACCTGTTCCAGTTTATTCTCTTTGGTAACTGGATCGATACCTATGGCAACGAAGCCTACACCATGATCTTTACTTACGACATCGTGATGTCCGTTGTTGGTGTTATCAGTGCGTTGCTCACGTTCAAGTACAAGAAGAGTCTTTCAAAGATGGTTGAAAAGGCAGCTAACTAGAAAAGTTCGCTGTTTTAATTATATAACATAGAGGTTTGAACCAATTATGGATGTTATCACAGTCAAGGAAGAGAGATGCAAGGAATGCGGACTGTGCATTGCTCACTGTCCAAATGAAGCACTTTCCTTTTCCGACAGGTTGAACAGTGCAGGTTACAAGCCTGTACAAGTTGATGATGCCAAATGCATCAAGTGTGGCATCTGCTACACAATGTGTCCTGACGGAGTGTACGAGATCTCGCACAATGGCGAGTCTGGAGGAGAGGACTAAATGGGCGACATGATAAAGGGAAATATTGCAATTGCCGAAGCTGCGGTGAGAGCTGGAATCAAGCTGTATGCAGGTTACCCCATCACTCCTTCCACGGAGATCATGGAATACCTGTCCAAGCGTCTGCCCGAAGTGGGTGCCAGTTTTGTCCAGGCGGAAAGTGAACTTGCAGGCATCAATATGGTTATGGGTGCTGCCGCGTGTGGTGTTCGTGCTCTGACAGCTTCATCCGGTCCCGGCATTAGCCTCAAGCAGGAAGGTATTTCCTGCATTTCGGATGAAGAGCTGGCATGCGTTGTCATCAACGTCGTGCGGTACGGCAATGGCCTTGGCACCTTGTATTCCGCCCAGTGCGACTACCATCGTGAGACTCGTGGTGGCGGCAACGGTGACTATCGTTGCATCGTTCTGTGTCCCGGCAGTATTCAGGAAGCAGTCGACCTCATGGCCACTGCTTACGAGCTGGCTGAAAAATACAGGATTGTCACTGTCATGATGACTGAAGGTGCCCTTGGCCAGATGATGGAACCGTGCGAATTGCCCGATTTCATTGAGCCGAAAAAGCACCCTTGGGGATTTGACGGTAAATATACCTACAAGAAAATTGGCATCTTTGATCGCAATTCCATGGATGAAGCTGTCGAGCTGAACAAGAAGCACGAAGCCATCAAGGCCGAAGAACAGCGTTGGGAAGAAGAAGGGCTGGAAGATGCGGACTACGTGTTCGTTGCTTTTGGACTGCCCGGACGTTCCGTGCAAGGTGCCGTCAAGGAATTGAGAGCTGAAGGTCACAAGGTCGGATTTATTCGTCCCATCACGACCTGGCCGTTCCCGGAGAAGGCCTTTGAAAACGTCAACAAGGATGTGAAAGGTCTCATCTCGGTTGAAGCCAATGCCACTGGGCAACTCATTGATGATGTCGCTCTGACTATCAAGAAAGTAATCAAGGATCGCAACGTACCCACGTTCTGCCTTCCCTGTGTGTACGGCATTCCTTCCATGAAATTCACCAAGGAAGGGTTGCACAAGATTATCAGTGGCGAGATCAAGGAGGCTTACTAATGGCTAAAGCGAGAAAAGTGCCTGCCATCATTGATAACCCGATGTCATTTTGTCCCGGTTGCGGCCATGGCATCGTGATCAGGCTCATAGCGGAATGCCTCGAAGAGTTGGAGCAGGACCAGAACCTTATCTTTGCTCTTGGCGTTGGCTGTTCCAGCCTGCTGGGTGGAGGACTGGTGACCGACAGATTGCATTGTCCACACGGTCGTGCTTCTGCCGTTGCCACAGGCATGAAACGGGTTCAGCCTGAAAATACCATTGTCGCATATCAGGGCGATGGAGATGCCTACAGCATCGGAATTGCTGAAACAATCAATGCGGCTTATCGCAATGAGAACTTCACCATGGTTGCCATCAACAATACCAACTACGGTATGACCGGTGGACAAATGAGCTGGACAACCATGCCTGGACAGGTGACGACTACTTCGCCTCTGGGCCGTGATTGTGAAATCACAGGTAATCCCCTCAAGTTCCCGGAACTGGTAGCCAGTCAATTCGATGTGGCCTTTGCCGCTCGTGGTGCTGTGACTTCTCCCAAGAATATCAACAAACTGAAAAAGTACATCAAGAATGGTCTTGAGGCACAGATAAATGGTGAAGGTTATTCGGTCATTGAAGTGCTGTCACCGTGCCCGACCAACTGGAAGTTGAGTCCCTTGAACTCCATGAAACGGATCGAAGAAGAGCTCATTCCCTACTATCCGTTGGGTGTATTCAAGGAAAGGAAGGAGAACTAGAATGCGTGAAATAGTATACGCAGGTTTTGGTGGGCAGGGAGTGCTGACTTCCGGTCTGGTCATGTCGCAGGTCGCTATATTCAAGGGCCAGAATGCAACATGGATTCCTTCTTACGGCTCTGCCATGCGCGGCGGTACTGCAAACTGCACCGTAAAGTACGGCAAGGACACCATCTATAACCCGGCACAGGAAGATCCCGATCTTTTGCTGGCCATGAACGGTCCGTCTTTCGAGATGTTCTATCCCATGGTCAAGTCCGGTGGAATTATCCTGGTCAACAGTGACATGGTTGATTGTGATGTGAACGTCCGCGACGACGTCAAGGTCTACAAGCTGGCATGCTCCACTTTGGCTCAGGAGATCAAACAGCCGCGCGGTGCGAACATCATCGCAGCCGCAGCCATCATCAAGCTGGCAGGCGATTTCTCCATGGAAGACGGAATCCAGGGCATGAACGACATGTTCAGGAAAAAAGGAAAAGAAAAATTCGAAGCTGCAAACATGAAGGCTTTCGAATGTGGGTTTAACGCGGTTTAAGTTGCGAGCGGGCCTCCAGACGGATCGCGACATCTGTCTGGGGGCCCTTGAGGCGGTTATCGCCTGAACCATACAATGAAATTAGATGCAGACACCTCATTTCATGTACAGAAAAGTGTCGGAAACTCCAATCCGATACGTTTCGTAAGGAGTTCCTATGTGTCCTATTGATGTATTTATTGCGGATGTCAAGAATACGTTCCCTGAAGAAAGAGTCCATACAGAGGAATTACTTGTAAAAGCCTATTCGGTTGATGGCAGTCCTTTCGAGCCGATTGCCAAGGCGGTTGTTGACGTCAAGACGCCGGAAGAATTGCAGGCTTTACTTGGTTATGCCCATGCTCACAAGGTCAGTTTGACCTTTCGAGGTGCGGGTACTGGCGTGAGCGGGCAGACCATTGCCGAGGAAGTTACCGTTCGCCTTGTTGGTCCGCATTGGAAGCGTCTTGAAATTCTGGATGGCGGAGAGCGTGTGCGCGCAGGCTGCTGCGTTGTGGGCGGCGATATCAATACTGCCCTGGTTCCCTATAAACGTCTCATGACGTCTGACCCTTCTTCAGTTAACAGTGCATTCATCGGCGGCATGGCAGCAACGAATGCAGCCGGTTTGAGTTGCACCATAGACAAGAACCTGTTTCACATGATGACAGGTCTGCATTTTACTTTGGTGGACGGAACTACCGTGAATACCGAAGATGAAGACAGTGTGGCCGCTTTCAGGAAAAGCCATGCCAAGATGCTTCAGGAACTTTTGGATATACGCGAGCGGATTCTCAATAATGAAGTAATGGACGAGAAGGTCAGGCGCAAATTTTCTATCAGAAATACAGCCGGATATAGTCTCAATGCGTTCACCGATTATGACGATGCCGTCGAGTTGCTGCAACATCTCATCATCGGTTCCGAGGGAACTCTTGCCTTTATCCATTCCATCACGTTCCGTACAGGTATCCTCAAACCCAAGCGCGCTACTGCATTGGTCGGTTTTACTTCTCTTGATGAGGCGATACAGGGGGTACTGCGTCTTGAGAAAAGTTGTGACATGTATGCTGTCGAATTTCTCAACTGTGTCTCTTTGAGCGCATTGATGCAGCTGCCTGAATTTCCGAATTCCCTTCAGGGGTTGGGTGATGATGGTTGCGCACTGCTTCTGGAAACCAGAGGTGAGGATGACGCGATCCTGCAGACCAATGTTGACCTGGTGCTCGAAGCATTGAGCGGAGTGGACGTTGCCGTGCAGCCTGAGTTTGTGACGGATCATGCCGTGTGCGAATCCCTTTGGAATATCCGTCGCGCCTTGTTCCCCATTCTTGCCGGAACCCGTGCTCCTGACGAATATGCGTATTCCGAGGACTACTGTGTCCCCATTGAAAATCTGCCCCAAGCCTGTAGCTCTTTTGTTGAGATTCTTGCAAAGCATGGGTTTACCGAATCAGGCGTGCATGGTCATGCCCTGCACGGTAACATTCATTTCTCGATTCCGCTCAGACTTAACGTGGAAGAAGATGTGCTCAGAATGGGCGAACTTATTGCCGAAGTCGGTGATGTTGTTCTGTCTCTGGGCGGCGCGCTCAAGGCCGAGCATGGCACTGGCCGGGCTGTTGCTCCGTTCGTTCGTTTGGAGTGGGGCGATGATCTTTACAAGGTAATGCAGGATCTCAAACAGGTCATTGATCCTGAGAATCTGCTCAATCCCAAGGTCATTCTGAACGATGATCCTCGTTGCCATTTGACCAATTTGAAATACGCCGGTCCGGTGGACAAGATTGTCGATACCTGTGTGGATTGCGGATTCTGCGAATACGTGTGTCCTTCCAAGGAAGTCGGTCTTTCTTCCCGTCAACGCATTTATATTCTGCGTGCCATAGCGAGTTTGCGCGTCTCTGGAGATCTGTCCAAAGCTGAAAAATGGCAGAAACTGTTCGACAAGAAGGGGCGTGACCTGTGCGCCACTGACGGACTGTGTTCCATGCGTTGTCCCCTTGGACTTGATATTGCCGGATACATGAAAAAGTTGCGCAAAGAAGCTCTGACGGAAACCGAGCGTTCCCGTGCCGACAAGGTTGCAAAGCATTTCAAACTCGTGGAAAAAACGGCATCTTCCATGTTGCATGTGGCATCTGCCGCGCAAAAGCTCATGGGCCGTACTCTGGTTACCAAGACAACTCCTATGGTCAAGGGTATCACGGGCATGACTGTTCCTGGTCTGCGAGATATCAACTTGACCGGTGGTTCTTCCATCCCGACTCCCAGTGCAACTGGTTGCCTGAACAAGGTTGTTTACTTTCCGTCCTGTGCAGTCCGCACAATGGGCTATGCCGATGATGGTGTTCACAAGAATGAACCGCTCATCGACGTGACCCTTCGTTTGCTGGAAAGAGCGGGATTCACGGTCATCATTCCTAAGAAGACCAAGGGACTGTGCTGCGGAAAAGCCTTTGAGACCAAGGGAATGTTTGAGCAGGCTGATTTCAAGTCCGATGAATTGGGAAGAGTCCTGCTTCGCGAAACAGTCAATGGAACCATTCCGGTTCTTTGTGACACCAGCCCTTGTCTTGCTCGCATGAGAAAGACGCTCGACAAGAGGCTTGGCCTGTATGAGCCAGCCGAATTCGTCATGAAATTCCTTGCCGACAAGCTCTGTTTCAACAAGAAAACCCGTAGCGTTGCCTTGCATCCAACCTGTTCCACCCGCGAAATGGGATTGGTCGAGACCCTTCGTCAGGTAGCAGAGAAATGCGTGACCGAAGTGGTCATTCCCGAAGAAATTCATTGCTGTGGATTCGCGGGTGACAAGGGCTTTACTCACCCGGAACTCAACGCCTCGGCATTGCGTACTCTTGAGGAAAGCACGCGGAGTTGCTCCGAAGGGTATAGCACCTCTCGTACTTGTGAGATCGGTCTGACCCTTCATGGCGGAAAGCCATATAGAAACATACTTTATCTGATCGATGAGTGTACTACCAACAAATAGCTGACCCCAAAGAGTGATGCCCCCATCACCCTCTCAAGACATTACCTTAACCGTGTCTTGAGTACACACCTCCAACTCTTTGGCAGGAACAGCTCACCCCCGACCGGCAGGAACCCCCTGCCGGTCATTTCTTTTTTTGAGGGAGAGCTTGTCCTGAAAAAATGATTGGCAGAATGATTAGATATTTATGAAAAAAATCTTTGGTTTTTCTTTTCATCCTCATGGCCAATGGACTGTTTAGCCAAAAGAAAAGCCCCCGGAACCGGGGGCTGTCACTAAAGACTTCGTTTAGTAAGGAGGTTGCCAATCAACAGGCCCTCTACCAAAGGATTTAATGTTTGCTGAGCGTTGCCTGAAAACACTGGCCGATTCGATGAATCTTAAGGTTTGTAGGGCGTTAACTTGAAACGGTCCTTTGACTTGTTTTAATAATACGCCACTGTCAGGCTATTGCAAGCAAAATTGCCAACTGGTTCAGTTCTTTTTTACAAGACCTATGAGAAACAGCAGGATGATCGCACCAGCAGTGGCTGTCAGCAGCGAGCCAATCATGCCTGTGGCCTGAAATCCAAGAAAGTCGAATATGAAGCCACCCACAACAGCGCCGACTATGCCCACAACCAAGTTGCCGATCAAGCCGAATCCGCCACCTTTGAGTATCTTTCCAGCTAGGAACCCCGCACACAGACCTATCAATAAATATGCAATGATTCCCATGAGTCGCTCCCTTGTGGCTGGAACCGATTTGTCGGTTTACCATCTGTTTCAGTGTTGTTGATCTATTCTGGCTCGGCATACTGTACTCTTTGCTAAAACAGAGAGTTCATGCTTGCGATGTCCCCACTGGTCAGGGACATCGCAAGCAGTCGGCCTGTTAGAGTTTTTCGAAATATTCCTTATCGGCACCGCACTGCGGGCAGACCCAGTCCTCGGGCAAGTCCTCGAACTTGGTGCCAATGGCGATGTTGTTTGCAGGATCTCCTTCAGCCGGATCATACACATAGCCGCACGAACATTCCCATTTATCCATGATGAAACCTCCATGGTTTTTAGTTCAGTCAACCTTACCAACATTTTCATGGGTTTCAACTGATTTCGAGGAAAAAGGTTAACCTTTAAGGTAAAATTCCAAGAGGCCGGTGGATGGAGGGGGCGGATTGGTCCCATGAATCTGGGCGATCATTAAGGGATTTATTTTCTGTTTGGATGCTTTTGAGAATTTACGTATGATCTAATACTTTACAAAAACACTATCTCGGGAGGCATTTAGCCATGCTGCGCAAAACGGTATTCACGATCATTCTTGTCCTGTCCCTTGTTGTTCCTGTGCTGGCAGGTGGGACCTCCATCATTTACGGTGCCGTTGATTTTAACGGCGTTCCTATGGAAAATGCGCTTGTCACTGTTATTGGTGAAGCCACCTACACCAGTAAATCCGTTGTCACTGACAGTCGTGGAATTTATGTGATCGAGGGCCTTTCTGCCGATGAATATATTGTTCGGGCACTTGCTAAGCCGGATGGGACCTACAAGCCGGGTGAAAAGAATATCTTTCTGGGAAAGGGGAAAAAAAAGGAAGTAAATTTTTCCATGAAAAAGAAATAGTCTCTTTTGTCAAACAAAAAAGCCGATTTTTCAATCGGCTTTTTAAATAACTTGCTGGAATGCTATATCAAATTAAGTTGATCTCCATTGCCCATCCGCATTTTTAGATGCTGATATGCCTTGGCTGTCGCCACACGTCCGCGTGGGGTGCGTTTCAGAAATCCGCATTGGATGAGGTAGGGTTCGTAGATATCCTCGATGGTACGGACTTCCTCGGCGCAGGCCGCAGCAATGGTTTTCAGTCCCACTGGTCCTCCTTCGAAATTTTCCACCATAAGGGTCAGGATTTTGCGATCCATGTTGTCCAAGCCGTACTGATCGACATCAAGCCGTTCCAGAGAGGATTCGGCAATTTCCTTGGTCACGATACCGTCGCCGTGTACCAACGCATAATCCCGCACGCGTCTGAGCAGGCGGTTGGCAATACGCGGAGTGCCTCGGGCTCGTCTGCCGATGGCCAATGCCCCATCGGGTTCAACCTTGACCTCAAGGATTTTCGCTGAACGCTCGACAATGCGGCCAAGTTCTTCGGGTGTGTAGAATTCGATGCGAAAGATGCACCCGAAACGATCACGCAGGGGAGAGGTGAGCAGCCCCAGACGGGTGGTTGCGCCTACAAGTGTGAACGGCTCAAGATCAAGTTTCACTGTTCGTGCTCCGGGACCGGAACCGATAACCAGATCAATCTGGAAATCCTCCATGGCCGGATACAGTACTTCTTCGACTGTGGGAGGCATGCGATGAATCTCGTCGATGAACAGGATGTCGCCGCGATCCAGATTGGTGAGAATGGCGGCAAGATCGCCGGATCGTTCCATGACCGGACCGGAAGTGGAAACCATGTTCACACCGAGTTCAGACGCCATGATGCGTGCCAGCGTGGTTTTCCCCAAACCGGGATTCCCGTAGAAAAGTGTATGGTCCAGAGATCGTTCACGTTCGGTGGCAGCCTGAATGAAGACATTGAGGTTGCTGCGTAGATCAACCTGACCGATGAAGTCCTTGAGCCTTTTGGGCCGGACGTTTTCTTCTGGAAGGGTGCATTTGCTCATGAGCGTGCCATTGCTATTTTCTTGAGGACCGCCCGGATTGCCCCGGCAGCGTCCATATCCGGTTCCGCGTCAAATACGTCCATGATCATGGAGCGAACTTCATTTTCAGAGTACCCCAGCCCCTTGAGTCCTGCAAGGGTGTCCAGGTATTCGCCATGCGGTCCTTGCGGCATGTTGGCCGTGCTCTGATTTGTGACCATTTGCAATTTGCCTACTTTGTCCTTGAGATTCCATAAAATTTGTTTGGCCGATTTTGGTCCTATACCCGGTACGGTGGAGAGCATGGTCGCGTCTTCCCGGAAAGCTATTTCGCGCAAGTGTGCGGCATCGAACATGGACAAAATTGCCAGGGCCTTTTTGGGCCCAAGTTTGTCGATGGATATGAGGGTACGGAAGAGGTCTAGATCGTCGCTCATCAGAAAGCCGTAGAGATCGATGGCTTTTTCCGCCACCTGGGTATGAACGAACAGTTCGACCTCGCCGCCTTTGCCCGGCAGTTTGGCAATGACCGAAGTCGGAGCGGCCACATCATACCCAACGCCACCCGGTGTCAGTAACACAAGGCCTTTCTCATTGGCGGACAGAAGAGTTCCGTGCAGATATCCGATCATGAAGTGCCTCCGGCAACATCCGTCGCGTTAAATTTGATGTGCCACCGTATCTTTTCAGGTTCCATTCGTTTTATCAATTGGTTGTTCCAAGTGGCATTTCTGTCGGTATGGACTGTCATAATTATTTAATAAAATTAGTCAGTTGTTCGGTGGCTGCCGTATGTTTAATAAAAAAATATTTGTGAAAAAGAGAAGCGATTATTATCAGGCTAAAAGGAGTCTTTTTTTTAGTGTTTTTTTCAGGAGACTATTTGAAAACAAGAAATTTATTCAACAGAAACAACACAATCGGAGTAAAAAACAGGAGGACGAATATGGAAAGATAATACTCGGCCTGCATTATGTCAGTGACAATAAATATTCCCAGGCTGTTGAGGGCAAAACCGAATAAGGCTACGCCAAGAAACTTGAGGATTGTCCGAACAATATGGTGTTGCCCTCCGTGCTGCCGATATTGGAATGTCCATGCAAAATGACTGTAAAAAGATAGTAGAAAGGCCGGGATAAAACCGAGGATATTGGCGACCATGGGGCGCGCTATATCAGTTTCGACAAACACTGTGAACAAACCCACGTGCACTGCCGTGGCCAAGAGGCCAACAATACCGAATTTGCTTAACTGCAATAAAAATAGATAGATGTTATTCCGACTCAAATCCATATTTCTCACGAACCAGGTAGAGTGGGCGTTGTTTGACTTCGATAAATATACGGCTCAAATATTCACCCATGACCCCGAGGCAAATCAGGTTTATGCCGCTAAAGAAAAGTATCACGACCATTAAGGATGCATATCCGGGAACATCGACACCGGAGAACAGTGTGCGCCCGATAATAACGAACATGTAGAGTAACGCTCCCAAGGATGTGAATACGCCAAGGTAACTCCATATTCTGAGCGGCAAGGAACTGAAGGAAACGATTCCTTCCAATGCAAAATTCCACAATTTCCAATACCGCCAACTAGTTTGACCAGCCGCACGTTTCTCCCTGACAAAATAGACGACAGCTTTTTTGTAACCAAGCCACGCAAAGAGGCCTTTCATGAATCTGGTTCGTTCGGTCACTCGTTTGAGGGAGTCAACGACCTTTCGGTCCATGAGGCGAAAGTCACCGGCATTAGGTGGGATGGAAATTTCGCCCATTCGTTTCATTACGGAATAGAACCACTTAGCGGCGTTTCGTTTGAGAAAACTGTCCACGCTGCGATCACTGCGAATGGCAATGACAACCTCGTAGCCTTCCCTCCATTTATTGACCATCTCGCCAATGATTTCAGGCGGATCTTGCAAGTCTGCATCAATAGGAATCACGGCTTTGCCCGAAGCGTGGTCAATGCCTGCGGTCAGGGCGACTTCCTTACCAAAATTACGACTTAGATCGACGACTTTGAGGCGTGCATCCGTTTTTTGGGCTTCAATCAGTTGCGATAATGTTTCATCCGTGCTTCCATCGTTCACACAGACAATTTCGTAGCTTTCCCCTAATGATTCCATGACTGCCCTCACCCGTTTCAGGAAAATTGGGATAGCGGCGTTTTCGTTATACATGGGCACGACAAAACTGAGTGTCGGTGAATTCGAAGGGGCGATGGTGTTCATGACTTCTCCATCATTTTATTTTGATTACAGAGATAAATGAGTTGTTGAAAATAATGTTAACATGTTCAGCAAAGATTTTGAGTTTGTGGTTGAAAAATGGAAACAGGCAATGTTTTCCTGCGTGCTGGGAGTATTCTGTCATTATTCAACAGCCATGTATTCAATCCGGGGATTGAACCGATTGTGACTCTTTGCGAAGTAATAATAAAAATACAATGGATTTCCAAATGGGTCAAAATTATCAAGAGAAAAAGAAAGATACGTTGTATGTTTTCCATCAATCGGTCCGTCGGGATGTTGGGCCAATTTTTCTTCAAGATTCTTGCGGGTTATTTCTGCGGCTTCGCAATTTATGCCTTCTGTGCATGATCTTGCATACCAGAGTTCTTGGTCATAAGCTGCAAGCATAATCCAGTTGGTGGAGCTAGGAAAGTCACGTAAATATTTCGGAATACCTTTTCGTTCGGACACGATAAAAACAACACCTGGCAGCGGTTTTTCAATGGTTTTCAGAGATTCTATCAATATGTTTTCATATAGGAGTTGGGTGTATTTTTGTTGGTATGCAACGAATTGATATGAAATGGACACCAACAGAATTACTGCTGTTACCCCATAGACTATCTTTCTTCCGATCTTCCTGATGGTATATTGTGTCAGGAGCGCGAACAGCATGGCTATGGGTATTACCGCCAAATAGGCATGTCGAGGTGTGAAGCTGTTTGTTCCCTGCACCTTGATAGCTCTTCCTACATACCAATAGGCAACACAGGCGAAAAACATTAATATCAGGCATGCGCCAACACGTTTCAGCAATATGGTTCGCTCTTTGGAATCCTCTCCTTTTGCAAGGAAGAAGTAACAGATTCCCATGAGTATTGTTGCAGTAATTGCGAAGTAATAGAATCCTGGGTACCAGGGCTTTAAGGAATTATATCCTGAATATACTCCATAGGGCGGAAATAGAACTCTGTACGTGACGAACAGGATGAGCAAAGAGGCGCCAAAAGCAATGATTTTGAGTAATTTCTCTTTTTTGTTCTTGTTGTTTATTGTCAGAATTCCATCAAAAAAAGTATAGCCGACTGCAAATGCAAAGATTGAATTCAGGGAAAGTGAACAGATGAAGAGAACGAAGGCCACGGCAGGATTTGATTTGCACAGGCGAACCGAGAGCAAGAATAGCCAGACGCATGTGATATGAAAGGTCAGGACACTCGTCATTAGAGTGGCCCACGGCGGGAAAACGAGAATGACAACGACTGCAAGCAGGGAAAATTCGTTTTCAACACCTAGCTTTTGTTTTAAAATCCGGCGAGTCTCTACGCAAATACCTACCACCGCAGCACAACTGACGATGTTTGAAGTAATCTTGTAAGGGATTCCAAGATTGTTTTGAAGAAGTTCGGTCAGAAGATAAAAGTAGTATTGTAACGTCCAACGACTTTCAAAAAACCATTTCTTTAGGAGACTCATGTCCTGAAGCTTGAAAGCCTCATACACATAGTGGCCATCCCATATATCATGATATGACAAGAGAATAGGGAGCAGTGCAAAGACTCCGGCTATGCAGATGATCCATTTGTAAATTTTGTTGGTAGCTTCTGTTGTCACACTATTCTCCATCAATCTGTTTATAGATTTCTTGATTGCACCCAAGGACTGTTTAGGCTCGTTCTGTCAGTTTTCGCATTCGCCGTTCATTGAGATGGCAGATGGCGACGGCCAGGGCATCCGAGGCATCCTCGGCCCACTCGGGCTTTTTGATGCCAAGGCAGTGGGCGACCATGAATGCCACCTGACCCTTGGGCGCATTTCCGACACCGACCAGATTTTTTTTTACCTTGGTCGGTTCGTATTCGGCCACTGAAATGCCGCGCGTTGCGCAGGCAGCCATGGCAGCACCTCTCGCCTGTCCCAGTTTTAGGGCAGACGAGGGGTTTTTTGACACGAATACATTTTCGATGGCGGCTTC
Source organism: Pseudodesulfovibrio sp. (assembly GCA_016342345.1). Taxonomy (GTDB): domain Bacteria; phylum Desulfobacterota; class Desulfovibrionia; order Desulfovibrionales; family Desulfovibrionaceae; genus Pseudodesulfovibrio. Next base: position 6,954 of record JAEINO010000005.1, on the reverse strand, counting down.
AACCGGATCATGCTTTGTGATAAGCACCTGAAGCTCATCGAAAATGACTCCCAATCTGGTGGACATGTCCTTCTTGACCGGAGTACGGATTGTACCGGTCTCCAAGAGTTGGGCCTGACCGGATATTTCCCGGACAAACCCATAGCCTGTTACCCGTGATCCTGGGTCCAGACCCAAGACGACCAATCCGTTTTCTCTGGTCATGCGTGTTATTCTTCGTCGAACAGTTCGTCCGGGAAGTCGGCATTGAGATATACTTTTTGCACGTCTTCGTTATCTTCCAGTGTGTCAAACAGGTTCATGACTTTTTTGCCGACCGGAACATCCACTGGAACGAGATTCTCAGGAATCTGGCAAACTTCGGCAGATTCAAAGTCCATTTTTGCATCAGTAAATGCTTGCTGCACGGTCATGAAATCACTCAGTGCGGTCTGGACAGTGAAGGATTCATCGTCGTCGATGATGTCTTCGGCTCCCGCTTCCAGGCCTACTTCCATCAGGTCGTCTTCGGTATAATTTTCCTTGTTGAAGACAATGACGCCTTTTTTGTTGAACATATAGGAGACTGCTCCGGCCTCGGCCATGTTCCCGCCATGTTTGGTGAAGGCGTGACGAATTTCGGCCACGGTGCGGTTCTTGTTATCGGTGGCAACATCAACGAGCATGGCAACTCCGCCGGGTCCGTATCCTTCATACAGGATTTCAGCAATATCTCCGCCCGCCAGCTCGCCAGTGCCTTTCTTGATGGCGTTATCGATCTTGTCTTTGGGCAGGTTCACGGCCTTGGCTTTTTGAATAGCCAGGCGCAAGGTGGAGTTGTCCTCCGGGTTGCCGCCACTCTTGGCGGCCAGGATAATGTCCTTGGCAGCCTTGGTGAAAAATTTAGCCTTTCTGGCGTCCTGACGACCCTTGCGATGTTGAATGTTTGCCCATTTACTATGCCCAGCCATGTTTCCTCCTGGATATCTATTGATGCATTATTTCAGCTGTTGTTCGCGAACGTTACTCATCTATGCCCTTAAAGCCAAGCGCGACTATAAATATCTCTTTGCTTTCAGCGCGAGAGCTGTGTGGCTTGAAGTATTTAACTTTCCCAAAGTGAGGTCGAAGCGAATCCGTGAAGTCCTTTGTCTCGCCGCCCTCGAAAATCTTGACTGCGAAAGAGCCGCCTTTTTTGAGGTGTTTTTGAGCGACCTCAAAGGCCCGTTCACACAGTTCCAAACTGTTGGCCTGATCCGCAAATTTTATTCCGGTTGTCTTTGGGGCCATGTCGCTGATAACATGATCAAAGGGAGCAAGAGGTTCTATTGCTTCAAGAAGCTCCGGCGAGTCCGAAAAGACATCCGCTTGCAAGAATGTGATGTTATCAGGGAAGGTGTGTTTCGTTGACTGGATGTCCACTCCGAGCACACGGCCCTCTTTGCCGACCTTTTCTCCTGCAAATTGGGTCCAGGAACCTGGAGCAGCACCAAGATCAAGAACGGTCTGACCTTTCTTGAAAAGATTGAACCGCTTGTCCATTTCCTTTAGTTTGTAAACTGAACGGGCCGCATAGTTTTCTTTTTTGGCTCGTTTGAAATATTTGTCCTGGTACTGTTTCATGGTGACGCTCCTTATCAGGCGTGGAGCGATTTCTAGCCGAATATGCCGAAAAAGCCAAGTGAAGCATGGTAAAACGCCCCAGCAGAACATGCATAGTTAATGAATTGGGCAATTCCCAGACCCTTCCCGATGATATCGGTCAGTTCGAAATTGTTCGCGGCGGACCGGATACGATCTTTCTGGGGCTGGGCCCATCTCCTGACAAGTTGCCTGAATTGTTCCCGAATATTGGTAAAGTCCGGTTTGTTGAATCCCCGGACATGAAGCGGCAGGTCGAACGATGGTCTGACTCGATTCCCAATGGTTTCACGCGCATCACATCGGAGGAATTTTCCCCGGCACTGGCCGCTGGCCACTCGATCATCCGCTATTGCCCCGGTCTCAAGGCCTTTCCATCTTTTTGGGGACCGCTCACCGCACGGACGGCTGTCAGCAGGATACCTCTTGCGGAGAAAGACAGGATTGTATGGCTCCCGCTAGGAGACAATGACCTGTTGGGCAAGGAATTGACCCTGGCATTCGAGGCCAAGGGATACCGGGTCCGACTCGTGGGGGCCGAAGTGCTGGAACGCTCTCCCGGTACAGAGTTGCCGGAGATGCTCAAGCTTGAAACGCCGGAACTGTTTTTCAGTGTGAATTTCAAGGGATTGGAACCATTTGGGCTGGCTTTTAACATCCTGCGTGAAGCTGGTGTCAAAGTTGCCATTTGGCTGGTGGACAACCCGTTTAATATGCTGACATCCGTCAAGTCCGGCTATTGGAAAGACGCCAGACTTTTTGTTACGGATCACAGTTTTATCGGTCCGCTTATCGAGATCGGAGCCAGGTGGGTGACACATCTTCCTTTGGCTGCCTGCCCGGAATTGTTTGCCGAGGGCGGGAGTCTGCCTGATTTTGCCCATGGAATAGAGGACAGGTTGGTCTTTGTGGGCCGTTCCGAATTCCCGAAAAAAAATGCATTTTTTGCTGGACTCACACCCAATCACCGGTTGCTTGATGAGGCTGTGAATATGTTAGGGCAGGGTGAACGGCCGCATTTCCATTGGTGGCAGGATCATCTCATGGCACAACCGTGGCCCGGAAACGAGGTGCGGCATGTGAGCGTTGGGGCTGAAGTGGCTGGGTATGCCTGGCGTGTCCGTTGTCTGGCCTCGGCAGGGCCGAATGTGGTCGTTTTTGGTGACGATAAATGGGGGCAGATCGATGAAATCACTGCGGAGGTGCGTCCTTTGTTGGATTATTACGCCGCATTACCCGCTGTGTACCGCACGGCATCGGTCAGCCTCAACATCACGGGAATGCAGCTCCCGGCGGGTTTGACCCAACGACATTTTGACGTCTGGTGCGCTGGCGGTTTCCTGATTTCCGATGCCAATCCCGGTCTCGGGATATTTCCTGACGATCTGACCAAGTCTATCAGTTTTTTAAAACCCGATGAAATTCCGGCCTTGTTTGCGCAATTCCGTCAGGAAACCAATGAAAAAAGTGATCTGCGCACAGCATGGCGGGAATTAATTCTGAACGAACATACCTATCATAATCGTATTACCACAGTACTGAAAGCCATGGGTTTGTAATGATTTCCTCATGCAACCACGCATAAACACCGGAAAAACACTTGTCGCCAATTTCAAAAAGCGGTAATCACACTGCACCAAGGGGACGTAGCTCAGCTGGGAGAGCACTGCCTTCGCAAGGCAGGGGTCGAGAGTTCAAATCTCTTCGTCTCCACCAGAAAAATCAGCGGGTTAGAGAAAAAATCTCTAGCCCGCTTTTTCTTGGGCACATGAGGTGGGCACATTGTGACATGGTTGTGCAATCCCTGATCTTCCATCCAAATGAGGATTAAAGCACCGTGTAAGTTGCCACCCAACTTGAGAAAATGGGCCATGTAAGTTGAGAAAACTTGCGTGGCCCATTTTCTCAAGTTGGGTGGCACACTGTCTGCTACGCGTGCGTGTTGGTTTGTTTGCTTAAATCGTCCAGCCTGCGAGGTTTTTTAGGCGGTCGCAGGCTATCTCAAAATAGACCTCCGAGAGTTCCATTCCGATGAATTTGCGGCCTGTTTCTAGGCAGGCCTGGGCCGTGGTGGCCGAGCCTGCAAAGGGGTCAAGGATGGTGCCGCCTTCAGGGGTGATCTGGAGAAGATCGCGGAGGAGCGGGATCGGCTTTTCGGTCAGGTGCATCCGTTTGGTGCCGCTGACAATGGAGTGCCTGTAGACGCCGGGAAGGCATCGGTCCGTGGCCGGGGCGAGCTTGCCTTTGCTTCCTACGAGGACGAACTCGCATTGCTTTTTGAATTCTCCCATGCTTGGGCGGGCTGTGGGTTTGTCCCATATGACTATGTTCCGCCAGAGCCAGCCGCCTGCTTGCAGGGCATCGGTCATTGATGGAAGTTGCCGCCAGTCGGTAAATACCATGCAGACGCTGCCGGGTTTGGCTACGCGGTACGCCTCGGCCAGCCAGAGTGTTGCCCATGTTGTGAATGAACGTTGATCTCGGTTGTCACCGGGAAAGTCAGCGAATTTCTTTTGTGCATCCGAGCTTTGGTATTTCTTTGACGGGGATTGCTGCCTTTGGGCCATGGTCATGCCGCCGCTGGAATACGGCGGGTCTGTCAGGACGGCGTCTACACTACAATCTTCCAGTGTTTTCAGTGTTGCCAGAGCTTCCCCTTGGCACATGGTTGCATTTCCTATCTGTATCTTCATACGAATCCTCGGTGGAGGCTCGTTGGCTTTCTGTGTTGATGCTCGTGGCGTTCAGGTGGTTCAGTGTGCCGCAACGAGGGCACTTGATCTGGAGGTTAACGGCCTGCCCTTTGGCGAGCAGGCGGTTGCAATTGCCACAACGAATTTCGTTTTTCATCTTTCAATTTCTTTACGGTTGCCCCATGGCTCTGCTATTTCTTTCGTGCCTGTACAGGTACATGGAATAGCGGATACTTTGCGGAATGGTTGCTGCCATCCGTGGGGCCGTGGTGCGGTGTTGTAGCACCGCTCCGGTGGGGGCGTTGACGCGCCCCTGCCTGTTCCTCAATAAAAGGAGACAATACGTGTCTGATCAATCGACCAACACACAGCTAGAAGAATGGAAACAAGTTTATACTTCGCTTATTGAATTTGGACGTTCTGCCCTGACATCTTCAGCTCTTTTGAACGGCGGCGCAGCCGCAGCCATCATTGCAGCTGCAACAGCCGACGTTTCTCTAATATTAAGCCGTCTTTTTTGGGCGATTTTATTTTTTAGCCTTGGAGCTGCGTCTGCTCTTTTAGCACTTGGTTTGGCCTATTTCTCTGAATTTTGTTTTCTGGAACGGGTTGGGGAGAGTCAGTCTCAACCCAAATACCAAAAATATGAAGGACCGGTGCGTTGGTGGGCAATAATTTGCGGGTTACTTTCATTCATTCTATTTGTTGGGGGAATCGTTTCAGCTTTCCTTGTGCTTCGCTAAGAACAAACGGTGTTGTTTTACCACACCGGGATAGTGGGGGCGCTGTTACGCCCCCGCCTGTTCCCCAATGATGGTCCACCGGATTGATTCCGGTGGGCCTTGGTCTTTTATTGAGCTTATTTAATTGTCAAAGAACTTGGGCTAAGTTTCTGGAATTTCCGGCAGGCCATCAGAATCCAAGCTTGTCTTTTCAGACCAGCCAAAGTCGGCGATCAACACGGCAACCGGATCAAGTATGTCTTCACCGATTGTGAGCGTCTCGCCCTTATAGGCGACAAAGCCGGTCAGGTTTCCCGTTGGGCCTCCTTTCTCGATCTGCATGTGTACGGTTACGGCGGCGATTTCCGGCGGATAATCGTATCCGATATGCGAAAACTTCTCGTCGTCCAAATTGTCCAGCCCCCAAATATCGACGGGATTCACCTCCGGCGATTCCGTGTCAGGGCTGGCATATCCCAAGTTGACAATCGTGATGAGTCTATATTTCATAGTTGTCTCCTAGTCCTTGAATACGCAGGGGCCGAGGCGTGCCGAGATGGAGCAGATGGTCTGCCCAAAGGATTTCAGCGTCGAGCTGCCGCCAACAATGGCGTTGCGTGTCCCGTTGTAGAAACTGTTGATCGTAGGGAGGGGGGACAAATTACCCCGAATAATGTCAAACCAACCGAAATTAGCCAACTTTTCGGGCTGATTATTGCCGAGCGCAAGTCCAAGAAAGCCCAGATTATTCACCGGATCATGGGACATCAAAATCCATGTTGTCCCAGTCATGGGCAGAAGATCGCCAGTGCTCTCAGATTTCCACGCCGCACGGGAGGAAAGACCTTTCCAACCCACTTCCAGCAGCCCATGAGTAGGGTTCATAATTGGCTCATGGTACACGCCAGAGTCAAAGCGCAGATATGCCAGCCACAATTGCGCTGTGCCGACAATTTCAGCATGATTTTTCGATTGCCAGAGCATTGAAAACCCGCCTGGATTGGGCAGGAATTTATTCCAGAACGGAAGCGTGGCCGTAAAATATTGATAACTATCATTTGCAACGGGCCTGCCTCCACCGGACGCGGCAGCGATGCCCCCGTTTTGCGTTAATACGAGATCCGCTCCTGTCAGCGACACGTTCTCGCCGCGAACCGCCGTCTCGTTTGTCGCAGCCCCTCCTGTGAATTCCCACACCAGATCGTTGTTGCCAACGTCTGCTTCCGTGGTTGGAAGCGTCGTGAATTTATACGGCCCTTCGCTGTTGCCCACTCCACCTATTGTAAATCTGCTCATATGCTCACCCTCCTACCAGCCGACCACAGGCTGATTGCATGTGTACTGAATCCAGATACCAAGGACCCGGCAGCCTTCAGTCATGGGCGTAGCCCCGGCAGAGACGTCACGCGTCAATCGGAAATGAATCAGATCGGCAAGGGCGGGATTGCCTTCGATGGTCAAGGCTGCCGAGGCCGGGGAAAGATGCTTCACCCCATCCCCAAGGGCCTGATCCGCGATGGAGACACCCGCACCGGCAAAAGCTACGTCCAGAGCATCACCTTCAGACAAGGCCAAGGCCTGGAGCGCGAACACGACATCCTCGCCGATGGAGGCTCCATCTTCCGGCAGCCAGAACAGCTTGGCCTTGATAGTTCCACGGTCCCACGCCTCCGGCATGGGGTAGGAAAACTCGGCGGCAGAATCAGCATCACCGGCAAAAGTCATGACCGCGAAATCCTGCTTGTTGGTTGTGGTCTCGATAATTTCGGTCGATGCACCGTTCGTGGTGGCCGGGGTCATGGCCGCGCCTGCGATGTAGTCGGTCTCAATGGATGGGTGAGTATGATCCTCCGCCGCATGAGGCCCACCATGTGCGTCATTGTCTCCTATATGATTAACCAGCCCCGCCCCAATATTGC
>JAEINO010000055.1 GCA_016342345.1 Pseudodesulfovibrio sp. | reverse complement strand
TAATCCACAAAGCCAGTTTAAACAGCTGAAACAGTGGGTTAAAAAACATATGGGCTAGTTATCTGGTACAGCCCCAAAACGAATTCTATCGAAATTTACTGTCCGTTGTCTTTTGAATTCTTCCTGCGAGTCATGCCCGGCAATTATTGAAAGACCTGCGTGAGTAATTCTTTTTCATCGTATTGACATGATTCAATGCGGTAATTCTGCTGGTCCAGCGAATGTATTGATTCTCTTCTTAACTTTTCCGCTCTTTCCGTCTAGATTGTCATGCCAGTAATGAATAAACGGGAATCATGATGGGATATAAAAATACACAAGAATGCCTTAATGCACTTGAGGCAAACGGCGAATTGGTCCGTGTTGACAAGACTGTTGATGCGAATATCGAGATCGGTGCAATTCAGCGCAGGGTTTTTCAGGCAGGCGGTCCGGCATTACTTTTTACCAATGTAAAAGGGTGCCGGTTTCCCATGGCTGCCAATATTTATGGCACGCGGAAGCGAATGCAGTTTATTTTCCGGGACACTATCGAGATGGTGGAGCGGTTGATGAAACTCAAGCTCAGTCCAATGGAGGCCCTCAAACGCCCCTGGGAATATCTTGGTGCGCCAAGAACTGCGTTGCATACCATGCCCAAGTGTGTTTCATCGGGGCCGATTCTGCAAAATGAGACCACTATTTCAAAGTTGCCTCAACTCGTGTCCTGGCCCATGGATGGTGGTGGATACGTGACGCTGCCGCAGGTTTATTCGGAAAGTCCGGGCAACCCCGGGTTTTCGGGGTCCAATATGGGTATGTACAGGGTTCAGCTTTCCGGCAACGACTTTGTTCAGGATCAAGAGGTTGGACTGCATTACCAGATTCATAGGGGGATCGGGCACCATCATGCTCAGGCCATCCATGACGACATCCCGCTGCGGGTCAACGTGTTTGTTGGTGGTGCGCCTGCCATGACACTGGCAGCGGTTATGCCGCTGCCGGAAGGTCTGGCGGAGATTTTCTTTGCCGGAGCCATGGCAGGGCATCGTATTCCCATGGTTAATCGGAAGGATGGCTTGCCCATTTCTGCCCAGGCGGATTTCTGCATTTGTGGTACTATCATGAAGGATGCTCAGAAACCGGAAGGGCCATTTGGTGATCATCTGGGCTACTATAGTCTGGCTCATGAATTTCCGGTTCTCAAGGTGGAGAAGGTTTTTCATCGGAATGATGCTATCTGGCCGTTTACCACCGTGGGTCGTCCTCCTCAGGAAGACACCATGTTCGGTGAATTTATCCATGAATTGACCGCAGATCTTGTGCCATCGGTCTTTTCCGGTGTGCATGAGGTTCATGCCGTTGATGCTGCCGGGGTGCATCCGCTGCTTCTGGCTGTCGGAAGCGAACGGTACGTGCCGTATGCTGAAGAACGTCAGCCGCAGGAATTGCTGACAAATGCCATGGCCCTTTTGGGGAATACGCAGACTTCGCTGTCCAAATACGTGTTTATTGCGGCCAAGGAAGATATGCGTGGCGTGGCGTCCTGCCATGATATTCCGGTATTTTTTAGACACATGCTTGAGCGGGCCGATTTAACGCGTGATTTGCATTTCATTACCAGGACCACCATTGATACGCTGGATTATTCCGGTATCAATCTGAATCAGGGATCAAAGCTTGTTTTTGCTGTTGCGGGATCTCGCAAACGCGGTCTTGGGGTTGAGGTACCCACTGGAATGGATCTTCCTCGCGGCTTCCGTGATCCTGTTGTTTTTGCGCCGGGTATCTTGATCATCAAAGGACCCAAGCATCAGAAAAAGCGGGATCAGCAGGATGCGGCCCTGGACAGGTTGGGAGTTGTGTTGGAAAAGGTGAAGGGTATTGACCGTTTTCCCATGATAGTGGTGGCCGACGATGCCAGGTTCACGGCCAAGGATTGGGACAACTTTCTGTGGGTGACATTTACTCGTTCGGACCCTGGCACGGATATTTACGGCGTGGGTGCTTTTACTCATGCCAAGCATTGGGGGGCGGAGACTGCCATTGTTATTGATGCCCGTCTCAAGACATATCATGCACCGCCACTTGAGCCGGATTTGGAAATTGAGAAACGCGTGGATGCGTTGGGTGCGCCCGGTGGCCCTTTATATGGAATCATCTAGCACGGAGATAAGAATGGACGAGAAAGTCTTAAAGGACCTGAAACTTGCTTTTGCTTGTGATGTGTACGAAACCGTCAAGGCAGCCCGGAAGAATCGTGACGAGCATGTTTTCAGGCATACCATGATCGACGAGGGCGACCAGATGGTTTTTGCCGCTGTGTTTCCGAAAAAGGATATCATGGAATTTCCCGACCTGACTGAAGAATTCGTTGCCAAATTGCAGACGTTCAATTTGCTCGGTATTGTTACCGATGGCAAAAACGGTTTGGACATGTTTTATCTGGGCGGCCTGAACAAACCGTTAACCGTATTGTCCGATGGAATCGATGTGTCCAAAATCCTGGCGGATGAGCCGCTGATTGCCTTTCTTGAAATGTATTTCAAGGCCAAGGGTGTGATGATGGATTTTCAAAAAATGAATTACGAAGAATTCATCAAAGCCGTGGAGAGCGAGGTCTTCAAGAATACCTCTTTTGCTCAGATGCAGGAATCGCAGGATTTTCTTAATCTTATTAAGAATTGATAAGGCTTGAATTGGAAAAGCGTCCGTACCCTCAGGGTATGGACGCTTTTTTTTGTCTGTCAGAGTGGTTATGCGTTTTCGAGGGTTTTTCGGACGGCCAATTCAAGCATGGATGTGTGCAACCGTATGCTGATGCTTTCGCTGGCTTCGATGTTTTCGATTAGTTCCCTGAGTTTGTCGACGGATTCAAGGCTGGCAGTGATGATCATTTCGCTGGGTTTCAGTTGATCTTTTCTGATCATTTCCAGAACATTTTCAAGTTTGTGCGAGAGTTCCTCGATGCTTTTGAGTTTTAGCAGATTGGAACCAGCCTTGACGGAATGGGCATCGCGAAAGATGGAGTTGATTAATCCAGGGTCGCAATTGTCGCAGTCTTCCAGTTTTAAAAGTCCCGATTCGATGGAATCGAGCCGTTCGGTCGTTTCTTCGAGAAAGACTTCAAGAATCTCATCACCTTGTTTGATCACACAGTCCCACCTTCAATAAGTTCAATTGCTTTTTCAGGAATGGTATGCAGGTCGGGTTTGGATATCTGCAGGTTTGCACCAACTGAATCTCCCTTGTGTTTTAATTCCTTCGTAATGATGGAAGAGTACAATATAACAGGTAGTTTTTGCAATATTGGATCGTTCTTAATTTTTTTTGTCAGACTGAAGCCATCCATGAGAGGCATTTCGATGTCGGAAACCACGATATTCACATATTCCGTGATGTCCTTTCCTTGGGCTTCGGCTTCAGCCTTGTAGCCCATAAGGGTATTCAGGGCTTGTTCTCCGTTGTTTGTTATGACTGGTTTGAAATTGGCCTCGGTGAGGTTTTTTTCGACTATCATGCGTATGGTGGCGGAGTCGTCGGCCACAAGTATTTTGTATTGCTGATCGGCAATGGCCATCTCGACACCATCATCAGGCTCGAACTGGACAAGGATTGTTTCCAGGTCCAGAAGCTGGACAAAATAGTCGCCTTTGTCGATGAGACCGACAATGGCATCCGTGTGTTGGGATATGATGCTTGTGGGCGGAATGACTTCGCCCCAGCCAACTCGATGGATTTCGGAAACGCCTGATACAAGAAATCCGGTCACTGATTTGCTGAATTCTGTGACGATAACGATGTCGCGTTCAGTCTTGGGCATGTCTAGTTCAAGCCAGACAGAGAGGTCCAGGACGGGCAGAATGATGTCCCGCAAGGGGATGGTCCCCATGAAGGAGGGATGGGAGGCTGATTCCGGAGGCTCAAGGTTTGGAGTCTCGATTACTTGCATTACCTTGGCTACGTTGATGCCAAAGAAGTTGGGTACGGGTGCTTCGCCTTCCTTGCGGATGTCATTGATGTAGAATTCGAGAAGTTCAAGTTCATTGGTTCCGGATTCAAGCAGGATGCCGGTGTCTATTGCATTCGTACTCATGGACTTTCTCCCAAAGCGAAGTTCATGTCGGCCACCATGGCTCGACCATTTATTTCATATCGTGTCACAGTTTTTATGTCCACGGCATTAGATTGATAATTATTATGGTTATAACCAGTGTGAAAGAAAGGGAATGATTTTTTGCAATTGCTTGACTCCATCTGCAGGGCCATGCACAAAGTCTAGTGAGAAGAAAGCTTTTTAAATCGAGTAATGGAGTGAATTATGAGCGTTGAAATTGCTGTAAATCCGTCTGATATTCGTGATAAAGTCGTAAATGGGCTGCAAAAAACTGCGGAAGAGTTGATCCCCTGGTTTTATGGAAACATGCCGGAATACTATTTTCGGACTCATGGAGAGGAAGAGCAGGTTCGGCATGTCATGGCACTTTTGTCCGGCATGGTTCGAGAGGAGAAGCAGACCATTGCCCTGCACAGTTCTTGTGGCACCAAGGTGACGCATATTACTCCAGGGGGGGATATGAAAGCCTTGGTAGGAGTTCTTGGCGAATATCGAGATAGGGATATCCAGATAGCTCGTATTTATTCCAGTCGGGATGATTCCATTCGACTTGATACATTCCTTTTTAGTCCCCAGTCTCAATGCGCCAGGAAAGGCGGAGCCATCGATGATGCTCTCGGATTGGTCCGGGATGGCAGTGTTGGCGTTGATCCCAGCGAGGTTGATGATTTTGAGAAGTTCCTGCTTTCCTCCAGTGAAGACTATGTGGAAAAGTTTGAGCCAATTCGGGCCTTGCGACATTTCAAGACCTGTAGTTGCGTGGAAAATCAGGAACGGGTGGAGGTTGTTCTGGAAAAGGATGTTCATCCAGGATTTGATCGTATTAGTGTGTCCATGGCGAATCCACCGCGTAAAAAATTGCTTCTTCGTGTGGTCAAGGTGTTTGCGAGGGAGGCTATCCCGGTCGATCGTGCGTATTCTGATGAATTTGAGCGAGACGGGAAGCCTACCATAGCCATTATGAGCTTTTATCTTGATCAGGCGCGTATCAATCTTTCCGAGAATTCGGAACAGTGGAAGCGTTTGAAGCGGCAGCTTGAGTTAACCAAATGGTTTGCCTTTCATGATCTGGAAGCTCTTGCCGAAGATGACGGGTGGGAATTGGGACAGGTCATGCTCATGCAGGCGGCTTGCGAGTTTGCCCATCAATTTCTTGTCAGCAAAAACCTGTATGCCTACACATCCGACCGAATTGTGTATGCGTTGCTCAAGCATCGTGATGTGGCCCGGATGCTGTTTGATTATTTTGAAGTTCGGTTTAATCCCGCGTTTGATGGTGACCGGGATCAGGTTATGGCCGAGCGACGGGCTAAGATTCGTGGTGCTATCCGGGATGTCGACAATTCCGTTCATCGGGATATCATGATCTACATATACAAATTTTTCCGGTACACTATGAGGACGAATTATTATCTAGCACACAAACTCGGACTGAGCTTCAGGATTAATCCGTTGATTCTGGCTCCCATGCCAAAGGATGAGCGGCCTTTCGGCATATACTGCTTCCATGGTCCATATAGCTTTGCATTTCATGTCCGGTATCGTGATACCGCGCGTGGCGGAGTTCGGGTGGTTCGGACATGGAGCCAGGAAGGGTTTGAGATGGAATCCAATCGACTTTTTGACGAGGTCACGAAGCTTGCCAGTGCCCAACAGTTCAAGAACAAGGATATTCCCGAGGGTGGGTCCAAGGCCGTTATCCTGCTCGGGCCTGATGCCGACATCGATCTGGCCGTGAAAAGCATGGTTGATTCCTTTCTTGATTTGCTCGTGGTCCCGGATGGGGTGGATGGTTTCGTGCAGTCGGGTATCGTGGATTATTTGAATCGCGAGGAGATTATTTTTCTTGGCCCGGACGAGAACATCACATCCGAACACATCAAGTGGATTGCCCAGCGGGCAGAGCAACGCGCTTACAAATGGCCGAGTGCGTTCATGAGTTCCAAGCCCGGGGCAGGCATTGCACACAAGAAGTACGGAGTGACCAGTGAAGGTGTAATAGTCTTTGCCGACGAACTGCTGCGAACCTTGGGTATCAATCCTGAAAGTGAGCCGTTCACGGTCAAGATTACGGGCGGACCGGCAGGCGATGTTGCCTCCAACGTCATGAAGATTCTCATGCGTGAGTATGGTGGCAATGCGCGTATTATTGCCATGACCGATGGGCATGGTGCTGTTTATGATCCTGAGGGCATGGACCATGATGAGTTGATACGCCTTATGGATGGCAATTTCAGGACTTCACATTTTGACAAGTCCAGACTCAAGGGGACTGGGGCCTTTGTGGTTTCCATGGAGGAACCCAATGGTACTCGTGTTCGCAATAGTTTGCACAATACAGCCGTGGCAGATCTCTTTATTCCGTCGGGTGGAAGACCTGACACCATTAATATGTCCAACTGGAAACAATTTTTGCAGAAAGACGGCACTCCGTCTGCCAAAGGAATTGTGGAAGGTGCGAATATTTTTATCTCGGCTGATGCTAGGGCGGAGATGGAAAAGGCGGGCGTGCTTGTCGTACCGGGGCCATCTGCCAACAAGACAGGTGTCATCTGTTCGTCTTACGAGATTCTTGCCGGGCTTATTCTGAGTGAGGAAGAATTTCTCGAGATCAAGGATTCATATGTGATGCAATTGTTGGATATTCTTCGGTCGCGTGCTCGTTCTGAGGCTCGGGTGCTTATGCGTGAGTATGCGATGGCAGGTGGAAGTCGAACCCTCACCGAGCTTTCTTATGAGTTGTCGGAATCCATTAACACCTTGGCTGATATGGTGGCCAAAGTTCTGAATGAGACCGTCCCAAATGTTGGTGATAATCCGAGATTGGTAGAAGTCATCTTGTCGTATTGTCCCTCCATTCTCGTTGAAAAGTATCGGGATCGAGTCGTAAACGACATTCCACGCGGACACCAACTGGCACTTATTGCTGCTTTCGTGTCTGCAACGATGCTCTATCAGGAAGGCATTGGTTGGGCGGACAAGCTGGTTTCACTTCGGGATGTGTCCACAGTTGTTTTCAGTTATCTTGAACAGGAAAAGATCGTGGCCGCCCTGATTGCCGAGGTCCGGGCTGGGGGGCTAGAACATGTGGACCAGATTGTTCGCGTACTCGATTTGTCAGGACGCAAGCAATTGACTCTTAATAGATTGGGCTTGGGTTAGAAGGTGCAGAAAAAAATTGATACCCTTCATCTGTGTTGATATGAAAATAAATGCAGATTGACATTAAACGAAGGAGAATCGCATGAGTCAGAGAGCTGGTGCTGTCACTTTTCATGGAAATCCGCTGACCTTGGTGGGAGACGAGATCAAGATTGGGGTCAAGGCTCCTGATTTCAAGGTCCTTGCCAATGATTTGTCTGTGGCAACCATTGGAGACTATGTCGGCAAGGTGCTTATCATTGCTACCGTTCCTTCGTTGGACACAGCGGTTTGCGATATGGAAACTCGTCGTTTCAATACCGAAGCCGCTGCTCTTGGAGATGATATCAAGATTCTTACCTTGAGTATGGATCTTCCGTTTGCCCAAGCCCGTTGGTGTGGGGCTGCTGGCGTGGAGGCCGTACAGACCCTGTCTGATCACAGAGAAGCGTCATTTGCAGAAGGGTATGGCGTATTGATCAAGGAACTTCGACTGTTGAGTCGAGCTGTTTTTGTTGTGGGCAAGGATGGTGTCGTGGCATACGCGCAATATGTGAAAGAAATGACTGAAGAACCGGACTATGCGGCAGCTCTTGAAGCCGCGAAGGGTTTGGTCAGTTAGCAGAATCATTAGGTTTTTTTTTGATAAATGGTTTTTGGTGCCGTGGCATTCTTTTGTTTGCCACGGCATCTTGACAGTAGCTTACTATGAGATTACATGTATCATATGTGAACAGATGATCATGCAAGGAGAGTCCAATGGTTAACACGGCATGTGGAAGTAGTACACAACATCAAGAGAACGTGCGCAAAGTCAGGGAAAGCATGCTTTCCGAACGTGAGTTCCTGTTCATGGCGGAGCTTTTCAAGGCTCTTGGCGATTATACCCGGATTCGGATTCTCTCTGCTCTGGCTATCAACGAACTCTGTGTGTGCGCCCTTGCTGAGGTGCTGGACATGTCCCAGTCAGCTATTTCACATCAACTCAGGTTGCTTCGTGCGGCCAAGCTTGTCCGCTACCGCAAGGAAGGCAAGAATGTTTATTATTCATTGGATGATGATCATGTCCGCAATCTGCTTGCTCAAGGTTCCGACCATATTCACGAAATAGGCTGACCCTCAGGCCTGTTCATTTTTTTTGCTCAGTTGTATGAATAGATAGTCAATTGTAGCAAATGTAAAAAAGGAATTATTCCATGATAGATATAGTAACTCGTCTCATGACTGAATCCTGGTATGTGCTTGTTGAAGCCGCGCCATATGTTCTGTTCGGGTTTTTTGTGGCCGGTTTGCTCAAGGCCTTTGTGCCTGACTCGTTTATGGCCCGTCATTTGGGTAAGAAGTCGGTCGGTTCCGTTTTGAAGGCCGCTGTCATAGGAGTCCCATTGCCCTTGTGTTCATGTGGAGTCCTGCCTGCAGCACTCGGATTGCGTAGACAGGGGGCCAGCAAAGGAGCGACCACGGCATTTATGATTTCCACGCCTGAAACCGGCGTTGATTCAATGGCCGTGACTTATGCGCTCATTGATCCGATCATGACGGTCATTCGACCTGTTGCGGCCTCAATTACGGCAATCTTTGCCGGGGTTTTGGTCAATGCTTTTCCCGAGAAGGAAAGAGAGCCTCTTCCCATGAGCGGAGTGGTTGCTCATGCTCATGGTTCCAGCGGGTGTGGTTGTGATCATGGCAGTTGTTCCACGAACGGCAGGTCCTCATTGTTCAGCAAGTTTCGCTTCGGAATGAGCTATGCCTTTGGTGAAATGATTAGTGATATCGGTCGCTGGCTACTTGTCGGCGTCGTGTTGGCCGGGGTTATTTCCACAATTATTCCCGATAACGCTCTCGATCAATATGTGGGAACCGGTTTTCTCTCATATCTGGTCATGCTTGTCGTGGCCCTGCCCTTGTATGTCTGTGCCACGGCCTCCACCCCTATTGCAGCGTCCCTGCTTTTGAAGGGGCTTTCGCCCGGTGCAGCACTGGTCTTTCTTCTGGCCGGGCCTGCCACCAATGGTGCGACCATTACTGTCATGCTCAAGACAATGGGCAAGCGGGCCGCAGGATTGTATGTCTTTTCAATCATGATATGCTCTTTGGTCCTGGCCTGGGCGACCGACAGTCTCTACATTGCTTTGGGACTCGATATTCGTGCTGTTGTCTCTGAAGTCGGCGAAACCTTGCCAGAATGGGTGGGGGTTGCCAGTGCGTTGATAATTCTGTTTCTTGTCGGACGGAGTTTCCTGAGACCACGAGAGGTGTGTTGTCAAGGTTGATGGTTGTTCGCAAAGCTTGTTGATTCACGTGCTCTTTTCTAATTGTTAAATCCATGATAGGTCTCCGTATTATTATTTGAATACAAATACTACAAAGGGAGTACCTATGCGGGTTTTGAAATTGTTGTTGACGGCTAGTCTGGCAGTTTTTCTGTTCGGCTGTAATGGGGGGCAGCGTGTTGTCAATAATCAATATCAGTCTGCGGGGTGCCCTGTTTATGTCGTTGCCAGCGATTTGGCCTATGTGGGAAGTCCTTGCTTGCAGGATTCAAGTAAATGCATAGGGCCTGATTGTCCTGTGCTTGGGATGGCAAAGGGCAAGGTCACGGCAGATCTTTTTGTCGGTAGTTTAGATAAAGAAGTGAAGGAAGTCGTTATTATAGAGCGTATAAAGGCTCCTTCTGGTCATTATTGGAATGCCTTGAATGGGCCAAAATGCCAATTGGGCGGCAAAGAGTATGTTGAGTTTTTTTTGACTATCAATGACAAAAAACAGGGTGGCAAATATACTCAGATGCTTGAAGACGCAGGTTTTGTTTTTGATGGGCAGGATCAGGAAGTTCTTATTCGTATAAGAAATATTAATAACACGAGCCAAATGTATTTGGCTTATGGCTGTTCCAAGGCATTGTTTCCAGATGATATCAAAAAGGACATTGAGGCTGGGAAGGAGTTTTTGCGGCAGCGGTTTGCCGAGCGCGTCACGGTTGGTGGCGGCGTATAGAGTTTGATCTTTCTGGTATTGCCGAATCAAGGCGGGACAGCATATGGGCTGTCTCGCCTTTTCTTTCTCCTGCTGTCGTGCTAGATAACTGCCATCGAAAATGGGAGAATTACCATGAAAAAATGTCTGTTGGCGATTGCATTGTCAGTGTTGTTCTGCGTTAATGTCGCTCAAGCCGAAAATGTCAAAATACGGTTCGGCATATTGCCGGTGATTGACACGTTGCCACTTCAGGTGGCTGTGCAGGATGGGCTGTTCGCAGAGCAGGGGCTTGATGTGGAACTGATCCGGTTTGCTTCGGCTCTGGAGCGGGATACGGCCATGCAAGCAGGCCAGTTGGATGGGTATTTTGGTGACCTGATTGCCACCTATATGCTCATCAACAAGGGCGCACCTATGTATATTGCGCTTACTTCATGGCGTACTGTTCCAGGCTACCCGATGTTTGGCATCGCTCTTTCTCCGGCCAATAAGGACCGTGATCTGGATGCCATGAAAGGGCGCAAGCTTGGTATTTCCAAATCAACGGTCATGGAATTTCTGGCTGACAAGATGGAAGAGAAGCTTGGCGTGAATGGTAAGTATTTCTCGCGTGTTGAAATCAAGAAAATTCCCATCCGGCTCCAGATGCTCATGACAGATCAGATTGATGCCGCTCTTTTGCCGGAGCCACTCCTTTCCCTTGCCAAGCTCAAGGGAGGCGGAATGCTCGCAACTGCGGATAATCTTGATCTGCCGTTGACCGTGCTTTGCTTGGATCACAAGTATTTCAAGGACGGAGGCGACGCCTATGCTCAGTTTATTGTTGCCTACAAGCAGGCTGTGACTCGGCTCGCTGAAACTCCCGAAAAGTATCGTCAACTTATGGCCAAAACGTGTCGAATTCCCAAGCCGTTGGTGGGTGAATTCCCAATTTACCCATACCCCATGCCGTCCCTGCCTTCGGATGCGGAGTTGGAGACGGTTCAGACGTGGATGATTGGAAAAGGACTTCTCAAGGACGCGCTGCCCAATGAGCTAGTGTTGTCTCCGTTGATTCCGTAAAATGCTGATTGCTGAAAATCTTTCTAAATATTACGGCGGGGAAGGGGTACTGGACAATGTCTCCTTTTCCCTTGGCCGTGAGGAAACATTGGCTGTTGTCGGACCGTCCGGTTGCGGTAAAACCACGTTGCTCTATCTGTTGAGCGGTTTGACCCGTGCCGATTCGGGCGTTGCTTTTCTTGATGGAGAACTCATTGGCCGGCCCACATCGGATATATCCATTATCTTGCAGGATTATGGATTATTGCCGTGGAAAACAGTTGTCGAGAACGTGGCTTTAGGGCTCAAGATTCAAGGGGTTTTCAAAAAGGAACGTATGGAACGTGCCCGAGCGCAACTCGCCGAGCTTGGCATTACTGGCCGTGATTCGGATTATCCTGCCAATTTGAGCGGTGGCGAGCAGCAGCGCGTTGCCATTGCTCGTGCCTTTGTCAGCCGACCTCGACTCATGCTTCTGGACGAACCCTTCTCATCCCTTGATGCGCTTACCCGTGAACGGTTGCAGCGGACACTGCTCGATGTCTGGAAGCTCCGAAAAGTACCGTTCGTGCTGGTGACCCACAGTCTGGAAGAGGCCGTGGTTCTCGGCAAGAGAATAATGGTCATGTCGAGCCGTCCTGCAAGTCCTGTGGCCGTGTTTGACAATCCGGGATTTGGTGATGAATCCATCAGGGACACCAAGGGATGCTTCGAGTTGCTGAAAGAACTCAGACATACTGTCGAGGCCTTGTGGTGAGTCTGAAGCCTGTTTTTCGTTATGCATTGGTAATCATTGCCATTGGCGTGCTTTGGAAGCTGGCTGCTCTCGGACTGGGCGGAATTATTCTGCCGCATCCTGAAGCTGCGGTCAGAGCGTTTCTCTCTGCCATGGGAACACAGATTTTCTGGGAGCATTTTGGGGTCAGTGGGTACCGTGCAGTTACGGCCATGGTTGTTGCATGGGGTGTGGCATTCCCGTTGGGTCTAGTGATGGGAAGTGTGAAGCGTGTTGATAACCTTTTGGCACCATTCATTTTTCTGACTTATCCCATACCCAAGATTGTACTGTTGCCGGTTTTTTTGTTGTTGTTCGGTCTGGGGGATCTGGCCAAGATATCCATGATTGCATTGATCCTGGGCTACCAGATATTGGTCACCACCCGTGACGGCGTTCGATCAATCCACCCGAAATATTCTGATTCCGTCAGATCGCTTGGCGGATCTCAATGGGATGTCCTTTGTGAGGTGTTGATTCCGGCGGCTTTACCGCATGGTTTTACCGCGCTCAGGCTTGGGGTAGGCGTGTCAGTGGCGGTATTATTCTTTGTTGAATCCTTTGCCACTACACGAGGGCTGGGCTATATGATTATGGACGCATGGGGTGCCATGGACTACCTGACTATGTTTACCGGCATACTTGGCATGAGTCTGATGGGTGCCGCATTATACGAAATCGCAAACCTTATGGAAAGACGGGCATGCACGTGGATGTTTTTGAGAAAGAAGTGATTCCTGAGCAAACAGAACTGATCGCAACCAAACTCGAATTCGACGATGGTCAATTGGCGAGTCAGCTTTTCGGGCCGCAGAATCAACACCTCAAGCTTTTGGGTGAACGCATAGACGTTTCCATTCAAAGTAGAGGAAATATGGTCACCATCAGAGCCTCTGAAGAGGACGCGGACAAGGCCACGCTGGCAGGGCAGGTGTTGACACAACTATATGCCATGCTCAAAAAGGGCAAAAACCTGTATCCGCAGGATGTGGATTTTGCTTGTCGTGTCCTTGAACGGCAGCCTTCAGCAGACGTGGGCGAGGTGTTCAAGGATGACGTATATGCTACTGCCGGCAAACGAACCATTTCACCCAAGTCGCTTAATCAGCGTGAGTATCTGGATGCCATTCGCAAGAATGATCTGACCCTTGGCATCGGTCCTGCCGGAACCGGCAAGACCTATCTGGCCGTTGCCATGGCCGTCGGTGCATTGGCTCGACGTGAAGTCAAGCGCATTGTGCTGACCCGTCCTGCGGTGGAAGCCGGTGAAAAACTTGGTTTTCTGCCCGGCGATCTGGCGGAAAAGATCAATCCCTATCTCAGGCCACTCTATGACGCTTTGCACGACATGCTCGATTTTGCCAGGGTGCAGGATTATCAGGAAACAGGGATTATTGAGGTTGCACCGCTGGCCTTTATGCGCGGTCGAACCCTGAATGATGCCTTCATAATTTTGGATGAAGCACAGAACACCACGCCGGAGCAAATGAAAATGTTTCTGACGCGGCTTGGTTTTGGTTCTCGGGCCGTGGTTACCGGCGATGTCACGCAGATTGATTTGCCCAGGCATTCCAGTTCGGGTCTTCTTCATGCCCGAAAGATTCTTCAAGGTGTGAAAGGCGTTAAGTTTGTCACTTTTGACGAATACGATGTCATTCGTCATCCACTGGTTGGGCGCATTGTTCGTGCTTACGATAAATACGAGGCAGGCAAGGAATAGTCATGCCTGGTCTGATTAAGGTCATACGTGAAACCAGACTTGACCCCAGGTTTCCCCTGTCCCGGCATGAGTTACTTGAACTGGTTGAAGTCATACTGGATTCAATCGGACTTGAGGGGAACTCTTTTTCCCTTAAGTTGGTTGGTGACGGTGAGATAGCACGGCTTAACGAGAGATTCCTGGGCTGCCATGGTCCCACCAATATCCTCAGTTTTCCTGCCGATGAAGATTCCGGGATGGACAGCCCTGAGGTTGCTGCAAGTCGTGGGGGCGTCGATTCTGATACCCCTGTATTTCTGGGAGAACTGGCTTTGTCGGTTGATGCATTGTCTCGCGAGATGGACTTGTATGGGCAATCACCTGTGGGGCATCTGGCCCGCCTTCTGACCCATGGCATACTGCATCTGGCCGGGTATGATCATGGTGATGAAATGTATGATCTGACAGATTTGGCCGTGGATCGAGTTCTTCTTGAATATGCTGAACGGATCGAGGGAGAATAGACATGGCCGGCCGGAAGGTTCTCAAGGGGAAAGATCTTTACAAAGTCTTGTTTTACGGAGTGATTTTCACCGTAGTGGCAGTGGGCATTCTTGCCTTTTGGGGAGTGCGGGAAATTCGTCGTGATGCTGCCGTTGTTGCTGTTGAAAATTCAGCACGGGGGTTGTCTGGTGCTGTGACCGTACTGGTCAATGCCGTGAGCAATTCAAATAGCGAGATTGAATCGAAAATTCTCATGAGTCTCAAACCGTCGGTTCTGCATGCCGAATTCGGGAAGGTGTTCAAGCAACACTCGTCTTTGACGGCAGTGATGATCGCTGATGGGCAAGGATTGGTTTACATGCTTGCTCGAAGACCTGATGGGTTGATGGAAACTGTGCCGACTCGGGGTGGGGATTTATCAACGGCGTGGACTCTGTGGAGGGCTGATGGCTCTCGTTCGAAAACAAAACCCGCGAGTCCCTTTGAACGGCAGATGGTAGACAAAACCTTGTCGGAAGAATTCAAGCATCTCATGCCCGGAAAGGTCAATTGGAGAAGTTCGTATCGTTTTCATGGTGCCAGTGAGTCCTGGATTACTGCGTCTTCTCTTGTTGAAACCGACACTGGCGAAAGTTTTATGGTGTCCTATGTCTTTCCCATTGACGCAATAGTCAATCAATTGGGTGGTGCGGAGAAAGGTGGAGCGGAAAAAGTTTTTATATTCTGGGAAACCGGAAAAGTATTGCCTATTCCCAACATCGACGGCGAGAAGGTGTTGGGCGACCGGGCTAGCAAGGCACTCCCTTTCGACAAGGTGGGTGATCCTGTTATTGCCGGAGCCGCAGCCAGATTGGCGGCAGATTCCGGTAAACACGAAGCTCCTTTTTCCTATAAGGTGAACGATGAAATCTGGTGGGCTTACGTTCTGCCTTTGTCAGTATTTGGTGACACCATGTCTTTGGGAGTTGCCATGCCACGACGAAATATCGTTTCAACCTTGACGAGTGACACATTTCTCCAGGTTTTCGGCAGTATCCTGGTGTTCATGGCTGCATGCGTATTGTTTTTGCTTCATAAGTATCGCGCCAGAATCGAAGCCATGGGCATGCGGAAAGAGGCAGCCCGGAATGCTGATGATGTATTGCAGCTCATTGCGGCTGGTGAGAGTGGACGGCTGGAATTTAAACAGACACTTCGTTTCAATCTCAGGTCAGGCAAGAACGGCAAGGAGATTGAACATGCAAACATGAAAACCGTAGTTGCATTCATGAATTCAGAAGGCGGCACTTTGCTTGTTGGGGTTGCTGACAATGGTATTGTTGCCGGTTTTGATGAGGATAACTTCGGAAATGAAGATCGTGCTCTTCTGCATTTCAATAATCTTGTCAACCAGCATATCGGTGATGAGTTTGCTCGTTACGTGGATACTCTTGCCATTAAGGTGCGGGACAAGTGTGTTCTTCGTGCCTTTTGTAGCCCTGCACCCACTCCTGCCATACTGAAAAACGGGCAGGATGAGGAATTTTATGTCCGAAGTGGCCCGGCAAGTCGTCAGTTGAGTCTGAGTCAGTTCTATGAATGGCTGCAAAATCACTAAAAATATCAGGCTGTTGAGCGGTTAGTTTTCGATAGGGGCGTGGCAGAAAAGGGCAGTCCAAACCCCTTTACTTTCATGTAATAATCGGACACACTTCCTCCCTTTCGCAATCAATGGCAATCGATGATGGAGTAACTGTACGATGCCCAAGCACTTTTTGACCATTCTGGACATCCCGAGGGATGAGGCCAAGCAGGTTTTGCTGCGGGCCAAGGAGATGAAGGACAACAATGTCCGTACCAATCTTCTGGCTGGCAAGACGATGCTGCTTATTTTCGAGAAAGCTTCCACCCGGACCCGTGTGTCCTTTGAGGTGGGCGTCCGTCAACTTGGCGGCGATCCGGTTTTCATCACTTCCAAAGATTCGCAATTGGGTCGCAGCGAACCACTCAAGGATACCGCACGGGTACTGAGTCGCTACGCTGACGGTCTGATCGTGCGAACCTTTGGCCAAGAGAAGCTCGATACTCTGGTCGAATACGGTGATATCCCGGTGGTCAACGCCTTGACCGATGAGTACCATCCCTGCCAGATTATGGCTGATATGCTGACCATGTATGAGCGCACTCCAAATTTGGATGAACTCAAGGTGGCTTGGGTCGGTGACGGCAACAATATGGTTCATTCCTTTATTAATGGTGCGGTCACATTCGGTTACGAGCTTTCCATTGCCTGTCCTGAAGGATACGATCCGAATCAGGCCATCGTGGACAGAGCTGTTGATCTGGGGGCAAAAATCTCCATTACCCGAGACCCTGCCGTGGCTGTGTCCGGTGCTCATTACGTCAACACCGATGTATGGGCGTCAATGGGACAGGAAGAGGAACAGAAGAAGCGCGAAGTTGCATTTGCCGGATATGAGGTTGATGAAACACTCATGGCAAAGGCTGACGGCAATGCCAAGTTCATGCATTGTCTGCCAGTTCATCGTGGCGAGGAAGTGTCCGAGTCCGTTTTCGAGGGGCCTGCTTCCATTGTTTGGGATCAGGCAGAGAACAGGCTCCATATGCAAAAAGCCATTCTTGAATGGATTTACAAGAATTAGCGATATATATCGATATAGGAAATTAATCAGATGCAAAAAATCAATAAAGTTGTCCTCGCATATTCCGGCGGACTGGACACATCCATCATTCTCAAGTGGATAAAGAATCAGTACAATTGTGAAGTCGTTTGCATGACCGCTGACCTCGGTCAGGGCGAAGAAATGGACGGTATTGAAGAAAAGGCTCTCGCTACTGGGGCGACAAAGGCATATGTCGAGGATCTGCGTGAGGAATTCGTGCGTGATTACGTGTTTCCCATGTTCAGGGCCAACGCATTGTACGAAGGCCGATATCTTCTTGGTACCGCCATTGCTCGTCCTTTGATTTCGAAGCGCATGGTCGAGATCGCCGAAATGGAAGGTGCGCAGGCCGTTTCCCACGGTGCTACCGGCAAGGGTAACGATCAGGTCCGTTTCGAGTTGGCGACCATGGCCCTTAATCCGAGACTTTTGACCATTGCTCCCTGGCGTGAATGGGAATTGAAATCCAGGACCGATCTCATGAATTTTGCCAAGGAAAACAATATTTCAATTCCAGTCAGCCGTAGCAAACCGTGGTCTATCGACGCCAACTTGCTGCATACCTCGTTTGAAGGTGGCGAATTGGAAGATCCGTGGAATTCCCCTGGCCCGGATTGTTATCGGAATATAACTCCGCCTGAGTTGTGTCCTGATGAACCAGAGGAAGTCACCATTGATTTCGAGGCCGGTGATCCCATTGCAGTCAACAGTGTTAAATATTCCCCGGCGGCTTTGTTGGCCAAGCTCAATGAATTTGGCGGCAAGCACGGTATCGGCCGTGTGGACATGGTTGAAAACAGGTTCGTTGGCATGAAGTCCCGTGGCGTGTACGAGACCCCGGGCGGCACCATTCTGGCTGCGGCCCACCGTGATCTTGAAGGGCTGACCATGGACCGCGAGATGATGCATCTCAGGGATAGCCTGATTCCAAGGTATTCCGAAATGGTTTATTATGGATATTGGTTTTCTCCTGAGCGGGAAGCCTTGCAGGCTATGATTGACAAGTCTCAGGAAAAGGTGACAGGCACGGTGCGGGTGAAGCTGTACAAGGGAAATTGTGTGCCGTTGGGACGCAAGTCGCCGTTTTCCATGTATAGTTCTGAACTGGCTACCTTTGAGGAAGACTACATTTACGATCAGTCTGACGCCGAAGGATTCATAAAGCTGGTGGGTCTCAGGCTCAAGGGTCGCATGCAGCAAAACAAGTGGGGCGGTAAAGACGCCGAAGATTCCTGCGAGTAGCATATGGCAGAAAAAAAAATGTGGGGCGGACGATTTGCGGAATCTACCGCTGCGTGCATGGAAGCATATTCCGAGTCCGTGTCTTTTGATTGGCAATTGTATGCCGAGGACATTCGTGGCTCTCAGGCTCATGCCCGCGTCTTGGCGCAGCAGGGATTTCTGACTGGCGACGAAGCGGTAAGGATTTGCGAAGGTCTTGACATGGCCAAGGCAGAAATCGAATCCGGTGATTTCGTGTGGAAGACGGAAATGGAAGACGTCCACATGAATATCGAATCGCGTTTGACCGAAATCATTGGCCCGCTTGGCGGCAAGTTGCATACGGCTCGGAGTCGCAACGATCAGGTTGCTCTTGATTTCAGACTGCACGTTGCCGACCGTCTTGCCTTGTGGCAGGAACGGTTGGTCGCGCTTGTTGAAGTCTATGTTGCCCGTGCCGAAGAGCATCGGGAGACATTGCTTCCCGGTTGTACCCATTTTCAGCCAGCTCAGCCCGTGAGCCTGGCGCATCACCTGCTGGCCTATTGTCAGATGTTCAAACGTGATCACGAGCGCGTGACCGATTGTCTTAAACGGGTGCGGGTCATGCCTTTGGGGGCAGCCGCTCTGGCCGGGACCACTCATCCGGTCAATCCTCGGGCTGTGGCTGATGATCTGGGTGTTGATGAGATATTTGTCAATTCCATGGATGCTGTCTCTGATCGTGATTTCGTGCTCGAAGCCGTATTTGACGGGAGCCTGATCATGACGCATCTTTCCAGGATGTGCGAAGAGATCATCATCTGGGCCAATCCGAATTTCGGGTATGTGCGGTTGCCTGATCAGTATGCTACCGGTTCATCCATCATGCCGCAGAAGAAGAACCCGGATGCTTGTGAACTCATGCGAGGTAAGACCGGACGGGTGGTGGGTTCTCTCATGGGACTGCTTGTGCTTCTCAAGGGACTTCCCATGACGTACAATCGGGATTTGCAGGAAGACAAAGAGCCTTTTTTTGATGCGGACAAGACTGTTTCGGCATCTCTTGGCATCATGGCAGGAATGCTCAAGCAGATTGAGTTTGTTCCGGGAAAGATGGCTGAGACAGTCAAACGTGGTTTTCTCAACGCCACTGAACTGGCTGATTATCTTGCGGCCAAGGGTATCCCATTTCGTGAGGCGCATCATATTACCGGTGCAGCCGTGGCTTTTGCCGAGGCCAATGGAGTTGGGTTGGAAGATATGAGCCTTGAGGATTTGCAACAGTTTTCCGATCAAATAAACGATGACGTTTTTGATGTGCTTGATTACAAGGCTGCCGTTGACAGGCGGACTTCTCCAGGTGGCACAGGTCCTGAATCCGTTGTTTTTCAAATTGATGGATTAAAATCTTGGCTCACCTCTCGAAAATAGGTAAGTGAGATATCGAAGATTTTTTCTTTCGTATCTCTTGATTTTTCACCCAATGGCATTACTTTAAGAAACTAAACCGGCGTTAATTACGATTACCCGTCTCGATTTGACGGAATGCAGCAGGGTCAAACGGTTCAGCTGTCTTGAATATCCGGAGGAAGCCCCTTTGAACAACCATATGAAAAATCTAGTTATTTGGGCGATCATTTTTATTTTGATGGTAGTCCTGTTTAATCTTTTCAACCAGCCTCTCGTCCCCAAGGACACACCATCATACAGCGAGTTTCTTGCTATGGTAGACAGTGGTGGGGTCGCTGAAGTCAAAATACAAGGGCCGAAAATTTCCGGCCTGAAAAGTTCTGGCGAACCTTTCCAGACCTACGCTCCTGACGATCCGAAGTTGATAGATACTTTGATAAAGAAGGGTGTCGAGGTTAAGGCCCAGCCGCCGGACGAGTCCCCCTGGTATCTCACCTTGCTGTTGTCATGGTTCCCCATGCTGCTGCTTATCGGTGTTTGGATCTTTTTCATGCGTCAGATGCAGGGTGGCGGTGGTGGTGGAGGGCGCGGAGCCATGAGCTTCGGTCGTTCCAAGGCCCGTCTAATTAATGAGGAGACCGCCAAGGTCACCTTTGAAGATGTGGCCGGTGTCGATGAGGCCAAGGAAGAGCTGTCCGAGATCGTTGACTTTTTGCGTGAACCTCGCAAGTTTACCCGACTGGGCGGTCGTATCCCCAAGGGCGTGTTGCTCGTGGGGGGGCCCGGTACCGGTAAGACGCTTTTGGCGCGTGCTGTGGCCGGTGAAGCGGGTGTTCCGTTTTATTCCATTTCCGGTTCAGATTTTGTCGAGATGTTTGTGGGCGTGGGTGCTTCCCGTGTTCGTGATCTTTTTGCCCAGGGCAAGAAAAATGCCCCGTGCCTGATCTTTATAGATGAGATTGATGCCGTAGGGCGTCAGCGTGGTGCGGGCCTGGGTGGAGGTCATGATGAACGGGAGCAGACCCTCAACCAGTTGCTCGTCGAAATGGATGGTTTCGAGTCCAATGAAGGTGTTATCCTTGTTGCGGCTACCAACCGTCCAGACGTTCTTGATCCCGCTTTGTTGCGTCCGGGTCGTTTTGACCGTCAAGTCGTTGTTCC
>JAEINO010000054.1 GCA_016342345.1 Pseudodesulfovibrio sp. | reverse complement strand
TTTGTGTCCAACAATCGCCCACTGACCAAATCAAAGTCCTGAAGCCCCCTGCCCATAAAGGCCAGGGGGATTTTTGTCTTAAGGGGGGATGGTGAAAAAAAGGTCCGATAATTCTGGGGCCAATATCCTTCTCCTTGAGGTTCTTTGTGGGGCAGTGTGGTCCGTCGTATTGACTTGCCTGCGTTCATTAATTGGCCTAATGAAGATCGCTATGGAAAAGACTAAGACTGTTGGATATTTTTGTGCCTTGCTTGCCACGCTCATCTGGTCCGGGAATTTCATCATTGCCCGTGGATTGGGTGATGTATTGCCCCCTGTTACGCTGGCTGCATTCCGCTGGACAACGGCCACGGTCGTACTTTTGCCTTTTGTTTTTGGTGTCATGTGGCGCGAACGGAAGATTATCCGAAAGCATTTCAAGTATCTGCTCGTTTCCGCCATACTAGGCGTTACGGTCTTTAATACGTTGATCTATCTCAGCGCACATACTACCGATGCCATGAATCTGACATTGATTGCCACGACCACGCCTGCGTTTGTTGTTATCCTTTCCAGAATGTTTCTCGGAGAGCCGATTACTCGTTTTCGTGCGATTGGTCTGGCTGCGGCCATTGCCGGAATAGTGACGCTGGTAACGCGTGGTGACTATGCCGTTTTGCGTGATTTGTCGTTTCGTGTGGGTGATATATGGATGCTCATGGCCGGTTTCCTTTGGGCCGCATACAGTATTCTCATTAAGAAAAAGCCGCAGGAAATCAGTACATATTCCTTTCTTGGGGTGACCTTTCTCCTTGGTGTGCTGCCGTTGATACCCGCAGCTCTTGTTGAACAACCTTTTTATCCGCAGTGGACGTTGACGCCGACGATTATTGGGGCTGTCATTTATATAGGAGTAGGAGCTTCCCTTGTGTCCTATTTCCTTTGGACGCAGGCCGTCGCTATTATTGGCCCCACTACAGCATCGTTCGTCTATTACGCCTTGCCCGTATTTAGTGGGGTTGAAGCCTATTTCATTCTTGGCGAACCTGTGACCTGGGCGCATGGAGTCGGCTTTGCCCTCATATTCAGCGGTATAGTTGTTGCCACGCATCCTCGATTCAACGCCAGGCATTGTTGATTGATTCCGTGACGGGCCTTTAAAGGCGTTCGGTCGCAGGATCGAGGTGAACTCTTCGTAATTTGACAGGATGGGGCAGATCACTTCCGCTTGATTTTGTCCTTTGCTTTCCTTTTTGTCGTTCCCCGTATAAGCTTGTTGTGATTATATAAAACAACATTGTCGGGAGAACCCAATGCCTACCTACACCGGTATTAATCATCTTGCCATGGTGACAGGAGATATGGATTCCACCATTCGATTCTGGCGTGACCTGCTGGGCATGCGTCTTGTGGCCGGACTTGGTCATTCCGGGTACCGTCACTATTTTCTGGAAATTTCCGATCACGACATGATCGCTTTTTTTGAATGGCCGGGCGTGGAACCGTTGGAGGAAAGGGATCATGGCTTCCCGATCAAGGGGCGCATAGCCTTTGATCACGTTTCCTTCGAGGTCGCGTCCGATGACGACCTGTGGGAGCTCAAGGACAAGCTTGATTCAGCTGATATCTGGTGTTCGGAAGTGGTTGATCATGGGTTTATTCATTCCATTTATTCCTTTGACCCCAATAATATAGCAATCGAATTCAGTGCGCCTGTTGCGGGCGTGGATGTGCGCAGAAATCCGGCCATGGCAGATGTCGAACCGTGTGAAGAGGCCCGCAAGGGGGCGGAACCCCAGGCTGGTGTCTGGCCGGAAGTGGTACATTCAACGCCACTGGATCAGCGGGAAATATACGAGGGGGAGGGTGCGGCTTTGCTGCGCGTAATTCGTGATGCGGAAAAAGACTAGTTGGTTTTTTTTGTCAAAAGTTCTGTGAGCGTTCTTGTCAGGTCTATCATTTCAAATGGTTTTGAAACTACTGCATCCATGCCGGAAGTCAGAAAGCGTTGCTTGTCGTCATTCATGGCATGGGCTGTCAGGGCGATGATCGGGATGGTCTGATTGTTCACCCCGGCTTCGCCATCCCGAATTCTCTGTGCAGCTTCCATCCCGTCCATGACAGGCATCTGGATGTCCAGAAGCACGCCGTCGAAGTCTTTCTCGTTCAGCAAGTCAAGAGCTTCGACGCCGTTGTTGGCGCATTCGATGGTGAACCCCAATTTTTCCAAACATTTGCGGGCCATAATCTGGTTGACCCTGTTGTCTTCGGCCAACAAAAGTCTGGTCGAGGTTGGGTCAAAATCCGAAACCGGTATTGTGTTTGCCATTGTTGTTGCTTTCTGTTCCGGGGCTTCCATTTCCAAGGCAAAGGAGATGGATGTTCCCCTGCCGACTTGGGTGTCAATGGTGATGACCCCTTTCATGAGGTGAACCAGCCTTTTGACGATGCCGAGTCCCAGACCGCTGCCTTGATACTTGCGTCGATAGGAGCCATCCACCTGGGTGAAGGCGTCGAAGATGTATTCCACCTTGTCTGACGGGATGCCGATACCTGTGTCTTCCACCGTGAAAAGCAGTCGATGTGATTCGTCTTTGAGGGCGGGAATGGAATGGATGGAGACAGAGACGGATCCCTGATTGGTGAACTTCATGGAGTTTCCGACCAGATTGAAGAGGACCTGCCGGATACGGCTGCTGTCGCCGATAAGGATTTCGGGGACATCCTCACCAACGTCGCTGCTCAGGGCGATGTCGGCTTCCATGGATTGGTGGGCAAAGGTTCGTACAACCGAGTCCACTACCTGTCGGGGTGAAAAGTTTGACTGCTCAATATTGAATTTGCCCGCTTCAATTTTGGAGATGTCGAGGATGTCGTTGATGACCGTGAGCAGGTTGCGTCCTGACTCCAGTGCTGTATCGATATAGTCGCGAACTTCACCATTCACGCCCGTCATTGAAGCCAGCTGCAACATGCCCAGCACTCCATTGAGCGGTGTGCGAATTTCGTGGCTCATGTTGGCCAGGAATTCACCTTTGGCCTTGCTGGCGATTTCGGCTTTGTTCTTGGTCTTGAGGAGTTCTTTCTCCATTTTGACGCGCGCTGTTGTGTCTGTTCCCACCGACAGAATTTCAGTCAGCTTGCCGGATTCATCATAAACGCCCTGGTTTGACCAGGAAACCCAGACTCGCGAGCCATCGAACCGGATGTTTTCGTTTTCAATCTGGCTGAACATTTCTGGATTGGCGGCGATTTTGTCAATGAGTGGTTTTAATTTCCGTCCCGTACTCTCTGTGTGTGGAGTGATGATATTAATCATGGATTTGCCCAGGACGTCCTTTTCGGAAAATCCGAAAAATGTCTGGGCGAACTCGTTGAAAAATGTCAATTTCCCATCGCTGGTCCAGCGGATGATGATGGCGTTGGCATTTTCCACCAGTTCTCGGTACTTGGCTTCACTTTCGGCCAGATCTTGAATCGCCTTGTTTCGCTCGGTAACATCAACGCCCATGACAATGGTTTTGCGGGTGTTGTCCGGATCGTCAAAAGGGTGTTCATATGTCTGAAAGGTTCGTCCGTTCGGATATGTTCGTTCGATAGATTGAGGTATGCCGGTTTCGAGGACTTTTATCGTGCCGCAGACATCACAGGGGGTTTCCCGGTGGTGGAACAATTCATAACACTTTTTATTTTTGAATTCGCCGAATTGTTTGCGAAAAGCCTCGTTGCCATATTCAGCAACATGATTTGTGCCCTGAACGTAGATAAAGGCCGGAATTCGTTCCAATAGGCCGAAGAACCGTTCGCGTTCCATGCGCAGAATGTTTTCGATTTTCTTTTGTTCGGTCAGGTTGCGAAGGATTCCCACCAAAATCTTGTCGCCAGTTTGCGGATCCTTCAGGCTGGCTTTCTTGGATGAAATGAAGTGTCGAAGTCCGTCCGGCGTATTAACCAGGAGTTCGAGAGTGTCCTCTTTGCCCGAAAGCATGACCTTGGCATCCTTGCGGTGGAAGGAGTTGGCTTCTTCTCGTTGGAAAATATCGTAGGAAGTCTTGCCGTACAGTTCCTCTCGCGAATGAGATGTGAAGGCGCAGAAAGAGTCATTGACCATCAGAAACCGGTGCCTTTCATCCTTGACGAAAAGAGGTTCCGGGATGGTGTTGATGACATCTGTCAGGAAATTTCGAGTGTTTTCGATGTCCAGTTCCGACTGTTTTCTGCGTTCGATTTCGATACGCAACTGTTTGACTTTGGACTCCAATTCCGTTTTGGCGGCTTCCTTGAATCGCTTGAGCGCGAGGTTGTCCAAGGTGTTCGCGGCACTCTGGAGCACGATGGGCAGGATCGAAAGAGAAGAGTCCGAGATGGTCTGGCGGTCCTCGTCAAGAAGGCCGATAAAAAGGCCGAGTGTCTTTTTGGCTGTTCTGATGGGGTGTAGCAGCAACTGTTCATCAGTATTGCTGGTCGGAGCAAATGAGGGGTGTTTGCTTTGAAGCACCCGTTTAAGGGTGAGGTCGCTTGTCAGATGCTTGAATTCGTTCATGAGGCAGTCGAGATGAGGCGTCTGATCGTGATAGACCGGTGTGAGTTCTTTGGTGTTTTCATCTACAAGAAACGATGCCACGCCTTTGAATCGGATAAGTTCCTTGGCACGCCGAGCGGTTTCCTCAAGGATGGATTCCGGTGTGGTCAGGGTATCGGATTCAAGTTTGAAGTCACTTAATCTGGCGGCGGTGGTCAAGGCTTCCAGGGTGGAACGGTTGGTTTCCTCCAGATGTTTGACTTGTGCCCTGAGATGTTTGAGTTCGTTCGACTCGTTGGTAGTATTGCTATGCATCTGGGAAAAAAGCGGAAAGGACATCATTTGCCTGACGTTCGGCCTGTCTTGCTATGGTTGGCAGGTCGTTTTGGGAAATATTGAGAGTTTGCCATGCATTGGCGTTGAGTTCGGGAACCAGCGATGTGCCGCTTGAGCCGATGCCCAGCGCGTGTGTCATGAAGTCTGCTACGTGGATGATGGATGCTTCCTGAACCATGGAAGACTCCATGGGGGTGTGATGGTGATGGACAAGGTCTTCCAGAAAGGCTGGCAGCCTCCACGCCTTGAGTACAAGACCACCGATTTCGGCATGGTTGCAGCCCCATACAGCATTTTCCACATCCACAAGGGCGCGGCGACCGGTCTTGGCTGGTCGGAGTGCATCGGTGGAGGCCTTGGGATGGTTTTTGAGCATGATCAGTCGTCCGACATCATGAAGCAGCCCGGCCACAAAGAATTTTTCGTCGCCGGCCACTCCCACTTTTCCTGCCAGAAGTCGTGCCAGAATGCCGCAGGTGATGGAGTGCATCCAGAATTCCTTCAAGGTGAAGAATTCCTGAGGGACATTTTCAAAAGCGGAGATGACGGAAACGCCCAGGGCAAGGTTGGTCAACTGGGTGGTTCCGACGATGGTCACGGCTCGGGACAGGGTGTCGATCTTGCTTGGAAATCCGTAGAACGGCGTGTTGACCATCTTGAGAAGTTTGGCGGACAAGGCAACATCCTTGCTGATGACCTCGGCCACATATGCGGCAGAACTTCGGGGGTTCTTGATGGCTTCCCCGATTTGGGCAAATATGTCGGGCAATGATGCCAGTTCTATTTCCTGCCGGACGATATCCTCGGGCTTGATGTTGTGTTCCGTGGTGGGCGGTGGCGAGAATATTTCAAAGGTGTCGTCATTGGGGCCAGCCGTGAGCATCAATCCGGCACACTCTGCGTCCAGTCCGTCTGATTGGCGCAATACATAGAGTTTTGCCATTTCCTTGACAGCAGGGTGGTCCGAGGGGTTGAGTACGAAGCGTTGCGCCGCCATGATCTTGCAGGCGTCGAGAACCTTGGGGTCCAGTTCTTCGAGACTGGTCGGCTTGTTGGGGACATCTTCCTCGTCTCCATGAATGGACGCTTCGGTAATGCCCCAGACTCGACAGGTTCGGATGTGTGTTTCGGTGATCATGGCCCCTTTGGGCAGGAGCATCCGGCCTTCGGAAGTTGTCAGGTCTTCCGCCAGGATCATGCCGGGTTCTATTTTGTCGATAGTCAGTTTAGCCATATCAATTCTCTTAAGTCATTATGAACGTAATTCACAGCCTTTTAGTCTAATTATAATCGCTCAGCAACCTGAATTGAAGGTGCCTGCTCTGCCATGGAGCATGACTTCAAGCGCGTGCTGATCACGGAGTTCATGTGCCCGATCAAATATGCATCGTCAGATTTTTTGATACCTGTCGCAAGGCGGCTTTCATTCGTCGTATCAAGCGATTCACGGTTGAGGCCGAGGCTCTTGACGGCCCGGACCGGGGAAGCATTCTCATGGCGCACACCAATAACACCGGTTCCATGCTGGGCCTGCTCAAGCCCGGAAGCACAGTCCTTTTGTCTCCGGCATCCAATCCGGCCCGTAAGCTGAAGTATACTCTGGAAGCTCTGGATGTGGATGGCAACATGGTGGGAGTGAATACCCTGACGCCCAACCGCATGCTGTATCTGGCCTGGCAGACTCAGTCCATGCCCGAGCTCGACGGGTATGATGTGTTCAAAAAGGAAGTGAAGGTTGGTCAAAGCCGTCTGGATGCGTACCTGGCCGGTAAGCGGGGTGAACTTTGGGTGGAGTGCAAGAATGTGACCCTGGTCGAGGATCAGGTGGCCCGTTTCCCGGATGCGGTGACTGAGCGAGGACAAAAACATCTTTGTGAGCTGATGAGGCTTGCCGAAACAGGGGCACGCGTGGCACTGCTCTTTCTCGTTCAGCGACCGGATGGATATTGCTTCGGTCCTGCTGATTTCATCGACCCGGTGTATGCCGATTTGTTTTGTGAAGCAGTGGACAGAGGCGTTGAAATCTGGCCGTACGTGGCTCATGTTGACGAGGTTGGGATAACGCTCGGGAAGAGACTTGAGGTAGTGCTTTCATGACTGGCTTGATTATCGGTGCTGTCATCATCAGTTTTGCCTCGATTATGGTGAAACTGGCGAATATGCCGCCGGATGTGACCGGGTTCTATCGACTGTTTGTCGGTGGCTTGGGCATGCTGCTTATTCTCTGGAGAGCAGGAAATCTGAAGGGCTTGACCCTGCATGTCTGGAAATGGGCCTTGCTGAGTGCCAGTTTCTTTACCATGGATTTGATGCTTTGGCATCGGTCGATTCATCTTGTGGGACCGGGCATGGCCACCATGCTCACCAATGTTCAGGTCCTGTTGCTTGCTGCGGTGTCCGTCCTGTTCCTCAAGGACAAGGTTTCGCGTCCGTTTCTCGTGTCCATCCCCATGGCCCTGATCGGGTTGTATCTCATGGTTGGCGTGCAGTGGGCCGAGTTTGCGCCAGGGTATCAGTATGGTGTGGTTTTTGGTTTGCTTTCTGCCCTTGCCTATTCCTGCTATCTGCTCAGTCTCAAATATTCCCTTTCCAAGGTGGCCGCTGATCCTTTGTCAATGGCTGCTGCCGTGGCTCTCATTTCCAGTGTTTTTCTCGGCGCGCTCGGTGCGGCCCAGGGAAATTCCTTTGTCATCCCGGACGTTCAGTCCCTGTTGGCATTGACATTTCTGGCTCTGGTTTGTCATTCAATCGGCTGGTTTCTGATTACGCGTGGCATCCAGAGCGTCAAGACATCCCACGTGGGCCTGATCCTGTTGTTGCAGCCAACGCTTTCCTATGTCTGGGATTTGCTGTTCTTCGACAAACCCATCAATCCCGTCGAACTGACCGGCGGTAGTTTGGTCCTTCTGGCTATTTATCTCGGCTCGATTGAGAAACGGATAAAGTAAAAAATAAAACCGCCATTCTGAGGCGGTTTTATTTTTATCCTGATAGGCGGATTCTTTTATGAATTGGCCTTGTCGTTCATTTCGAGCGCGCGTTCCTTCTGGCGCATTTCGCGGCGCAATTCGGCTTCCTTGTATCTTCGTCTTGCGGTGTCAGAGTCCAGAAGCAAGCCCGGAACCTGGGTTGGCTTGCCTCCTTTATCCAGAGCGACATAGGTCAGATAGGCGGAATTGGTGTGCCGTACATCGCCGGTCATGAGGTTTTCGGCCTCGACCCGAACTCCTATTTCCATGCTCGATTTGCCCACATGATTCAGGCTGGCCTTGAAAATCAGCAGTTCGCCCATGTACGCTGGCTGCTTGAAGGCCATGCGATCAATGGACACGGTGACAATATTCGTGCGCGTATGTCTCTTGGCAACTACGCCGCCTGTCGTGTCAACATGCTTGAGGATCACGCCGCCGTGAAGATTCCCGGCAGGGTTGGCATCCTGGGGCATCACGAGATGCGTCATTATTACTTCGGATTCCTTGGCATATTTTGGTTCCATATGTTTCTCCTTATAGTGGTCAGCCATGCTTGCCAAACTGGACGCGGGCTTCCCACACCAGTTTGCCTATTTTCTTTCCCAGATCGGCCTGTCGGGCTGAGATCAATGCCTCGGCAGCCGTCTGGTTTCCCTGTTGTTTGAGCAGGGTTGCGGATTCCAGGTCGCGCAGGTGCTTTTCGCATTCGCGGATTATTCCGGAAAGGTTCACAGTCTCTAGTTCCTTGGGTACGCGAACGCTCTTGACTTTTCTGCTCATGGCCACCTCTTCGTGTTTTCATGCAGTCATTCATTTTGATGGCAGAACGTTGACTGTAGTGTCAAGCAGGGTGTTGCGGTTGGACAGTATTTAAGGCACTGTTTCAAATAATAATCAAAGGAGTTTCAATATGGTTCAACGGATATTGTTGGCAGCGGCCATCCTGATTTTCGGTATGGCCTCACTTGCCAATGCCGGTGATGACGTGATCAAGGCCAAGAAGCTTGTGGACATGGGGCTTGCCCAGGTCGAGGTTGTTGGTGCCGAACAGGCGGCCCGTGATTTCATGGTTTCTGATGGCGGATTCATCGATCATAGTTATTATTTACTTTTTTACACATATGACGGCACGTGCCTTGCCCTTGGTGCCAAGCCTGAAATTGCGGGTAAGAATCGGTGGAATGTTCATGACCCGGACGGTTTCTATCAGGTGCAGGAAATGATCAAGACCTCCAAGGATGGAGGCGGTTGGGTCGAATACAAGTATGTCAATCCTGTCAGCGGAGAAATTCAGCCCAAAAAGACCTGGGTGCAGCCCGTTCCAGGCATGGATGCCTTCATTGGGTGTGGAGTCTATTAGGGTGACTCGGATGTTTCAATGAACGCATTTCGTCTTTGCGCTTCAACTGTCTCGGTCGTGGGATTCTGTCTTCTGGGTTTGGTCATTCATGACGCTGTCACGGGTGTTCTGGCCGGAAGGTTTTTCCCTGATGCCGAAAGCTCGGTTTCCCTTCATGTGGGAGTCCTTTTGCTGGCCTTGCCTGTGCCTCTGCATGTGATTTTCATCGGGTTGATCGTGCAAAAGCGATGGCTGTCGCCGTTGTGGGCGCGATTTGCCTGGGTGGGGATTGTGGGTTCGGGTGTTTGGTTGGGAGGAGCTTTGATGGTGAAGGTGTTTATGTAGTTTTTGGGGGATTGGGAAGAAATTAAGAGATATGGAAGGCCGCCCTTTTTGGGGCGGTTTTTTCTTTGGGAATGGGAATGGTGTCCTCCAGAACTGTTTGGCGTCAGGGGTGTTGTTGGTGGTTGGGTATTGTTTCCTTCTATTATCTGGTTTAACAGGATTAATACGTTGTTGACGGCAAAGTGTTTAGCAGCTAAACACTTTGTATGAGAACTTTTGAAGAAATGATGCCTGTCCTTAGAGAGTTTGGCCGGGCCATGGCAAAACATGCGCTCGTTGACCGAAAGGCTTTTGATTTTGGGATAGATATGGATCTTTTCCCGGCAGAAATACATATGCTCACGACTGTGGCAATGCAGGATGGGATTGGAGTTACCGCCCTGGCTGAGGAGTTCGGCACTACCAAGGGTGCGGTGTCGCAGTTGGTTGGCAAATTGGTGAAAAAGGGGCTTTTAGTCAAGGAACAGGATCCTGAGCACGGGGCGCGTGTAGTTATCAGGACGACGGAGCCTGGGCAGACTGCCAGCGAGAACCATCTGGCTTTTCATAAGGAGCATGACAAGGTGTTCTTGGAGTATATGGCGCAACTGGATGAAACCTCTTATGAGGCTGTTCGTGTGATGGGAAGGCAGATGAATCTGTGGATGGACAAGTATCTGAAATAAAAATTTGTCGGAAGAGTTTAGCCGCTAAACACAATGGAGTACTTATGCATGTCATGAAACCTCGTGCCGATTTTGAACCCGTGCACGCTTTGCTGATGAAGTCTATTTCCGGCAAGGCTGTGATGAGTGCCGTAGAGATGAAGGTGTTTGATCGTCTTGAAGGAAGGGAAGTGAAAGTGGTTGCGCTTGCGGATGAGATGGGGGTGGTTGCAGAGCGGCTCGAACCGGTTCTGGATATTCTTGTTGCGGCTGATCTTCTGACCAGAAATGGAG
Organism: Pseudodesulfovibrio sp.; assembly: GCA_016342345.1. GTDB lineage: Bacteria > Desulfobacterota > Desulfovibrionia > Desulfovibrionales > Desulfovibrionaceae > Pseudodesulfovibrio. The sequence goes on along the minus strand of JAEINO010000054.1, from coordinate 10,298 downwards.
ATGGATACAGGAATACGCTCAAAGCTTCGGAATTTCTGGTTAGTGATGCGCCTCTTTATCAGGGGGGCAGCATGGCACTGACCATGCGTTTCACCTCAATGGTGGAAGATTCCATAACCGAATTGGTTGCCGGTAGGCAGGTTGATCGAGCCAAGACGGATGATGGATGGGCCTTGGAGGAAATAATGGAAGGCACCGCACAGGATGCCAGAGGGGGCAGCCTTTCGCCTGTGGTTGATTTCACTGCTGATCTGCCGGGTTTTGATGAATTCAGGACAATGGGCGATATCGGTGGAAATCATGGTTTGTATACTGTGGGCATGCTGGAACGAAACGAACATCTGCACGGTATTATTTTCGACCTTCCCGATGTTGTGAAACAGACGCAGATCAGGTGCGACAGCTTGGGATTTGGTGATCGTGTGGCAACAGTCGGTCTTGATTTCAGGGAAGATCGAATTCCTGCGGAACAGTTTGACCTCATCCTGACGTCGCATGTGCTGTATGCTTTCAAACAGGATCTCGGCAATGCGCTTGCAAAAATTGCCGAAGGGTTAAAGCCGGGGGGGTGGTTTGTGTCTCACCATTTTTCTGGTCGCGGTGAAAAAGGGAACGAAATGAGGAAAGCCTCGGTAGAACTTCTGACTCGTCTGTGCGGCTACTCCTCACATTATATTGAACGGGAGGAGTTGGTCGGTATCCTTGAACCTCTCGGGTTTGAGGATATCCGCTCTCAAACGATTACTGAAACCGGGTTGGGCCTTATGTTTGCCGCTCGGAAGATTAAATGATTTGTTGGCTGCTTGATTAATTTTGTCATAGTTTTAGAGGCTTAGAAGGATTTCCTTCTAAGCCTCTTTTCTTTATTGTTCGGCATTACCATGAGCGAAAAAGATTCATTCTTTATGCTTCCGTGTCCCTGCGTACAGTTCATATTCCAGTAACCGGCATTCGATTTTTGCGTTGTAGAAAATTCTGCGGCGTTTTGTTTTCAGGCCCACTCGTTTGGCGAGGATGGGGCTGCCGGTGAAGATGAAGCCGGATTTGCCGCCGCAGTGTTGTTTGAAGAAATCGCCGATGCCCTTGTAGACTTCTTCCAGTTCCTTGATGTCGCCGAGGCGTTCGCCGTATTCCGGGTTGAACATGACTATGCCGGGGCCTTCCGGGACTTCGGTTTCCGTGAAGTCGCAGAGCTTGAACTCAATGAAGTCGCCGACTCCTGCGAGGCGGGCGTTGTCCTTGGAGGCTTCGATGGCCTCCGGGTCGTTGTCCGTGGCGATGATTCTTCCCTTGATGTCCGAGTTCTCGGCATCTTCTGCCTGGCTGGCTAGATTTTCCCATTCTTCGGGATTGTAACCGGGGAGCTGCATGAAGGCGAGGTTGTTTCGCAGCAGTGCCGGTGCGCCTTTCAGGGCCATGAGTGCGGCTTCGATGGCTAGGGTTCCTGAGCCGCACATGGGCACGATGAAATGACCGCCTTCTTCGGCAAGTCTGGGCCAGTCCGCAGCCAGGATGCAGGCGGCAGCCAGGGTTTCCTGCATGGGGGCCGTGTGCGGGCGTTTGCGGTAGCCTCGTTTGGGCAGCGGTTCGCCTGTGGTATCGAGATAGAGGGTGGCCTGATTCTCGCGCCAGTGCAGGAACAGGCATATGCCTGTTGTTTCCGGGCCGGAATTCGGGCGTTCCTTGTACTTTTCCATGAAATAGTCGGCAACGGCATCCTTGACGCGCAGACCTGCAAAGCGTGAATCATTGACGGTCGTGTCCCGGATGCTGGCATCTACGCGAAAATAGCCATCCTTGGCGATGTATTCATCCCATGGGATGGTAAGCACTTCCTTGTAGAGTTCGTCCGCGTCAAAGGCACGGAATTTCTTGAGTTCAAACAACACACGATGGCCTGTGCGAACCCAGAGATTGAGGCGCATGCAGTCTTGGATGGAGCCTCGGACAAGCACGCCCGCATCGAGCTGTTGTGCATCCTTGAAGCCGAGGGTCTCGATTTCGGCTTGAAGGTATTCGGGAATGCCTTTGGGGCATGTGACCAGGATGGGGGCTTCTTTTTCAAATAGGGTCATGAGTTCACCAAAAAAAGTTGAAATATTAATGAAAGGGGTTTCACAGGGGCCGCAGATCCCATTCCTCGACAGGGTCGGGAGCGGGAGGGATGGCGTCCTCTTTCGCGTTAGGGCTTTGGATTTTGATATTCGGCTTGCGTGGCGGGTCGGACAGGGCCAGGACGAATCCGAGCCCGAGGATTACGGCCATGGACGGGTCGAACAGGAGCGGGGTGTTCATGCCCAGGGCAAACAGGGCTGCAACCAATCCTGCGCCCATGCGGGTCAGGTGCCGGAAAAGGAGAATGAACAGAGTGATCATAAACGCAAGAGGCGCGCCGATTCCCCAGGCTAGCACGAGTCTCAGCCAGAACGATGGAATCTGGGGAAGATAGGCCCCCATCATGGTGGGGGTGCCTGTGGCTGCTTCCCATATGGGTGACATGCCAACGGGAAAGGCAACGGGCAGGGCAATGGGAACAGGAAAGCCCGAGAAGAGCAGCATGGGGTTTTCTGCGAACAGGCGCGCTGATTCCAGCCAGAGCCAGTAGTCGATATATCGTATGGAGTCCGAAGCTGTGGTCGGGAGAAAGAACGTGAAGGCGATGAGGCCGAGGCAGAGCATTGAATAGGCCAGGCGGACCCGCTTGCGACCACGTCCGAAACATCCGAAGACCCATGCTGCGGCAAAGAGCCCGGTTCGTGACAGGCAGGCCAGTATGCCGATCATGATCAGCAGTCGCCAGAGAGGGCGGCCCTGGTCTGGTTCGTGGACTCCTCCATCATTGGCCCCCGGCTTGAGGCTGGCACACAGCGAGACGAGCAGCAATCCTGCCAGGATGTCGGCATTGCCGATCCAGCGGATGGTGGGGACTGCCTGATAGACAACGGCTTCGGCCACAAGGTCGATGGTACAGAGCGCGCCGAGCAGTGCCCCATATCTTTGGAAGTCTGTCCTGTCAGGCATTCCGAATGTTCCGATCCACAGACCGCAGAACAGCAACAGGATAAGAGGGGTGCTTTCCACCAGATACGGGAGGCCCGGTTCGATGGTTTTGGCAATGCCCGGTCCGTAGAGGACCAGTGTCATGATCAGAAGAAGTGACAGGGCAACCCGGTAAAGCAGGGGTTTTCCGAAGGTCTTGCCCTGAGTCGGATGAAGTATGGCACCTATGACGCCCAGCCCGGCAAGGAGCAGCCATGGCAGCATGGGGGAGGCCTCAGAGGATGGATTCGTGAAGTTTACCAGAACCACAAGCAGCGGAACTGCAACGTAGGCAACCGCAAGCGGAGTGGCTGCCAGTTTGGACGTTTTGTCCAATATGCCTTGTTTATGTGCCATACCGATCGTCAATTACCTCTTTGGGCCGTTCAGGTAAAGCAGGCTGGCTGTCCGAGAACCTTTTTGTTGTTGGTCTGAAGGCCACGAGAAATGGCGTAGTAATTTATTCAATGCCTTTTTTTCTATCTTTTTGCTTTTGTTGGAGTTTTTGTTTTGGCAAATAACAATTCTTAATCGTTTGAAATTACTGACGTTATGTGCAGATAAAGTTTGTTGTTTTTGCAACTGGCCTAAATGTTTTGAAAATATTGTCCGATAAACAAGAATGGTGTATGGTAGCAAAGCGTTACCAGCCCAGTGGAATGAGGATGGTCAACGAGTTACAGTGGGGGTGGCCATGAGATGGGTCGCAAGGACTGCTTTGAGGAAAGCGGTCACCAATATGATGGCGGTGGTTATTTCCTTTGCCTTTCTTTCAGGCTGTGCGGTTGTGGGACCGCTCTTGAGCATGGGGGGATTGGTCGGGTTTGCTCCGCTTCAATACGCGTCAACGGTTTATACTGTGAGTGAATTTTCCTATGAATATGCTGCGAACGACAATGATCCCGGCGAACTGATTGAAGCCAAGATCGACGCGTTCCTGACCGGCAAGGCCTTTGAGTTGCCGGAGTATATGCAGGCCGACAAACCGGATACGGTTGCACCTGTCATGGTTGCTGCCGTCGGCATTCATGAGACCCCGGCCTTGTCCCTGGATGCACGTCAGAAGCGCATCGACAAAGTGCTTGGTCGACGTAACTTCCAGTTCGAGCGTCTTGAACTTCGGCGGATGGCCTTTTTCAAAGCCCGGGATAATGGCACTCTCTCGTTGCGCCAAACGGCCATGGCCGAATCGCCGGATCTCTTTCATGGAGCCGTGGACGAGGTCTCTCTGGATTAGCAGAATCCCTTCTTTTAAAGAAGCTTGACCGCTCGTGCTCTCGCAGCAAAAAAAGCGGTCTCTTTTCGATGACCTGCTACTGGCTGCCTAAGTAAGCCGCAAGCTCATCAATTTGCTGATCTGTCAGCTTGCCAACAGCTCGTATCATGGTTTTCTTTTTTTCTCCGCCATAGGTGTCGTCCTTGTATCCCATGAGCTTGGCCTTGAGGTCCTTGGCCGACTGGCCCTTGAGCATCACGCCGCCGGATGCTCCAGAGGTCTTGGCCCCGTCATGGCCGTGACATTTGGCACATTTGGAACCGAACAACTCTGCGCCGGAACCGGCAAACACGGCAGACACGGAAAAAGCAAGGCAGATGGCAAAAGCAATGAGAGATTTTTTCATGACGAACCTCATATGGTTTTGTTAAAGAACACTCGACTCACTCTTCCACAAATCATTTTTTCAACGGTTTGAATCAACCCGGAAATCTGTCCTGGCAATGGATCGCTGGCTTATGTCAGGGGCTGATCTTCCTGAATGGTCATTGCAACCGCAGTCTGTACCAAAAGTCCGGGACCGCCTTGCGGCGATCCCGGATCAGTTTTGTAATTTATTCCTTGAAATCGTTGGCCTTTTTCCAGGCTTCCCATTCCTTTTTGGTCAGTTTGCCGTCGCCGTTGGCATCGGCTTCCTTCATGATGCGTTCTGCATTGAGCGGGTAGTGGGTGGTGATCTCGGCGGTCATGAGGATGTTGTCGCCGTCTTTGTCGATCTCCACGAATCCGGTTGTGAAATGAACACGTTTCAGCGTGTAGTAAAGGGCCTTGGCTGCGGAACCATGCTCAAGATAATTGATGGTCATGGCCTGCTTGTCGGTCAGGTAGCCGAAACCATAGCCGTCGTTGCCTTCGGCAAAGTAGAGTTGCCCGTCATCAAAAATACCGGAGAATTTTTCCTTGGCCAGGACATTGTTCTTGGTGAACCACAATTTGTAGCCCGTGAACATCCGATCATTCTGGACATCGATGACAAAAGCGCATTTGCTTTCCCGAAATTCTCCGGTTGTCTGTACGAGAACCGGGCCTCTCCATGTGCCTCTCAATTCCGGGGCGGGATCGGCAAAAGCGGCGGTAATCATCAGGGCGGCAAACAGTGCGGCCATCAAGCATACGGTGATCTTTTTCATTTGAAGCTCCTTGAAAAGTATGAATTTTTTAAACCATAACCTTGTTTGTAGTCCTGTCGTCAAGGGAAAGAATCAGGATAAGGCATACCATTAATCCTTCTATCGGATCAACCAGAGGGAAAGATCCGGCATATACGTAATGAGAACCACGGAAAGCAGGAGAATGAAAAAGAATGGCAGGGTTGCCCTGTACAGGGTTAATACGGGTTTCTCGAAACGATAACTGGCGATAAACAGATTCATGCCGATGGGGGGAGTGATGTATCCGATCTGCATGTTGGCCAGGAAAATGATGCCCAGGTGGGCAGGATGAATACCATATCCGGCAGCCACCGGAAGGATGAGTGGCACAACCAGAACAAGGGCGGAAAAGATGTCGAGCATGGCCCCCAGTGCCAGGAGAAAGCAATTGAGCAGGAGCAGAAAGGTCAGGCGATTGTCCACATGAGATCGGACAAACTCGAAAAGGCGCATGGGAACGCCATCATCGATCATGGCAGTGGTCGAGGCCATGGAAACACCGAGGATGATGAGTATGCCACCTACCAGCAACATGGATTTATGCATGATTTCGGATAACTGACGCAGACGAACTTCTCGCAGGATAAGGACTTCTACGGCAATGACATAGAGTGCTGTGACGGCGGCTGCTTCGGATACCGCAAAATAGCCGCTATAGATGCCACCCAGGACCACAAACGGCAGGGGGAGTTCCCAGGCCGTTTCTCGAAGGGCTGCCCGTGTCTTTTGCCATGAGAAAGCCTTGAAAGATGTTCGGATGTGACGGTTGACCCACAGGCTCCAGCCAGAAAGCAGTGCGAGCATGAGCAGGCCGGGAAGAATGCCCGCCTTGAACAGCATGTCAATGGTCACGTTCTCGGCGGTCCCGGATTGCTGGGCCACGATACCGTAGAGGATGAGCGGCAGGGATGGTGCAAAGAGCAGCCCGAGACTGCCGGAAGTGGTGATCAGCCCCAGATTGAACTTTTCGCTGTAGCCAGCCTCGGAAAGTGCCGGATACAGGACCGCACCCAAGGCGATGATGGTTACGCCCGAGGCTCCGGTAAATGCGGTAAAGAATGCACAGGCACCCAGTGAAATAACAGCCAGTCCACCGGGAATCCAGCCGAGCAAGGCACTTGTCAGACGCACCAACCGGCCCGGTGCGCCACTTTCGCTGACCAGATATCCGGCAAAGGTGAACAGCGGAATGGCGAGTAGCACGGGCATCTCGGCCAGACGAAAAACCTCGATTGCCAGAACCGACGGATCAATGCCGGCCAGATGAAAACTGATCATGGCTCCGGCTGCGATAACAGCAAAGAGCGGTGCGCCGAGAAGGGCCATCAGGACAAGAAGCGTGCCGACTATGATCATGACTTCTGTTCCTCCTGTCCGACATTCATGACCGCGGCTGCGTCTTTTACTCCATGCAGCAGATACCGCCAGGCAATGAGGCCGAACGAGACCGGCAGAACCATTTGGAACGGCCATGCCGGGAGGCCGCCAAGGATCGAAGATCCGAACTCCATTTCCATGGCAACAAAAGTCCAGGAATACCAAGCGGCAAATCCACAGACGAGAGAGGTGAACATGTCTGTCACCACCTTGAGCGCACTGTTTATTCGTCCGGGCAGGAATCGGGAAAAAACGTCTATCATGATGTGCCGGTCGGTCCGACTGGCTGCAACGGCTCCGGTCATGGCAACCCAGAGGACAAGGATGCGCAGCAGTTCGTCACCCCAGACAAAACCGAAATCAAGGGCGTTGCGGAATATGATCTGGGACGATGCCAGGACAATCATCAGCCCCAGAAGTCCTATGAGCAGGGCGTCTTCAAGGGTGCGTCCGACCCGGTCAAGGGTCTGAATCAGGGCATTGATGCTCATTCCGTTTTGCTCCAGTCCGAGGAACAATCGTTCACGCAGTTCACCAGCAACTCGAACAGACGTTCGGAATAGATGCCGTCCCGGGCCAGTTTCCGCTCCACGGAAAGAGCCGTGCTTCTCCATTGCTGCGTATCTGCTGAATCCACGGTAATGAATTCGATGCCCTGGCTTTTCAGTGCTTTAATGGCGGCAACGTCGTCGGTCACGCCTTTTTCATCGAATTCCTTGTAGATGCGGCCCATGATTTCTTCGATGACGGCCTGGTCCTCAATGGATATCGTCTTGTATGCTCGTCGGTCGATGGCCATGGTTCCGACCACATAGACCAGCGGCATGTCAGCCACATACTTGATTCTGGTATGCCATTGAAATGCCAGTGCCGCTGTCGGGGTTGCGGCCACAATGTCCAGCAGGCCGGTCTGCAAACCGGTCATGACGTCTATCAGATTCAGTGTCACGGGCGAAAGGGACATTGCCTCCATGACTGCGTAACTTACGAGGTCACCCTCGGGAACCCAGATCTTGCGGCCTTTGACATCGGATATTCCACGTACCACCTTGTTGCTCATGAGATTGGCAAATCCGCCTCCGGCAAAGCCGAAACAGACAAATCCCTTGTCAAAAAGTCCTTTCCTGATTATCGGATCGAGCTTTTCCCTGGCTGCCAGCACCTCGTCGAGATTGCGAAAGAGAAACGGCAGGCTGTATAGTTTGAGATCGGAATACACGCTGGAAAGACCTCCGGCGGTAAAGGCTCCACCGTGAAGCTGCCCGACTCGAATCTTTCTGAGCACACTCTTGTCGTTGCCCATGACCCCGCCGCCATAGAATTTTATTGTGACACGGCCCTGCGTCCGGTCCCTGATCTCTTCGGCTCCGGCCCGCATCGCCCTCATCCAGGACGATCCCTCGGGCAGGGATGTTGCAATCTTCAGCGATACGGCCCTTGCGGGTATTGCTGGAACAAGCATGGTGGCAAATACAAACATCAAGAACAGTCGTTTCATGAAAAATCCCCCTGTTGTTTTCAGGGCACGATCAAAAATAGTCGGCGGAAGTCTCCAGCAAAATCCGTGCTTCACGCTGGGCCAGAACGTTGAGCAGGGTCAGCCCCTGAATTCGGGGTTGTGCTTCCAGAACCTCATTGAGAAGTCGATCATGCAAGTCCCGATCATACACCAGTCGTGCGTACGAGCGGGCATAGGCAACCTTTGCGGCCAGATTTTTTCCCTTGGACAAGAGGATGGCCTGTTCAAAATAGCATCGTCCTTTTTCGGGATTACCCCCCAGGGACACAGGCCTGAGGGAATTGAGCACTCCCAGATACAACTGCGGGGAACCATTCCCGAAATGTTGGTCCAGAGTGACGATTCGTTCAAGAACGGCCTCGATTTTTGGCAGTTCGGCCAGTCCGCACCAGTTTCCACCGCCGGCTTGCACCCGAACCAGCCAGGCCAATGCAAAAGCATGCAGGGCAGGGACGTCCCGCTTGCGCAGGTCTTCCAAGGCGGTCGTGAATCGGTCATAAGGCAGCTCGGCAATGTCACAGGCTTGCTTGTTCCCGAGACACAGAGCGCGTTGTCCATAGCCTTGAGCCTTGGTCGCCATGAGAACGGCCCGCTTTGGGGACTGAACCAGAAGACCGGCGTAGGCCGCATTCAGCGTGGTTCCGGTAATGAGCATGGGGATGTCGGTCGGATCGCTTTCGATAAGGCTGTCCACAAGCAGCAGATAGGAGGGCGCACCTTCCCGGACAGTCTCGGGATCGTCCTGATTCATGATTGCACGGGAAAGATTGTCGCCGATGTTTGTCGGCGCACACGCTGCTAGCGCAAGCACGATCAATCCGGCAAGGGCCAGATGTGCGCTGTAGAGTCGTTTCGGCATCGTGGGCACGGATCATCCCTCCATGCAAAGTGAATTCATTTACCTATACCCTGTTTATCGAACATGAGGTGATACTTTTCCATTATTACTTGTCAGGGTGTCGTGCATCCGGTTCAAGACTTTCCAAGTCTCCTTAAGAGTGTTTTTTAGTCGTTTTTGTTTAATTTAAATTGACAAATAGCACTGTTTATCTCAGTGTGTTTTGTCAAGATTAACAAAAGCCGAGAGATAAATGCCTTTTCATTCATGTACCAAACCATCGTGGATCAGTCGCATGGCCCCTGGTCCCCGAAGCCTTATGCCGATTGCCCTGGCAGGCGAATCCGTGGCAGCCGGTTTTCCGTCTCCAGCCGAGGATTATATTGAAAAGACGCTGGACCTCAACGAGCACCTGATACTGCATCCTGAGGCCACGTTTTTCGTGCGCGTATCCGGTGATTCCATGATTGGTGCAAGCATTCATCATGGCGACCTTCTGATAGTGGATCGTTCCCGCATGCCCCAGTCCGGCAACGTGGTCATCGCGCATGTGGATGGGGAATTCACGGTCAAGCGGTTGCGAAAGACAAAATCCGGGCTGGAACTTGTTCCTGAAAATCCAGACTATGCGGTTATCCCAATCACGCCGGACGCCGAGTTCGAGGTGTGGGGCGTGGTCCTGCATGTGATCCATACCCTTTGAAGAAAATGCTTCTGGTAACTGGGGTAAAAGAGAAAAATCCTCATGCATCGGCAGCGTACTCCAAGAATATAACTTATGCCCAAAGCCTATGCCCTCATAGATTGCAACAATTTCTATGCGTCCTGCGAACGAGCTTTTCGCCCGGATCTCGAGAACAAGCCTGTGGTTGTGCTCTCCAACAATGATGGCTGTATCATTGCCCGTTCCAACGAGGCCAAGGCCCTCGGGGTGTCCATGGGCAAACCGTATTTCAAATGCAAGGACTTTCTCGAACGCAATGGCGTGACCGTGTTTTCATCCAACTATGCGCTTTACGGCGACATGTCGGCTCGTGTCATGCGTGTACTTGCCCGATATTGTCCGGACCTGGAGATATATTCCATAGATGAAGCGTT
>JAEINO010000053.1 GCA_016342345.1 Pseudodesulfovibrio sp. | reverse complement strand
CACTGGCATAAGAATCTGATCCAATCGGGCTGTTCGCCCTCTTGGTCAGCTTCTAAACCGACTGAGCGGTTAATGCTGGGGAGGGGCTTTTTGATGACGAGGTTGGAAGAGGGGTGAGGTTGTCTCTTTTAATCCTTCTATTTCCCTTAACCTTATTATTTCAAAAATCAGCCTCAGCGTTAAGCCTTTCAAGGCTTAGAAGCTGACAAAGCGGAGGAGGCGGCTCCGGTGGGGTGGGCTGATATGTTTTTTTGAACGGACATTGTGCGGGGAGGAATAGCCTGGACCTTTCATGGGATGGAGCCGATCCGCTTTGATAAGATTCTCGGCTTGAACGGCATGCGGCCAAGCTAGAAAAGGCAGTTTCTTTGGGTACTTTCTTTTCGGCCTCTAAAAGAAAGTACCTCCGCCGGAAGGGCATTTCAAAGACTTGTAGCGAGAACCGCAGGTTCGACCGGCTCATTCTTTTCCTTTTCCCCTTCCCCATTCTGCAAAAAAAAGCCCCCGAAAAGATTTCTCTTTCCGGGGGACCTTGTCTCTATAGGGCTAAATCCGTCTGAACTTATTTCAGCCAGGAATCAACCTGTTCCTTGTTTTCCTTGATGAAGCGCTTGGCATTCTCATACGGGTCTGCGCCTTCTTCCTGATTCCAGGCCATGACCATCTGAAGCTGTCCTGCATCTTTCCAGGCAAACTTGTCGAGGAAGGCGTATACTTCGGGATTGTCTTCCTTCAGGCCTTTGCGGACGACTGTGTTGATGGTTTCCTCGGAACCAAGAGCACCCTTGGGGTCTTTCAGGTACTTCATGTCCCAGCGACCGAACAGCCAATGGGGGGACCATGCCGTGACAACGACCCATTCATTGTTTTTGATGGCGTTGCTCAGGGTCGCGGTCATGGTTGCGCCGGAGCCTTCCATGAGCTCGAACTTGTCCAGTCCGTATTCTACAATGGCTGTTTCGGACAGACGCATGAGGCCTGCACCCGGATCAATACCGATGATCTTGTCGTCGAATTTTTCGGCGTTTGCGTTCATTTCCTCGATGGAGTCTATGGTCACGTATTTGGGAACGGCCCAGCCGATTTTGGCTCCGCCGACATTGGGACCGAGATCAATGACGTTGCCTTTCATTTTGGCAGCGTAATCAGCATGAGTGACGGGCAACCATGCTGCGGCCAATGCGTCTGCGTCGCCGGTGCTGACAGCCTGCCACATGACGGCGGCGGCCACGGGGATGATTTCAGTTTCAACACCCATGCGTTCCTGAAGAACGGCCTGAATGACGTTGGTGGTGGAAGTAGCGCAGTCCCATTCAACATAGGTCAGTTTGATTTTTTCTTTGCCTGCAAATGCGGGAATGGCCAGGGTCGCGATTAGGGCGACCAGCATGAGAGCGGTAAGAATCCGTTTCATGTTTTCTCCTTTCTATGGTTGTTGTTTTTTACTTTTTTGAACCGATTTTCTGAAGCACACGATCCATGATCATGGCGACGATGACAATGCCGATACCTGCTTCGAATCCATTGCCCATCTGAAGCCTCTGGATGGCTTTCCAGACTTCGCCGCCCAAGCCTTTTGCGCCGATCATGGCTGCAATGACGACCATTGACAGGGCCAACATGACGGTCTGGTTCACGCCGGCCATGATGGTGGGCAGGGCAAGCGGGAGTTCCAGTTTGACGAGTCGCTGCCAGCGGGAGGAGCCAAAGGCTTCGGCACATTCCACAAGTTCCTTGGGTACCTGGTTGATACCCAGGCAGGTGAGCCGGATGGCCGGAGGCATGGCGAATATTATGGTAGAAAAGATGGCCGCTACCTTGCCCAGTCCGAAGAACGGGATGGCCGGGATGAGGTAGACAAAGGCGGGCATGGTTTGCATCACGTCCAGCGAGGGCATGACCGTCTTGTTCACGTATTTGTTCATGGCCGCGAGAATGCCTGTGGGCACGCCTATGAGCAGTGCCATGAGTGTGGACACGATGACCAGGGAAATGGTGCTTATTGTGGCTTTCCACAGGCCCATGTTCAGTATGAGCAACAATCCGGCAATAGAAAATATGCCGATCTTGCGACTTTTGGTCAGTCTCCAGACCAGCAGGCCGGTCAGTAGGATGAACAACCACGGTGGAAGCGCGTGCATGGCACCTTCGACAATGTCCAGTCCGGTGTCGAGCACTGCGGAAAAGGCCTTGGTCGCAAAGGAGAAGTGCTCAACCAGATAGTCGATGCTTGCTTCAATGGCTTTGCCAACGGGAATGCGTGGGATATCCATTTTAATTGCCTCCTCTTTCGGCCAGTGCTCCGATGAGCGAGCCTCGGATGATCACGCCCTTCAGGCGGTTGTCGTCGTCCACCACGGCGAGTGGGTAACCAAGATCCTGCATGATGACGAAAAGATCCTGGGCCGGGGTGTCGAGGTGCGCGGTTTTGCAGCTTGTGCAGACCACGCTTGCGAGGTCACGGCTTTCTTCCTGCACCAGACGGGCACAATCCTGTGCCGTGACAACGCCCATGAGTTTCCGGCTTTCGTCCAGAACGAACAGGTTGGAAATTGAGTTTTTGCGCATTTTTCTGAGCGCGGCCCTGGGGCCATCGGTTTTGAGATATCCCACTGCCTCTGTCTTTTTCATGACGGATTCAGCAGTTAGAACCTTCGTGATATCCACATCTTCAACGAATCGTCTGACGTAGTCGTTGGCTGGATTGGTCAGAATGTCTTCAGGCGTGCCCACCTGTACGATCTCGCCGTCTTTCATGAGCACGATGCGATCTCCGAGTTTCAGAGCCTCGTCCAGGTCGTGGCTGATGAACAGGATGGTTTTGCGCATGCGTTCCTGAATGCTGATCAATTCGTCCTGCATGTCGCGACGGATGAGTGGATCGAGTGCGCTGAATGCTTCGTCCATGAGCAGGATGTCTGGGTCAAGAGCCAAGGCGCGGGCCAGGCCGACACGTTGTTGCATGCCGCCTGACAGCTGATCCGGAAGCGATTCCTCCCAGCCAGCCAGTCCGACAAGTTCAAGCGCTTCGTATGCCTTTTTGCGGCGTTCATCCAGGGGCATTCCCTTGATTTCCAGTCCGTATTCCGCGTTTTGGCAGACGGTGCGATGGGGGAACAGCGCGAAGTTCTGAAAGACCATGCCCAGCTTTTTCAGCCGGACTTTGCGAAGCTCTTCCGTGTTCAGGGAGGTGATATCCGTACCGTCTATGTAGACCTTGCCGCGAGTCGGTTCAATAAGTCGATTGATGCAGCGGACCAGAGTGGATTTGCCACTGCCCGATAATCCCATGACCACGACGAGTTCGCCTTCGTCTACGGAAAAGGAGGTGTTGTTTACGCCAACACCGCAATTGGTCTTTTCCATGATCTCGCTCTTGGATGCTCCCTGTTCAAGCATCTGAATGGCTTTGTTCGGTTGCGGTCCAAAGACTTTGTAGAGCTTTTCTACTCGTATCTTTTCCATGATTTCTCCGTTAAAAATGACAAAAGGCCGCTTTCGCATTGGGCGAAAGTGGATAAAAAAATGTTTGAGAGGTTGTTCAGTTCAATGGGACCCGATCGCGCAGCCCGCAGGGCACAAAGGCCAAAGGCTGCCCGTGGACAGGCGAATTTTTTAATGTGGCGTGCGAGTTTGTTGATAAAAGCATTTTTTTAAATCAGTGTTTTAAAGTAACAGTATTTTTTAATGTTACTTTAAAAAATTACTATAGATAGTTAATGGTGTAACAGTCTGTATCTTTGTTCTTTCGTAGGTAGTGGGTAATATACTACTTCAATCGTCAAGTTGATTATAAACTAAGATATTATGACTGTCCCGCATTGATAAAATATCTATTTTCTATAAGGATAATATGGTGAATGTGATGTGTTTGTCAAATACAGTATTTTTTAAATTAATTATCATGCTGCTTGGTGTGTTTTTGTGATTGTATAAATTGTTTTTAATTGTTTTTTTTAAACAAGCATGCCTGCTGGTTGTCTTTGCAGATAAAGTTGGGGTTTGAACTCCGATTATGATTTTATGTGGTGAGCCTTTTCCCACTCGATATTTGCAGGTAAAAAAATATTTTGAGTAATCTCTCGCTTGTGATAATTTGAAATCATTGGAGGTCGTTTCATGGACACATACACTTCTGATTCTGGTTCTGTATCGAGATTCGCGATGGCAACGGGCCTTTCTCCTGCCGGGAGAGAAAAGGAAACCACCACCGATTCATCGGACAGGCATCTGCTGCTGACCCTCTCAAAACACTCCAAGGCCGGAGCTGGCCTGGAATTCATATCACATTTTTTCACATCAAAAGAACACGTTCGTCTGACGCTCATGCATATTCCGCCTTCGCAGGCTGCCGTGTGGGCCGAGGAAACGAGCTATGAGAGCCTTGATGCTCTGGAATCCCAGGCCGCTGCCGCGGACAAGAAGGGGCGTCTGGTTATTGACCAGGCCCGGCGCAAACTCGTGGCTGCCGGATTCGACAAGGAAAAGATTGAAAGCAAGGTGCCGTCGGTCCAGAAGAGCAAAGCGCATGATATTGTCCGTGAGGCCCGCAAGGGCCGGTACGATGCTGTCGTGCTTGGTCGTCGTCCCCAGATGGGGCTGGCCGATGTCATGGATCAATCCTTGTGCCGGGAGCTGCTTGAAGGGCTGGCTGATTCCATTAGCTTTCCGGTCTGGATATGCCGATTGCCGGAAAAGGGCCGCAAGAACGTGCTGTTGTGCGTTGATGGTTCGGACCCGTCGGAGCGCATGGCTGATCACACTGGTTTTATCTTGGCCCGTGAACCGGGGCACACGGTGACGGTTTTTCATGTTCATGACCCATCCAAGTCCAATCCCCTGGATGCCGAAGGTGTGATTGAGCGTACCGTGGATGTGCTCAAGGAAGCGGGCATGCCCGAGGATCGCATCGTCACGCTGATCCAGCGCGGTGCGAATCCGGCCAGACTTATTCAGGAAAAATACGATGCGGGCAATTTTGCTGCCGTGGCCATCGGCAGTGCCGGTTCGGGCCGGGGATTCTGGAACAAGCTGTTTGTTGGTTCCGTGGCGCGGGACGTATTCAAGGAATTGCACGGCGCAGCCATGTGGATTTGTTTCTGATGTTTTTTTCTGCTCCTTTCTGAATCTCGGAGGCACAATGGAGCCACAGGAGTATAGGGGCGCAATTAGTTCGGTCCGTGGCAGTGTCGTGGACGTTGTCTTCGATGGCCCGGCCCCTCCCATGTTGTCGGTGCTCAGGGCCGGACCTGACGGTGCGGTTGTCCTTGAGGTTGCCGACCATATCCGCGAGGGCGAGATCCGGGCCATTGCCTTGACGCCAACCGCAGGTTTGGCACGAGGAGACGTTGCCATTGGCGATGGCTCCCCCTTGACTGCTCCGGTGGGCGATACCCTGACCGGGCGTGTTTTCAATGTCTTCGGTCAGGTGGCTGACGGTGGCGAGGAACCGGAAGGCGTTTTGTACCGGTCCATTCATGGCGATCCCATTGATTTGTCCGAGCGTGTGACCAGCGAGGAAATATTCGAGACAGGCATCAAGGTGCTTGATCTGCTGGCACCGCTGGAAAAGGGTGGCAAGGCCGGGTTGTTCGGCGGTGCGGGCGTTGGCAAGACCGTGCTTATCACCGAATTGATCCACAACATGGTCGGTGCACATCAGGGCGTGTCCATCTTCTGCGGCATTGGCGAGCGATGCAGGGAAGGAGAGGAACTCTACCGCGAAATGAAGGAAGCGGGCGTTCTTGAAAATACGGTCATGGTTTTCGGGCAGATGAACGAGCCTCCGGGGGCGCGGTTCCGGGTGGGACATACGGCCCTGACCATGGCTGAGTATTTCCGTGACGACAAGGGCCAGGATGTCCTGTTGCTGGTGGACAACATTTTCCGTTTCATACAGGCGGGCATGGAGTTGTCAGGTCTGCTGGGGCGACTTCCTTCGCGCATGGGGTATCAGCCAACGCTCGGGCCGGAACTGGCCGCTCTTGAAGAGCGTATCGCGTCCAGTCGCAAGGGGGCCATCACCTCCATCCAGGCTGTTTATGTCCCTGCCGACGATCTTACCGATCCTTCGGCTGCGCATGCCTTTTCCCATCTTTCGGCGTCCATTGTGCTTTCGCGCAAACGGGCGGGTGAGGGATTCTACCCATCAGTTGATCCTCTGCAATCCCGGTCCATGATGCTTGCTCCCCATATCGTGGGCCAGCATCATTACGATGTGGCACGGGAGGCGCGGCGGACTTTGGCCGTCTATGATGAATTGAAGGACATCATTGCCATGCTCGGCCTTGAGGAACTGTCGAGCGAGGATCGGAAAATCGTGTATCGGGCGCGGCGGGTGGAGCGGTTCCTGACCCAGCCTTTTCATACCACCAAGCATTTTACAGGAATGGATGGACGTATGGTCTCTCTGCAGGAGACCGTGGAAGGATGCGAGCGTATCCTGAATGATGAATTCGTCGAGTATTCGGAGAGCGATCTGTACATGATCGGTGCTGTGGACGAAGCCAAAACCAAGGCTGGCAAAGAATGATTCTGCGTATCAATTTGCCCACCGGTATTTTCGTGGACCAGGAGGTGTCCTCCGTCGTTGCCGAGAGTCCTCGTGGCAGCTTCTGCTTGATGCCGCGTCATGTGGATATGGCATCAATACTTGCTCCGGGTCTTTTCTGCTATCGGGCGGACGGGATGGAAAGCTATTTGGCCATCGACAGAGGGGTGCTGGTCAAGCAGGGGCGCGATGTTCATGTTGCGGCGCGATCGGCTGTGGCCGGGGAATTGGGTTTTCTGGAGGGCGAGGTCAGGCGCATGCATGAAGAAATGGATGAACAGGAGCGTTCGACCCGGTCTGCCGTGGCGCGATTGGAGGCGAATTTTGTTCGTCGTTTCATGGAGTACGGCAGATCATGACCAAACATGGCAGAAGGAATGAATTCCACAAGCAGGTGGAGTCCCGGGAAAAGCGGAAGCTCAAGGCCCGGCGCGAACCTCCGTTTGGGGCCATGGATGGCATGGGGCTTTTCGGGGTGGTCGGATGGGCTGTGGCTGTCCCTACCATTGTTGGAATTTTCCTGGGCGTCTGGATAGACCTTACATGGCCCGGCCCTCGTTCCTGGGCATTGATGCTCATGGTCTTGGGGCTGGCAACCGGATGCGCTTCCGCATGGTGCTGGTTGACGCGGCAGCGCAACAGGATAGTCCGGGAGCGTGATGATGAGTCCTAGTCTGTTGATTCCTGCCGGACTTGTCTGGGGTGTCCTGCTGGCATCTGTACATTTTGGAGGCTTGTGGATGACGCTTCGGATCATGCCACAGGCTGCAAGGCCCAAACGCTGGTTCTGGAGGAGTTGGCTGATCCGGTTTGCATTGACTTTGGGGGGGATGCTGGCGGCCATGAAGCTTGGAAGCTGGGTGATTGTCTCCACCTGTGCAGGTTTTATGGTGGCCCGGCAATTTTTGATTCCCCGGTTGATCGGACCGGGAAAGTAAAAAGTATGAAATGGCAGAGATGAGGAGATAAAACCATGATGGCGATCAGCCCGGATCACATCATATTTTATGTTTGGCGAGGAATGTCCTTGAACGCGACATTGCTCTTCTCCTGGGTTGTCATGGTGTTGCTGGTCGTATTTTCCTGGTCCGTGACCCGGCGGTTGAGCAGCGATACTGAAATGGGGCAGCGACAGAATCTGCTGGAAAGCGTGGTTTCTGTCATTGCCACCCAGATTCGGGATACGACCAATCATGATCCCGAGCCGTTTCTGCCGTTTTTGGGGACTTTGTTTCTCTTTATTGCCGTTAGCAACACCCTGCCTCTGATACCTGGGTTTGTTTCACCTTCAGGTTCCCTGTCAACCACTGCGGCCCTGGCTTTGTGCGTGTTCGTGGCGGTTCCGTATTTCGGGATCAGGGCGCACGGGGTGCGGAACTATCTGCGGAGTTACTTGTTGCCCTCGCCCCTCATGCTGCCGTTTGTTCTTGTGGGCGAAATCAGCCGGACTTTTGCCCTTGCCGTACGACTGTTCGGGAACATCATGAGCGGAACCATGATGGGCGCGATTCTCATGGTTCTGGCTCCGCTTTTTGTGCCGGTCCTGATGCAGTTGTTTGGTCTTTTCATAGGGGTTTTGCATGCCTATATTTTTTCGGTTCTGGCTGCGGTCTTCATTGCCGCTGGTATTGAGGCTCATGACGTCACTCAACGTAAAACTGCGAAGGAGTAAGTATGGATTCCATGGCGATAGTTGCGGTTGCTTCGGTCATAGCCGCTGGTCTGTGCATGGGACTTGGGGCTATCGGTTCGGCCATAGGCGAAGGGATGGCTCTTTCCAGGGGGTTGTCTTCCATTGCCCAGCAGCCGGATGAAACGAATAGCATAGCCAAGTTCCTTTTCGTGGGCATGGCAATGGTCGAGTCCACGGCCATTTACAGTTTTGTTCTGGCCATGATTCTCCTGTTCGCCAATCCTTTCTGGAGTTATTTTTTGGAAAAGGCAGGCAACTAGGTTTTCCGAGCTGCCGGAGGCACAATGCTTATCGACTGGTTCACGGTTGCGGCCCAGGCCGTTAATTTTCTGATCCTTGTCTGGATCCTCAAGCGGTTTCTGTATGGGCCGATTCTGACTGCTATGGCAGAACGAAAGCAGCGCGTGGCAGCCGAATTGGATGATGCAAGAATTGCTCGCAATCAGGCTGAAAGCGATGCCGAAGAGATGCGTCGCAAGCTTGTGGAGATGGAACAGGCCGGTGAGACCATGCTTGCTGCTGCCAGACGTGATGCGGAACAGTGGAAGACTCAGGCTCTGGCTGCCATGCGCGTTGAGATGGAGGAACGCCGGGAACAGTGGCTCATGGCCTTGTCCCGCGAGCGGGAAGTTATTTCGGAAAAGGTGCGTCATCGCATTGGCGAGCAGGTTGTGCGTCTGTCCGAAAAAGTGTTGAGAGATTTGGCCGGGGATGATCTGGAAGCGCGATGTCTGATCGATTTCGTGACCCGGTTGGCCGGGGCAGATCCGAAAGTTCGATTGTCCGGTGACGTGGTTGTACGAACGGGGTTTTCCTTGTCAAAGTCGGTCCTTGAACGATTGGATGCATCCATCCGTGAGCATTTCCCGGATTGTTCCGAAATAAAGGCATCAAGGGATGAAACACTTGGCTTTGGTATTGTCATGGTCGTGGGTGACAACAAGTGGGAATGGAATCTCGCATCATATCTGGATGACGTGGAAACAGCAGTTTTCGCGGAATTATCGGAAGCCAAGGCGGGTAGGCCATGAGCAAGGGATTTCTGGAAGAGACAATGGATAAAGCCGTGAAAGGCGTGGAGCGCGGTGTGGATGGTTTCCAATCCCGGATGGAGCCGGACGAAGTGGGTCGGATCATGTCGATAACCCAAGGCGTTGTCCGGGCTCAGGGATTGGGTGGTGTCGGCTTTGAGGAACTGGTGATCCTTGGTTCCGGCGTGCCCGGCATGGTGCTCGACATTCAATCTGATGGCGTGGGCATAGCCTTGTTCGGTCGAGGCGAAACACTCAGGGCCGGGGACGAGGTGACGCGTACCGGGCGAGTGCTTGATGTGCCGGTTGGCGCGGGGCTTATCGGACGGGTGGTGAATCCGTTGGGTGTTCCGTTGGATGGTCTTGGTCCTGTTCTCAGCGATTCGCGGTTGTCCGCAGAGCGTGAAGCTCCTTCCATTTTGCATCGTGCTCCGGTGGACACCCCTCTTCAGACCGGAATCAAGGTTATCGATACCCTGATTCCCATCGGGCGAGGCCAGCGTGAATTGATTCTGGGCGACAGGCAGACTGGCAAGACGGCCATTGCACTTGATGCCATATGCAATCAGAAGGACGCGGATGTCGTTTGTATCTATTGCGCCATTGGCCAGCGGTCTTCCAGTGTGGCGCGGGCTCATGACGAGTTGAAGCGGCGCGGGGCCATGGACTATACTTTGATGGTGGTTGTCGAGGGCGGAGAGCCTCCGGGATTGCAATTCATTGCGCCCTATGCGGCCACGGCCATGGGCGAATATTTCATGCACCAGGGTCGGGATGTGCTCGTGGTTTACGATGACCTGACCCGCCATGCCCAGGCTTACCGGCAGTTGTCCCTGCTCATGCGGCGGCCACCCGGACGAGAGGCCTTTCCCGGTGACATCTTTTATATTCATTCGCGCCTTCTTGAACGGTCCACCCGGCTCAAGCCGGAATTCGGAGGAGGCACGCTTACAGCCCTGCCGATCATCGAGACCGAGGCCCAGAATATTTCCGCGTACATTCCGACCAATCTCATTTCCATTACGGACGGGCAATTGTACCTGAGTCCGGAGTTGTTTCAAAAGGGCCTTTTGCCTGCCGTGGACGTTGGCATGTCCGTATCCCGCGTGGGCGGTCGGGCGCAGCTTCCGGCTTACGGAAAGGTGGCGAGTGATCTGCGGTTGACCTATTCGCAATTTCAGGAACTGGAAGCCTTTGCCCGCTTTGGCACCCGGTTGGACGATGATACTCGCGTCAAATTGGAGCATGGCCGCAGGGTGCGCGAGATTTTCAAGCAGGATCGTTTTTCGCCGATGTCCGTAGGCGAGCAGGCAGCAGTTCTGCTGGCAGCGACAAAGGGGTTGTTCGATCAGGTGCCGGTGGGAGAAGTACTTGCCGCCGAAAAACATCTGCTGGAACGTCTGGCCCAAAGCCGGGGCAACCTTGATTCGCTGGCGCGGGCATTGCCGGACGATGCTGTGTGGGATGAACTGGCCCGCGAAATCAAGACCATTGTGGCAGAATTGTGAATATGTCCATTTCCCAGGATATTCAAAAAAATGCTTAGCTTTTATTTTTTCGCAGTCATGAAGCAAGTGGCGGTTTCCCAACATCCTACGGGGTAATTGTGCAGACACTCGATGTTTTGCAAAAACGCATCAAGACCACCAGCGACCTGCTCTCCGTGGTTCGGACCATGAAGAATCTGGCCGCAGTGAACATCCGGCATTTTGAGCGGGCTGCCACGTCGCTTGAGCAGTATGCCGAGGTGGTCGAGCAGGGCTGGTCTGTTCTTTTCAGATCAGGCGGCATGGTGCCTTCGGGCAGGGATCGCAAGGCGGTGATCCTGGCCGTTGGCTCGGATCAGGGCATGTGCGGGCAATTTAACGAATTCGCGGTGCAGGCCGCTTTGGCGGCTGGCGAACGATTGGCAGCGGACAAGCTTGACGTGACTTTCTGGACCGCCGGGGACCGGATTCGGTCGGGCCTTGAAGATGCGGGAAGGAAATCGGCATTGAACTTTTCCATTCCCGGAACCATTGGCGGCGTGGATTCCGTGGTTGGCAATCTGGTGGAACATATGGCCGAGTGGCAGCGGCACGGCACAGGCCGTTTCCATGTGGTCCACAATGCGCATTCCGGGCGAGAGAGTTATACCTCTCTGGATCGGTGCATCCTGCCGCTGGACCGGAAATGGAGTGAGCAATTGGCCAGAGCCGACTGGCCCGGTCCCAGTCTTCCCCAGACGTATCTTCCCGGCGAGATCATGTTTGCCGGACTTTTCGAACAGCATCTTTTCGTGTCGCTCTATGGCGCACTCTCCCGGTCCATGGCTGCCGAGAACTCAGCTCGTCTGACAGCCATGCAGGCCGCTGAAAAGAACATCGAGGATATGCGCGACGAACTTCAGGGTGATTCCCGTCAAACACGACAAAACGCGATCACAAGCGAGTTGCTTGACATCGTGGCCGGGGTCGAGGCCATGAAGTGAACCGGGCGAGGGGTTTGTCGAGTATTTGAGTCGCTCGCTGAAACGTCGGAAGTTTCGAGTCAGTCTTGATTATTCTTGATATGCAACCAATCATTGCTCTTCAATTTCGTCTGGGTTAGGGACCGGATTCAAACATAAAAAGGTCCTTTCATGAAACGATATATCACTCCCTTTCGGTTTCGATTTTCCATTCAACTTATTTTCACCCTGTTCTGCGTGTATGTCGGAGTCCGGTTTGCCGTTTTTTTGGCCTGGGCAGCGGGGCAGTCTGTCGGGATTGTTGCCAAGCCCGGAGCTGTGGAGGGTTTCTTGCCCATCAGTGCACTGCTGGGATTTCGCAACCTTGTCCAAACCGGTGAATGGGATGTCATTCATCCGGCGGGCCTGACCATTTTCATTGCTGTCATGGTCATGTGCTTTTTGTTTCGCAAGGGTTTTTGCGGCTATGTCTGTCCGGTGGGGTTTGTTTCGAACCTGCTGGAACGGGCCGGGCGCCGGCTGAATCTTGCGGTCATTCCGAACAAGTGGATTGACTATCCGCTCATGAGCATCAAGTATGTGGTGTTCGGTTTTTTCCTTTATACTGTGTTGTTCGGTATGGATTTTCGATCCGTACGATCATTTCTGACTTCGCCGTACAACATGGTGGCAGATGCCAAGATGCTTGCCTTTTTCACTGATCCGACTGCGTTGTCTCTGGTCATTCTTTTTTCGCTTGCACTTCTGAGCCTTGTGGTCCGCAATTTCTGGTGCCGGTATCTCTGTCCTTATGGTGCATTGCTCGGCATTCTTGCATGGTTCGGGCCTGTTGCCATCAAGCGCAACACCATTACCTGTATCGATTGCGGGCAATGCACGCAGGTGTGTCCGTCCGGTATCCGGGTTCAGGACAAACGCATTGTGCGTTCTCCTGAGTGCCTCGGGTGCGCGGAATGCATCGATCATTGCCCTGTGAACGATTGTCTGTCCTTTTCCGCTTACAGGCGGTTTGCCGTGCCGTGGATGGCAGTGGGGATCGGCGCAGTGGCTGTTTTGCTGGGGTTTTATGCATGGGGCGTGATGACCGGCCATTGGGACTCGCAGATGCCGACTTTAATGATCAGGAAAATGTATGGTTCTCTTTGATGGGGTTTGGAAATTCGTGGATTTTTTGTGAGGCTTTTGGAATGGAATTGTATGGAATATCTGATTCTGCTTGACTTTTCAGTTGATTCCGAGGTGTAACCCGGCCTAATGTTCGTTCTTGTATGCGGCATTTATTGCGCGTTTTGCGTAATCCGTGTATGGAATCCGAACGGAAATCATGCCGCCTGGGACAAGGGGCGGGAACGGTTGTTTGATCCTGAGGAGGAAACACATGTACGTTGGACTGAAAATGCTTCGCGACTTCATCAAAGTCACCCCCGATACTCTGGTCAAGGACGCTCAGAAGCAGCTTGAGGACAACAAGCTCTGGATGCTCCTGGTGGTGAACGACGATGGCAAGCTGGTCGGCTACGTGCGCAAGGAAGATATTTCCGCAGCTCTTCCCAGCCTCATGACTTCCCTTGAAAAACACGAACTTAATTATTTGATGAGCAAACTCACCGTGGAAAAGATTTTCCGCACCGACATCAAGACTGTTTCCCCCGAGACTGAAATCGAGGGCGCGGCAGACATGATGTACGAGATGAACCTGGCCGGACTGGCCGTGGTCGATGCGAACGGTGAACTCATTGGATATATCAATAGAAACGTCATGCTCGACGTACTGGCCGAAGAAATGGGATATCGCGAGGGCGGCAGCCGCCTGACCCTTGAGGTCGAGGATCGTTCCGGTGTGCTCTACGAGGTCGCCGGTGTCATCGCCAACATGAAGATATCCATCATTTCCACAGGCACCTTCTTCTTCAACGGACGCAGGATAGTTGTCGTCCGAATTGATACCGAAGACCCGTCCGCCGTAGCGGCATCGCTGCAGGATAGGGGCTACAAACTGGTCTCTCCCGAAGATTTCAAGGGAGAATGGACCTAAGGGTCTACTCGCGAACACGACAGTGCAAGGCGGGTCGGAGTTAGACGTTATTCGCCGCCCCGCAGCACGACAGTTGTGCCCTCCGGGTACGCTCTCAACCATAATTGCAGGATTATGGCTTATCTTGACGTCAGTGACGTAACACTCACCTTCAAGGGCATTGCCGCCCTTATGGGGGTGTCCTTCACCGTGGAGCAGGGGACCATTGCGTCTCTCATCGGTCCCAACGGTGCTGGAAAAACCTCCATGCTCAACTGTATCAGCGGTCGCTACACCCCCGACGGAGGTGCCTCGGGACCGTGCAAAATCACCCTCGACGACGAATGTCTGCTGTCCCTGCCCGCGCACAAGCGCACCGAGCTGGGACTTTCCCGGACATTTCAGAACATCGCGCTCTTCAAGGGCCTTTCGGTTCTGGATAATCTCATGGTCGGTCGCCACAGTCAGATCGAGTACGGGCTTCTTGCGTCCGTGTTCTACTGGGGCAAGGCCGTGAGGACCGAGAATAAGCATCGTCGTCGCGTGGAAGATGTCATCGATTTCCTCAATCTATCACCGTATCGGCACCAACATGCGGGACGCCTTCCGTACGGGGTGCAGAAAAGGGTGGAGCTCGGACGCGCACTTGCCGCCGAACCCAAACTTATCCTTCTGGATGAACCAATGGCTGGCATGAACCTCGAAGAAACCGAGGACATGGCTCGATATATCCTTGATATTGCCGAAGAATGGGGCGTCACCGTCCTGCTTGTCGAGCATGACATGGGAGTTGTCATGGACATCTCCGACAAAGTCGTGGTGCTCGATTTCGGTAGCAAGCTGGCCGAAGGAACACCGGATGAAGTGCAGGCGGACAAGAACGTGATCGCTGCCTATCTGGGCACCGAAGAAGCGACGTTTACCGGGAGATGACTGATAGTTGAAAACGGCTCGATTGCGGTGTTGTTTCATGAATATCAAACCCTGACGTATGAAAATACGTTTCGATTTTTAATTCCTGGCAGCAACGAAGCAAAAGGTGCTTTTCAACAGCCTAACCTAAGATACACGGATACTACATGGCAAAGCCTTACAAGACGACATTGCCCAAGCTGCTGATAAAACAGGCACAAGAGCGCGCCGATAAACCTGCTCTGCGAGAAAAAGAGTGGGGCGTCTGGCAGACGGTTACCTGGCATGACACTCTCAAGATCACTGCGGAGTTTGCATGTGGTCTGGATTCCCTTGGCATGGGCAAGGGAGATATCGTCATTCTCATCGGGGATAATCGGCCGGAATGGATTTGGGCTGAACTCGCCATTCAGGCTTTGGGAGGTATAGCCCTTGGGCTGTATCAAGATTCACCGGCGGAAGAAATTGAGTATATTTTCGCTCAATCCGAGTGCAAGCTGGTTGTGGCCGAAGATCAGGAGCAGGTGGACAAGGTCTTGTCATTTCGAAAGAACCTTCCGCATCTGAAAAACATTGTTTATCATGATCCCAAGGGCCTCGTTTCCTATGAGTCCGATGTGGACGGGCTGATCAATTTCAAGGCAGTGCGCCGCAGAGGGCGAGAAAAACATGGTGATCCGGTCAAGCAGTACAAGGCCTGGGCTCGGGAAACCAAGCCTGATGATCCGACCTTGATTACCACCACTTCCGGCACTACGGGCCGCCCCAAGCTGGCCATGCTTTCTCATGTCAATCTGCTGTCCATGGCCCACAATCTTGGTCTGGCTGATCCCAAATACGCCAATGACGAGTTTGTTTCCTTTTTGCCGCTCGCATGGATCGGTGAACAGATGATGGCTGTGGCTTCCGCACTTTTGTTTGGATTCTGTGTTAATTTCCCCGAAGGGCCGGCCACTGCCAGCAGCGATTCCCGCGAGATTGGTCCACATTTCATTTTTTCCCCGCCTCGCGTCTACGAATCAATAGCGGCCAAGGTTCAGGGCGATATCATGGAGACTTCGCCATTCAAGCGGTTTCTCTACAATCGGTTCCTGCCCATAGGGTATGAATACGCGGACGCCATCTTTGCTGGCAGAACTCCGGGTGTATGGCTCAGGATTAAGTATTTCATTGCGGATCAGGGGTTGTTCCGGGCCTTGCGCGATCGTCTCGGCTTTACCAGAATGCGTAGTGCCACCACAGGTGGTGCAGCACTTGGTCCTGACATCTTCAGATTCTTTCACGCCTTGGGCGTCAAACTGAAACAGATTTACGGTCAGACCGAAATCGCAGGTATTTCCTGCATCCACAGACAAGGTGAAATCGATTTCACCTCTGTGGGCGCGCCCATTCCCGAGACCGAGGTCAGGATCACCGATGAAGGCGAAATCGTCTCCAGAAGTCCGGCAGTCTTCCTTGGCTATTACAGGAACGAGCAGGCCACGGCAGAGACCGTGGTGGATGGTTGGCTGCTTTCCGGTGATGCCGGATATTTCGATGACAACGGTCGTCTGGTGGTCATCGATCGCCTGAAAGATGTCATGTATCTCAACGATGATACCCGGTTCTCGCCGCAGTTTGTCGAGAACAAGGTCAAGTTTTCCCCGTATCTTCGGGAGTCCGTGATTCTTGGCGGCGGGCGAGATTTCATTTGCGCCATCCTGTGCATCGATATGGCTATCGTGGGGCATTGGGCCGAGACCCGAATGATCACCTATACCACCTATCAGGATCTGGCTGCCAAGGACGAGGTCTATGACCTGATCAGGAAAGAGGTGGCAAAGACCAACGCAACATTGCCGCCCGAAACGCAAATCCGGCGATTCTGTCTGCTTTACAAGGAACTGGATGCGGATGACGGTGAACTGACGCGGACCAGAAAAGTTCGTCGCACGACCATTAATGAACGATATGGGAGCCTTATCGAGGCATTGTACACCGACGAATGTGTCCTGAATCTGGAAACCGAAATCACCTACCAGGATGGCCGGGTGCGCGAGATGTGTGGCGATATCCGCATCGAGAACATGGAGGGCTAAGTGGAATACTACCTGCAACTGTTCATCAACGGGCTGGTGGTCGGCAGCATCTATTCGCTGGTCGCCCTCGGTTTTGTCATCATCTACAAGGCCACCAAGGTGGTCAACTTTGCCCAGGGCGAACTGGTCATGGTCGGGGCCTACATCTGTTTTTCCCTGACTGTTCAATTTCACATTCCCTTTGTATGGGCGTTTGTTCTGACTCTGGCCTTTTCAGTGCTCCTCGGGCTTGCCATCGAGCGGATGGTGCTCAGACCGCTCATTGGCGAGGAACATATTTCGGTCATAATGGTTACCATCGGCATGAGTTCGGTGCTCAAGTCGCTGGTGCAGCTCTTTTGGGGCACCCAGATCAGGGTCTATCCCCAGGTTCTGCCCTCTGAACCTTTTGTCATCGCAGGACTTCCCATTGCCCCCGTCTACATTGCGGCCTTTGTGCTTTCGGGTGTGCTGTTTGCCATATTCTCGGCTTTTTTTAAATATTCGAGGATCGGGATTGCCATGCGTGCCACGGCCTTTGATCAGCAGGCTGCCCAGTCCATGGGCATCGGCATCAAGAACATCTTTGCCATGAGCTGGTGCATCGCCTGTATCGTGTCTGCCGTGGGCGGCGTGATTTTGGGAAATATTAACGGCATCAATTCCCAACTCGGACACCTCGGTCTCAAGGTCTTTCCGGCGGTCATCCTCGGAGGTCTGGATTCCTTGCTGGGTGCAGCCCTTGGCGGCCTGATTATCGGCGTGCTGGAAAATGTCTGTGACGGTGCGGCTAGGCAATTGCTGGGATTGGGCGGATTCCGCGAAGTGGCGGCCTTTGTCATTCTGGTCGTCATTCTCATGATCAAGCCCTATGGCCTGTTCGGAACCAAAGAGATCGAGAGGGTTTAGTCATGCTGGGTAAATGCGGTCTCTTCTTCACGTCCTATCGGGGCGAGGCACAGGTCTTCCAGAGCTGTTTCCAGAAACTCATGGTCGGTCTGCTCATTCTTGCCCTGCTTGCGGCTCCCTTTGCGCTCAATGTCTACATGACTTCAGTCATGAACCTGATTTTCATCGCGGTCATAGGCGCTGTTTCGCTTAATCTCCTGACCGGCGTTTGCGGTCAGATTTCTCTTGGTCATGGGGCGTTCATCGGGGTCGGCGCATACGTTGCCGGACAGTGTACGCTGCATGGTGTCCCGTTCCTTCTTGCAATTCTTGCGGCAGGGTTGATCACTGCCATGGTGGGCATGGTCTTCGGCGTTCCTTCCCTTCGGCTCAAGGGAATCTATCTTGCCATTGCCACATTGGCTGCCCAGCTCGTGCTGGAATATGTTTTCCTGCATGGCGGCGAATTGACCGGCGGCTCCAACGGTCTGCTGCTTGAGCCTCCGAACATTCTTGGTTTTTCGTTTGATAGCGAGGCCAGAATGTATTTCCTGCTGTTCTTTTTTGCCGCCGCTGCCCTGCTCGTGGTGTCCAACATCATGCGGACCAAGTATGGTCGGGCGTTTATCTCCATCCGTGATTTTTATCTTTCAGCGGAAATAGTGGGCGTGAACCTGTTCTGGTACAAGCTCGTGGCATTCGGAGTCAGTTCCTTCATGGCAGGCGTCGCGGGCGGATTGTGGGCTCATTATACGGGCTATATTTCCGGTGAGCAGTTTAACATAGGACTGTCCATTTCCTATCTTGCCATGATTATCATCGGCGGAATGGGGAGTGTTATCGGCTCGGTGTTCGGCGCAATATTTGTCGTGCTGCTGCCCGAAGTTCTCAATATGCTGGCCAACGGGCTGGGCGGATTTTTCCCGGATATTTCACATTATCTGGTGGCTCTGCGTGAGGGCGTATTCGGCATGGTTCTTATTCTGTTCCTGGTCTTTGAACCGGAAGGGCTGGCCCATCGCTGGCGGCTGATAAAGGCTTACTGGAAACTTTATCCGTTTGCCCATTAACAGGCTGTGCTTACGAGTCTTGAATTTGTCTTGTTCGATGTGCGAGTCGAAAATGGAAACAACGTCCGGCCCATGAGGGCTGGGCGGTAACCTTGAATCCCTTAGGAGAGTGACATGAGGGTAGGTAAAATCATAACCGCGGTTTGTATCATGCTTGTTGCCGGGCTGATGCTGTTTGGCTGCGGAGGCGAGGAAAAAGAATCGGCAGAAACCTCTAAAGACAATGGTCCCATCAAGGTCGGTGGCTTGATCGATTTGTCAGGACCGACGTCGTCCGTGGGTCGTCCCTATGCCGATGGCCTTACGGCCGGAGTCAACTATGTCAATGGACAGGGAGGCATCAACGGTCGTCAGATTTCATTTGATCTTCAGGACACCGCCTACAATGTGCAGCAGGGGCTTTCCCAGTACAAGAAGATGGTCAACAGCGATCATGTTGTTTGTATTCAGGGTTTTGGCTCCGCAGTGACCGAGGCCTTGATCCGGAGCCTTGCCAAAGACAAGGTGCCTGATTTTTCCGCGTCCTATTCGGCACATCTGACCGATCCGAAGAAGGCTCCCTACAACTTCTTCATTGCTGCCGATTACTCAACCCAGCTTCGCGCTGCACTGAACTACTTCCGCTCTACATGGAAGGAATCCCGCGCTCCCAAGTTGGCGTTCATCTATCCTGATCATCCCTATGGACTTGCTCCGATTCCGGCTGGCAAGGAATACGCCAAGGAAATCGGTTTCGAGATCGTAGGTGAAGCCAATGTCAGCCTCAAGGCTATCGACGCGACCACGGAACTGCTTCCCCTCAAGGATCTGGCTCCAGACTTCTGCTGGATCGGAGGTACGACCCCGTCCACTTCCGTCATCCTCAAGTCCGCCAAGAACATCGGCATGAACACTGTGTTTTTCACCAACATATGGGGCACGGACGAGAATCTGCCCAAGCTGGCTGGCGACGATGCCAACGGGTCCTATTCCAATCAGGCCGCTGCGGTCTACGGGCAGGATGTTCCGGGCATGAAGGTCATCGAGGAACTGACCAATGGCGAGCCGCAGATGACTCATTTCACCCGCGGATTCGTGTCCATTCTGGTCATGACCGAGGGCATGATACGTGCTGCGGCCAACGGTCCGATCACTGGCGAGTCCCTCAAGACTTCCCTGGAGACTTTGCGCGATTTTGACCCCATGGGGTTGGCTCCGCTTATCTCCTACTTCCCGGATGATCACCGTCCGAACATGGCTGTTTTTCTCTATACCATCAAGGACGGCAAGCTGACCTTCGTCAAGAGGGAAATTCTCGACCGCCGGGAAGATTGGCTTGGTCATTAGAAACGTGTTGAACAATCCGCTCTGCCTTTGCCTGGCATCCTGGTAGTTCGGTTTTTGAACACGTTGTGCAGAAAACACAAAAGGCCGGGGATGGTCTGCACCATTCCCGGTCATTCAAACGGAGCATGCCTTGAACGAAGTTCTCAGGGTGGAAAATCTGGAAGTCGTCTACAACGATGTTGTCCTTGTTCTCAAGGGGCTTTCCCTGGCCTGCCCCAAGGGGGAAATCACTGCCTTGCTCGGCGCGAACGGCGCAGGCAAGTCTACGACCCTCAAGGCCATCTCGGGATTGCTTGAATGCGAGGACGGTGAAGTCACGGACGGGTTCATCATGTATCAGGACGAACCTATCCAGAAGATCAACCCGGAAAAGATCGTGCGCAAGGGTATTTTTCAAGTCATGGAGGGTCGTCGAATTTTCGAGGATCTCACTGTCGAGGAAAATCTCAAATGCGGCGCATTTACTCGTCCTCGTTCCGAAATGGCCGGAAGCATGGAAAAGGTTTACGACTATTTCCCTCGTCTCAAGGAACGTCGCAAGCAACTTGCCGGATACATGTCCGGTGGTGAACAGCAAATGTGTGCCATTGGTCGTGCCATCATGGCTAGGCCCGAATTGCTGCTGCTTGACGAGCCATCTCTTGGCCTGGCCCCGCTTTTGGTGGAGGAAATTTTCGAAATCATCAAAAAAATCAACTCGAACGAAGGCGTTACGGTTTTTTTGGTGGAGCAAAATGCTCGCGCTGCCCTGTCTGTGGCAAAACAGGCCTATATTATGGAAAACGGTCGTGTGGTCATGGAAGGCAAGGCCGAGGATTTGCTGAACAATCCCGATGTTCAGGAATTTTATCTCGGCATGGGAAAGAGCGGAGACAAACGAAGCTATCGCGATGTGAAACATTATCGGCGTCGCAAACGTTGGCTCGGGTGACAGGCTGTTGAAAAATGGCCGATTGCTGCGTTGCTGCAGGATATCCAAACCCTGGCGTACAGGAAGTACGCGTCGGCCTTGGATATCCTTTGCGCCTTGCACTCGACCATTTTTGAACAGCCTGTGGGTTGGGGATGTGTGATATTTTGATGCCGTTGAATTGTTGAAAAATGGCCGATTGCTGCGTTGCTGCAGGATATCCAAACCCTGGCGTACAGGAAGTACGCGTCGGCCTTGGATATCCTTTGCGCCTTGCACTCGACCATTTTTGAACAGCCTGTGGGTTGGGGATGTGTGATATTTTGATGCCGTTGAATTGTTGAAAAATGGCCGATTGCTGCGTTGCTGCAGGATATCCAAACCCTGGCGTACAGGAAGTACGCATCGTCCTTGGATATCCTTTGCGCCTTGCACTCGACCCTTTTTTTAAGGCAAGTAGTTTGGCAGGGGGCAACGGAAGGATGGTTTGGGTGGATTATTGAAGAGTTTTTTGAGATGGTTCAAGGGGTGGAGAGTACCGGAATCGGAGGTAATGGATGTATTATCACGAATATGAGACGGAGCCTCGCGAGAAAAGACTGAAGCGCAAGTGGAAGGCTGTGAAGGAAGTGATGCTGGAGGCCGAAGA
>JAEINO010000052.1 GCA_016342345.1 Pseudodesulfovibrio sp. | reverse complement strand
TGGCCATTGGCGGCAAGTGGAGCCAGTGATGCCTGGCCCTTTATTGCCAGTTGGCTACGCCCGCCCCCTGTTGCGGAAAGTGTATATGTCATTGGAGATTTCGTTTGCGTACTGAGATTGTCCAGAGCGATCTTGAGCTTGTCAAAGACCAGATGGGCAGGGTTTTTCAGGGAGATGTCGCGGTATCCCACTGTGCCGTGATCCACGCGCACTGAGGCAATCGAAGCCTCCCATTGTTTTTCTTCGGCGCGCTGGACAGGAACCGGTGTAGGCTTGAGGGGTGTTGTCACTTTCGGGTCATTGGAAAAAAGACGTTCCAGGTCTATACGGCCATCCTTTTCCTTTACCACCGTGACCGTGGGGCCTGATATTTTGACCTCGGCGACAGCGATGGTTTTCTTGTTCAGGTTCATGACTCCACCCGTGGCGTTGAGCGTAGCGAATCCGAGACTTGGTTTCTTGGCGTTCGGTTTGCTCATCTGGAGGTTCTCGATATTGAGAATGCCGTCATGCACGTCCAGTTCCAGATGGCTGTCATGTATCTTGAAATCCACTTCAACTGAGAGTCCTGCCACCCCTGAATTTACTATCATTGGTTGTAACTGGCTGAGGTATGGTTCGAATTCGGAGAGTGCGAATTCTTTTGCCGTTATGGTTGCCTTGGCTCCGATGGGTTTCATGGTGCCAACGCCCTTGATGGTCATGATGCCCTTTTTGCCGATGGTCGCCTCAAATGCGCTGGGACGTTCTCCGCGAGTGCTGATTTCCGTGCCTTTGAACGAGAATTGAGGGAAAGTTCGCTTGAATCCGCCGGGGACGGCTTGGTCAATCCATTCCAGAGACCCGGACTGGACTTCAAACTGCCGTATATCCAGCAGAAAATCGGCTTTATCCTGTCCTGCGGTTTTGATCTTGGGACCGGCTTCGGCCAGTTCCGATCCAGGGAAATATCTGGCCCAGTTGATGGAGTTGTTCTTGTGTCGGATCAACTTGAAGAACGGGGTGTCCATGTGAACACTCTTGAGAACCAGGTCGTTGTCACCTACAGAAAATTTTTCCATTTCAAAGGAGAGTTCCTTGAATGACAGGACCGGTCCGTCATCCGGAGCCGTCAGTTCCAGATTGGTCAGTTTTCCGCCTCCCTCCAGAAAGAGATTGAGTCTTTGTGCATCGGGACGTTCAAAAAAGAGAGAGATATCGGAAGTGAATTGTCCTTTGGCGAGTTTGAGAGACGTTTCGATGGGCAGATAACCCCAGTATTGGTTCAGATCGATGGCCATTGCGCCGAGTTGGAATTCAGTGAGAAGTGTTTTGTGGAACGGCAGGGTGCGTCCCTTGAGTTCCACCGGATCACCGTTGACCATGGCTGAGAATCGGGGTTGCGTAAATTCATTTTGCAGATTCACAAAGCTCGACATGAACGGAACGCGTAAAAAGATGTCGGAAACAACGTGCTTTTTATCGTGCGGTCTGTCGTCGAAAACAATGGTGGAGTTGGTCATTTCAAAGCCGTACAGGGCGAAGGGGAAAAGCGGTTCGTTATTTCCTTTGTCCTTGGTGGCGGTCGCTTGTTCTTCAGGCGATTCAAGCAGGTCGGAAATGGAATATTCCCCATCCCCGAAAAAGGTGATGTCGAGTTTGAGATTGTTCAATCGCAGGTAGGAGATGACCGGAGCCAGCTCCCATATGGAGGATATTCCCGGCGAGATATCCAAGGAGTCAAGAGCCAGCAATTCGCCATCACCCTTGAGTTTGTTTACCTTGATACCGAATATTTCCAGGCGAAGTTCGAGCGGATTGAAGGAGACCCTCTCGATCTGGACGGGGCGTTTCAGATTTTCGGAAAGTTGAGTTATGGCAATGTCCTTGACCATGAGTGGCACGACAAGAAACCCGATGAGCGTGTATGCGATGAAAGCGGTCGCCAGCCAAAAGCCAGCGCGTCGCAGGCGGGGAGTCCCAAATGGTATTTTATCAAGTAAAGACAGCATGTTCAACCTACTTGCTTTGAGTTGATTTTCTGTATGCTTTCAAGCGTAGCCGAATTTTGTGAGCTTAGCCATGGTATAAGCATTATATGATTGCCTTTTGTCGGGTGGTGCGCGAACCGTGCCGGCAGAGGGTGGCTGGACCATGGCATGATCAAAGATGTCAGGGGCGAGGTCGTCCGACTTTTCATTGTGCATGTTTCCGATGGCGAGCGAGTTTGTCTGCTGGATGGGTAGGACGGCCATGTTACTGAAATTGTTTGGAGTCGAACGGCATCTCAATGCGGGAGTTTGAGCTATTGCGGCCGTTGTCCGTTCTCCAGTCGTTTGATAACGAAGACCTTGTACATGGCCAGAAGAGCGAAAAAGACAAGGATGAAAAGTACGCCGAGAATAAAGGCGTGATTGAGAGTCTGTTTGAACTCGTTGCCGCTTTTGTCAACAATTATGTCCAGTTGTTTGTATAGGTCGTTTTGCTGCTGGATCACGCCTGCCAGAGCCTGATCAAGGGTGGCCTGCCGTTCTGCCGAGACGTTGACCATGACATCCCTGATTGTCTGGTCCTGCCACTGGGAGAGTCCGGCCAGTACGTTAGTGATGGTTTCATCGCGATTCTTGGCTAATTGCTTGAACAGCATTTCGAGGATTTCGGTTGCCTCCTTGCTCATCTTTTCCGGGAGATTTTCTGCAATTTCAGCATATCGTTCGGTCAGGCCGACCATTCTTTTTGACGTGTCAACGATGCCTTCGGCTTCTGGCTGGAACATCATTTCAAGGTAGGCGAGTTTGACCTGAAAATTCATGACAAGTTGCATGCGGGACATGAGGTAGAAAGCACGGTCAATGGTGACTTTCATGTCCTGTGCAACTCGGGTTGCTTCCCGAACGCTGGCAAACAAGCCTCCGGGAACTATCAGTTTTCGCATGGATGGCTTGAGTCCGAGGTCTCCGAAATCGTCGAATCGCACGAAGTTGACACTGACTTGATTGGGGTTGTTCTTGCGCCACTGGATGATGACCCTCGCCAGTTCATCCAGTTGATCCTGAGTCATGATCCTGGCTGCGATATTCCATATGTCCTTTTCCGATTGTTTGAGAACATCAAGGGCAGGGGCGGCCTGTTCCCCGAAAACTTTTGGAATCCAGAAATCCTCCCAGACCATTCGTCTGAGAGAAGTAATGACAGTCATATCCAGTAGGGCAATGCCCGGATAGGGTCCGGCTGCGATTTCCACGTTGGAAGAGAGGTCGAATACCAGCATGCGGGCGGCAGTGAGTCTGGCCTGCGGCGTGCCGATCCTTTCGATGATGCTGGCGGCCTCGGAAAGTCTGGAATTGGTTGTGTCACTGAAACTCATGACCGCGGCCTGCAGCTCCAGGGGGCCGATATGGTTCGATTCACTGGTTGGATTGGTGGATTTCAGTGTGACGAATGCAGTGGGTTGTTGCATTGTTTTTGTGCTGACATTTCCCATGCATCCTGTCAGGGCTGTCAGGGTCAGAAATATGATTGCCAACTGTATTTTCATTGTGAGTATCCGGAATTTTAAGCAACCTGAAATAATTGGTCATAATTTATCACGCAAAGGACCACCGTGACAAGGGCAAAACCGTCAGTGTGGCAGGATGTCCGAGCCTATTGTTCAGGTGCTTTTTTTGGGCAATATGAAAATCTCGTGGCGGTAACATTAGCAAACGTGTGGTGCTGATGTTCTCGCGAAACCTGATAGGTTTGGTTCCGTTATTCGTGTTGATGTATTGACTTTTGCGTGATTCTCATCGTTGGAACGAGTCGCGCCCCCTCGTGTTTTAAAGCACGAGGGGGCGTTTTTATGGGGGGTGTGTCTGGATCCGGGTATGGCAGATCGAGATTATTTCGAGACCGTATTGGAATTACCTCTTGGAGCAGGGAAAGGGTCCCCTTCAAGTTTAATGTCTTCCTGGGTGAGCGATCGACGTACTTCCTCGAGGTCTATGACGCGGGGAGGGATAAGAGAAAAGCCAGAGGCGTCACACCAGTCATGGTGGTTGGCAAAGCCGCTTTCATAGCGAACTTCATCGAGAATGAAGTATCCTTGTTCACCCATGATTCTGTCCCACTGGTGAACCATGAATTCAAAATGGGCAGGGTCGAATTTTTTGACGTTGTCCCATTTCCAGGAAAAATTGCATATTTCGTTGTCAAAACCAAGAACGCAAAGATATTTTGCCTTGCTGTCCAGATACATCCGCCGCCTGATTTTCATGGGGTCCGCAGTCAGCAGTCGATAATCCAACTCGACAGGCTCTCCGTCCAGAGTGATCTTGATGTTGCACATGTCGTTAATGCGCATCCCCCAAGTGGCAGTTTTGCCTTTTCGCCACCAATCCAGAGGTTTCATTGAATAGACATCGGAACCATGTTCGTGAATGAGCTGTGCGGTCTTTTCCGAGATGGGGTGCAAGGCGAGATCACAGGAATGCCCTTGAGCTGAAAAGATGAGTTCCATTATGAGTTCTCCTTTTGTTGTTCTTTTTGCAAACAATATTGAGGAGTTTTGCATAGGCCGTGCCCAAATATCGGTAAATGCCAGAATTGTTTCGTAATAGACTGTTTTATATGATTAATTTGTTTTATTTAAATGCTCTAAAAAATGTTTTTGCGCGATTTTGCCGGAAAAATAATGGATTGCGCGTTTTGTTTTGCTTGAATCGCAGCGAGGTACGTTATCGTTTGCGTCCGTCTTTAGTTTTTATTTTGTATAATGAATGCACGGTGTAGGCACAGGCTGGATACTGCTGTTTTCCGTTTTGTTGAGAGCCGTAAGCTTCCTGCATATTTGAATAACTTTTGAAAAATATCTTAAATTTTGTATAAACAGATAGACAGTCGCAAAGCCATCACATAAGGAATTCCCACGTACGGCACAATGCTTGGAAGATGGAATGGTCGATCATCGCTTCCTGATTGGTCTGCGCCCTAATACATACAACATGAAGAGATATCCCATGAATCAACAACCCGTTTCTTCGCGCGGTAGTGCCTTGCTTCCGTTGCTGCTGTTTCTTGCCCTGTTTATTGGCACCGGTTCGGTTCTTACCATGCAGGGAAAAGCCATGGCTTTCTATCAACTCTCCGCTGCCGTTGCCATCCTGCCCGCAGTGGCTTTTGCTCTTGCAATGGGCAAGGGCACGTTGGAAAAGAAGATATCCGTATTTCTTAATGGGGTGGGTGACATCAATATTGTCACTATGTGCATAATCTACCTGCTGGCCGGTGGGTTTGCCTCGGTCGCAAAGGCCATCGGTGGCGTGGATGCCACGGTCAATCTCGGTCTGGCTTTTATTCCCGCTGAACTCGTTTTGCCCGGACTGTTTGCCATCGCGGCTTTTGTGGCGACCTCCATGGGGACCTCCATGGGCACCATTGCAGCCATTGCGCCAATTGCCGCGGGAGTAGGCCATCAGACCGATATTTCCAGTGCCATGCTGATGGGAACCGTTGTGGGTGGTGCCATGTTCGGCGACAACCTGTCCATGATTTCGGATACCACCATTGCGGCTACACGCACCCAGGGGTGCGCCATGAGCGACAAATTCAAGATGAATGTGCGGATCGTGGCACCTGCTGCCATTGGCACTTTTCTGTTGCTCGTATTTCTGGGTACATCGGGCAATGTGACGAACGTCGGTGATTGGCAATTCATTCGTGTAGTGCCATATCTGGTCATTCTCGGACTGGCCGTTGCAGGGGTTAATGTGTTCGTGGTTCTTGCCACGGGTATTGTCCTTGCCGGAAGCGTCGGACTTGTTTCCATTCCAGATTACTCCCTGCTCGGATTTTCGCAGGACATTTATGCCGGGTTTCTCGGCATGCACGAAATCCTTGTACTTTCAATGCTTGTGGGAGGACTTGGAGAACTCATTCGTTTCAATGGAGGGTTGCAATGGCTTTTGGAACGCGTAAATTCTCTGGCTGTCAAAGCAGGACGCGGCAACACCAGGAGGTCGGGAGAGTTCGGCATTGCTGCTCTGGTAGCCCTTGCCGATGCATGTACCGCCAACAACACGGTTGCCATCATCCTTACCGGACGTCTCGCAAAAGAAATTGCTTCGGATACTGGTGTTGATCCTCGTCGGAGTGCCAGCCTGCTGGATATTTTTTCCTGCATTGTGCAAGGCATGACCCCCTATGCTGCCCAGGTGTTGCTTGCCGGGTCAATCGCGGGCATTTCCCCTGTGGCCGTGGCAGCAAACAATTGGTATTGTATGGTCCTCGCCGGAATTTCCATTGTGGCCATCATTACTGGCTGGCCTCAATTGCATGGAAAGGCCGAAAGGTCTTCGGCGGTGTAACGTCTTGGAGGAAGGGTCGTCTGGGTCAATGGTATTTTCTACAAAAACAAGGACTTGAATAAATTCAAGTCCTTGTTTTTTGGGGAATCCTGGATTCGGATTCGAGCTGATAGCCTATGGATTACGAATGAGTTGGTGAGGGTGCGGCTTGTTTGAGCAGTCGATGAGCAGTGTGACCTGTCGCAAACATTCCAATGAAATGGGACGGAGAGCAATAAAACTGGACAGTATTGGATTTGTAAGTCATCTAAAATGCTTGAATATTAAATTACATCAGATGGTTGTTTTAGGTTCAAAGCCATGATGCAACGCAAACAAGGCACGGGTTTACTGTCAAGGTGTGGAGTGGTGGTACTTCTGGTTACCCTGCTTGCTCTTGCTGGTTGCTCTTCGCAGGGCGATGCTCCCTCGGCTGTTAAGGGAGTGCTTGATCTGTCTGCATGGAATTTCGAGCGCAACGGGCCAGCCAGGTTGTTTGGAGAATGGGAATTCTATTGGCAGGAGCAGGGTGAACCGGGAGAACCAGCTTCCGAGGACCTGTTGGCCGAGAAGGATTATTATCGCGTTCCGGGTTTGTGGGAGGGCTCTACGGCCAAGGGGCTTTCTCTTTCTGCTACCGGTTACGCAACCTATCGTCTGCGCGTTCGGATGCCTGAAAAAGCACCCAAGTCGATGTCCCTGCTGGTTTCAGGCGGCATGTCTGTTTGTACGTTGTGGGTCAATAATGTGGTCATGGCGGCAAGCGGCACTTTAGGGCAAGACATGGCTTCCGAAAAGCCCTTGCTTCATTATGTGATTGCTGATTCTTTTTCTCCTGGAGAATCTCTTGATGTCGTTCTGCTGGTTTCGAATTTCCACAACGAGCAGGGCGGACTCAATGGAGACATACGCCTAGGGAGTGCTCGGCAGATTGACAGTATCTACAGTATACCCAGGCTATCAGGTGCTTTCATGGGTGGTGCGCTGCTGTGCATGAGCCTTTTTTATCTGGTCCTTTTTTCTCTGCGCTGTTCTGCCAGGGAAAACCTCTATTTCGGTCTGTTCTGCCTGTTCTGGTGCGTAGCCATAATTTTCAGTCCCACATGCGGCTTCCTGATGACGGTTCTTGTCCCTTCGTTGCCATGGGAGTGGTACATAAACATTTCCATGCTTCCGTATGGGTTGACTGTTCCACTGCTGCTCATGTTTTATCATTGTCTTTTCCCAAAGAAATACGGTGCCGTTGTTGAACGTGTCTATTGGGTGCTTGGTCTGCTGTATATTGGCTATATCCTGATCCCCCCTGCAAATGCCTATAGCCCTATTCTTTTTGGGTATTTCATTACAGGAGGTTGTGCGTTCGTTTACCTGTTCACATGCTTTTTCATGGACTTGATCCATCGGGAAAAGGGCGTGATCATGCTTGCTGCGGGATATGTCGCCTTGGGGTGTGCCGAATTTGATGACGTTCTTCTTGATCTCAACATTGTCAGTTCTGTCAATCTTCGTTCTTACGGAGTGTTCATTTTTATCCTTTCCTACGCTGTTTATCTCTCCTTTCGATTCTCCCGTGCTTTTTCTGAGTCCGAGAATCTTTCAGGGGAGCTGGAGTCGGCAAATATTCAACTGGTTCGGCTCAACAAGCTCAAAGACGAATTCCTGGCCAACACCACTCATGAGCTGAAGACGCCTTTGGTCGGCATGGTGGGCATTGCAGAGGCGTTGCTTGCCGGGGCAGGGGGCAGGCTTTCCAATGTGGTTAAGGAAAATCTGCATCTCGTCGTGCATAGCGGAAAACGGCTTTCCAAGCTCATAAATGATGTTCTTGATCTTTCCAGACTCAAGCATCAGGACATTGTTCTGCACAAAGGTGAAGTGTGCCTGTATGCCGCAGTGCAACGGATTCTGGCTTTGTCCAGCCCGTTGAATCAAGATGGTAATTTGGCGTTGCGTAGCGAAATCCAGACTGATTTTCCGAAATTGCTGGCTGATCAGGGTCGCCTGGAACAGATCTTGTTCAATCTGGTGGGCAACAGTCTCAAATTCACGGAAAAGGGTGAGATACTCATTTCTGCCACTGTCGGGAATGGGGTGGCCGAGGTTTCTGTTACTGATACCGGAATCGGTATTCCATCGGAGGATCAGGGGCGAATTTTCAACGCGTTCGAACAGCGTGATTCTGTGGGAACTCACGTTTTAAGCGGCACGGGGCTGGGGCTTTCCATTACTCGTCATTTGGTGGAACTTCATGGTGGAACGCTCCGGGTTTCTTCACGATTTGGCCGGGGAAGCACCTTTTCATTCACCCTGCCTCTGTACGATGCAAACGTCGTGGACTCGGAGATTCCGCAGTGCGTGAATTCAGTCTTGGAATCGGAAGATCGTGGTCAGCTATTCAACCCTGAAATGCTCCCTGCTTTGCAAGACTTTGCCCTGACCGACAAGAGTGCTTTGGGGGGGGGGTATCAGGTGCTTGTGGTCGATGACGAGCCAGTCAATCTGCATGTTATTGTCTCCACCTTGAGTCTGGCCGGCATATCTTTTCGTACGGCACGTGATGGAGTCGCTGCTCTTCGGATGCTGGAACAAGGCGACAAACCGGAGATGCTCCTGCTGGATGTAATGATGCCGGTCATGAATGGTTACGAGGTGTGCAGGGTGTTACGCAAAACCCATACGGCTTCGGCCTTGCCCGTGATTCTGCTGACGGTGAAGAGTCGAGTGGAAGATATTGTCGAAGGTTTTGCCGCTGGTGCCAATGACTATCTTGTCAAACCGTTTTCGAGTGATGAACTTGTGGCTCGGGTCACGACGCAGCTCATCTTGCAGAAAGCCTATGTCACTCTGGAGGAAAACCTGAATCTGAAACGGGAATTGACATTGCGCAAGAAGACCGAGCACGGTTTGCGAGTCATGCAGTCCCGACTTTCCAAGATTCTGGATTCCCTGGACGAGGCCGTGATCGCCGTAAACCAGAGTGGGGAGATCGCCTTCTGCAATCAGCCCTTTGAGGAATTCACTGGCTACCGGGCCGGAAGTCTTCTTGGTCATTCTTTTGTTTCTCTTTTGGCTGAACCGGAAAATTTGTGTTGCAGATCCTTGCTTGAGTGCTCGTTGGATGTGCCATATATCTCGAAACACCCCTGTGTCTTTGAGAATATTGTCCTTGCAAACGAGAGCGGTGGAAGCCGTGTCGTTTCATTTTTTGTAACCGGTCTTGAAATGGAAGACGAACCGCTCTGTCTTATGGTTGTGCGTCCGGCAGGGGGAAGTGATGGGAGACAGGTCATGCTGGTTTCTGCGGCCATGCTTCAGGAGCTGAACAAAAACAGGCAACGGATTCTGAGTCTTGAAGAAACCCTGTTTTCCCTTGAATCCGGGAATTTGCAGGGACAACTGGCTGTTCTGGATGATCTGAAAGCTCTTGATGCGCTCTTGGAAAGTATGGGGACTCGCATATCCATGGCAGCAGAAACAGGCGACAGGCGACAGCTTGCAGTCAAGGTCATGCGGCTTGCTGTGGACTACTGGTCAGCCGCCACAGGAATGACCAAGGCTGAACTGGCCGAACAGTCAGGGCTTTGGAATGTGTATATTGAAAGAGACGGGTATTTCAGGACCCAGACTCTGGACAAATATTTCAGCATGGAAACTTTGCCTCGGAAGCCCCGGTGGCAGAAGATTATCGTCACAGTGGATTTTGTTCTTGCCAATTGCGATGCCGACCTGCCTTTGCGCCGTGAATTGGCAGATGCCTTTGCAAGTTTGAAAAGTCTTTCCTAGGGAAGCACTGCATAATTGTCCGCTGGCTTCGTTGCTTTAAAAACCTCAAACCCTAGCGTACAGGAAGTAGGCGTCGGCCTTGATGTTTTCTTGCGCCTTGCCAGCGAATAATTCTACAGCACTTCCTGAAAATTGAATTAATCAGTACTTTCCTAGTTCTCGTTTCGTTTTCTTTCCATGCTTTTTGGTATCTATTCCCTTTGAGTTGTTCTTTTGTATAAAGAATGGTTTTCAGTGATGGAGTCCGCGACTGCTGGCGACGCGGACTCCATTCTTTTACTGCTGGTCGTATTCGTTTCTCAATCGTTTGGTTGCGGTGACCATGTTTCGCAGAGAGGCAAGAGTTTCAGGCCATGCTCTGGTTTTCAACCCGCAATCCGGGTTGACCCATAATCGTTCCATGGGGATTACTTCCAGTGCTTTTTTCAGGAGCCAGTATATTTCGTCTGCTCCGGGAATTCGGGGGCTGTGGATGTCATATACGCCTGGTCCGATTTCAGCCGGATATTGGTAGGCGTTGAAAGCGTCGAGCAATTCCATGCCGCTTCGGCTTGCTTCAATGCTGATAACGTCAGCGTCCATTTCTGCAATTGATTTCATGATGACGTTGAATTCGCTGTAGCACATGTGGGAGTGGATTTGCGTGCTGTCCCTGACGCCGCCTGAGGTCAGTCTGAAACAATCAACGGCCCATCGCAGATACTCCTGCTGCTGGTCTTTACGGATTGGCATACCTTCTCGAAGAGCGGCTTCGTCGATCTGAATAACACTGATTCCGGCTGCT
Source organism: Pseudodesulfovibrio sp. (assembly GCA_016342345.1). Taxonomy (GTDB): domain Bacteria; phylum Desulfobacterota; class Desulfovibrionia; order Desulfovibrionales; family Desulfovibrionaceae; genus Pseudodesulfovibrio. The sequence goes on along the minus strand of JAEINO010000052.1, from coordinate 11,051 downwards.
TCGAGATCGATGACTTCGTCGCGAATGGCCAGCGCAATCTGATGGCAGACTTCGCTTCGGGGGATGTCGTTGCGAACAAAGCTCCAGCACAGGATGGTTACCGGACCTGTCAGCATTCCCTTCATGGGTTTCTTGGTCAGACTTTGTGCATACACGGTCCAATCCACGGTCATTTTTTCAGGTCTGGATATATCTCCGTAGATGATCGGTGGCTTGACGCATCGGCTGCCGTAGCTTTGTACCCAGCCATTGGAGGTGAAGCAGAACCCTTTGAGTTGCTGGCCGAAGTATTCGACCATGTCGTTTCGTTCGGGTTCACCATGCACCAGAACATCAAGCCCCAACTCTTCCTGGTGGTCAACAACCTCCGAGATGTGCCTTTGCATCGCTTCGTTATACTGGGTCTTGGAAAGTTCCCCTTTTTTGAATTCAAGCCGTGTTTTACGTATCTCGACTGTCTGCGGATACGAGCCGATTGTCGTGATTGGAAAAATCGGGAGTTTGAGCCGGTCCCTCTGAATGGCATTGCGTTCAGTGAAGGGAGATGTGCGGTTGAACATTTCAGGCGTGATGGCCTGAACCTTGTTTCGGGTTCTGGAGTCAACGACGTCGGAATGTATTGCCCTGGCGAGCAGAGCCGCCTTGTTCTGGTTGAATAGTGATGGTGTTTCCGTGATGGTCGATGTCTGTTTCAAGGCAGCCACTTCTTCGCATTTTTGTACGGCAAAGGCCATCCACTCTTTGAGTTCAGGGTCCAGTTCTTTTTCGGCAGAGACGTCCATTGGAGAGTGGAGGAGTGAGCAGCTGGAGCTGACCATTATTTGACTTTCTTTTACTCTTTGGCGAACGGCGTTCACCTTTTTGGCTGCTGCTTCAAGGTCTGTTTTCCATATGTTTCTGCCGTCCACGAGACCTAGTGACAGGGAGAAGTGGGCGGGCAGCTTGGATAAGACATCCTCGAGTTGATTTGATCCGCGAACCAGATCAATATGGATACCATCCACAGGAAGAGACAGAGCCAGGTCAAGATTGTCGCCAAGGTCGCCGAAATAGGTGGTAAGAAGAAGGCGCGTGCTGTTGGCCACTGCCCTGAATTTGGAATACGCAAACAGGAATGCTGCTTTGGCTTCGGGCGGCAGGTCTGTGCATAGGGCCGGTTCATCTATCTGAATCCACGAGCAATGTGCTGCGAGGTCGGAAATGATCTCGCAATAGACATTTGTCATGCGCTCAAGGTGGTCCCATCGGTTGCACTCCTTGATTTCTTTTGCCAGCAGGAGGAAGGTGATTGGTCCGATCAGGACCGGTTTTGGCGAGTGTCCAAGTTTCTTGACGGCCTGAGCGTCGGCCAGCAAGTGGGCGTTGTTTTTCTTGAAGGGCGTATCCGGGCCGAGTTCCGGGACTATATAGTGATAGTTGGAATCAAACCATTTGGTCATTTCCATGGCAGGAACGCTTTTCTCGGCATTTCCTCTGGCCATGTGGAAATAAGTCTTGTGGCTGATTTCCTCTCCACTCCATTCGAAACGTTGGGGCACTGCACCAAGCATGGTTATGGTGTCGAGCATGTGGTCGTATAGCGAGAAGTCACCGACCGGTAGCAAATCCATTCCTGCCGCAGCCTGGAGGTTCCAGTGTCGTTGTTTGAGCTTTTCGGCGACGGCAACGAGAGTGGTTTCCGTTGTTTCGCCTCGCCAGAATTTTTCAAGAGCCCATTTCAATTCGCGGTTTATCCCCATTCTGGGAAAACCCAATACGTGCGCGTTCATGTCTACTCCATGTTTCGGGGTGAAAGACAAAGAGCGCGTGCCTCGACGTTTTGGCAGCAGAAAATGGCGCACCGGTTTTTTGAGTCCCATGCCTTAATGAGTATCTGCAACACCAGCCTGTTCGCGAGGTCGTTCGCTCTTTGGCAAGACGTCTTCTGGCTTCCGGCCCCGTTTGGCTGAATCCCTTCCCAATATTGGTGGTTTTCAGCGGGTTCTGCCGGATACAGCGGCGCGTCCGCAGCGGCTTTTCACCGCTTTCCGTTTCTTGCCAAATCCTTATATCAAGATTTATTGATATAAAAGAATCTTGAAAAAGGCAAGCTGTCTGTTTGTGAGCATGACGAACTGACGGTTTGGGTGTCCAGCTGAGTTGGTTTGATCGGTGGAGGCTCATAACTCGCTGAAATGGTATCGGTCAGAGAGTGAGTGTGCGCAAAATGTATGTAAGTCTGTCTTTATTTTGCGTACAGCATGAGGGCTGTCTGCCGGTGGTCGAGTTGATTCTCCTCCCGTTGTACAGTCCTGGCCCAGAGCGGACAATGTCATTTCAAGTATTGCCTATGGCGGAGAGATCAAGTAGCAGCGGTGCTGTCAGTTCCGGGATACGTTGAAACAGCACTGTTGCGGCGTGGTCTGTTGAGTTGAAATACACGCCGGTTTTCAAGTTGATTTATTGTATTTTCCGGGAGTTGGCTGTCGCAACACCGGTTATGCCATCGTTGAAGAACCATTATTGGTGGGTCTTGAGTGGGTCTCGAAAATCCCGAAAGGGCGGCTGGCTGTGAAGTTTAGTTCATCTGTGCGGAATTCGTTAAGGAAGCACTGCATAATTGCCCTCTGGCTTCGTTGCTGCAAAAAAATCAAATCCTAGCGTGCAGGAAGCACGCGTCAGCCTTGACTTTTTTGCGCGCCTTGCCAGCGAACAATTCTACAGTACTTTCTGAAGATTGAATTAATCAGCGTTTTCTTAATCAATTTCTATTTTTGTCTGGATGTTGTCTTCGAGAAGTGATTGATTCATGGATCATGCTGAAGACAGGCAAGGGGCACATTGCTCTTGACGGATTGTGTCATCTTTCTGTTGTCAATTATCGAATTTTTTAATTTCCGAATTTTAAACGTATAAGTAAGATAAATCATGGAAAATAAACTGAGAAATATCACTGATTCCCTTGCGTGGAATTTGTTTCTGCTCGCCGCTGGCTCTTTTGTCTATGTCATAGGCTACAAGGGTGTGGCCGTTCACCATGATTTTGTTCCGGGTACACTCTACGGTTTGGCTGTCGTGGCCCAAAAGATCGCGCCTGAGATTCAACTTTCATATTGGTATTTTTTGCTTAACATTCCATTGTTTCTCGTTGCTTGGAAGAGCGTTTCCAAGCGTTTCTTTTTGTTAAATCTGTTTTCCATGATAGTTGTCTCGATTTTGACGTCGTTCATTCAGCTCGATATGGGGATAGAGAATGAGATGTACGCGGCCATTGTTTCCGGAGCCCTCATGGGTGCAGGGTGCGGTATTATCTTCCGTTCGTATGGTAGCGGCGGCGGCCTGGACGTGATTGCAGTGATTCTGAATCGTAAATATGGTGTCAGAATTGGTTGTTTTTATCTCGTTGTCAATTTAGGTGTCATGCTTTTTGCCTTGAGCCGATTTACGCCTGACAAGATCATTGTATCTTTTGTAATGCTATTCATTTGTTCCGTGGTCACCGAGTATGTTCTTGCGCTCTTTAATCAGCGCAAGGCTGTCCGCATTATGACAAAAAAACCAGAAGAATTGATCGAGGTCATGATACAGGCCAAGTACCCTGCAACAATCTTTGCTGGCACAGGGGGCTATACAAAGCAACGTGTGAACATGATTTTTTCTATCACCGACAATCTTCGTCTTCGCTCATTGGAGCAATTGGTTTTTGATAACGATCCCGAGGCGATCTTTGTGGTCGAGAACACCTTCAGTGTCATCGGTGGTTCGATTGCCCGCCGTAAAACGTATTAGCAAGAGTTGCTTACAGAGTATTGCATCGATACTTTGCGGACAGTTTTCTTTCCCGTAACAGGCTAGGGACCTCCTGGATTATGGGGAGGCCAGTGGGTGTCATAAATACAAGCTCTTTGTGCGTTCCGGTATCTGGTGGAATCCTTTTTATACAACGTCAAGACCCTGAAAATTGACATGAGTCTTTATAAAAAACGGATCATCGGGTTATAGGCGTTTTCTAATCATTAAAAAATTGATATATTGGATAAAATAAATATCTTAACGAGCACCTTTTTTAGAGCGGCAAAGATAAAAAATGAAGCCAATTGCGATTCACGACCTGTTTCCGAATATCGACCCCGCCTCAATTCCCTTCCTTTCCATCCTCGATCAGTTTTACGCGGGGGTGGTAATAGCGGATGCTGCCGGAAAGATTCTCTACTTCAACGACGCCCAGGCCCGTATCGACAATCTCGATCCGAACGATGTGATAGGAAGAAGGGTCACCGAATTATACCGTGTGGACGACGACGACACCCCCATCATTAATTGCGTGGACTCCGGCAAACCCGTTGAAAATCACGCCTGCTATTACCGCACATGGTTGGGAAAGGTTGTTAACTCCATACACAATGTCTATCCCCTGTACTCCCATCAAACACTGATCGGCGCGATCTGTTTTGTCAGGGATTACAGCATAACCCGGCAGACCTTTGAAACCATTTCCCAACCCCATGCAAGTCGCGAAATAAAGACCTTTAAAATTCCTGCCACCCCCGCCAGAAGGCGCGACCTGGGAAACGGAACCCGTTTTTCGTTCAAGGATATCATCGGGGAGTCCCCGGAATTAGTTAAGGCGGTGGAATCTGCCCGCATGGCGTCGGATTCGCCTTCCTCCATCATGCTCCATGGAGAAACCGGAACCGGGAAAGAGCTTCTGGCCCAGTCCATCCACAACAAGAGTTCGCGGAAGGACAATTCTTTCACGGCTATCAATTGCGCCGCAATTCCCGAACATTTGTTGGAAGGAATCCTGTTCGGAACCGCAAAAGGAGCCTTTACCGGTGCTTTGGACAAACGGGGGCTTTTTGAGCAGGCCCATGGCGGCACGCTTTTTCTCGATGAGATAAATTCCATGTCCATCGGATTGCAGGCCAAGCTGCTGCGGGTTATTCAGGAGCGCAAGGTCCGTCGTGTCGGCTCCTTGAAAGAAACTGACATGGATATCAGGATCATCAGTTCGGTGAACGAGGACCCTCATCAGGCAGCAGAAAGGGGTGCTCTTCGCTATGATCTTCTCTACCGCCTGGGCGTCCTGATTATTCGGATTCCACCATTGCGGGAACGGATGTGGGACCTGGAGAAACTCATTCGCCATTTTCTGCATAAATACAGCATTCTCCTGAACAAAAAGGTCAACGCCATTTCGGCCGATGTGATGGATCTGTTTCACAATCACCAATGGATTGGCAATGTCCGGGAGCTGGAACATGTCATTGAAGGGGCGGTAAATCTGGTTACGGATGGTGAAGCCATCGGCATTCAGCATCTGCCGGACCACATCAACAAAGTGACCGCTTCGTTGTCCAGCGCATCCCCGACGTCCTCACGTCTGACGGAAAATGGGGCTGCATCAGACCCGTTCAACGTTGTCTTTCCAACGGATTGCCAAGCACCTGCCACGACCGTTAGCCCTCAGGGAAAATCCCTGGCGGAAATTCAGGCCGAAAATGAGAGTCGGACGATCCGCGAGATGCTGGCATTTTTTCAGGGCAATGCTTCGAGGGCTGCCAGAAAGCTGGATATTTCTCCTCAGCTGCTCAATTACAAGATGAAAAAACACAACATCCATCGAAAAGATTTTCTCCTATAAAAATCAGGGTGCTCGCTCAAGGGCATCCTGTTCATTTCCCAGTACCCTGCACCGGAGCACACGCTTTAAAATTATTTTATTATTTGAAAGTATGGCTTTAAAATAATAAAGCATCGTTTTCAATTCTGTCCCTTTGTCTTATCCTTCCATCTTCATCCATCCTATCAATTTAAGTCATTTTTACAGGTTGTTGAGCAGTTTTATTCTGTGTGTTTTCGCACGTGGCATATCCATTGCTTCATTGGGAATAGTTAGAACTTGATGATTGAGCGTCCCATGAAATTTCAGCATGGGAATTGCCAGCTAGAGGAGTGTGTTGTTTTGAAGTGAAGTCTGTTTTTAGTTTTGAGCATCGACCGCTGTAAGCAGATTTAAAGAGTGCGATGCGACTTGTTGCGGGGATTTCACTGTCAAAATTGAACGCCCGAATTTCGGACAAGCCAGTTTCCCTTTGAAAACGCCTGAAGCGTTCCACCGGGGGAGGGAAAACATTTTAAATCGTAATCAAGGAGAGATCGTCATGGAAAAAAAAATGAAATTGGGATTGCATACCTATACCCTTCATCTTTGGGGGCTCGGCCAGAATTGGGGCATGGTGGCAGACCCGCGTCCCAAGGAGATGAACCTGCTTCAGCTGATGGACAGGGCCGTTGAATGGGGGCTGGACGGACTCCATATTACGGGTTGCGATCTGGAAACCAAGGACGATCAGCGTCTGAAAGAAGTCAAGGAAGCCGCCGAGGCCCATGGTCTCTATCTGGAATACAACTTTTCCCTGGACGAAGAGTTCGACCCTCGGTTGACCGACAGTGTGGAGGACGGCATCCGCATCGCTGAGAAGATTGGTGCGAATCTGGGCAAGGTCAGCCTGGACATCCGTCGCCCCAGTCCTCTTTACGGCAGCTGTTTTCATCCAGAGGTCATGAAACAGCTTTGTGCAGTCTATGACGAGGTGATGGCAGCCCTTCCCCTGCTGGAGCAGACCGGCATAAAGCTGGCTCTGGAAAATCATACAGAAACCTTTGCTGATGAAATCCTGTGGCTGATCGAAAAAATCAATCACCCCCTCGTGGGAGCTTGCGTGGATACGGTGAACTCCATGGGTGTCCTTGAAAATCCGGAAACGGCCGTTGAAAAACTGGCACCCTACGCATTTTCAAACCACTTCTGCGATCACAAACTTGATCGTGACCAGTTCGGTATTCAGTTCCACGGAGTCGCACTGGGCGACGGGGATATCGACTGCTTCAAAACCTACAAAACCATAAAAGAAATGTCTCCCACTGATCGTATCACTTTCGAAATCGAATGGGATATGGGCGAAGACACCCTTGAGGTTGCTCGGGAAAAAGAGATGGATGCCTGCATCAGGAGCATCAAATATGCTCGTGAAGTTCTCAAGATAGGAATGTAAGAGAATCAAAGTACCGTCTCCGGGATCTCATGCTCCCGGAGGCGGGAAAATAAAAAAGGTATGGTCTGTTGAATTAATTTGATTTGTGGCCTGTTTAGCGGGCATCCGCTCAGGGGGTGAAGGATGGGTAAAAAAGTACCATTGCTTTGCTTGAGTTGATCAGGTTCGATATGCCGGGCCAAGGCCGGCAATATCATCAGGAATAGCAACCGGGTCGAGTACGGCAGGTCCTGCCCGCCGTGCATCAGGATAGCTGAAATCGTTATTTCCAGGCGTTGCCATCCGGCCCGAATACGTGAATCTTTTCGGTTCGTGCGGTTAGATGGATGACATCGCCGGTGGTCGCGAGGCTGGTGCCGGGTGAGCTTGCGATGATGGGGGTGCCGTCTGACAGGGTGCAATAGAGGTAGCTGACATCTCCCAGGCGTTCTACCACGTCTACTTCCGCCTTGAGCAGACCGTCTGCTTCTTCTGAAAGGAGCAAGTGCTCCGGACGAATGCCCAGGGTGGCTGTATCATTTCCGTTGGCCGGTGTGTCGTGGGCAAAACACACGAGCCTGTCATCCTGCAGGCGGATTTTCACCGCGCCATTTTTGACCGAGGCCACCGTGCTTTTGAGAAAATTCATCTTGGGCGAGCCGATGAACCCAGCTACAAATATATTGGCCGGGTTGTTGTACAGTTCCAGTGGTGCGCCCACCTGTTCTACCCGTCCATTGTTCAGGACCACTATCTTGTCGGCCAGGGTCATGGCTTCCACCTGATCGTGGGTGACGTAGATGATGGTGGCGTCGAGTTTTTTGTGCAGTTTGGCGATCTCGATGCGTGTCTTGACGCGGAGGGCAGCATCGAGGTTGGAGAGTGGCTCGTCGAAAAGGAAAACCTTGGGATTTCTGACGATGGCCCGGCCAATGGCAACACGCTGACGTTGTCCACCGGAGAGTTCTGCTGGGCGGCGGTCCAGGTAATCGGTCAATTGCAGGGTCTCGGCGGCCGTGCGTACACGCTTGTCGATCTCCTGTTTATTGTATTTTCTGAGTTTCAATCCGAATGACATGTTTTTGTAGACCGTCATGTGCGGATACAGGGCGTAGGATTGGAAGACCATGGCAATGCCGCGCTCGCGGGGCTGAACATCATTGACCCGTTCGTCGTCGATGAAGAGTTCGCCAGTCGTGACCTGCTCCAATCCGGCGATGACCCTGAGCAGGGTGGATTTACCGCAGCCGGATGGTCCGACGAAAACGATGAATTCGCCGTCCTTCACGCTCATGTTTATGTCGTGGAGAACTTTGACTTTACCAAATGATTTGTCGATTCTCTTCAATTGTATATCAGACATGCTCTTCCTTTCTCTTCATATGCTTGCATCTGGCGTGAATCATTATTTGACAGCTCCGGCAGTGATACCCCGGATCAGGTGTCTGGACAGGAGAATGTAGATGATCAGTATGGGCACTATCGCCAGGGTCAGGGAGGCAAGGACTGCGTTCCAGTCCGTGACATATTGACCGATGAATTGCTGTACTCCAAGGGTGATGGTCTGGGTTTTGTCGCTGGGGGCCAGGATGAGCGGGAACCAGAGATCGTTCCAGACCGGTACCAGTGTGAAGACGCCAACCGTGGCAATGGCAGGTCTGGTCAGCGGGAGTATCACCTTGAAAAATATGGTGTATTCGCTCACGCCATCGCAGCGGGCCGCTTCCTTCAGGTCTTGGGGTATTTGTTGCATGAATTCTGAGAGAATGAAGATGGCCAGTGGCAGGCTCTGTGCGATGTAGACAAGCACTAACGCTGTCAGGGTGTTGGCAAGGTTCATGTTCACTATGAGCTGGAGCAGACTGACGCTGCCGAGTCTGATGGGAATCATGATGCCGACTGCCAGATAGAGGCCCAGCCATTTGTTGCCCTTGAAACGATATTCGGACAAGGCCCAGGCTGCCATGGTTCCCAGCAGCAGCACCAGAGCCAGTGTCGCTATGGTGACGATGATGGAGTTCATGAAATAGATTTCAAAGTCGGAACGCAGCAGCACCTTTTCGAATCCTTTCAGGCTGAAGGAGTCAACGCCGGGCAATCCCATTGGGTCCCTGAAAATCGCTTTTCGTGATTTGAAGGAATTTATGATGGTCAGGAAAATGGGCCACAGCGCGAGCAGCATGTAGGAGAGCAGAATGGCGTGAATCGCGGTACTGTTTATGGTTTGTCTTGTTTTCGACATATGGTTTTTCCTGCCCTAGAGCGCGTATCTGCGCAGTTTGCGTTGCAAGACGAAAAGGTAGAAAAGGACACCGACAAGGATGACTCCAAACATCATGGTGGCAACAGTGGCTCCCATGGTCGGGTTGCCGAGCTGGAGCTGGAATCCGAAAAACGTGCGGTAGAACAGGGTTCCCATGATATCTGTTGAGAAGTTCGGTCCGGCCAGTGCGCCCTTGACCGAATATATCAGATCAAAGGCGTTGAAGTTGGCAACAAAGGTCAGGATGGAAATCATGGCGATGGTTGGCAGGATCAACGGCAGCTTGATGTGCCAGAAAATTTCCCAGTGTGTTGCGCCATCTATAATGGCCCCTTCCGTCAGATCTTCCGGGATATTGAGCATGGCTGCATAGACCAGCATCATGGGGATGCCGACGAATTGCCAGACCGAGATGAGTGACAAGGTGAGCAGGGCTGTCCCTTCCTGTCCCAGCCAGGGTTGGAACCAGTCGGTCAGTCCGATGAAGCTGAGCAGTGACTCGCTGACGCCCCACAGAGGACTCAATATGAGCTGCCAGATAAAGCCGATGATAACCACCGAGAGCATGGTCGGCATGAATATGAGTGTGCGATAGGTTGTGCGCCCTGTGAGTTTTGGCAGACTCAGGAGTGCGGCCAGCATGATCCCGATGGGGTTCTGGACGAGCATGTGAATGCAGAAGAAAATGAAGTTGTTCTTGAGCGCGTTCCAGAATGCGTTCGACCATTCCGGGTCGGTCATGAGGGCTATGTAGTTGGTCAGGCCCGTGAAATGGAACGCGCCAGTTCCATCCGTGTTGTATAGGCTCAATCGGATGGAATCGAGCAGAGGATAGACCATGAACATGGTGTATATGATCGTGGCCGGAGCTAGAAATACAAGCACATGGTGGGGGAACCGTGCGAATCTGCCGCCGCGTGGGCTCATTATGTTTTTCCTCGGAAAGAAGTGAGAAAAGGGACTCCCCGTGTAGGGAATCCCTTTGATTTCATGGAACTATTGCTGAGGCTTGTACCATTTTTCCAGACCGGCCTGGGTTTGTTTGCCAGCGTCTTCGGGAGTCATGGTGCCGTTGATGACTTGGGCACTGACATTCCACAGCTGGTTTTCCAGGTTCGGGGTGCCACGGGAGAGGATCTGGTAGGAGTTGCGGATGGTGGACTCATGCGTGTTGCGCCAGTCCACGAACTCCTGGGCAACCGGGTCTTTCAGGGAGACCTTGTGGCTGGACAGGGAGAAGAAGCCGGGCAGTGCGTTGGCATAGAGGTCCGCAAATTCGGCGGTGGTCATCCATGCCAGGAAAGTGCGGGCTGCGTCCTGATTCGTGGAGGCCGCATTCAAGCCGAGTGCTATGTCGGTGTGATCGGAAATGTATCCTTTGGTGGCCCCATCGGGCAGAGGCGGCGGGAATGCGCCGAACTTGAAGTCAGCCTGGGTGTTGAAGGTGGTGATATCCCAGGAGCCTGCGGGATAGATGGCTGCGCGGCCTAGGGTGAACAGGTTTTGGCTGTCGGGGTACTTCTGTGCCTTGAAGCCCTTACCCATGTAGGGAGCCCATTTGGCGAGCTGTGCCCAGGTGTTGGTGTAGGGGGCGTCGGTCAGCTTGGCTGTTCCGGCGATGAGAGCCTTGCGACCTTCTTCACCTTTCCAGTAGTTGGGGCCGATATTCTGGAAGCCCATGGTGGCTGCTTCCCACTGGTCTGCTGTGCCCATGGACAGAGGAATATAGGTGCCATCGGCCTTGATCTTGTCGAGGACGGCAAAGAATTCGG
>JAEINO010000051.1 GCA_016342345.1 Pseudodesulfovibrio sp. | reverse complement strand
ATATAGCCGGGCAGAGCTCTGAATTTGCCTGGGCGGGAAGCCATGTAGTAGCGGCCAGTTACGTTATCCACAACAACTGAATCCAGACGATCGGCTTCGAGGTCCAGAAATGCCTTGGGGTTGGTGTCATATTGGCGAATCTCGCCAGCGGCCTTGGGCAGTTTTTGGGCAGCTTCCAGAGCTGGAGAGCCGGCCTGTACACCGATTTTTTTGCCGCCGAGAGCGTCGAATGTCTTGATTTCTTTTTCATCCATGCGAACCGTGGCGATCTGGCCGTCGATTAGATATGGCTTGGAAAAAGCGACTTTTTTCTGACGTTCTGGAGTGATGGTCATGCCGTTCCAGATGCAGTCAAATTTTTTGGTGTACAAGGAGTTGATGACCCCTTTCCATTCAGTGGGCTGCCAAACGATCTTGATGCCCAGGCGCTTGCCGACTTCTTCGGCGGTGTCCACGTCAAAGCCGACGAGGTTGGCGTTGTCGTCGCGGTAGCCCATGGGCGGGAACGCGTCATCCAGACCAATGACCAGTTGACCGGCATTTTTAACTTTTTCCCAGGAACTGTCAGTGGCGAATGCGGATGTGGCACAGAGGCACAGAGCCATAACCAGCAGAGTCGTAAGTAGACGTTTCATCCTATAGTCCTCATTTTTTTCAAGATTGTAGAATACGGAGAAAGAAGGGAATTACAGGATTCCAGAGGCTGTGGCAACGCCAATAAAACATCCAATATCTCAGTGGTTTATCTTGTATATATGTTTCTTATAAATGTATAAGCGTTTTGGCTGATTACGTCTGAATGCGGGATGGCTACAGGCCTGTTGCTTTGGGCGGTGTTTTTCCTTCAGTGTGCAAGTTTTGGCTGCCGAAAGAGTTGTTTTGTGGTGATTATTCAATAAAAGTACTTTTTAGCCGAATGAATCATGATAAAGTAGCCCCGCTCTTCTCGTTCGAGAAAAGCGGGGTTCCTTTTCGGGGCGTTATCTCCCTGCCGTCAGATAATGGTGTCTATGACGGAACCTTTTGCATAGGCTCCGAGGACGCTTGTCTGGAAGTCGTAACTTTGGGCCATGCCGGTTTGGTCACCGGACGAGGACCCGGAGTTCATGTAATTCAATGTCTTGGAAACGAGCGACGCTTCGGCGGAGGCTTTGTCCACCGGAGCGAAGTCCGAACCGCTGCCTGAGTTGTTCATGTAGTCCAGGGTCTTGGAAACCACGGCTGCGCCGAATGTCTGCTGATCAAAAGGCGATGAGCCTCCAAAACCGCTGATTGCCATGGTCATAGTCTACCCTCCTTAGCCGTCAGGCCGGAAATAACGCCTATCTGTCTTGTCGGCTGATAACTCCATATCTTTAGGGGGGGCACAAATAATAATGCTTCGGAAAAGCCGCAAGGCGTATGTTGCATAGGGAGGGCGGTAAAATATGCAAATTGAAATAGGTCATTTGACCGTTGCCGTTCTGGCCGCAATCGGTCTGGGAGCGTTGCTTTACTGGCGTCAGAGGCGCACTATGTCCATCCCGAAAATTATTTTCAGCATGATCGGTGCGACGTTTGCCATTTATTACATTCTCTATGTCGTGCTCGGAAAAGGCCGGACTGGTTGGCCGTAGGCTCTCGACGGGAATTCATATCGAGGATAGGGTGATTTCATGAATGAAACAATACTGTTGGTTTTCTCGTTGGTGGCTGGTGGTGCCATTGGTGGTTTTCTGATCTGGAAATTCAGGAAAAGCTGTTCTCCCTGACTGTTCATGTATGCTGCAATCGGCGCGGGTATCGCCGTGTATTACATTCTCAAAACGTTGGCAGATTAGTCCTCGATTTTCACTTCATCCCAGAGTTCGTTCATAGCCTCAAGGTCCATTTCGGACAGGGCGAGGCCACGTTTTTCTGCTAGTTTTTCCATTTTTCCAAACCGTCCGAGAAATTTCTGGTTGGCGAAATCCAGAGCGGCATTGGCCTTGATGCCTTTGCGTCTGCCTAATTCAACAAGGGTGAAGAGATAGTCGCCGAATTCCTGTTCCGAGGCTTCCTGGTCGTTAGCGGCCATGGCGTCCTGCCATTCCTGCCATTCATCCTTGAGTTGTCTTTCCACATCTTTGTCGGATTCCCAGGTGAATTTGGTGCGTGCTGCCTTGGCATTGATTCGATAGGCCTTGAGCAGCGGTGGGAGTCCCTTGGGTAGCGAGTCGAAAACATGTTTTCTTTTGGTTCCCTTGTTTTCCTCGCGTTTGATTTTTTCCCAAGTATCCCACAGCTCCTCTATGTCCTTGAATTTTGTATCAGAAAATACATGCGGATGGCGGCGAACCATTTTGGCTGTGCTGTGTTTCAGGGAATCGGTCAGCGTGTGCTCACCCTTTTTTTCATACAGGGTTGACATGAAAAGCAGGATGAACATGACGTCACCCAGCTCTTCCATGGCTTCCCTGCTGTCACCTGCGCGAATCCCCTCGATGAGTTCAAATGTTTCCTCTGCAAGGTAATCACACAGGGATTTTGGTGTCTGTTCACGGTCCCAGGGACAGCCTTCAGGAGCGATCAATGTATTGATGACAGTGATGAGTTCATTCAGGGCCGACGAAGGTGCGTCAGTATTTCTTCCGCTCATGGCGTATCTATCCTTCGGAAAATTTCGGATGTTAGGTATGGGCTTAGAGTTGGCTATTCCTGAGGAACATCGTTGTCAAGGCCGATGGCTTCCTTTGCTGAATCCAGAGCCTCTTGGGGAGAAGGCATGTCAAAGCCCTTGTCTTTCAGGGCGTCCCGCATGGATTTCGGGGCGAGGTCACTCAACAGTTCAACCATGTGCCGCGAGTGTGGCGCAAGGTATGATTGGTTGAGGAAGTCGGATTGTGCTGCGAATGTCTGAAGGAACATGAGGCAGATCAGGCTGATGAGAATGCCTTCAGCAAGACCGAAGATGCCTCCGGCCAGTCGATCTACCCAGCCGAGCAGCGTTATGTCCAGTACGGATTTGATAAAACTGGCAAGAAGCCAGACAATGATGAGGGTTCCGAAAAAGATAAGGACATACGAGAGCACACTGACCGTCATTGCGCTTTTGATGTACAATTCGAGATGAGGAGTGATCAGGTGCTGGTAGTTTGAAGCCAGAACAACCGCCAGCACTATGGCGATCAGCGAGAGGACTTCTTTGACCAGTCCCCGGAAAAAGCCGCGTAGGAGGAACAAGCTGACAATGCAGATAAGAATGATGTCCAGAAAATTCATTAGAATGAACCCTATCCTTGATATGTTTTGAATCTGTCTGACCTTTGAACTAGCAAACTGACGGGAAAATGTGAATAAGGATGGGCGTTTTTTTTATGTTGTTCGGTTTTGTCGGAGTGTATGGGCTTGTGTCTGTCGTAGAACTCGGCTAATTGATACGACCAGCTATTTGTCACAGTATCAAGGAAGGGCTTATGCAGATTCATGAGACGGAGTTTCCCGGCCTTCTTGTTCTTGAACCCAAGGTGTTTCAGGATGAGAGGGGATTTTTTTTGGAAAGTTATAATCGTGAATCATTCAGGAAGCTCGGTGTTGATTGCGAATTTGTTCAGGATAATCATGCCTATTCCAGAGATGCGGGGGTTCTTCGAGGTTTTCATTTTCAATTGCCCCCGGCTGCGCAGGCCAAGTTGGTTTGGGTGACCCGTGGTGCGGTTCTAGATGTTGTTGTTGATTTGCGCAAGGGATCGCCGACCTATGAAAAATGGCAACACGTTATATTGAGTGCAGCCAATTTCAAGCGGATGTTTATTCCGAGGGGATTTGGTCATTCCTACGTTACCCTTATGTCGGACACTGAGTTTCAGTACAAGGTGGATGCTCCGTACACGCCAGAGCTTGAGTGTGGCATTGTCTGGGATGATCCGGATATCGCGATGGATTGGAGCAGTGCCTTGCATGGACATGATCCGATTCTTTCGGAAAAGGACAAGAGGTTGATTCGGTTGGCTGATTTTGAATCTCCGTTTATTTATGAGGAATTATAGTTATGCCTGATACTGTTCAGATCAAGGCGGATTTTGCCGAGCAATGTCATGCCATTATTCTCGCAGGTGGTTCTGGAACCCGCTTGTGGCCCCTGAGCCGGAACCTGCTTCCTAAGCAGCTCCTGATTTTGGATGGTGAATTTACTTTGTTGCAGCAGGCTGTAAGTCGGGTCCTTGAAGCTTTTGAACCCTCGTGTATCTGGATTGTCACCAACGAGGAGCATGTCTTTGAGGTTCGCAAGCAGGTTGCTGCAATCAATTCCAATTTGGAGAAGCAGGTACTGTCCGAGCCGTTGAGTCGTAACACGTTGCCTGCCATCATGCTGGGACTGGATCAAGTGACCAGAGTCAATCCCAAAGCATTGGTAGCCGTTTTTCCTTCGGATCATCTTATCAGTAACGGCAAGGCCTGGGTCAAGGATTTGGTGCGGGCATCATTTCTTGCGGTCCAGGAGCGGTTTGTGACTTTTGGCGTCAAGCCACGGAAGCCTGAGACCGGGTATGGATATATCGCGCTGGGTCGGGATTTGGGGGATGGGGTTAACGAGGTTGACGGGTTTGTTGAAAAACCGGATCTTTCCACGGCTGAAGCTTTTGTTAAGAACGGTAGCCATTACTGGAATAGTGGTATGTTTCTTTTTAGGGCCAAGCATTTTCTGACGCAGATAGCTAGGTGCCAGCCGGTGTTGTGGGATTGGTGGATGGCGCGTGAGGAAAAGCCCTTGGTGCAAGGTTATCGTGATATTCCAACTATTTCAGTCGATTACGGCCTTGTCGAGAAGATCGATAATATCGCCGTGGTTCGGGCTGGTTTTGGATGGGACGACCTTGGAAGCTGGGAAGCCATGTATCGTCTTGGTGAAAAGGACGAAAACGGCAATGTTATCAAGGGTGATGTCCTTGCCATGAATTGCACAAACTCCCTGCTCATAAGTGAAGGCGGAAAACTTGCCGCAGTTGGTCTTACTAATATGATAATGGTACAGACTCGTGATGCGACGTTGAGTTGCCCCATGGAGCAGGTTCAGTCGGTTCGTGATGTGGTGGATACTTTGAAGGCCGAGGGAAGCCAATTGGTTGAGAGTCATCCAACGGTGGTCAGGCCGTGGGGAAGCTACTGCGTTCTGGAAGAAGGTCCGTATTACAAGATAAAACGCATAGAGGTGAATTCGGGCGCACGCCTGAGTTCACAGATGCATCATCATCGCAGTGAACACTGGGTTGTCGTGAGTGGTACGGCTGAAGTGGAAGTGGACAATAAAATTCAGATTATGGTCGAAAACCAATCTGTTGATATCCCGAAGGCGTCACAACATCGTTTGGCCAATCCGGGCAAGGTCCCGCTTGAAATTATCGAAATTCAAAGTGGTCCCTATCTGGAAGAAGACGATATTGTGCGTTTCGATGATGTTTACGGGCGGGTTGAGAAATAATTCATAATCATCAATTATGGGTATTAGCTATTGGATTTAGTTGTTGTTTTTTATGTTTGAGAGCTCGTGAAATTTTTCATATTCTCTTGACACGAAAATGATACGTGACTTATGCAATCAGAGTTCAATAGGTGTGATTTTCACATTAACTTTAGAGTGATGGGGCAAAAGGTTATGGAGGAAAGAAGATCATCGAAACGGTGTGGAGGGGTTCTCCCCTTTATCATCGGCTTCTTGGCCACCTGCGTTTTGGGTTGGGTCGTTATTCCCGGTCTTTTTTTTGAAGACGTGGAGCAACCGGTCCGATTCAGCCACGATATACACGTGGAAGGCCAGGGTATGGATTGCGAAAGCTGCCATTATTTCAGGGATGACGGATCATACGCCGGATTTCCTGCCAACGAGGGCTGTGCCGAGTGTCACGCTGTCGATCCTGTAGAGGCAATGGAAGCCATTGCTGAAGCTGGTATTGATTCGAGTGATTACGACGCTATCGTAAAGGCCGAAATCGGTGCTATTGAAGACAACCTCGCGTCCGAGTCTGACGAAAACAAGCAGGCTGAACGTGAGTACGTGGTCAAGTATCTCATTCAGGGCAAGGAAGTTCCCTGGTTGAATTACCAGTACCAGCCGGACAACGTCTACTTCTCGCACAAGGCCCATGAAGGGCTTGATATCGCGGAGTTGGCCGAAATGAAGAGTGAATTGTCCAGTGTCGTTGATGGTGCGGTGTTCGATGAGCCAGCAGAGCAGAACTGTAATCTCTGTCACCTCAAGGATATTGCCAAAAACGATACTCCGCCGGCTTTCGAGCGGAATATTCTCTCCGGCTACAGTAAAACGACCATGAAGATGTGGAAGTGCGAACGGTGTCACGCCCTCAAGGGTCAGCCTAACGCCTGCTACACCTGCCATAAGTAAAGGGGTACTGAAAATGAGCGTAGCACGCAGAGCTTTTATTCAGATGAGTGTGGGCGCCACCGTCGGTATCCTTTTTACACCGACGGTATGGACTGCACTTGATGATGTGTCCATCTGGACACAAAACTGGCCTTGGATTCCTAAATTGACATACGGGGAAGCCAAAAGCTTGCCGACAGTGTCCAAGATGTGTGAATCCGGTTGTGCCGTGAAGGTCCGCACTGTTGCGGGCCAGGCTTTCGGCACAGAAGGCAATACGGACAACCTGCTGTCCGGTGGTGGTATTTGTCCCCTGTGCGCCAATGGCGTTCAGGTCATGAACAGCCCCTCCCGGATCAAGGCTCCCATGTTGAATGGAAAAGAGATCTCTTGGGACGATGCCAAAGCGCTCGTTTCCGAGAAGTTGGCTGCTGCTGGCAGTAACGTTGCTGTTATCAGCGGCGACCAGACCGGTACAGTCAACGAGGTGTTCTCCGGGTTGCTCGTCAACCAGGGCAGTGATGCTTTCTATTCCATGCCGAGTGACTTGCAGAAAGCCGACAAGGCCTGGACCGACCTGATGGGTGGTTCTGGTCAGATCGGTTATGATATGGAAAATGCTGATGTGGTTCTTTTGGCTGGTGCCGATGCCCTGGAATCCTGGGGTCCGACAGTTGCCAACAAGAAGGCCTTTGCCAGCAACGAGAACGGTACGTTCATCTTTGCCGGTCCTGTGCAGACCCGTACAGCTTCCGTTACCAGTAAATGGGTGCCCGTTCCGGCTGAAGGCATGGCTGCCTTTGTCCTGGGCATTACATATTATGTATTGCAGGCTGGGAAATCCGTGCCTGCAGCCGATTTTGACCAGTTTAAGGCGATGGTCATGAGAGGGTATACTCCGGCAAAGGTCGAAGCCGCCACTGGCGTCAAGGCCGATGTCATGGCTGAAATCGCCAAACAGTTGCTGAGTGCCGACAGCCCCGTGGTTGTTCCTGGTGGCTCGGTCGCAGCAAATACTGCAGCCTTTGCTCTTAACCTTCTGCTCGGTGGTGCCATGAAGGTGCTGCCTGAGTTCGGTAAGGCTGTTGAAACCGCCATGACTCGCAGCGAAATGCTGAAGCAGGACATCCTCAAGGGTGTTTCAGCTGATGTGCTGCTGGTTTACGAAGCTAATCCATTCTATGTTCTGCCCGAGAAGATCAAGGCTGGATTTACCGTGGCTTTTGATTCCGTGAACACCGAGACCACGGCTGCCGCAGACCTCGTGCTGCCCACGCCGCATTCCTACGAACGGTATGATGACCTGGCGAGCCCTTACGGAGTAGCCGTGGCAACATATTCTCTCGGAACTCCGGTTTCCAAACCGACTCTGAACGTCATGAATGCTGCCGACTTCGTGCTCGGCCTGACGGATCTCGGATTCGAGAGCTTCCAGGAAGTTCTTGAGGCCAAGGTTGCAGCAGTTGGTGCAGATATTGATGAGCTTGCTGAAGGATCTGCCTACGTTTTGGAAGAGTCTGCCGACGTTTCCGGCGTTACGCTGGCTGCCAATGTGTTGGGCAAGGCCGCTATACCCGTCAAGGGTAATGGTGCTGTTGCTCTGGCTCCCTACACCTTGCTCAACGTTGGAACCGCCAATCAGGCGACTACACCCAACGCACCGAGTACGATTAGTAATAATCAGCTCATCGGCGACAATCTGGTTGTCATGATGGCTTCCGTCACTGCCAAGAAACTTGGTGTGGACGTTGGATCCAAGGTGAAACTCTCGGGTGGAAATGGCGAGTGCGAAGCCCTGGTTCAGGTCTTTGAAGGCGTCCTTCCGGGTGTTGTGGCTGCCCCTCTTGGAATGGGCCACACCGTTGGCGACGAGTTCTCGAAGGGCAAGGGCGATAACGTTTACAAGATCCTCACGGTGAGCTCCGAGGCTGCCGCTGGCGCCTCGACATGGGCCGGTTCCACTGTGAACGTCGCCAAAATCTAGGGGGACCGACATGCAAGTAAAAGAATTCAAAATCAAGTGGGGCATGGTCATTGATATTGACAAATGCACCGGCTGCGGCGCCTGTATGGTCGGCTGTCAGGTGGAAAACAATATCGCTCCCATGACCAAAAAAGACCCCTATAACTACGTTCAGGCTTTGACTTGGGATCGCGATGACGCGGCGAACAAGCTCAAAGTACTGACATGGCTGACAGTTTACGAACTGTCCAATGGGGCTGCCTTCCCCAACCATGAAACGGCGTATCTGCCCAGACCCTGCATGCAGTGTGGCAATCCCGCATGTGTGCCTGTCTGTCCGGTCGTCGCGACTGAAAAGAACGAAGAAGGCGGCATCGTCTCACAGATCTACCCCCGTTGCATCGGTTGTAGATACTGCATGGCGGCTTGTCCCTACCACGCTCGTTACTTTAACTGGTGGGATCCGATTTGGCCGGAAGGTATGGACAAGGGCCTCAGCCCGTCCGTATCCGTTCGTCCTCGTGGTGTTGTTGAGAAGTGTAACTTCTGCCATAGCCGCTATTTGGATGCCAAAAACAAGGCCCGCCAGGACGGTGGGGATCCGATGAACTTGCCGGACGGCGCGTATAACACCGCCTGTGCTGACATCTGTCCTACCAAGGCCATTACCTTCGGTGATTTGAATAATCCCGAACACAAGGTCCATGAACTGGCCAAGAGCAAGAATGCGTTCCGTCTGCTTGAGAAGCTCGGTTTGGCTCCCCAAGTCTACTACATGAGTGAGCGCGAATGGGTTCGCAAGCAAGGCGACAACTACAACGCAGACGGTGGTGACCACGGTGCCCCGTCCAACTCACACGGTTAGGAGGCTGAACCATGGATAGCAAACTCTTCCCGGAAGGGACGCAGCGGTGCTCGTTTGGCCAGTACCTTATATGGATGGCTGCTCTTACAGGCATCTTCTTATGGGGATTATACGCCGCAGTACTCGTGCTCTATAATGGAATTGGAACTACCGGACTCGATAACTATTTCGGGTTTGGTGCCTGGATTACCTTTGACCTTGCCGTGATTGCTCTCGGTGCCGGTGCATTCTTTACTGGCTTGCTGAAGTACATCCTCAAGATCAAGCAACTTGAAAAAATCATTAATCTGACGGTAGTCGTTGGTTTTTGCTGTTATGCTGGTGCCATGCTGGTTTTGGTACTTGATGTTGGTCAGCCGACCCGTGCTTGGTTCGGCTACTGGCATCCGAATGTCCATTCCATGCTGACAGAAGTTATCTTCTGTATCACCTGTTATCTCACTGTTTTGATCATCGAGTTCGTACCGCTGATTTTAGAGCAGAAACAGCTGAACAAGATTCCCTTCATTCATGCCCTTGCTCATAACATGCATATAAATATGGCTCTGTTCGCAGGTATCGGCGCTTTCCTGTCGACCTTCCACCAGGGTTCGTTGGGTGGTATGTACGGTGTCCTGATTGGTCGTCCTTTCGCTTTCCGTGAAGGCTTCTTCATTTGGCCCTGGACATTCTTCCTGTTCGTGCTTTCCGCGGTTGGTTCCGGTCCGGTCTTTACGGTCCTGATTGCCACCTTGATGGAAAAGATCACTGGCAAGAAATTGGTAGACTTCAAGACCAAGGCCTTGATGGGCAAGATTGCAGGCTCCATGCTTTGCGTCTATATGTTCTTCAAGATTCTTGACACATGGGCATGGGCGAATGGCTATCTGCCGTCCGTCGGTCTGACCTTTGATGACATGTTCTACGGATTCATCTACGGTAAGTGGTTGATGTGGACAGAGATCGTGTTATGCGGTGTTGTCCCGGCCATTATGCTGGTGACTCCGTCCATTCGTAATCGTCCTGGCCTGTTGTACACCGCAGCAATTCTTGATTGCATCGGTGTGTCCCTGAACCGCTACATCTTTACGGTTCAGACAATAGCCTTCCCGGCCATGCCGTTTGACAGTTGGCAGAAGTACTACCCGAACTGGGTTGAGTACGCCACGTCCATCATGATCATCGCATTCGGATTCATTGTGCTGAGTCTCGCTTATCGCTACCTGCCTCTGTTTCCGCAGGAGAGAAAGTTGAACTATCAGTCCGGCGAATAGTCGAAACGCATTATTGTGTTTATAAGGCCCGCTCCTCTGGAGCGGGCCTTTCTTGTGGAATGATGGTGTCATTATTTGGGATGGCAGGACTTGCAGGCCACAGGTACAGGTGTGCCACTCTTTTTAACGATTTTATGGCAGCCGAGGCAACTGGTGTCTGATTTCTTGGAATGGAAAGCCGTGTAGAAGGACGTGTTGCCTTTCTTGCCGGGCTGGTCATGGCAACCGGAAACCGAACAGCTCTTGATGTCGTTTTTGCCATCCCATGTGTGATGGCAGGTAATACATTCTATCTTGGCTATACCGTGCCTGTCGTGGGAAAAATCAACAAGTGTCTTGGTGGCCTTCATGGACTTTGGCGGTCCGATTTTCATATCCATCGGAGCCGTGTTCGACGCTTGGGCGAGTGTGGTTGCCAAGATAAGGAAACTGAAAGTCAGTAGGGTTGTGATAAAACGATGCATGGTTTCCTCCAAAGGTTCATGATCTATGATGCTAAAGATATCGCAAGGGGCGTTCCAAAGTTTATCAGCTTGAAATACAGGTATTAAATTGAATTATGATTGTCGTGTGTGTACGTTTTTTGCGCGGCTGTGTGCCATTACTAACGCTAAAAAGCCGCCCTCATGTATTGAGGGCGGCTTTTTTGAATTGTTGATGCAGGTATGGTGCGGCGCTGGAATTCGGGTGTGATGAAGCGTTTTGTTACATTTCGATTCGGACGTTTTCTGGGCTGAGTTTTTTTTCCAGTTTGTTGGCATAGCGGCTCATGAGGAAGCTGAGTGTGAAGTACATTCCTGCAATGGTCGTGTAGAATTCGAAGGGGTAGAGCATCGTGCGATTGTTGATGGCATACGCAGCTCTTGTCAGTTCCATGACACCAATGATGTACGCTAGGGAAGTGTCCTTGAATGCGGCGATGAACATGCCGACCAGAGCGGGAAGCATTTGCTTGAGAGCCTGGGGAAGGATGATTTTGCGCATGGTTTGGAAGTAGGACAACCCTGTGGCTTTGGCTGCTTCTACCTGACCACTTGGAATGTTTTCAATGCCTCCTCGTACGGTTTCGGCAATGTAGGCCGCGAAAAAGAAGGTCATGGCAATGGTTGCAGCCCAGAAGGCGTGGATGGTTATATTGAAAATGATTGGTAGTATCACGGAATAGGTCCAGAAGATGACAAGGATGAGAGGAGTGCCTCTGATCAGTTCGATGTACAGGGTGCAGGGAATGTTGATTGCATAGTTTTTTGCAGTTCTGCCCATGCCGAGAAACAGGCCGATGATAAAGCTCCCGAAGATGGAGATGAGGGCCATTAGGACTGCACCTGCCAAACCACCAAGGCCCATGAAAAATTCAGTGTTGTCGCCCTTGGGAAAGCGCCAGACGAGAAGAGTTCTGAGATTTTTCCATATGATTTCAAAATTGAATCCGGCTACCGCCATTACTGATTGATAGATGAGAATGAGCAGTGCGACAACGAAAAGGACCTTGGCGCAACGGATCAGGGCTGTGCTGGATGCATTTAAAAAACGGCGCAATGGAGAAATGGTTCGCGAGCCATCAGGGGCTTTTCTGAAATGCCACAGGATTCGTTCTATGCCAATTCCCAAATATTCAAACGGCATGAAGAGGGCGTCGGCTATCTTGCGCAATGGAGGTGGGCTGCCCGCTGGGATGATTTTTAATTTGATATTTACCAGATTCAGGATGCCTGCGATGGACAGTGATAATGATATGTAAATGACTGTGGCTGCGATCAGGGCTTCAAATGTGTGGTAGGTGAGTGCTGTGACTTCCTGCATGGACCAGCATACCTCGGCTACACCGATGGTCATGGCGAGGGAAGTGTTTTTCATGTTGTTCAGGAATTCGCTTCCCAACGGAGGGATGATTTCTCTGAATGCTAAGGGCAGTATTATCTTGCGCAGGGTTTGGTTGAAATTCAAGCCGGAAGAATAGGATGCTTCGAGCAATCCCTTGGGTATGGACTGAATTCCGGCACGGATAATTTCAGCCATGAATGCGCTGGTAAAGATTCCGACACCAATGGTTGCTGTCCAGAACTCGAAATCCATATCATAGAGTTTGAAACGAATTTCTTCCGGGAAGGCATAGGGCAGGGCGAAATACCAGAAAAAAAGTTGAACCAAAAGCGGAGTGTTACGGAATATTTCCACGTAGCAGGAGGCGAAATAGTAGACCGGCTTGAAATTTGAGAGGCGGGCCAGACCGAAGATGGTGCCGAGCACAAGGGCAATGGCAGCGGAATACAGGGTGATGGTAATGGTTTGGTTCAGGCCATGGAGCATGAGTTTGCCCATGTGGCCGTATTGGCCTTTGGTAACAAAGACGGACCAGTTGAAATCGTATTTGAATTCGAAGATGAAGGCAAAATAATATACAACCAAGCTGAGCATCATCAGCAAGGACAGATTCTGGACCCAGGCTTTCTCGAAATATCTTTTAAACATGCTCTTCTCTGAAGAAAAGGTCCCGGAGCAGATAGCTCCGGGACCTGGTTTGGCTAAGCGGCAAGGCTTACGGCCACAGTTCGATCTTTTCTGTCATGGGGAAGGGATAGGCTGTGTCAGCACCGAACCATTTGTTGTATATGGTCATGTAGGTGCCGTCTCTCCACATATCCTGAATGGCGAAGTTGACAGCATCGCGCATTGCAGAATCGTCCTGAGGCAGGCCAACGCCGTAAGGCTCGTCTGAGATAAACTCACCGACCAACTCGTACTTTCCTGGCTCCTTAGCACCGTAGCCGAGGAGGATGGTGGAATCAGTGGATATGGCCTGTACGCGACCGGAGCGAAGAGCTTCAAACATGGCGATTTCACCATCGTAACCGATGACCTTGGGATTGGGGTTGCCCATTTTCTTGAGGTATTCGGTAGCATTAACGATGGAGGTGGTGCCCTGCATGGAGCCGACCTTCATGTTAGTCAGATCCTTGGAGTTCTTGACAACGCCTTTCTTGGCCAGGAATTTCTGACCGTCAAAGAAGTAGGTAATGGAGAAGTCAATTTTCTTATCGCGGACACGTTTGTGTGTCATGTTGGCCAGGACCATGTCGACCTGAGGCGGATCAGTTTGCAGGAAGGAGACACGGGTGTTGTTGTTGACAACGACCTTTTCAAGCGTCACGCCAAGGCGTTTGGCAATCTCGGTGGCCATGTCAACGTCGAAACCGACCCAGTTGTTGTTTTCGTCAATGAAGCCGCCGGGGATTCCCTGATTGGACATTCCGGCTTTGAGAACCTTGGTGGACATCACGCGGTCATAAGTGGGACCGGCGAAGGCTACGCTAGCTGCCATGACCAACAGGGCGGCCAGAACAGTGACTTTGAGAACTCGCATTTACCTCTCCTAATGGTTGAGTTGCTCCAAGAAAAAAGCCTCTTCCAGACACTGTGTCCGACCGAGGCAAATATATCCAAGCCTAGTGGCTGAGGATCTTACTGAGAAAATCTTTTGTCCGATCGCTTTTGGGATTGTTAAAGAATTCTTCAGGCGTATTTTCTTCAATGAGAAAACCTTCGTCCATGAATATGACCCGGTCAGCCACTTCGCGGGCAAAGCCCATTTCGTGGGTGACGCAGATCATGGTCATTCCTTCACGGGCAAGGGATTTCATGACGTCCAGAACTTCATTGATCATTTCCGGGTCCAGTGCCGAGGTTGGCTCGTCGAATAGCATGATCTTGGGTTGCATGGCGAGTCCTCTGGCAATGGCGACACGTTGTTGCTGGCCGCCGGACAACTGGGAAGGGTAGGCTCCGGCTTTGTCCGGGATATCCACTTTTTTGAGCAGATCCATGCCCACACTTGTCGCTTCACCCTTGCTTAAGCCTCGAACCATGGTGGGAGCAAGAAGGATGTTATCCATTACTGTCATATGCGGGTACAGATTGAACTGCTGGAAGACAAATCCGACTTCGGCTCGAAGCAGAGTCATGTTTGTTCTGGGGTCGGAAACATTCATGCTGTCCACTAGTATGTCACCTTCCTGGATTGCTTCCAATCGGTTGATACAGCGGATAAGCGTTGATTTTCCAGACCCGGACGGGCCGCATATGACAACAACCTCGCCTTTTTTTATGTCGAGGTTAATATTATTAAGGACTTGGAAGTCCCCATACCACTTATTGACGTTTTTGAAAGAAATCACAGTCTCTCCCCAAAGGCATAGTATTCAGTACAAAAACCAGCTGAGTATCTAGCAGAATATTCTATCGCGGGCAATCATAATTCAGGCAAAGGCCGGTGGCTCTGAATTATATTCAGCATTCTGCGATAATATAAAGTAAAAAGTATTTTTAATTCAATATCAATGGCTGTTTAGTCCACTTAACATTCTGTCATGCTTTGAGCGAGTCCTGCCAGTGAAGTTTCCTTGTATTTGCGTGACATGTCGTGTCCTGTCTGGGCCATGGCAGCTATTGCCTTGTCCAGATCCACCTTTTGATAGGACTCGTCCAATGTCGAGGCTATGAGATAGGCGTTGTAGGCTTTGACCGCGCCCATGGCATTGCGTTCGATGCAGGGAATCTGGACGTAGCCACCAACGGGATCACAGGTTAGCCCAAGGTGATGTTCCATAGCAATTTCCGCTGCATTTTCAGTTATTTGAAATCGGCATCCGCGTGAATAGGCGAGAAAGGCGGCAGCCATTGCCGAGGCCACTCCGACTTCTCCCTGACAGCCAACTTCCGCACCGGAAATAGAGGCATTGTGCTTGCAGAGAAAGCCGATGGCGGCGGCTGCGAGCAAACCTTGCCGAATTTCCTCCGGCAGGGCTCCCATGTGATATTTGAGCATGAAGACGATAGAAGGGATGACTCCTGCCGCTCCGCAGGTTGGGGCTGTTACCACGCAATGCCCTGATGCGTTTTCTTCCGAGGCTGCAAGAGCATAGGCGTTTATTGCCTTGAGGAAACCAGGCCCCTGAAATTGTTCTTTTTTGGCCTTGGTATACATGACTGTAGCTTTGCGTTGAAGGCCTATGGGGCCAGGGAGTACACCCTCGGTTTTAATGCCCAGTAGTACAGACCGTTCCATGACTTCGATGATATGGTCGAGCCCTTTATTTATTTCGTCTTCAGTCATGCCCGTTATCGCCATTTCATTTTCCAGGATGAGCTGATGGAGGCGTATGTCGTTGATTTTTAAGTGGTTTTTAAGTTCAGCCATGGTTTTGTAGGGATATGCCGGCTTGCCATGCTTCGGTTCCTTCCATCCTTGCCAGCGTAGAAATCCGCCGCCGACCGAGAAGTACATGCGTTCGAAAATGATATCCTCGCCGGATTTCAAACGGAAAATCATGGTGTTGCTGTGCGGGTACTTGTGTTTGACCGCGTCGAATATTATTTCGCCGGGATGATATTTTAGGATCTTGCCTTCAAGGTTCAGTTCAAACTGTTTGTCATTATCGTTAAATTCGGCAAGCACTGTGGGTTGACAGGTGTCAGGTTGGTAGCCAAGAAGGCCGGACATGACCGCGCGCCGGGTACCATGCCCTTCTCCGGTGGCGGAAAGGGAACCAAAAAGTCTGATTTCCAGAGAATCGGCCTTGAGTCTTGTCTCTTCCGGTAATTCCCGTACGAGTTTCATGAAGTCGTACCCGGCTTTCATTGGTCCGATGGTATGGGAACTGGACGGACCAGGGCCGATCTTGAGTAGTTCGAATATGGAAGTGGTTACTGGAGGCATTATATTCTCGTTTGCTGGATGTGTGTATTTGTCAGGACTTGAATCTTCGGGGATACTACGCAAAACAGGCGATGAGGAGAAGCGTTTTTAGTTTTTCATGATGGGCCTTCAGGAATAAGCCATAGAACACCCAAAAATGATCAGGAGTGTCTGTGTCGGGAAAGATGGTGCGATTGAGTGACAAAGAAGTGATACACAAAAAACGGGCGGTAGTTTTAGTCTAAATAATACCGGGACACTGCCGGGATACTAAAATAGGTGACTTGAAAAACTCAAGTCACCTATTTTATTATAGCATTATTGGTACCTGGGGCGGGATTTGAACCCGCACAATCCGAAGATTACGAGATTTTAAGTCTCGGGTGTCTACCAGTTCCACCACCCAGGCTGAGGGGGTTTTCATTATCCCGCATTTTGCCGGGACGTCAATGGTTTTGCCGAGTTGGGCAGTATGGAGATAGTGTTATTGCTTCAACCGCCTTTTGGAGTTTATTTGAACATGTCGAGATAGTTGTTGAACAGGCGCGGGCAGACTCGGGAGTATTGATCGAAATCCGAGATTATTTCCAGACCGGGAATCATGGCACGTGTCACCGGGATGTCGAGATCCTTGCGGGTGAGATCCACATAGGCCGGGTGATAGCCGTTGTTCATGAGTGTCTTTTCCAGTGTCATCAGGTCGCCTTCAGCACTGCCGGTGGAGTAGTCGGGCAAGTCTTCAAGCTTGCGGACTTCGAGTCCTTCCGGTGCCGGACCGCTCTTGGGGCCTGGATATGGGTAGGCAGTTTCGGTCATGGCCGAAACCAGAGCGGATTTGCCGTTCAGATCGCAGCCGGAACCTTTGTTTATGTCGCCGTGTTTGCCGAGCACGACTGATTTGTAGCAGGGGACTCCGAATTCCGGGGTCACGTCCAGGAACCAGACGTCGATGCCGTCGTCCTTGTAGCCTTGCAGTAATTTGGCAATTTTCGGGTCATCGGCTTCGATGTGAAAGCATCGTTTGGGATCGAAAAGCACTGTGGCATCGCTATCCCGTTCGATGGCTTCTGTCAGAGCCGCTACTTTGGCCTCGGCCATGGTGTTGCCGGATGCGAGACCCGTTGAACCAAGTGCACTGAACAGACTTTGTTCATCAAGGTTACAGAAAAGGAAAATGAGTTGTGCCGGTATCAGGAGAGGTTTTGTACCTCCCTTGCCGTCAGGGGTGTGTCCTTCGATCCAGTGGAGTTTTTGCCCGGCATATGGTACTTCCAGCCTGATTGTGCTCGGGTTCATTGCTTCGACGCTCAGCTCGTCATATGCTGCGTAGGTGAGCGGGTATTGTCTAGCATATCCCTGGACGCCATTCTTATCTATGCTGGCATATGAGGAAAATCGTTCTGCCATTTCCATGGAGTAGGAAGCATCGGCTCGTTCAAGATTCAGTCCGCGACCATAGGAGGTCTGGATGCCTTCCAGGCTGTTGGCCATGGAACCGTTTACGCTTCTGGTCTTGACAGTCCAGTGTCGCAGACGGGAAATGGGCGAGAGGGACGCCTTGTGGTCCATTGCAGGGCCGAGAAATGCATCGGACTTTTTCAGGCCTTTCAGGGCGTATTCAATTGTCTCTGCAAGGGGCTTGCGAGGTTTGGGCGTAGGCAGTTGATCCTTGAGAGATTCTCTGGTTTCGGCTGCGGTGACAGCCTTGGGCAAGTTGAGTTCCTTGTCTGTGAAGAGTGGGGCCAGCGTGATTGTGTCAGGGGAAGTCAGTGGTTCCATGCCGAAGATGTTCCTGCCGAACATGTTGATCCATTGCCTGTGCAGCATTTGGTTTTCGAGATGGCGGGATCGAATGTGGATGGCAGGGGTGTGGTTGACAAGGGTCATGGGGTCCAGACCATCGAACAGCTCAAGGAGCTGGTTCTGTCTCGTATGACAGATGCAGGCTTCATACAGGATGGCGGCCAGGACAGGATCGGTCTGGCCCTTGTCCTTCATGACTTCCTTGATGAGTTTCTGGAGCTTGCGGGTGCGGAAATCCTTGAATCCCTGAAGGACGAATTCATGCATGTAATCATCATATGGATGCTTTCTAAGATGACTGATCATCTCGTTGAAGCTCAGGTTGACGTCCGGGAGTGCGGCGAACATGCCAACTCCGAAATCCGTATTCATCATTTGCAGCTTGTAGCGCATTCTTGACCCTCGTTTGTTTTCCCACTTCAATTTTCCGGGATTACACCGTACATAATCCTATACAGGATGGCAGTCGAATCCCGATCAGTAAGCTATGGTATAACGGGCCTGAATTCAAGGCCGATGCTGTGAGAGTTGCGATTTATGGATATGTTTGAAATAAAAAAGATGGTTACGTGGAAGATACTTGTCCGTATTGCGGTCGTTCTGGCTGTTGCGGGTGTGGTTTTTTACGGATTCGAGCATTGGGGCGGGCGGTATATGTCGCGCCTGTCTGATTTTGTGGCCGAACAGGGGCATCTTGGCCCGATTGTGTTCATGCTTGCCAATGCTGTTGCAACGATGTTCCTGGTTCCCCAGACTCTTTTTACGGTTGCTGCTGGTGCATTATTCGGGTGGAAGATGGGTGCATTCTGGGCATGTCTTGGCATGACTGCAGGCGCAACGGGGTCGTTTATCTTGGCCCGTTACGGTGTGCGGGATTGGTTGCAGACTCGGTTTAGTCGGAATGCCGTGTTCATGAAGATGCAGCGGGTGAGCCAGATACATCCCCTGCATGTCCTTTCCCTGAGTCGGCTGATTCCAGTTATTCCGTTTCCGATGGCGAGTTACATGTTGGGCGTCACTCGGGTTCGCTTTTTCCCGTATGTCTTGTTTACCTTGTTATGCATGTTTCCCGAGACCCTGTTTCTCGCGTCTGGCGGGCATCTGTTGCATACCGGAATGGTTCATGGGCGAGTGTCATGGGAAGGCGTGGCAATGCTTGTGGTGGCAGCCGTAGTCCTTGCCGTGGCAGTTTATTGGATGAAGAAGCGGATTCTGGGTAGCGGGCAGACTAACTAGTTTTCAATCGTTTTTGCTATTTCTTTCACTTGCGGATAGAGACTGCGGGCAATGGCAACCACGCCTTGCTCATTGGGATGCATGCCGTCCATGAGCATTCTCATGGAATCTCCAAAATAGCAGGACAGGATATCAGGGAACAGAGGCAGGTTGTATTTTTCTGCCAGATCGCTGAAGAGGGGGTCGAATTCGACCTTGTATTCGGGGCCGAAGTCCGTGAGTGCAGTGATACCCACCAGCAGGATGGGGATTTCCTTTTTGATCAATGTCTCAATGATGACCGTGAAGTTCTGTCGGATGGTTTTGACTGGTTCGCCGACAAAACTATCGTTGGCTCCAAATTCCAGAATGACCGCATCCGGTTCGGCATCAATGATTTTTCCAATTCGGGCAAGGCCTTCATTGGTCGTGTCGCCGGAAACTCCGAAGTTGAGGCATGTGGCACGGATTCCATCTTCTCGTAGCATTTGTTCCAGAATTGCAGGCAAGGCCTCGTCTGGGCGCAGTCCATATCCTTCGGTCAGACTGTCGCCAAAGCAGGCAATGCGAATGAGGGTGTCACTCATGGGAGCCGCTATCCGTTGATCCAGAGTTTGATCTTTGCGGTTTCCTCGATCCAATTCTTGCTCATGCGGATTACGAGGAATTGGGCAAAGACGATATCAATCATTTCCAGTCCTCGGTCCAGCAGGAACATTTTTTCCAGAAATTTGGCATCAGGATCGTCGCCCTCGTCGTCTTTTGTGGCGATTTTTGGTGTTTTGAGACCAGATAGGCCGAAATCTGTGGCATTGATCTGAACGAGCCAGTCATCCTGATCCATGGAAAAGAGTAGTTGGGCCTTGTTGACTTTCTTTCCTGTGCGAAGACCGGTTTTGGCCTCGGTCAATTCGCCGCGTGGACTGGAGACTGTGGCGGTTTCCACGCCTTCTCCATCGCCGCCCTGAACAGAAACGCGTTGTTCCATCTGCAAGGTAAAGGTGCGTTTGTCTTCAAGGGAAAACAAGACGTTTTCACTGTCTGTCTTGAACCAGAGCCAGGTCAGGAAATCCTGGCCGAGCAGGATGTTTTCGCGTTCTACAAGTGAAAGATCCATGGTTTTTCCTTATACGAAAATGGTGGGGTCGAGATCCTCAAGCCTGGGTGCGGCGTCTTCGCCGAGAATATCCATGGCCATGAAAAATGGGGTCAGCTGTTCCAGATGCAGATCAAAGGAGAGGGTGAAGTAGTCTTCAAACAACGCACGAACCTTGGAGTTTGTCGTGTTCAGGTATATTCGATTGGATGCCGGATTCCAGATGATGTCGAACATGGCCGGAATAGGGAAAGTGCGGGCACGCAATCGCAGGGTGACCTGTTCCTTGAGCTCCCGTTTGCGATCGCGGGAAACGAAGTTTTTGCCCTGTTCCTTGTTGTGTGCGAGTTCCTTGTTCAATGCTATTGTATAATGCTTCTTGAGCACGGCTGGCGAAATGCGGCGTGTGTCGAGTCTGAGACCAAAGGTGAAATATTCGGCTTTCTCCGGTGGAGATTGCGTCCAGTTCATGTCCAGCATGTCGTCGATATTGGTCCAGCCGAAAGAGCGTTCGTCGGCAGTAGCATCGATGTCGATAAAGCAGAATTTATTCAGCTTTTCCGGAATTTGCTGAAGCAGGTCCTTGGAGACTTCCTCAATGATCCGATAGCGTGTCAGCCCAAGGCTGGCGGATAGGATGCTCAACTCCAACTCCTCTGGGTATTTGTGTTTTGATGGCAGTCATTGAGGTAGAATCAAACGGCCATATTGTCCAGTCAATTTCCATAGCACAGAGGGTGAACCTTTCACAAAACGCAGTTCTTACCCTTGCACTTCTTCTGACCTTGGGGTAGAAATTCTTATTCACGATGTCCTTCAGGTGGCTGCAAAGCCGTAACAGGGAATCCGGTTCAAAACCGGAGCGGTCCCGCCGCTGTAATCCCCACTGGAATGCTCAATCCAACATGCCACTGCCCTCAAGGCGGGAAGGCGGGATGAGCAGGGAAAGCCAGAAGACCTACCTGAAGCGTTTCTTGCCGAATGCGGACCGCGGAGTCCGCAGATGGACATGAAAGAACACACACCTAACCGTTGTCGGATTTCAGGCTGTACTGCCGCCAGAAGTCGTGCAAGACAACTATGCATACAGCCGGGTGCCGCTCCATTGGTTCGGCCTTTTCAGCTTTTTGCCGGGAGCTGTATGCCAAGAGATATTAATGCCTATTCAAATTCAGAAACGCGACGGATGTATCGAAACATGGTCGACCAAACGTATTGGTGACGCCATTTTCAAGGCCCTCAAGGGGAGCGGTATCAAGGACCCTCTTCTTGCCACCAGATTGGCCGGGAAGGTGGAAAAGAAGCTGGAAGGCGTGGATGTTCCCGAGCAGGAGCAAGTGCAGGACATGGTTCAGCAGGTGCTTATGGAAGCTCGTCTGTACAAGGTTGCTGAGCGTTACATTATCTATCGCGAAAAGCGTCGTGAACTGCGTACTCAGAACGATGCGTTTCTGGATATTTCCGGAGTCACTGAAAGTTATCTTGACAATGTCGATTGGCGGGTGAACGAAAATTCCAATATGGTTCATTCCTTTCAGGGTTTGATTCTGCACATGGCCGGATCGGTACAAGCTCGGTACGTATTGGAGAAATATCCGGAAGAAGTGCGCATGGCTCACACCCATGGCTATTTTCATATACATGATCTTTCTTTTGGACTTGCCGGGTATTGTTCCGGCTGGAGTTTGCGTGATTTGTTGCTTGAAGGATTCAATCTGAGCGGCCGTTGTTCGTCTACTCCGGCCAAACATTTTGATGCGGCCTGTGGTCAGATTGTTAATTTCCTTGGCACTCTTCAGAACGAATGGGCCGGAGCACAGGCCTTCAACAACGTCGATACCTATCTTGCTCCGTTCATACGGCTGGATGGATTGAGTTATACAACTGTGAAGCAGCAGATTCAGAAACTTCTTCACAATCTGAATGCTACTTCACGATGGGGGGGACAGAGTCCCTTCACGAACTTCACTTTTGACTTCGTGCCGCCGTCTCACATAGCCAAGGAGCCGATCATCATCGGCGGTGTATTGCAGGATTCAACCTACGGCGAATATGCCGAGGAAATGGCCATGATCAACAGGGCCTTTCTTGAAGTCATGCTCGAAGGGGATTCGGATGGTCGTATTTTTTCTTTCCCCATTCCCACCTACAATGTGACCGAGGATTTCCCCTGGGAATCCGCGGAAGGAAAGCTTCTGTTGCAGATGACTGCCAAATATGGGGCTCCATATTTTCAGAATTTCATCAATTCCGACCTTAATCCTGAGGATGTTCGTTCCATGTGCTGCCGTCTGCAAATGGATCTCCGCGAAATTCGCAAGAAAACCGGTGGATTGTTTGGTGCTGGAGATTTGACCGGCTCCATCGGTGTGGTGACTCTGAATCTTTCCAAGCTGGCATATCTGGCCCACAATGAGGAAGACTTCATTGAGTTGGTCACTGAATATGCAGAACTGGCGAGTGAATCTTTGGAATTCAAGCGCAAGATCGTGGAAAAAAATCTGGAAGCGGGCATGTTCCCATTTTCCCGGCGTTATCTGAAGAATGGCTTTAATGGTCATTTTTCAACAATTGGTCTTATCGGTGGTCACGAAGCGTGCATGAATATGCTGGGCAAGGGAATCGATACCGATGCCGGAACTCGACTCATGGAGCGGGTTTTGAACCAATTGCGTAGACTTGTTGTGAAGTTTCAGGAAAGTACCGGCCATTTGTACAATCTTGAAGCCACTCCAGGTGAAGGCACCTGCTATCGTTTGGCCAAGATTGACAAGGAGTTGTACGCGGATATTTACACGTCTGGAGACGAAGTCCCATATTATACCAACTCCACACTGCTTCCGGTTGGATCTACTTCTGATGCCTTTTTTGCTCTTGAGCATCAGGATAAGCTTCAGACGCTTTACAACGGCGGAACCGTGTTTCATACATTCCTTGGCGAAGCTGCCCCGGATGAGGAGAGCGTGAAGAGTTATCTCCTGAAAGCCATGAGCAAAACCAAGATTCCCTATATTTCCGTGACTCCGACATTCTCTGTTTGCAAGGATCACGGATACATATACGGAGAGCACTTTACTTGCCCGACATGCAACAGCGACACGGAGGTGTATACCCGTGTGGTTGGCTATTACCGTCCGGTAAGCCGCTGGAATAAGGGCAAGCAGGAAGAATACCGTGATCGTGTTGAATATTCCAAGGATACATTCTGCGCCACGGCATAGCAATCGCAGGAGCTACCACGGATGATTCTTGACGCCAATCAACTCGTTGCAATACGTCAACGCAACGACGAGGAAATTCGCAGGGGAACTCGGGCTACGCATGGGTATCCATCTCAGACTGTGCAGAATCTCCTGCACACGATTGAGGCGTTGAAGAAAGAAAAACGGAAGTGGAAAAAGGTCGCACAAAGCCGAGGCAAGGCCTTGGCTGAAATTGGCGAGATTGCAATTAAATCCGACAACGGTTCGGGTAACAACGATACTGGTCGCTAAAAGGAAAGCCCGCTCTCTGTTCATGAGGGCGGGCTTTTTCAGGCCGTTGATAAAGGCCCGATTGCGGCGTTGCTGCAAAAAAATTAAATTCTAGCGTACAGGAAGTACTCGTCGATCTTGAATTTTTTTTGCGTCTTGCACTCGAAATTTTCTTAAAAGCCTGCCAGATTGATTTTGTAAAAAGCAATAGCAAGTGGGGTAGCCTCGGCAACAGCGACTTTTATGGATTAGAGGGTCGTGTTTCAGTCGTTTTCCTCGGGAATGTGATGCAATTTGGAAGGATCGAAGCAGAGCGTGACCTGAGCCCCTGGTTGTACCTTGCTGTCGAGGGCCTGGGCGTGTTCCATGCATGCCGTGAATGAGTTCTCACCACAGGCTACTTCGGCCGCCCAGGAAAAACCGGTTCGAAATATTCGTTGTACCACTCCAGACAATTGCGCGAGATTCTTATTGGAATCTCCATTTAATGATACCGAAACATCTTCAGGACGAAGAGCCGCGTATCCACGTTTCCGAACCGGGCAGTTGTCTGGCATTGCCATTCGAATCGAGGCCAATTGGCATTCTCCCCGCTTGTACACGGTGGAAAATATGTTTTTCATGCCCACGAACCGGGCGGTGAATGTTGTTGCAGGGCGGTGGAAAATGTTGCGTACCTCGTCCACTTGTTCCAACCGGCCATTGCGGATGACCGCTGCTCTGTCTGCCAAAGTCAGGGCATCCACGAAATCATGGGTCACCATGAGAAAGGTTGTTCCGGCTGACGTGTGCAGATCAGCTAAGGTGCGACGCACGTCTTCCCGAAATTGAGGGTCCAGAGAAGACAATGGCTCATCAAGAAGCAGGACGGACGGCTTGCATGTCAGGGCCCGCGCCAG
>JAEINO010000050.1 GCA_016342345.1 Pseudodesulfovibrio sp. | reverse complement strand
AAGAGCAGCACCAGCTTCACGGCCAGCGTTGCTCCCATCAACAACGTAAAAATGTCGCTTTCAGGCATAAAGTTCATACGTTCACCCGTTCTCTCTGTTTTAGGCAGCAGAAGCCCGCTTCATGCAAAGAAAGCCGTACCATCGAGGCTACGGCCTTCCGTCTTCACTGCTTTTCGATCACATATCCAACAATATTATATTGTGTTTTTCCTTGAAGATTTCATGCATCTTTGCACTATCTCCCACGCATTGGCTTCGGTCTGACGATATTCTTCGGCAGACAAACCAGCCCCAAGCGCAATAGTTCGCCGAAGCTCTCTACCTATCAAGTCCTTGGGTGCATGGGCATCATTGTTCACCACAAGTCTTGCACCGTGCTTTCTCGCCAAGGCTACCACATGACCATTGGTATAACTATGACCACCACGTGTGGTGACTTCAAGGGCAACGCCTTTTTCGATGGACAGTTTGACTTCCTCATCAGTTATCAAACCTGGGTGAGCCAAAATATCAACTCCGGCTTCAATGGCCGCCAAATTGGTACCAGGAGCAACCGGCTCAACAGGAGTCTCTCCGTGCATGACCACTATTTGGGCCCCGGCCTTCCTGGCCTTTGCAACCATCTCGGGAATCAAGGCCGGGTGTATATGCGTAAGCTCAACACCAGCCAACACATTGATATCATAAAAATGTCCATGATTTTGAACAAACCTGAGCACGTTCTCCAAGGTGAGATACATAGTGCTTTCATCGGCATGATCGGTCATGCAGATAGCCTTGTAACCTGCGAACTCAGCCCTGCGAACGAGTTCCGCCGGAATCAATTCGCCATCGCTGAACACTGTGTGCGTATGCAGATCGATCATGATATACCTACATCTTGTATTTGGTGTCTTCTTCGGAGAGTTTTTCCAACTCTTCCATCCATTTATCGGAATCCTGGGTTTTGATGACAGCTGGGCTGTCTTCCTGATGAGATGCACCAGCCTCTTCCAGAACGGCTTCTCCAACAAAAATCGGACATTCTGCACGCACAGCCAATGCAATGGCATCAGACGGTCGACTGTCCATCCGCTTGGTCTCATTTTCCATTGTGACCACTATTTCGGCAAAAAAAGTTCCATTTTCGATATCGGTAACTTCCACTCTGGAAACGGTGCCCCCCATGCTGACAATGACCTTCAAAAGCAGATCGTGAGTCATTGGCCTGTGAAAAGGTACCTGATTAATGGCCATGGAAATGGACATGGCCTCCATAGCACCAATCCAAATTGGCAAAACACGCGAATCCTCCGGATTCTTCAGTACAAGAATAGGAGATTTACTCGTTTCATCAAGTGCCAACCCGAAAATTTCGACCTTTACCACGACTCGCCCGTCCTTTCCCCATTCAAGGAATGTTTCTTGGCCTCCAATATCTTCACCGGGATCATTAATCCGATCATGCCTTCCGTTTCATCCATTACAACATTGACTATCCGTCCTGCGGGGTCCCGCCCTTTCCATGAAGTACCATTTTCATCCTGTTTTCGGCTGAGTCCTTCAATCAGGACATGGGTTTCAAGACCCTCCAAATTCTTTAGACTATTTCTAGTAATATTATTTTGAAGAGTCTGCAAGCGCATCAATCTCTCAGAAGCCTCTTCGGGGGCAACTTTCGGCTCCATATTGACCGCAGCGACTCCAGGCCGATCTGAATATTTGAACGAAAAACTCGATTCATATCCAACCCTTTCTATCATATCGAGCGTTTGCTGGAAATCATCTTCAGTCTCTCCCGGAAATCCAACAATAATATCCGTGGTCAGCGCAATGTCGGGCCTTGCTGCCTTCAACCCATCGATAATGGAAAAATACCGTTCTTTTGTATATTTACGCCGCATGGCCTTCAAGATGTTGTCTGACCCCGACTGCAAAGGAAGGTGAAGAGACGGACACAAATTATCCAGTTCGCCAAATGCGGTTATGACTTCAGGAGCAATATCCTTGGGGTGCGAAGTGGTGAATCTGAGCCGATCAAGTCCGTTTAATTCTGATACACTTTTCAGAAGATCGGCAAAACTG
Organism: Pseudodesulfovibrio sp.; assembly: GCA_016342345.1. GTDB lineage: Bacteria > Desulfobacterota > Desulfovibrionia > Desulfovibrionales > Desulfovibrionaceae > Pseudodesulfovibrio. Next base: position 22,546 of record JAEINO010000050.1, on the reverse strand, counting down.
ACACCCACTCCCCCCTTGTCAAGACCAAAACTGTTAACATTCTGACCCAACAGGGAAATTTCGCGAACACCGGACTCAACCAGCGCATGACATTCGTCAACAATGGCATCAGGTCGACGCGATTTTTGACGACCACGAGTATACGGCACAATACAATACGAGCAGAAATTATCACATCCCTGCATGATATTGACGAATGCCTGCCGAGTTTCAGAAATTGAAACAACGCGCTCTTCAGGATTTTCTCGTTCTTCATAAATGGAGACAAAATCCAACAAGGCAACACGGTTCTCGGCACCCTCGACTATGCGCTCAAGCGCGTTGGGCGCATTTGCAATGCCATCGGAACCAAACACAAGTTTGACAAAGGGAAAACGTTCAAAAAAACCACGCCCAATCTGCTGGGCCACACATCCGCCGACTGCTGCAAAAACATTCTCATCCCGCTTCAGATGCGCGGCAATACGCCCAAGCTCACTGTAAACTTTCTGCTCCGGCTTATCACGGACACTACAGGTATTGACTATAAAAACCTGCGCTTCATTCTCACCTGCCTCTTCCCAACCCCGGCTTTCCAGAGCGCGTACAAGCCACCCGGAATCGTGTACGTTCATCTGACACCCGAAGGTGGTAATATGAAATTTCATGTATTATGTCCTGCCTTGTTCTGTCGGCAATTGATTATTTTGTGGAGATCCATACCGGCTGCACAAGGGATTAAACACTGCCGAGCCAACTGTCCAGAAAGTGCAAGACTTTTCTCAGAGTTTCCTCCTTGCTCAAATGGGTATTATCAAGAATCAGTTCAGCATCAGGATCAATTCCGAACTCGACATCAATACCCAAAACTTCCCCAAGTCCCTCGAATTGCTCCCCTGTCTGCTGCCGCTTCAAGGCTTTTTCATACAATCCGGCCATGACTGCACCGTTTGGCCTGTTCGATTCACGCTCAATGGCTACCTCAATTTCGCAATGCACACACACTTCGGCAAATCGCGAAATCCGTTCCCTGGCGTTGGTTCGCATGGAAACATCACAAGCCGCGCCATCCATCAGGACGCCCTTTCCCTGCCGCACAAGTTCGACGGCTTCATCAACAAACAAACCATAAGCCTTTGCTCTCTCCTGAGCAGTATACTGCGGGTCAGGAAAATACGTTTTTCGCCGTGCATCCATCTGAAGCGCGACAACATCCATCCCCTTGACATACAGATAATCATGCACCCCTTTGGCGAGAGTTGTCTTGCCGCATCCGGGCAAGCCCACAAACCATACTGCCCACCCCTCTTCATTCACCGCAACTCACTCCATGTACTTGTTAATGTTCTCCCAATCAAAAATATCATCCTCAAGAACATTTTCCATAAGTCTGAAAAGTCGCTGCCGAATCTCAAGGGGATGATCAGGATACCATTCCGGCGAAGCTATGACGAGACATCTGAAAACAAAAAACGGAGCCATGACTTCAAATATTTCCACATCACCAGTTTGACTAATGTATTCCTCGAAATAGGCTCGATACATTTTTTCATATGGACCATCGAGATTTTCATGACTGTAAAGACTCCAAAGCAGATAATTTACCGCCATGGTCGCAAAGTCACCGCCAGGATCACCCCATTCTCCTCGACTACGGTCCAACACTGAAAAATTCCCATCATCAGTAACCAGAACATTCCAGGGATGAAAATCCCCATGCACGGCACTCAGACGATGAGCATATCCCTTCAACTTCCAACGCCAGTCGATGAGTCGCTTTTCCAGAGCCATGAAGCGGCTATCGGGGAAAGGTTCATATGGATGAGGATAGGCCTCGTCAATCAAGCCAAGGATGCATTCACTGGAACCGATCAGATTGCGGATACGTCGGGAATAAAGGTGAGAATCATCTAATTTCACGGAATGAACACGAGCCAGCCAACGGGCAAACTCACGCGCAGTCTCAATATCTGAATCCCTGAAATCTCCAGATTTGATACGCTCAAGATTAAGGAAGTAATCATGTCCCTCAAGTTTTTCATTGAGAATAAAAAACTCCTTTGGAGCTTCAACCGGGATCAACGCATCATCGGCATTGACATACCCCAGTCCAAGAGGACGAACATGACGTTCCATCAAAGCCGAAGTCTCGAACTGAAACATGAGAATAGCAGCCCTGTCCCAATAGAACTGATGACCGTACTTGTCCCCCTTCATGACGGACAGTACGGCCTCCCTTGTTTCACCCCCCACCTCAAACTTGAGCAGAAGGGGTTTTCCATAACCAAACCCCTTCATGCCCTGCTCGTCCAAACAGCCGATATCACCCGCCCCGACAAGCCTGACTCCATCGCCGAAAGCTTTTTTCAAATACATTTCAACGTTCTCGATCTTCAGTTCGATCATGGAGGGCCTCCTTGACGAGACAGGTGTATAATTCAATTAATCCATAAGTCCAAATGCGGCTTCATAACGATTGGTGAATTCTTCCATTGTGAAGGAATGTTCTTGTGTTCCCTTGTGTTCCACGGCATAGACCGCACAAACGGAACCAAGCTTTGCAGCCTCGGCCACTGTTTTGCCCATGGCCAGCCCTTTCAGCAACCCGGAACGATAGGCATCACCGGCACCAGTGGGATCAACAACCTCGGATGCAGGCACAGCCTCCACAGTCACTTCTTCACCCTTGCAATTAATCACTGATCCCTTTTCGCCCAGGGTCGTAATGAGATAGGCAACTTTGTCAATGACATCGTCCTTGCTCATGCCCGTGGCCTTCAGAATCATCTCCAGTTCATAGTCATTGGTGATCAAAATCTCCGCACCATCAAAGGCTTCGGCCAATTGCTCACCACTAAAAGCCGGAATCTGCTGGCCCGGATCAAAAATAAAGGGAATGTTATTATCACGATAATATTTGGGATGATCCATCATATCGGTAAGATTGCCTGGAGAAATAAGCCCCAACGCCTCGTTGCTGTCCATGGTTGTCATGTCATACTGGCAGGGATATTTCATTGCCCCGGGATTGAAGCCGGTAATCTGATTGTCCGACTGGTCGGTGGTGATATAGGCTCCAGCAGTAAACTCCTGATCAATGGTACGGATACCTGCAACGGAAATACCGTGTTTGTGCAACCAATCATCATATGAAGAAAAATCCTTTCCGACCTGGCTCAGAAGAATGGGAGTCTCACCCAACATGGACAAATTGTAGGCAATATTTCCGCCTGTGCCGCCGAACCTTTCAGCCAAGCCATCAACCAGGAAACACACGTTCAGGATATGCAATTTATCAGGCAGGATATGATTGGAAAATTTATCGTGAAAATTCATAATTCGGTCAAAGGCCAAAGACCCGGATATGTAAATCTGCATTATTCCTCCTCAAGAATAGCTAATTTGATTACCGGGAATCTAAAGGCATGACCATGTCGCTGTCAACGACGACGGTTATCAATATTCCCACATAGACCGTGCTCATGGTTCCTTTGTTTCTTCCCGTATCCAACTCAAGAAGTCAGAATTGCCTCCCGTGATGGGCATGACAACAACGCATGGAACTTCATACCCATGCATGGCCTTAACTGCTTCAGTCAGTTCGTCAACAAGGCTTGTTCTGGTCTTGGCAATAAGCACGAATTCCTGTCCCCGCTCGACCTTGTTGTCCCACCAATACATGGAACGCATGCCATCAATGATATTCACGCATGCAGCCAGTCGCCGTCCCACAAGAACCTCACCAATACTGTCAGCCTCTGCCGAAGTTTTACATGTAATATACACCAGTGATTCAGACATTTGAAATCTCCGTATGATAATCGGTAATCATGCATAATTGTTTTCAACAACCGTAATGGCTTGGCCGGGAAAAAACCATCCACACAGGATGTCCACATAAAAAACGCTGATCAAACAAAAAAATATTTCACTCCCCCCACTCATTCACTTGATATTTCAATATATTTATCTGTAATCATACATGGTTTTACAGATTGTCCAACGAGAAACCATATAATTTGAGACTTGAGTCAACTGTATAGTGATGCTAATCAAGGCCACGAACAAAACAGGTCATCACAATGAAAAAGAACGAACTCGCTCTCGAAATATTCGACCGCCTAAAAAAACGGTATCCGAAACCCGAACCAGCACTGGCTTGGACCAATTCCTGGGAACTACTGGTTGCAACGGTTCTGGCCGCCCAGTGCACAGATGAACGAGTCAACAAGGTAACACCCGACTTCTTCAAACGTTGGCCAAACATCCCGGCCCTGGCTAATGCAAACGTATCCGATATTGAAAAAGTCGTGCACTCCACAGGTTTTTTCCGCAACAAGGCCAAGAATCTCAAGGCCGCAGCACAACGTATCATGGAAGAATATGGTGGTGAAGTCCCCAAGACAATGGCTGACCTCATCACTCTCGGAGGCGTAGCAAGAAAAACGGCAAACATAGTTTTGTCCAATGCCTTCGGAATTCATGAAGGAATTGCAGTTGACACACACGTCAAACGGCTCACGTTTCGCATGGGATTGACCTCGAACACCGATCCCGTTCGTATCGAAAAGGACCTCATACCTCTCTATCCCAAAGAAACCTGGGGTGACATTAATCATTTCCTTGTCTACTTTGGCCGCGAAGTGTGTCCGGCACGCAATCCCAAATGCAATGAATGCGAACTCAAAGATATCTGCCCCAAAAAGGGAGTTAAAAATACATGACCAGACCCGGCAACTTTACAATCCACGCAACTGACGGCCAAGCCAGACGATCCACATTGAGCACGGCACATGGCGAGATACAGACACCAATCTTCATGCCTGTAGGCACTCAAGGCACGGTCAAGAGTCTGAGCCCCTTGGATCTTGAAGAAATGGACGCCCAGATCATCCTTGGCAACACATACCATCTCTATCTGCGTCCCGGCGATGAACTGGTTGCCCGACGTGGCGGACTGCACAAATTCTCAAACTGGAAACGCCCCATCCTGACGGATAGCGGTGGATTTCAGGTTTTCAGTCTGCAATCCATCCGCAAACTCTCAGAAGACGGTGTCGAATTCCGCTCCTACCTTGATGGATCAAAACACTTTTTCTCACCAGAAAAGGCCATCGATATCCAAAAGAATCTCGGCTCTGACATCATGATGGTCCTGGACGAATGCGTCGGGTACGGCAACGACAAGAAATACACGGAAAACTCTCTGGAAATGACCACCCGCTGGGCACAACGATGTCGTGACCATTACCCCAAAGGTTCTGGCAATCAACTCATGTTCGGCATTGTCCAGGGTGGTTTTTACAAGGATCTCAGGGAAAGAAGTCTTGAACAGCTCAAGGGAATCGACTTTGAGGGATTCGCCATCGGAGGCTTGTCCGTGGGTGAATCAACTGAAGAAATGTACGATATTCTGCACCACATTACCCCCATGATGCCAGAGGCCAAACCTCGATATCTCATGGGCGTTGGCACTCCCCTCGATATTCTGGAAGGAGTTTCTGCAGGTGTGGACATGTTCGACTGCGTGCTCCCATCCCGCAACGCACGAAACGGTACTTTGTTCACCTCCATCGGAAAAATCAATATCAAACGAGCCGAATTTGCCGAAGATGATGCCCCCCTCGATCCCAATTGCAACTGCTACACCTGCCGCAATTTCTCCCGAGCATATCTCAGGCACTTGTACATGGCCAAGGAACTCCTCTCATACAGGTTAAACACATATCACAACCTGTATTTCTACCTGAATTTGATGAAACAAGTCCGGGCCTCAATCGAAAAAGGAACATTTGCGGAACTCAAAAAACATTATGAAACGGCTTACACCAAGGCCTAAATCATGAAGTCCTTCACTCGCTTCATCCTTCAAGTCATCGGAATAGCAACTATTATTTCAGTACTGGTTGGACTATGCCTTCTGACCTTTGCAGGACACTGGATGACTGTGAACGAGAAACCGATCAAAGCTGACTACATATTGCCCCTCGCTGGCGACAAACATCGTTTCATCAAGGCTGCCGAACTGTACCGTTCAGGCTATGCACCGACGATTCTCATCAGCAATGCCGGGCACATCCCCCCATCCAAACTTGATAAACTCAAGTGGCAAATGGGATATCCAAACTACTCGACCAACCAATTCAACACACTGTTGCTCAATTTACTTGAAGCCCAATCTGCCAACTTGGAACCATTTGGCGATGGTCATATCAGCACCATGGAAGAAGCCGAAGCCCTCAAAAAACATCTAAACGGCAAGTCACCTCGAATTCTTGTAGTGACATCACCCTACCATGCCCGCCGAGCCAAGATGATATTTGATGAAATACTACCAGAATGCACCATCCGCGTGACAGCCACAGATGAAGATTCTTTTGATCAAAAATGGTGGAAAGATCAGAGATCAGCGCAACATCTGGTCATGGAATTCGCCAAAACGATGCACTATATGATGGGTGGCGTTTTCAGATCAACGGACTAGAACGTATCGACACCTAGACACCGTCATGTTTTTGTGTGCCAAGCGGAACAGATCAATAAACATCACACGCCTGAGCAAGTCTACTTATCACCAGTATCAGGAAGACAATGGTGAACGCTCTCAGTTTCAGGCACAATATCAAGAACATAGGCTGGATACTGATTAGCACATTCAAGCAAAGTCATGTTCGCTTCACTTTCACGAGTAGCTTTGCCTAATTGTGCAAAGAGAGCATCAAGAAATCCGAATTTCTCCGCAAATTCCTCAAACTCCCGGTGTTCCCCATCCATATTCACCACGCTGATTATATCCAGCACGTGAACACCCTCAAGAGATCTGGCCGGAGCATATATTTCACACTCCGAAGTATCCACGAGAATAGTATATCCAGCCTTTTGCAGAAGCCCAAACAAATCAGACACCAACGACACGGGTGCCATCAGTCCATCAGAAATTTGCTCGACCGAAGGAAGCGGCTTGGCTTCATGAAAATGTTTTGCAAGAATAATCATCATTAATACGGCAATCTTCTGCCTTTCAAAAGGCGTTGCCTTACCAAAATACCGCTGCTTCACAAAGGAATTGATATTCTGCCAAGCATAGCTAACTTCGGAACCAAGAAGCACAAGAACCCAACTTATATATATCCAGATAAGCAACACAGGGAGTTGAGCAAAACTGCCATAAATGGCGTTGTATTTTGCCGCTCCAATTTGCCAATAAATATATCCCCACTGCGCCAACTGCCATGAGACTCCACCGACAACTCCGCCGATAATTGCAGCCGATATTTTTACCCGAGTGTATGGAATAAAAGCATACATGAATGCAAAAGCCAACGATATCAGAATGTAAGGAGCAACCTTGAGAAATATGGCATCCAAAAAGCCAATGGCCTCCACACTCAAAAGTCCCTGAACAACCTGCTGTTGTTGCAAGCTCACATTAAAACTGGATGCAACCAGCAGAACCACCGGGCAAATCAAAATAACCGGAAAAAAATCAGCGACCTTACGCCATGCCGAACGCCCTTTGGTCACGTTCCAGATTGTATTAAAAGCCTTTTCGATAGTCCCGATCAGAGAAAAAACCGTAAACAAAAGTGTCGCCACACCTACCCATCCGAGTGCCTGTACATTGGTCCTGTCTATGTACTCGATAATCTTATCCGCGACCTCGACTCGACCCGTTGTCATCTTTAAGACAAGGGTGCGAATGAATTCGGTATTCTGAAGACCAAAACCCTTTGAAATGGAAAAAGCAACAGCCAGGAACGGGACGATGGACAGGATTGTGGTGAACGTGAGAGCGGCCGCACGAATGATGCTCTGGTCTTTAACAAATCCGAACCCAATCAAGTAGAGAAGTCGGCATATACCACGCCATATACGAACCAGAAACGGGGTATCCGCTTCATTGCGCATCCATATACCATCTGAAAAATGACGCTTGAACTCTCTGGAAGTCTGCCTTATCTTCGCCGCACTCATGTTCTCTCCGTGGAATTTATCCAACTGTTACTATCTGCATATACTCTCTCATTACCAACAGGCAAGCGATGTGCTTTTAATGGAAAAGATCGCGCAGAAAGTTGAACGATTTTTCCGGCAGACTGAGAATGTTTCTGACAGTATCATTAACGATTTTTCCTTTGGGAATCTTGATCTCGGGATCTGATAACTGACCTACAATCTGTATGGTAACGCTTGGAACAGCCACAAAATCATTCTTTATCGACAAATCAATGCTGTTATCAGGCAAACTGAAATTCCCTTCGCCGTATGATTGCAGTAGCGGCGGTGCCTCCAAACGGAATTTGTCTACACTGAAAACCCCCTTGTTCACAGTAAAATATGCCATAGCCTTGCGAAAAGATGTTCTTGGGCTCGGCCTTGTCTGAGTGTTCTGATCGTCAGTCATCAGATTGTTTCTTGTTACGACTGGTTTGGTTTCATATCCTGAAAATTTGAACGAACCATTGCTTGTCCGTGTCCATGCAGTTCCATGCAAGTATTTAAGAATTTCATCATCAGTCGCACCAGTGCTGACAAGGTCGAAATCAACATCGCTCTTACCTCTGATATAATCCCGTTTTGCAATATCTTTCAGCAAAGCCCCTGACTGCATATCCTCAATATGAAGCTTGAGATGCGTCTTCAACTCGTTTGTTCCAACATCTCCGCTCCAATCTGCCATCAACTGGCCTTCATGAACCGTCCCTTTCAACTCGGAAAGATGAACTTGACCATTGTCAGCTCTCACATTCCCAGAAAGAGGCCTGACCCTGATTCCCGCAAGCTTGAATTCTTCCAAAACCGCCTTGCCATTGAGTCGCAGGGCTTTCAGGAATCCCAATGGGAGTTCTACCGGAGGGGCTTTCTTCACTTTTCCGGCACGTCTTTCCTCAAGGCTCATGTCTGGAGAAGGTGGCAAATACCGATCAATATCTAAAAAACCAGAGGATAACGAAAAAGCCAGCATCGGATTTTTTAATCCATTGCCTATAACATGGCCGTTGAAGGACATCCCATCCAGGTTACCCTTCAGTTCACTAAGGGTGAATCCTTTTTTATCCGCCGTATATTGCGTCTCCAAACGGGCACTCTTCAACGCCTCGACGTCATTGGTCCTGACTGCAACGCCACTTAACAAATAAATGATTCTCTTGGGATCAGCTTCTGGAATAACGAGTTTTCCCGAGGCCTGCACAGTCTTGCCCAGTCCCGTAATATTCGCAGTTCCCTTTATGGAAGTTTCCAGAACATGTATAACTCCGTCAGAAACCGCAGCCACAGCAGTGTCCGAGTCAAATGAGACCGTGCCTGAAGCTAACAGTCTTTTCGACTCTCTAGGAAGAAGTTGACTGGTAATATGGCCCGAAATGTCCATGCCAGAGGTTTTTATACTAAGCGAATCGATTGCAGTACGCATGGGCCCTTTCGCCTTGACAGCCAAGGTTTCAACTTTTTCCCCACCATGCATTTCAATATTGGCACTCGCGATATAATCAAAGTATCCTTCCGAGACTCGCTTGGCCGGTGTTACACCAAAGGCAATATTCGCTTTAGAGTAGTCCAACTTAAACGGTTTTCCGGAAACGTCATCATATTGAAGAAATCCGGTTCCCAAAGAAAGAGAGCCATTCCCCGTAACATGTCGCAGTATCTCAATTGATCGATCCAAAGGAGGGCATGGCAACGAAGCAACATCCGCCTTCACTTGAAACGACTCCATCCCAAAAAGGCTCAACGATTTTCCCTTCAAAAAGACAAAACCCTCTTCCATGGATTTGGCCGCCAACTGGGCTGACATGGTCAAAACAGGCATAGCATCCGTAGCAGAACTTCCGATAATGACTTTCATTGTACCGTTAAGTGACGCCTGACCTTTCTTTATTGCCGCAGCATCAACAAGTATGGAATTTATATCTGCCTTAATGGCAAGGCTGATGTCTGACAGGTGTGTATCCAGCACCTTGAATCCATCTGCACCAACAGTACCTTGCCCACGAAATTTCCGAAATAATTCCAGATTAAAATCATCCCAAACAAATGGCGTGTCAGTTCTGAACAAAGGAAGATACCGATCAAGATCAATAGTATTCCCACTGAGTTCAAAACTGAAAACCGGTTTTTTATAATTGCTGAAACCAAGTTGCCCGCGAACCTTCATATCATCCAGAGAAAGGACCAAATCCTTGAATGTCACACCAGTCTCATCCACCTGAAAAACAGATGAAAAATTACTGTTTTTCAATCCATCCACCGACTTGACTGGCGCCTTGGGAAAATATCGAGTCACAACATCAACAGGTCTGAAGGGGTGAATCGTCACATGTCCATTGGCACGAAATTCCTTGCTCAAGTCACTGCTTTGAATATTCCCCTCACCTTTTAATCCAAGGAATTGAACACGAATTGCATCAAAAGCAATGGACCGCCTATCCCAATCCATCAAGACACGTGCCGTCAGTTCGCCAGGATTTGCCCCGTCAGGCAAAAAATCTCCCCCAACGGATGCGTACAAAGTAGCATCCTTGAGTGCCACGCCTGAACCATCAACACCGGTTTCAAGCATTCCTTTCAAGATTAAATCGGATTCCACCCCGCCGCCTACCCATGAAAAGGCACTGCTGATGGTAAAAGGCACATCTTCACCGACTGCCATTGCACCGGTTCTCAGGTTTATACCACTCAGAAGATATCCGCGATCACCGGTATCATCCTTGTACGACACGGAGGCATTGACAACCTCAAGCCCGCTAAGTGAAATTTCATGGATTGAAAAATCGGACGAAGAATCCAGCGATATCTCGCCAACATTCATATCCTGAATCGATTGCCAGTTGAATCGGCCATCTGATTTTTGAATGATCGACAACTTCATGCCTTCAACAATAATCAACCGAATATCGAGCCTCTCGGCCAGAAGCGGTATCAGACGAACACTGATTCTGATCCTATCGAAATGAACAAATTCTTCGTTGCCAAATTCCTGGTCCTCACCAAGACTCAAATCTTCGACATCAAGAACAAATCCAGGCCAGAGCGCGATATTCAGATCACCGGAAAGCGTCACGTGCCTTCCGGTAAAATCCTGAATCATATTGGTAAATCGATTTCTAAATTCTACGGTATCAATGTAATGAGAAATCCAGAAAAGACCTGCTGCCAGCAACAAAATGCAGACAACACCTACCTCCACTAAGATACGTAAAGACCGACTAATCATTCCGGTTCCTTACTTTAGCGATGACTGTCCTTGCCGTCTTCGACCAAACTGGTCTTGCAAAAGACACTTTCACCCAATGGCAATCCTGTTTTCTTGGCAATACGTTCACATTTGACTTTGAAAGCGCAAAAGATACCCGACCACCGACCTTCTAGCGACTCATAGTTTCCAAGCCCCTTGCTCAAAATGACATCAGCCTGCCGCATACGCTCAACAAATTCAGGCAAACAGCGTTCAATGACTGTTCCTGGCGTATCCACACCGCTTTCAACAACAGAACAAAGTCGAGTCATGCCAACCGCAATAGCGTCTTCCATTGTGGCATCATTGATAACCGGCTTTGAACGTACCGCATACGTCACCTCGCAACCACGCAATTTCAACTCTTCCACCAAGAGCATGTCCAAAACAATTTCTCCTGTATTATCACCAAGAATAAGAACCTGAGCACCTGGCTGAGCCAATGTCTTGAATTGTTTCAATACCTTTGAAGAGATCGTATCAGAAACATTGGCGAGTCCATCCTCCCAATCAAAATCCACGGCCACAGCCTTATCAATAAAATTGCCAATAATTGCCAATTCCAAGGCCAAGGCAAGAGAGTCTTCACCTTGCGAAGCGCGTCGTTTTTCAACCATGGACTTGAACTGGGGGAAAAGCTCGAGAACCCTGGTATTAGCTTGAAGCTTATCTTCGCGATACAGATCACCACATCCGGTCATGGACTCAAGAAGGTCAGCGAGAGATCTTGCTATGAGCGGTGGTGGTTGGTTCAAATCTATTTTTTTTAATATCTGTTCCCAAGCATCTATGATCTTTTGTTGCATAGCCTCATCATCAGGACAGGCAAGCAAAGCTTCACGTTGTGCCATCATCCTTAAACACGGCACACATTCAAGAGATGTAATCATCAGAGCCTCATTCATAATACAAATTATTCAAAATAGTGTCATGATAAAACACTAAAACAGTATTCGAAAAAACTCCAAATACTTTAAGAATTAATCGCATATCAGCACCGCCCTTGGCAAGCTATGCCAAAGAAACATGCAATTGATTATACGAGACTTATGATATCAGGAGTCAAAATGATCGGAAGAAAGACCGACAATGGAAATACCAACCTTGTCAGCAAAAGCGAGGGTCGTATCACGGTCAAAGAAAAGACTTTTACCAGCTTCAATTCCAAGGCAACTGGCTTTTCCTTCAGCCATTGCCTTGATCGTATCGAGTCCAAAACTGGGAAGATCAACCTGCTCTTGTTGGCCTGGTTTGAAAACCTTGACAACGACACAGCTGTCGCCACCAAGTTTGCACCCTCGACGAATCGTGTCATCTGTCCCCTCAAGAGCCTCGACTGCAGCCACAATACCTTCGCGAACTACTACGCATTGGCCCACATCCATCCTGCCTAGTTCCTTGGCTATTTTCCAAGAAAAACGTAAATCTTCCCATTCACGTTCATCGGGTTCCCGGCGTGTCAAAACACCTTCAGGCGTCAACAGTTCCGGAAGATATTCATGGGCAGGAACGACAGGCATTCCTTCTTTTTCAAATTCACGAGCCAAAGTACCCAATATTGCAGAATCTCCCTTGTCCTTCTTGCTGAACACCAGTTTAATCGCCCGCATGTCAAGAAACCGGATATCCATTATGTTCGGCTTGTTGATAGTCCCGGCCATTATAACACGATCAACTCCGTTGTCCTTGAAATACTCAATAAGCTTACCCAGTTTGCCGAGCTTGAGTTCTTTCCAGACATCAGCCAAAGGGGCAACGTCCATATTGGTATGCCCTGTGAAGCCGGCTACAATCAGGCGATTTCCTCTGGCTTTTACACCTTCGGCAACGAGTATGGGAAACTGTCGCCCGCCTGCAATCAGGCCAATGGTAGTCGTGGATTCTGTCATTTCATAACTACCGTTTAATCGCCATTCCCATTTCTCTGCTTGTGATCAGGAGTCACACCATTCTTGCTCTCACGAATAAATGAAATGAGACGATCCACCTCAGCATTTCCAACAATTTCACTTTCGACCTGTTTCAGACTTTGTTCCTTGGTCAAACCGGAACGAAAAATAATTTTGTAAGCTTTTTTCAAACCTTTGCAGGTGTTTGAATCAAATCCATTACGACGTAGTCCGATCAGATTCGGACCGTAAAGCATACCCCGTACACCATGAGCCAACATGAAAGGAGGAATATCCAGCTTGTAGCCGCTCGCGCCGCCCAAAAAGGCATATTCACCGATACGAATGAACTGCTGCACAGCAGACAGGCCGCTGATAATAACATTCCTGCCAACTTCAACATGCCCGGCAAGATTGACGGCATTGGCCATAATTACATTGTCACCAATCGAACAGTCATGGGCAATATGTGCATACGCCATGAACATGCAGTTAGACCCAATGCGGGTTTCACCCATGCCCTGAGCCGTGCCACGATGAATGGTGACACATTCACGAATACTGTTATTGTCACCTATTCGTGTAAAGGTTTTTTCACCTTTGTATGCGGTATGCTGAGGCTCGCCACCAATAACGGCATGCGGATGCACATGATTATTGACTCCAAGTTCGGAGAAATCCTTGATAACGGTATGTGATTCAAGAAAGGTTCCATCACCAATTTTAGTCTCGGCTCCGACAACAACATACGGACCAATTCGAACATCTACGCCTATTTCAGCAGTAGAATCAATTACAGCACTAGAATGGATATCTGTAGCCACTACATATCACCTTTATTGACAATTGCTGCCGTGAATTCACCCTGACACGCGACCTTGCCATCGACTTCAGCAACACCTGACATTTGCCAAATATTCATTTTGTTCTTTTTAAAAGTAACCGTAAGGACAAGCTGATCTCCGGGCACAACCGGTTTGCGGAACTTAACTTTATCCAAACCGGCAAAAAGAAAAACCTTTTCCTTAACAGATTCAGTAAAGGAATCCATAACAAATAAAGCCCCGGTTTGAGCTAGAGCTTCAAGAATCAAAACTCCGGGCATGACAGGAAGTCCCGGGAAATGACCTTGAAAGAACGGCTCATTCATGGTGACATTCTTGATTGCCTTGAGTCGAACGTTCGGTTCAACCTCCAACACTCGATCAACCAGAAGAAATGGATACCGATGTGGCAGCAACTCCATTATCTTGCGTATATCGAAAATCCGCTCATTACTCATCATTTTCTCCACTTTCCGCAGCAGACATGACTGCAGCAAGTTCCTTTTCAAGTCTTTTCACTCGCCTGAACAATTCTGGAAGTTTAGGCATGCAAACCCCGGCAGCTTTCAAAAATGTCGCAGCGGGCATTACAGGAGTGCCAGCCATCTTGCTGCCAGCTTTTACTCTACCGGAAACTCCACTCTGCCCTCCAATCATGGCCCCATCACCAATCACAGCATTATCCGTGACCCCAACCTGCCCAGCCAACACAACCCCATTGCCCACGATAGAACTCCCACCGATAGCGACTTGCCCAACAATCAGACAATGTTCACCAACTTGAACATTATGCCCGATCTGAACAAGATTATCGATTTTAGTTCCACGTTTGATGCGAGTTGAATCCAAGGCCGCCCGGTCGATTGTGGTGTTGGAACCGACTTCAACATCATCGCCGATTTCCACTGTTCCAATCTGTTGAATCTTCAAATGTCCTGTAGGTGTCTGGGCAAATCCATACCCGTCACCCCCAAGAACAGCCCCGGGTTGAAGAATGACATTGTTGCCCAAAACCACCCTACCCATCACTACGGAATTTGGGTACAATATGCAGTTTTCTCCGATTTGACTCTTCTCTCCGACATAACACCCGGTGAAAATAGTTGTTTCGGCTCCGATAACAGCCTCTGCCCCAACAAAAGCAAACGGATAAACCGTCACGCTCTCGTCCACTTTCGCAGTAGGATGCACATATGCGAGCTCGCTAACGCCACTCAGACACCCTTGAGGCTCTGCAAAAATATCAACTATTTTTGCAAGGTCCATATAAACGTTGGAACTGACCAAAGCACGTTCAACCTTGTCGACATAATGGCCGGAGGTGAGTACACATCCGGCCATTGTTGAATCAAGCTGTTGAGAATATTTCGGATTGACGAGAAATGAAACCTCAGTTGGCCCCGCCTTGTCCAAGGTGTTCACCCCGGTAATATCAAAATCATTCCCAGTATAGTCGAGCTCCAGCCTTTGAGCCAAAACAGACAATTTCAGTGTCATTACAGCTACTTACCAGCTTTTTTCATTTTATTCAGTTCCAAGATCAGCGCATCTGACATATCAACACCAGCTGCAATGAATGCCACGCCGGAAGATTGAGCCTCAAAAACAATTGTAAAACCATTATCCGTGGAATACTTGGACACGACCTGAGCAACCTTCTGCGCAATAGGCTGACCCAGTTGTTGCTGTTCAGTCTGACGTTTTTGTCTGTATGCAACAACACTATCCTGGAAATCACGTGTTTTACGTCTGTACTCACGCTGCTTGTCCTGTTTGGCGTCAAGCTTCAAAGCAAGGTCCTGCTTTTTAAGTTCATTTTCCAAAGCCTTAATGGATTCGCCTTCCTTTGCAAGTTCCAGTTCGAGAGGCTCAAATTTTGACTTGAGTTTGGCTGCGACAGCCTTACCATAATCACTCTCGAGCATGACCTTTTGCATATTAAAAACACCAACTTTAACTTCCGCAAAAGCACTCACTTGCAAAAGCAGTACGAAACAGATTGCCAGCATTAAGATTTTTTTCATTGTATAACTCCTTAAATTATTAACTGTTTAGAATTGCTGTCCCATTAGCAATTCAAATTTGTGACGACCACTGGTTCCCAGCTTGTCCAGACCGTAACCGTAGACAAAACCAAGAGGCCCCATGGGAGAATACCAGTTTATACCCGCTCCAACGCTTTTATACAGGCCTGCAATCGGCTTTGATCCATAACGCGTCACAGGTTCAAAAAAGAATTCTCCTTCCTTCCAGGCGTTACCGGCATCAAAGAATGCAAGAGCCGTAATACCATATTCTTTGCTAATCTGCCGTTTCAACTCCAAATTGACATACAAGGCCTTGTCACCACCAATCGTCGTCAGCGAATCATCGCTTTCCGTGGGCACGATAGCATAATTTGAATAACCTCGAACCGTACCCATGCCACCAAGTTTAAAACGTTGAGCAGTCGGAATCCGGCTACCACCTATATTCTGATGCACAAGACCTGCCCAGAATTTGGAATGAAACACGACTTCTTCAAAAGCAGGCGTATACCATTCGTGTGAACCAAGATATTTAATAAAATCATCAGTTCCACCCAAAGGCCCACCACCAACGGTAAGTCCGAGAGAAAGTCGAGTCCCTTCAGTTGTGTTCATGTAATTGTCACGCGTATCACGGATAAATCCACCGGAAAATGTCGAGGCCACATGCGACCCCTTGTCATCGTGAACATCCTCAGATGCAGTGTCACTAATGTTGGACAAAACATAATACTCAGCAGAATAGTCCCAAATCACAGTCGAATATTCACCAACAGGATAGAAAAAGTTAGTGGACATTCCAGTCGAGGCTTTGTCGTAATCATTAAAATCTTCTCTATTATTGTGAGCAGAAGCTCCAAAACCAAGCTCGCTATCATTCACATGCGGATTTTGAAATGAAAGTGTAAACGCATTTTTCCTGGCACTGAAGGCACCATTCAATCCCAATCGGTACCCCTTACCGAAAAGATTTGATTCAGTTATATCTGCAGCAAGATACACGCTGTCGTAAGTGGAGTAACCGACACCGCCACCTATTCTTCCGGTCGACTTGTCCTTCACTTTGACAATAAGATCCATCTCTTCGGGATTACCGGTAGGAGCCGGGGAAATATCAACCTTTTCAAAATACCCCAGATTATTGAGTCGTGATTGAGAACGATTCAATTTTTGTCCACTAAACATATCGCCATCAGCCAAACGCATATCACGCATTATGACATTATCACGAGTAATCGTATTTCCTTCTATAAGAACACGCCTGATATGTACCCGCTGATGCTTGGCAATCGTATAAACGACATCCACAATCTTGGTTTCCGGGTTGTCTTTCAAATTAACCTGCACATCGGCATATGCATACCCGTAATCATTATAATAGATGGTTAATTCTTCAACATCTTTCTTCAATAAGGTCTGATCAAAAAACTCGTCATTATCCTTGAGCTTGTCTATGGCAGTGACTTCTTTCAATTTGGAGAGATCATCAATCAGGTCACCCTTGAAAAGAGTTTCTCCCATCTTGTAACGATCACCTTCCCAAACCTGATAAATGACATCTATACCGTCATCCTTGATTTCAACTTCTGGACGTCCTACTTTCGCTCCAATAAAACCCTTACTTTTGTAAAAGGCCATTATTGCAGCGGCATCACGTTCAAGCAATTCTTCTTTCAATACACCTGTGTTGCTTATCCAGGAAATAAGCCCTCTTTCTTTGAGAGCCAGAATATCTTTGATGTCATCAGGATCCATTTGCTTGGCCCCATCAATGATGACATTCTGAATGTATAATTTCGGCCCTTCATCAACCACAAAAGTCAATCGAGCCGCACCGGAACCGGAATCTTCAACCTCATGCGTGACTTTAGCCTTATAATATCCGTCTTTCCTGTACATCTCTCGAATCACACGAATATCATCTGCCAGAACTTTCGGGTTGACGACGCCACCCTTTTTGGTGGAAATGGCTTCAAGAATATCTTCTGAGTCAATCTCGTCTGCCCCACGAACAGCCAATGCCTGAATACGGGGTTTCTCCACGACAACAAATTCAACTTTTTTTCCATCTGGAACAGTATCAACTTTAACTTCAACATCGTCGAAGTATCCAAGATCATAAATATTTTTTAACGCCGTGTTCACAGCCTTTGCAGTAAGCATGTCACCCTTTTGGAGGGTAAGGCGCATCAAGACCACATCCTTGTCAAGAACCTTTGTTCCAGTGACATCAACCTCTGCAATGACATCTAGTCTGAGAAGATCCATTTTCATCTGATCAACAAGATCATCAACCGCGGGAAGAAGGTTAATAAGCCCTTCCTTTGTAACGGATATCTTCTTGCCCGGACTTGTACCATATGCATCAACCAGACGAGTATCGAGAGTCAGATCGTCACCAATCTGATTCAATGAACCATATATGGAAAATCCAGCTCCAGAAAGAAGAGCGATACTCCGAGCGGATTTACTATCAAAAGTAGTAAGTCCCTTTTCATCAATCAGCCGATTGACCTCAGCCAGATCAACAACCTCAAAGCCAGCTTCCCGCAAACGATCCGTCAAAAGTTCAGGCAGACTATCCTCAAGGTAGGAAAGATCATCGCCAGCATTTACGGAAAAGGGCAAGACTGCGACCTTGACATCCTGAGTGACACTTTCTGTTGCCCATACCGCTGATGCGGTAAAAAACATAAGAGTTACAATCACTCCAACAAGGAAGCGGGGCATACGACTAATGAGCATAGAGTTCTCCTGAACGCAATTCAACACGCCGTTGCATCATACCGGCAAGTTCTGGATTATGTGTCGCAACGACAAACGTCATCCCTAATTCGTTATTAAGGGAAACCAACAACTCACCAATTCTGGTTCCATTTTCGCTGTCTAGATTTCCTGTCGGCTCGTCAGCAAGAAGCACTTTTGGTCTCAAGAGAATCGCCCGCGCAATGGCCGCACGCTGTCTCTCTCCACCAGAAAGCGTTGTAACCTTGTGTTCAAATCGATCCACAAGCCCAACCATATCAAGTGCTTCCTTCGCCATTTTTATACCTTCCGTGCGTCCAATACCTGCAATAAAAGCTGGCATAGCCACATTCTCCAACGTCGAAAATTCTGGCAGCAGATGGTGAAATTGAAAAACAAAACCGATCTCGCGATTCCTCAATTCCGCCCGCTGAGCATTACCCAAAGTTCTCAGTTCGACGCCATTCAAATAGACAACACCACTCGTCACAGGATCAAGGGTGCCCAAAATATGCAAAAGCGTTGTTTTGCCTGATCCTGATGCACCCAATATAGCAAGAGATTCGCCCCTATCAATGGACAAATCAACTTTCCTGAGAACTCGCACTGTTTCCGACGGGCCCTCAAATTCCTTACTCACTGCAACCAAACGATATATGGACTCTTTATTCATAACGCAATGCTTCACTAGGGCTCAGTGCCGCCGCCCGTCGTGCCGGATATATGGTCGCCAGAAAACACAGCAAAAAGGCAGCCCCACCTATGGCAATCATATCAAGGGCCTCAAGTCGCACCGGAAGATAATCTACGGGATAGACATTGCTCGGTAGCTTGATAAATTGATATTTCTTCAAAAGCAAACTGACCGGCACGCCGATCATGAACCCGAACAGTGTGCCCGCAAGACCAATCAAAGTACCCTGCAACATGAAAATACGCCGAATACTGGTGGAATTAGCCCCCATAGCCATAAGTACCGCAATATCCTTTGTCTTTTGTATAACCAGCATGACAAGCGTTGTGACGATACTGAACGAACCAACAAGAACGATCATGGCGAGTATTATGAACATGGCCTTCTTTTCCAGTTCCAAAGCAGCGAAGAGATTGGCGTTCATTTCTTGCCAATGCCGCACATATACAGTGAATGAGCCAACTTTATCTCTGATATCCTTGGATATTTTCTCAACATTATAGACATCGTCTACACTGATTTCCAAACCTGAAACAATATCTCCATTAAAACCAAGAAGCTGTCTGGCTGCCGCAATACTCACGTAACCAAGGGACGAATCATATTCAAACATACCGGTCCGGAAAACACCTCCCACGACAAATCGACGTATTTTAGGTGCAAATCCGGCAGAACTTGTCCGCCCGGACGGAGACAACAGATTCACTTCGGAACCTTGGGTCAATCCGAGCCTCTTGGCCAACTCAGATCCAATGATAATACCGGGAAAATCCCCTTGATTTTCAATACTCCTTGCGTCTCCGCTGATCATGTCCTTTGACAGGCTCAAAACAGAATCTGATGTCAGGGGATCAATCCCCCGCAGAACAACCCCTTTGACCCCGGTCCGAGTGGACAGCATGACTTCAGAATAAATAAAAGGAGTTACACCAATGACCCCAGGTACTTTTGCTGTTTCATCGGCCAATTTGGTGTAATCCTTAATCCCTCCCCTCAGAGAGGTAACCAGAATATGCGAATTGACACCGAGGATTTTGTCCCTGAGGTCAGTCGAAAAACCATTCATGACACCGATGACTACAATCAAAGCTCCAACGCCAATTGCCACCCCACAGACTGCAAACAGAGAAATGACAGATATGAACGACTGCTTTCGCAGTGCGAACAGGTACCTGAATGCAATAAACGTTTCATATCTCATACGTAAGTTTTGGCTTGGGCAATCAGCAAGACCTTACCCAACCTCCGGTCGTAACAGCGGAAACAATATAACTTCGCGGATGGAAGCACTATCCGTCAAAAGCATCACCAATCGGTCGATACCTATACCCTGACCGGCAGCCGGAGGCATACCGTACTCAAGAGCACGAACATAATCTTCATCCATGAAATGCGCCTCTTCGTCACCGGCTTCCTTTTCCTCGACCTGAACCTCAAAACGTCCGCGTTGGTCAACCGGGTCATTGAGTTCCGAAAAAGCATTCGCCAACTCGCGCCCCGTCATAAACAATTCGAAACGATCTGTAATCTCGGGATTTTCTTCGTTCCGCCTGGACAGCGGAGAAATATCCGTAGGGTAGTGGTAAATAAAGTGAGGCTGCACCAACTTGTGTTCAACAAGCAAATCAAAAAGCTTGGCCTGAAGCTTGCCGAGCTTTTCGCCCTCAACAACCTTTCCCCCCTTCTCTTTGACCAGAGCCTTGCACTTCTCGTAATCGGTATAGACATCAGGAGAGACGCCACCGATCTTTTCAAGAGACTCATGAAAGGCCAAACGGGTCCATGCTCCCACAGACAAATCTATCTGTTCTCCCTGATACGGAACAACAGACGCCCCTGTAACCTTTAGAGCTAAACGGGAGAACATCTCCTCGGTAAGATCCATCAGGTTCTCAAAATTCGCATATGCCCAATAAAATTCGAGCATCGTGAATTCAGGGTTATGCTGTGTCGAAGTACCTTCGTTACGAAAGTTTCGATTGATCTCAAAGACCTTCTCGAAACCACCAACAAGCAATCGCTTAAGGTAAAGCTCCGGTGCAATTCGCATATAAAGTTTCATGTCGAGCGCATTATGATGCGTCTCGAAAGGCTTTGCAGTCGCCCCGCCAGGAATGGACTGCATCATCGGAGTCTCAACTTCCATGAATCCCTTTTCCTCCAGAAAATTTCTCAACTCCCGCACAATAGCTGTACGAGCCTGAAAGATTTCCTTTGTTTTGGGAGTCACGATCAAATCGACATATCTTTGCCGATACCTGGTTTCGACATCCTTAAGCCCGTGATATTTCTCGGGAAGCGGACGCATGGACTTTGTCAGAAGTTTGAAGGCCTTGGTCTTAACCGTCAATTCACCAGTCTTTGTAAGAAACAAACCACCGTTCACTCCGACGATATCACCTATGTCGGTTTTCTTGAAACGCTGATAAGCCTCAACACCAAGTTCATCTCTGGCTGCGTAGACCTGAATCTTTCCGCTACGATCCTGAAGATGGAAAAAAGTTACCTTACCGAAGGAGCGATAGGAAACAACTCGCCCGGCAATGGCGAACTGCTCTTCAGAAGCAACAAGGGCTTCACTATCAGCTTCAGAGTAATCGTCTAAAATGGATTGAACATCCACACCCTTCTGAAAATCATTTGGGTATAGATTTATATTATCGTCCAAGAGCGCACATGCTTTTTCGACACGCGTCTTGATAACGGAGTTCAACTCGTCCTTGGCCTGAAGAGCCTCGAGCATTGGCATGAACCGAACGGCATGAACCGATTTGGTTGCAAGCTTGATTTTCTTGTTATTTTTCTTATTTTGTCCCAATTTTTTTTTCCCTGTCTCTTGCAAAGTCTAGAAAAAAACAAGAGACGTTGATTCCGTAAGCCATATAAGCGTTCCCGTCAAGAAAATGAGCCCTTTAACACCCGGTAAATACAAATCCACGTTTTCCTCAAATATTCTGTTTTTTTTGCTTGACCGGTCTAAGCGTTTTGGGTAAACCCTCAACTCGCCTGAACGACAAAATGTTCCCCAGTAGCTCAGTTGGCAGAGCGGGTGACTGTTAATCACTAGGTCCGCGGTTCAAGTCCGTGCTGGGGAGCCAAGAAAGCCTAAGGGTTACGAAGAAAATTCGTAACCCTTTTTCTTTTACTAACGC
>JAEINO010000049.1 GCA_016342345.1 Pseudodesulfovibrio sp. | reverse complement strand
GACATGTCGGCTCGTGTCATGCGTGTACTTGCCCGATATTGTCCGGACCTGGAGATATATTCCATAGATGAAGCGTTTGCTGATCTCTCAGGCATGCCCGGCGGAGCAGATGGTTATGCCAGACGACTCAAGGCCACGGTCGAGGCATGGACAGGTATTCCGGTCTCAGTGGGTATTGGTCCGACCAGAACCCTGGCAAAAATCGCTAGTCTCTTTGCCAAGAAACAGGCGCGTTGCCGAGGCGTGTTCGATTTCTCGATGAGCCCGGACCCGGATAGGGTGCTCAGATGGACTGACGTTGGCGATGTTTGGGGCATCGGTCCTCGGCACGCCAGACGCCTGCGGAAAAAAGGCGTGACCAATGCATTGGAATTCCGTGAATTGAATCGGGATTGGGTGCAGAGGAAAATGACCGTCACAGGACTTCATACCCTGCTGGAACTTCGTGGATTTCCCTGTCTTGATTTTGCGTGCGGTCCAACGCCCAAGAAGACCATCGTGTCTTCGCGTGCCTTTGGCCGACCGGTCAGAACCCTGGAACACCTGCTGGAAGCCACGTCCGAGTATATGACCCGTGCTGCCGAGAAACTCAGGAGACAGAATTCCGTGACTTCGCATGTCCTCGTGTTTCTGCACACCAATGAATTCAAGCTCGGCCAGCCTCAGTATTCCGGTACCGAATCCGTTCCGTTGCGCGTATCCACAGCTCATACTCCAACGCTTATCAGGGCCGCTCAGACCGGCATGAAGCGCATCTACCGAAAAGGATATGCCTTCAAGAAATGTGGTGTCATGCTCTCCGGCCTTGAACTCGTCGATGGACGCTGGTTGAACCTCTTTGAACTGCCGTCCGACGACTGTCCTGACCGGCCTCTCATGCAGACAGTTGATGCGCTCAATGCGCGATGGGGCCGGGACACGGTCTCTTTTGCGGCCTCCGGTGTGGTGCGAAACTGGAAAATGAGACGGGAAATGCGTTCACCAAGATACACGACGATCTGGGAGGAGCTGTTGACGGTGAAGGCGTGAGTCCGGGCGGCCCGTGAATGGGACTGCCATGAAAGGCTTGAAGCCTTGTCATGCATTTTTTTCTTTGCGCCAATCAGGTGAAGACCTGTCGGCTTACAGCTCCACCTGCATTCCGATTTCGATGACCTGCTTGGCCGGTATTTTGAAATACAGGGCCGGACTCATGGAGTTGCGCGACATGAGGCTGTAGAATGTCTTCCACAAGCGCGGGCGGGCTTGTGAGATCAGAGTTTCACGGCCCAGATAATAGACGCAATCACGTGCATGGGTGGTTATGCCCATTGAGTCGATTTTTTGCATTTCGAGCTGGATGTTTGGTGATTCCGCAAATCCGTATCGGGCCACAACTCGGCTGAATCCGTCTGTCAGGACCTTGACCACCAGCCTTTCGTCTCCGTGTACGCGGGGTATGGGGTCGGTGATGATGGAAAACAGGACCACGTGCTCACTCAATGTGCCGGTCAGCTTGAGAAAATGAAGTAGGGCTGGCGGAGTCCCTCGGGGAGATGCCGAGAGGAAAACGGCTGTGCCCGGAGCTCGGATGACGTCCTTTTCCTTCATGTGTTCGATCAGTTCCGCAAGAGGAAAACTGTATTCCTTCATTTGTTGCCATGTTGCGGCCCGACCTTTGGCCCAGACCATCATGATCAGACAGATCAATGCTGCCACGGAGAGAGGAATCCAGCCTCCGCCGTCCAGTTTGGCCAGGTTTGCTCCGAAGAATCCGAAATCGAAAATCAGGAAGAAGGCACACAATGGTGCTGCCGTTGCCCAGGACCATTTGCGAATTCGCCGCAGATATTCGAAATAAAGAAAAGTGGTGATGCACATGGTGGAGGTGATGGCGATACCATAGGCTCCGGCCAGATTGTCCGAGCTTCTGAAGCCGATGACCAGGAGAATGCAGATGATTGCCATGATCCAGTTGGCGGCAGGGCAGTATATCTGGCCTTCGGATTCGGTTGATGTGTGCAGGATATGCGCCCGTGGCAGGTAGCCGAGTTGGATGGACTGCCGGGTCAGGGAAAATACACCGGAGATGACAGCCTGGGATGCAATGATGGTTGCGCAGGTGGACAGGATTACCATGGGGATGAGCAGTTCGTGTGGTGTCAGGCTGTAGAACGGAGATGATGCAGCAGTCGGATCGGACAACAGGAGTGCTCCCTGACCGAAGTAGTTGATGAGCAGAGCGGGCATGGCCACGGCATACCAGGCCAACTGGATGGTTTTTCGGCCGAAATGTCCCATGTCAGCATACAGTGCCTCGGCTCCGGTAATGCAGAGGACCACTGCGCCGAGCACAATGGTAGCTTCCTGACCGTTATGGGTGAAGAATTGTATGGCAAAGGCTGGATTCAGGGCTGCGAGGATTGAGGGGGTGCGAATGATCTGCATGGCTCCGAGTATAGCCAGACAAACGAACCAGAGCAGCATGACCGGCCCGAATATCCTGCCTATCCGGCTTGTGCCGAAGCGTTGGACGCAGAAGAGTCCGGCCAGGACAAGACAGGTCAGTGGGACGACATACGGGGTGGCCGTGGTCGTGACTTCAGACAGCCCTTCAAGGGCGGACAGGACAGAGATGGCAGGGGTGATGAAGCCGTCCCCATAGAGCAAGGCCGCTCCGAACAGGGCAACCCCGGTGATCCACATGCGTTCTTTGCGCCATTCTTCGGGCAGCAGGGAGAACAGGGCCACGACCCCGCCTTCGCCCTGGTTGTCCGCACGCATGACAAACGTGACGTACTTGAGACTGATGACAGCGGTCAATGACCAGAATATCAGAGAGAGAACGCCGAGGACGTTGAGTTCATTTACGGGTACGGCGTGAAATCCGCTGAAGCAGGCTTTGAGCGCATAGAGTGGACTGGTTCCGATGTCTCCGAAGACGATGCCAAGCGCGGCCAGAGCCAGGCCTGAGCTCTTGTTGACTGAAGTGTCCGAGGTGATCATTGGCATGTTTCCGTTTGGTGTTTGTGTGGTCCTTCTTTTATTGATTTTTCCCTTGAAAATCAGTCTTGGGATTTAATTTTTTCGTCTTTGAAGTGATCAAGGTCCGGTTCGAGCGGGAGGACAACAAGGAATGTGCTTCCATGGTCCACTTCGGATTCTACGCTGATTTCGCCTCCGTAATGCTCGACGATCTGCTTTGAAATGGACAGTCCCAGGCCGGAGCCACGTGTGCCGAGGTCCAGGGTTTTCTGGCCTTTGACCTGATGAAATTTCGTAAAAATGTTGTGGATGTCCTTTGTCGGGATGCCGACACCGGTATCTTCAACCTGGAATTTCAGGGTAGTGCCTGTTTTATCCGGTTCTGCGCGCAGTGTGACGGACCCTTTCGGGGTGAACTTTGCGGCATTGTTCAGCAGGTTGATGGCCACCTGGGTCAAGCGGTCCGGGTCGATGGTCATTGTCGGCAGGTTGTCAGGTATTGTCACCTTCAGTTTCAGATCAGGATTCATGGCATAGAGGCTGGATACTGCCTTGGCAGCATGTCCCAGAATTTCGGAGGGGCTGACGGTTTGGTCATTCCAAGTCATGCGTCCGGCTTCGATGCGCGTCAGGTCGAGGAAATCGTTTACCAGACGGGTCAGCCGTTCCCCTTCGTAGATGATGATATCAAGGTTGGAGCAAATGCGATCACCCATCTTTTCCGTTGTTTCATTCAAGTTGGAAATGGGCAGGAATGTTTTGCAGAAATCGCGATGAATGAGCTTGGCGAAACCGAGCACGCTGGTGAGCGGGGTTCGCAGTTCATGGGAGACCGAAGAGAGAAAGGTTGTCTTGAGCTGATCCAGTTCCTTGAGGCGCAGGTTGGCCATTTCAAGTTCCAGGGCCTTGTGTTCCAGATCGAGAGTCCGTTCGGTAACCAGTCTCTCCAGTTGCCTGTTCATCTCGGCCAGGTCGGCTTCGGCGCGTTTGCGCTCGGTGATGTCCATGGCAAATCCTTCGATAAGTTCCAGATTGCCTTCCTCATTCAACACGCCTCGGCAGTTGATTGATATCCAGATACAGGAGCCGTCCTTGCGGAAAAATTCCGCTTCGAAACCGGAAACCGTGCCTGTGGTTCGTACGGCACTGAGCAGGTCCTCGCGGGTGTCGGAACAGACATAGAGTTGGTAGGTTATATTGGTGACGGCTGCCAGCAGTTCGTCCGGGGTTTCATAGCCGAAAAGTCGGGCCATGGCCGGGTTTGCATTGACAATTCGACCGGATGGAGTGCTTTGGAAAATGCCTTCGACCGCACTTTCAAACAGAATACGGTATTGTTCCTGGGCTTTTGTCCGTTCTTTTTGGGCGCGTTTGCGCGCCTTGCGACTGTCGGCCTCGCGCAATTCGCGTTCCACCGCTGGTATGAGGCGGGCCCAATTGCCTTTTCTCACATAGTCGTTGGCCCCGGACTTGAGGATTTCCACGGCATTGTCTTCCACCAATACGCCGGAGATGACAATGAACGGGATGTCCATGCCTTTTTGCCGGACAATGCGCAGAGCTTCGCGTCCATCAAATCCGGGCATCTGGAAGTCGGACAGGATGATATCCCACGGTCCCTTGTCGAGGGCCATGGAGAGTTCCTCCGGCGAGCCAACCAGATGCCATTCTGGATCATACCCGCCTTTTTTCATCTCACGAAGGATGAGCAGAGCATCATCTTCGGAGTCTTCGACGACCAGTACGCGGATGGGTGTAGTCATGACCAGTTCCGTCACTTTTCCATGGTGTGGAAGAATATGGTGGTTCCATTGCCGGGTTCTGATTCGGCCCATATTTTGCCGCTGTGGAGGTTGATGATCCTTCGGGCCGTGGCCAATCCCATGCCAAGTCCTTCAAATTCCTCATCAGGATGCATTCGCTGGAATGCTCCGAAGAGCCTGTCATGTGCATGATTCATGTCGAACCCGGCCCCGTTGTCGCGAATGAAACAGGTTGGTTTGCCCTTATGCTCCATGGTGCCAAATTCGATGCGCGATGCTTGGGTGCCGACAGTGAATTTCCAGGCGTTATCGAGCAGTTTGGTCAGCAGGGTGCGCCCCAGTCTGCGGTCCATGAGAACGGAAATGCCTTTGGCCGTGATGAGTTGGGGATCATGCCCGTTGTAATTGGCGGCCAGAAGTGCATTGATTTCCTCAACCATGGCTGAAAGGTCCAGGATTTCAGGCTGAATCTCGCCACGGACCTCGCGTGACATGTGCAGGAGGCCGTCAATATAGGCGTTGACCTTTTGTCCTCCTTTGCGCACCCGGTCCAGATAATCCCTGGCGGTTTCATCAAGGGTGTCACCGTAATCCTCGACCACGGCCTGGCTGAATCCGTCGATGGCCCTGAGTGGTGCGCGGAGGTCGTGGGAGATGGCATAGAGCATCTGATCCATTTCCCTGTTGAGATCGTCGAGCATGCGTTGGCATTCATGGAGCTTCATGGCAGCTTCCTAATCCGTTGTCGGTCCGATGTTGAGCACCAGCCAGTAAAGTCCCAATTGGCGGACGGCCTCGATGAACTGGTCGAAATCCACGGGTTTGCGAATGTAGCTGTTGGCACCCAGGCTGTATCCGTCAAGCAGGTCCTGCTGTTCTTTGGATGAGGTCAGAATTATGACCGGCAACAGTTTGGTGCGTTCGTCTTCGCGAATTCTCTTGAGGACTTCCAGCCCGTTGATCTTGGGCAGCTTGAGGTCCAGGAGCACTATCTGCGGCGTGTCCGTGGTGTCGCGGTCGGCGTATTCGCCTGTGCCATACAGGTAATCCAGGGCCTCGGTGCCATCCTTGGCGATGACGACCGTGTTCATGATGTTGTTTTTCTTGAAAGCCCGAAGAGTCAGTGCAACATCGTCCGGGTTGTCCTCCACCAGCAGGATGGCCTTTGAAGTGTCGTTGAGCATATCTGTTTTCCTTTTCTATAGTGTGAAAAAGAATGCGGCACCTTGATCTGTTTTGCCTTCGGCCCGAACCGTGCCGCCGTGTTTGCGTACGACCCGGTCTACGATGGCCAGTCCTATGCCTGTCCCCTCGAATTCTTCCTGAGTGTGCAGTCGGGAAAAAGCCTGGAACAGCTTGTCACCATATTGCATGTCGAATCCTGCACCATTATCTCGTATCACAAACCAGGTGGTACCCATAGCTTCTTCGGTCCCGAACGTGATCCTTGGAGTTTCCTTGTCCGCACTGAATTTCCATGCGTTGCCTACGAGGTTTTCGAGCAGTATGCGGACCAGTCGAGGGTCGGCATCAATCTTGAGATTTGCCTGTATTTCGATTTCGGTTTTTGCGTCAGGTTCGCGCTCCCTGAAAGTCTGTACTATCTCCAGCATGATTTCGCCCAGATCAATGGGCTCGCGTTCCACTTCCATGCGTGACATGCGTGACATGGACAGGATATCGTCGATGATCTCGCCCATGCGCTGACTCGCATTGCGCACCCTGTTCAGGAAGTCGAGCCCTTCGGCGTCAAGCTTGTCTCCGTAGTCCTCAATGAGAGCCTGGCTGAATCCGTCAATGGCTCGGAGTGGGGTGCGCAGGTCGTGTGATACGTAATAGGAAAAGGCCTCCAGTTCCCTGTTGGCTGCCTCCAGGTCCACTGTCCGGGCCTTGACTCTTTGTTCCAGATTTTTTGCCTGGTTCGACAGGAGGGATTCACGTTCCTTATGGTAGTCGACGCGTTTCTTGAGTTCTCCGGGGGTGAGCTTCAGGTCGGCCAGGATCTCGGCATACATGTTGGAAAGTTTGGCCCGCTCCTCATCGGTGTAGACATCGGCGGACATGACGGCCGAATGCGCTTCGGCTGCGCCCACGGCCCCGGTCAGGGTCTTTTCGACTTCTCCCAGCAGTTCGGCCAGTTCATTGAGGGAGACCTTGCGTCGTCCTGACAGTCCGGCGCGTCGAATGCTGCTGACAAACATGGTGCCCGCATCACTCTTGGTCACGTAATGGGTGAGAGTTTCGACAATTGTTTTGGTTTTGCTCGTGAGGTTGATTGTGGCTTCGCCAGCCCTGTAGGGCTGCTTGTCCGAGCTTTCGAGGATGTGTACGAAATCACGGGCCAATGTCATGCCTGTGGCCTTGGCTTCAAAGAGCATGGACCCGGTCACGTACAGGCCTGTGTTAATCAGCATGGACCAGAAGACGCTCTGACTGAGAGGGTCCATTGAATTCATGCCGAACAAGGCTTCTGGTTTGAGAATCTCGATGCCCAATGGTCCGTTGGAAACAATGGATTGGAATGCCCAGTCATTTTTGGCGAAAGCCGGGATGACCAGCGTGTAGAACCATGTGCCGATCCCTCCTGTCAGAGCGAGTTGGGCCCCTATCTTGTTGCCGCGTTCCCAGAAGAGGCCGCCCAGAATGCAGGGTGCGAACTGGAGGGCAGCGGCAAATGAGATCATGCCCATGTTGACCAGCATGAAGGAGTCTCCCACCGCGAGGTTGAACCAGTAGCCGACAACGATGACCAGGGCCACGCTGAACCACTTGAGCCGGAGCAGGTGGCGACGAAGGGGTTCCAGGGGCTTTATGGCCCGGATGATGGGCAGCAGAATGTGATTGGTGAGCATGGTTGAGAGCGTCATGGATGAAATCATGACCATGGATATTGCCGCTGACACGCCGCCAATATAGACGAACAAGGCCAGCCAGGGGCGATTGTACCACATGGGCAGTTTGAGCACGAAGGTGTCGGCCATGGACTTGTCAAAGCCGACGCGCAACCCTTCCATGGCAATGGGGACGACGAATATCGTGATCAGCAGCATGTAGAGCGGGAAGAGCCACATGGCGGTTGCAATGTGCTTTTCGTTTCCGTTTTCCACCACGGATACGTGGAACTGGCGAGGCAGAAACATGATGGCCGACATGGACAGGAGCAGATAGGTGGCCCATGTCGAGTAAGGGGTGTCCACTGGCCCGGACAGGGTGATGACCTTGTTCAGGTCGATGCCCATGGCGCGCGTGTCGGAAAAGAGATCTGCTATTCCGTTGTGGGCCACGTATGTAATGAAAATGCCGCAGGCCAGGAACGCGGTTAGTTTTATAATCGACTCTGCGGCAACAGCGGTGATCATGCCCTGATGCCGTTCGGTTGGATCAAGCTTTCGCACACCGAAGATGATCGTGAAGCCGATCATCAGGATGACGGACAGGGGGCCGATCTGATCACGCACCCAGGAGGTGGTTGGGCCAGGATCTCCGGCAATGATATTGAAGGTGGCGACCACGGATTTGATTTGCAGGGCGATGTATGGGGTGGAGCCTACAAGGGCTGCGCAGGCTGCCATGGCTGCCAAGGATACGGAACGGTCATAGCGGGCGGAAATGAAGTCGGCAATGGATGTAATGTGATAGCGGTTCTTGATGCGGACCATGCGGCGCATGATTTGCCACCACAGGATGATCCCCAGCGTCGGGCCGATATAGACGGTGGTAAAGAGCATGCCTGAAGTGACGGCCTTGCCGACGCTGCCATAGTATGTCCATGAGGTGCAGTATACGGCCAGCGAAAGGCTGTATACCAGAGGACTCCCTGCGATCCTCATGCTCAGTGCGGATTTGCCTTCCACCCATTGGGCCAGGATAAAGAGCAGTCCAAAATAGATGAGCAGTATGAACAGCACGACCAGGGGGTTGAACATTTTCAGTCCCCTTTGTCCGATTTATCCCCGCGAAGGATGCATTGGCCGACAACGACAAGCAGGGCAACGATTATCGCCCAACCGATGAGAAGGTGTTTGAATATGTAGGTTTCTCCGCTCTCGGTAGCCAGAGACAGGATGGGCCAGCTGAAAAGCAATACTCCTGCGTGAAAGAGCAGGATTGCAAAGCCCTGGCTTTTGAAAAAAGTGACGAAGCGGTTCACGGCATTCCTTTTTCGATGTGTGGCGGATTGTATGCCTGTCCCAAAAAAAGCGAGAGATATAAGCCTAACAGCAATTCCGGGTGATTGCGAATTTTAGTGTTTCTTTGTCGGCCGAAGGAGAATCCGCGAAAAAAAGTCCGGCCATTTCTGGCCGGACGTTGAGAGAGGTTAGGGTGTTCTAGTATTTCATGTCTTTGTCTTCGATGGGCGTTGCAAAGGTCTTGTAGGCCCAGAACTGGTAGCCGATGACAATGGGCACGAATATCAGGGCCACGCCGAGCATGATGCTCAGGGTCAGTTCGCTGGAAGCCGAGTTCATGATAGTCAGGCTGTTGGCCGGATTGGGGTTTGACGGAATGATGGCCGGGAATATGCCTGCTACGCCGAACAGGGCCGTACCCCCGATGTAGAGGCAGGAGGAACCCCATGCCATCCAGTATCTGCGTGCGCCCAGGTACGTGCGCATGAGTACCAGTCCTGCAACCGGCAGGGCCAGGATTACGAACAGGGCTGGGTAGACCAGATAGTTGCTGAACAGTTGGGTGTCCACGGCTGTGTATGCCAGGAACAGCACGGTCAGGACAACCTGCGCGGGCCAGAGTTTCAGTGCAAGACTTTCGGCGCGTCCCTGCAAATCTCCGGTTGCGCGGATGCACAGCCAGAGTGCGCCGTGCATGACAAAGATTGTCGTGAACAGGACGCCACCTGCGAGTCCGTAGGGATTGAGCAGGCCAAACAGTCCGGCCTGGCTGAATCCTGTTTCGTCCAGAGGCAGTCCCCGGAAGATGTTGGCAAAGGCCACGCCAAGTAAAAGGGCGGGCAGGAAGCTGCCGGTAACATGGCAGAAATCCCAGACCTTTTTCCAGGTTTTGCTATCCACTTTGGAGCGGAACTCGAAGGATACGCCGCGCAGGATCAGTGCGAACAGCAAGAGCATGAGCGCGGTATACAGGCCGCTGAACATCTGGGCATAGGCATAGGGAAAAGCGGCAAAGGTAACGCCTCCAGCCGAGATCAGCCAGACCTCGTTGCCGTCCCAGAATGGGCCAGTCGCGTTGTACATGACCCGTTTTTCGGTTTCATTTTTTGCCAGGAAGGGCAACAGGGTGCCAACTCCCAGATCAAAGCCGTCCAGAATGAAATAGACGGCCCACAGTACTCCCCAAAGGACGAACCAGATCATTGCAAGATAGTAATGCAGAGATCCCATTTCCATGAATTCCATCATCAGATCGTCTCCTTGTTATTATCAGGCCTGGACCTGGATGGGGCTGTTGTCGTCAGGACCTTGCTTGGCAAGGCGGATCATGAGCCAGATGCCTGCTGCGCCGAGCAGGGTGTAGATGGCGCACATCAGGATGAACGAAAAGCTGACCTGACCTGTGGAGACCGGGGAAACGGCATCGGATGTTTTCATGATCCCGTACACGATCCAGGGTTGCCGTCCGACCTCGGCCAGGGTCCAGCCTGCCCATATGGCAATGTATGGCAGCGGTATGCAATACGGCAGTAGCTTCATGTACTGCGGGAATTCGTTGAGCCTGTTGCGCATGACCCATCCGAACAGGGCCAGAATGGGCATGATGGTGCCAATGCCAACCATGGTCCTGAATGCCAGGAAGGTGATGAGCACGGGTGGACGTTCATCCTCGGGAATGTCGTTGAGACCCTTCACCTCGGCGTTGAAATCGTTGTAGGCAAGAAAACTCAGTGCTCCGGGAATGGGCAGGGCTTCAACCAGATTGCCGTTCTTGCCAGGAATGACCAGCAGGTTGATGGGGGCATTTCTCTGAGTCTCCCAATGAGATTCCATGGCAGCCAGCTTGGCGGGCTGTATGAGGGACATGTTGTTGCCGTGGATGTGGCCTTCGCCAATCACCACGATGGAGAATATCAGGGCGATGGTTACGCCGAATTTGAAGGATTTGGTGAAGAATTCCGTGTTCTGTTTGCGGTACAGATGCCATGCGGACACGCCCATGAGGAAAAATCCGCCAACACACATGGCTGCCGGAATCATGTGGAAGAATTGGAGCCATGCCCATTTGTTGGTGATTATTTCAACGAAGTTGTCCATTTCGGCTCGACCATTGCGGATCACGAAGCCCTTGGGGTCCTGCATGAACCCGTTGGCAATGATGATCCAGATGGCGGAAAGATTGCTTGCTCCGGCCACCAGCCATGCGGAAGCCATGTGTGCTTTGGGGGAGAGCTTTTCCCATCCGAAGTGCCAAACGCCGATGAAGGTGGATTCCAGGAAGAAGGCTGCCGTGGCCTCAATGGCCAGCAATGAACCGAAGACGTCGCCCACATAGGCCGAGTAGCGCGACCAGTTGGTGCCGAACTGGAATTCCAGTGTGATGCCGGTGACAATCCCCAGCGCGAAGTTGACCAGAAAAATTTTGCCCCAGAATTTGGCCATTTTCTTGTATACTTCATTGCCGGTGCGGACATAGGCCGTTTCCATGCATGCAATGAGTACCGACATCCCCAGTGTCAGCGGTACAAAGATGAAATGGAACATGGTGGCTGCGGCAAATTGCAGCCGTGAAAGCATGAGCACATCCATACAAACCCCCTTGATGATTGTGCGAAAAAAAGATAAAAAAGTTCAACAGTCAAAGTGTGATACAGTTACTATTTTTATAAATCAAGAATAATTATTATTATCACAAACAAGCAGTGACAGGTCGTCCGATTTTTTTAGTCGTCGTTTTTCATGCTTCCCGGTTGGCCCGTGGATTCCAGTACGGCTCGCCAGTAGTTGGAGCAGGTGTTGATCCGCTTCTTGCCTTTGGTGACCAGCCCCATGGGAATGTGGACGTAGCGGCCATTCCAGCGGGAAACGACCATTCCGGTGCGGCCGGACATGCCTGCGTGGACCGCGTTGATGCCTAGGAACGAGCAGTAGATGCGGTCATTGGCATTGGCCGGGACCGAGCGGATGATATAGCTGGGATCAATGAATTTCAGGGTCGGCTCAATGTCCTGCTTGGCAAAGTGGTCGTGGATTTCCTTTTTGAGAAGTCCGGCTATGTCGCTCAGGCCAACGTTGCCTGATTTGTCGGTTATTTTTGAATTGTCGAGGAGCCTTTGCCCTGCGCCTTCAGCCACGACGATGACAGCATGACCACGGCTTCTGATGCGTTTTTCGAGCACGGCCAGAAAACCTTTCTCCCCGTGCAGATCGAAATCGGATTCGGGAACAAGTACGAAGTTGACGTCCTGATACGAAAGCGCGGACTGGGCGGCGATATAACCGGCACTTCGGCCCATGACCTTGACCAGCCCGAT
This sequence comes from Pseudodesulfovibrio sp., assembly GCA_016342345.1. Taxonomy (GTDB): domain Bacteria; phylum Desulfobacterota; class Desulfovibrionia; order Desulfovibrionales; family Desulfovibrionaceae; genus Pseudodesulfovibrio. The sequence continues at coordinate 12,652 of JAEINO010000049.1, read as the reverse complement.
GCCCCATGGGGCGCCCATGGCCTCGGCGTTGGCGCAACGGATGGCCTTGGTTGCCTCTTCAACAGCCGTGTCGAATCCGAAGGACGGGGACGCAAAATTGATGTCATTGTCGATGGTCTTGGGCAGGCCGATGACCGAGATGGAAAGGCTGCGTTTGGATATCTCGTCCACAACCTTGCTGGCGGCGCGCATGGTGCCGTCACCGCCGATCATGAACAGGATGGAGACGTTCAGTCGTTCCAGGGCGTCCACGATGGCTTCCGGGTCTTGAGGACCGCGAGAGCTGCCGAGGATGGTGCCGCCGAATTCGTTGATGGGCGTGACATATTCGGTGGTCAAGTCCACTACATCATATCCCTCTTCAGGAATGAATCCGGCCAGCCCGTACTGAATTCCGAGCACGCTCGGGACCTTGTACTCATGATAGGCGGTCATGACGATGGCCCGGATGACATCATTGAGACCCGGGCAGAGCCCGCCGCAGGTGACTATGGCGCATTTTGTCTTGCTGGTGTCGTAGTAGACCTTGTCTCTCGGCCCTGCTGCCTCGAAGTAGATGTGCTCTTGAGGTTTCTTGGCCTTGCCGTTTTTTTTCTTTCCGTTTTCCTCAATGCTTTTGCGCGAGATGTTGACGAGGATTGCATCATTTTCGTCCACGAATCTGCCAAACTTGATAGGGTTGTTGATCTTTGCTTCGCCGACTTTGGGAATCTCTGTTTCTTCCGGTTGGAAGATGTCATCTTGGCAGGTGTTCATAGCTATCCTTCACTCTTGCTGTGTTGAGGTATCCATCGCATTGTTATATGGATTTTCCGCATGGGGCAAATTATAAATGCGTTTTTTCGCTTCCTTGCAGAGATGATTTGCTTTGAAGTGAGTTTGATGATTTTTGCAAAACTTCGAGCTTGCTCCTGCTTTGATCATGGTCTGGAAGATACCGATTGTCCTTGAAGATTGTCTTTTCTGCCAATTCTTTCATCTTGACGTGCCTCGCCAAAGTCCTATTTACTTTCAATGCAACAAATCAGGAGGATAGTACTGACATGACGAGTCAGCTCAAGACCATATTTCTTCTGGGCCTTCTCACCGGCCTGCTCATTTTTCTCGGAGGTGTCATGGGTGGTGCCGTTGGCCTTGTTCTGGCTTTCGGACTTGCCATGGTCATGAACGTTGCCAGCTATTGGTATTCGGACAGGATCGTGCTCAGGATGTACAAGGCGCAGGAGCTTTCTCCCGGTGATGCTCCGCACATCCACAGTGTTATCGCGGAAATGTCGCGCAGTGCAGGCATTCCCAAGCCGCGTATTTTTCTCATTCCCCAGGATGCTCCCAATGCCTTTGCCACGGGCCGTAATCCCGAAAACGCGGTGGTTGCCGTGACGCGGGGCATCGTTTCCATGCTGAACCCGGATGAACTCAAGGGCGTGCTTGCCCATGAGCTCGGGCATATAGTCAATCGGGATATTCTGATTCAGACCATTGCGGCCGTGTTGGCTGGTGCCATCGTGTTTATTGCTAATATCCTGCAATGGACCGCCATCTTCGGTTTTGGCGGGGATGATGATGAAGGAGGCAACCCCCTTGTTGCCCTTGCAATGGCCTTTCTTGCGCCTGTTGCCGCCGGGCTTATCCAGATGGCAATTTCCCGGTCAAGGGAATATCTGGCCGATGCCACGGGTGCCCGTCTTGCCGGAAATCCGCTGCACTTGGCAGGGGCCTTGGCAAAGCTCGATGCCGCAGCCCATCTGGTGCCGCTCAAGGGGAGTCCTGCCACGGAAAACATGTTTATCGTCAATCCGTTCAGAGGCAAGGGGGCCATGTCCTTGTTTGCCACCCATCCGCCCATGGAAGATCGTATTGCCCGGCTTAGAGCCATGGCCCAAGGGGAACTGTAGCATGAAGAAATTTGTGGTTTTTTTTGTCATTTTCGTCTTTATTGCCATGGCCGGTCCGGTCCAGGCTGATCATCGACGCACCCCAGTGGTCAAGGCCGTGGAAACGGTCAGCCCATCGGTTGTCAACATTACAGTCATCAAGAAGAACGCGCCCGGCGTTCGGTCGCCCTTTGGGGACCCGTTCTTTGACCAGTTTTTCAAGGATTTCAGTGGGCAGCAGCCACGGCAGTCCCAAAGTCTCGGTTCCGGGGTTATCATTGATGGAGCCAAGGCTCTTGTGCTCACGAATGCCCATGTCATTGCCAGTGGCGGAGAGATCACCGTGCGTCTCAAGGACGGGCGCGAGTTTGTGGCCGACTTGGTCGGGTCGGACCCGGATTTCGACCTGGCCGTGCTCAAGCTCAAGAAGGCCTCTGATTTGCCACAGGTGGTTCTGGGTGATTCCAATGATATATATATTGGAGAAACCGTCATAGCCATCGGTAACCCGTTCGGTTTTTCCCATACCGTAACCACTGGCGTGGTTTCTGCTGTAAATCGGCCCATGAAAACCAATAATGGTGCCTACGGAAGTTTCATCCAGACTGATGCGGCCATCAATCCCGGCAATTCCGGCGGTCCGCTGCTCAATATCAATGGTAAGCTCATTGGTATCAATACCGCTATTCATGCTCGCGCCGAGGGTATCGGGTTTGCCATTCCCGTCAACAAGGCCAAGTTTGTTGTGGATGAACTGCTGAACACGGGTCACGTGGCACCCATCTGGATCGGCGTGTTCGGGCAGGACGTTGATCAGGCTACAGCCCGACATTTCAGGTTGAAGAATCTCAAAGGTTTTCTCGTGTCCGAGGTCTATTCGGAGACACCCGCGGCCAAGGTCGGGATCATGGTGGGCGATGTCATTCTGGCGATCAATGGCCGGGGTATCGCCAACAAGGACGATTATCTGATTCAATTGTTTGGCGTCACCAAGAGTGAAGCCCTGACAATGATTTACGTGCGAGATGGCAAGCGTCGTAAAATCAATCTCAAGCCCCAGGTTGTTGACAGGGAAATGGCCTTGACTCTGGTTCGCACCCGGTGGGGATTTGAATTGGCAGACAGCAGGAATGGAAACGGGGCGGAAGTGACGGTCATTGTCCCGGGGAGTCCTGCAGCCAGACTCGGTTTGCAGGCCGGAGACATCATTCACCAGATTGGCAGTCGTCGGCTGTCTTCGGGGTTGGATCTGATCAATGCCTTTCTACGCAACCGGTTGCAAAAGACCGTGCTCATGCGCGTTCAGCGCGGGCGGGGATTGTATTACGTGCGTTTGACGTTATAGCATAATTTTGTAAATGGTCTGATTAGGTGTGATCGGTGACCAGACATGGTCAATTGGATACGGTTTTTCAGGGATTTCCGTAAAGGGTCCAAACAATCAGGAGGCTCCCATAGAAGGTCAACGAAAATACTGGACGGACAAGGGCAGGGACAAGACCTTCACCACTCCGTTCATGCTGGATGTTTTCAAGGAATACGTTCCTCTGGATGCGCATATTCTCGATTACGGGTGTGGTCATGGTCGGACCCTGGTCGAGCTTTCCAATGCCGGGTACACCAACCTCACAGGCATTGATTTTTCCGAAACCCTCATTGAACGGGGGCGGGCCGAGAATCCGGGTCTTGATTTCACGGTTTACCCCGGCGGACCGCTGCCCTTTGACGACAATTCATTTGATGCCGCAATCATTCTCGGCGTATTTACCTGTATGCGCGAGACTCGGACTCAGGCCCAGGCACTTATTGAATTGAAGCGTGTGCTCAGACCCGGTGGCATTCTTTACATCAATGATTTTCTGATCAATCGGGACAAGCGCAATCTTGATCGCTATAAACTGGGTCAGGAGAAGTACGGAATCTATGGGATTTTCGATCTTGGTGACGGAGGTGTCATGCGGCATCACGATCGCAATCACATGGAAGCCCTGTTGCGTGATTTCGATAATCTCGTTTTTGAGGAAACGGTTTTCAAGACAATGCACGGTCATCATTCCGATGGTTTCTATTGTCTTGTGCGTATGCCTGAGTAGGGTGCCTATCAGGCACTCTTCTTGACAGGGTGTCCCCGGTGAATTTACATTGCATGTATTCCGAGACATCTGGAATGTTTTTTTGTCCGTCAATTGTCTGCCAACCGAGGGTGCACGTGGATTCAAACATGATTTATGAGGTTCTGCGTTCCAGGATCATCCACCTTGAGCTGGCACCGGAAAGCGTGCTGAACCTGTCTGAGCTTGCGGAAGAATTCAAGGTCAGTCGTACGCCCATCAAGGAAGTTCTTCTGACTCTTCAGGCAGAGGATTGGCTGCTCCGTCAGGGATCGCATTTTATTGTCACGCCTTTGAGTCTTGAACGAATTAGGGAAATCACCGAGATTCGGATGGTGCTTGAAGTCCAGGCCAACATCTGGGCCATGCAACGCATCAATCCGCAGGAATTGAAAGAGTTGGAGCAGGTCAAGGAGCGCATTCTCGTGTTTGACGCTTCCCTTGGCAACAAGGCTATTGTGGATTTTGATTCCACCATCCATCATCTGATTTTCAAGGCTGCCAGAAATATTCAACTCACCACCATGCTGGAGCGGATTCTCAGCCATTATCTCCGTTTCTGGCTGGCTGTTCCACGACATATAGAGGCGCGGACCTTCTTTTCCGAGGCGTTGCAGCTTATCGATGCCATTGTTGCCAAGGATGAAAAGGGGGTGCGGGAGTGCACTCTCAATCATATCCGCAATTCCGTGGCCGAGATAATGGGAACGCGCTAGCGAGCACCCTTTTCCCCCAAACAGGTCAGGGAGACTTTCCCATTAAACGAATCATTTCCAGGCATGGTGTCGCACGTGCTGGTTCTGATTGTTTTTCTGTTTGTTCTTGAGATTTGTTACTTATCCTAAACGTGTTTTCTCCTTCACTTCTAGCCTGTTACAGGTCTTCATGGGGTGGGTGTGAGCGAGACTTGCCCTAAATGTATTTAAGTTGTATTTATATTGAATACAAAATGCGCAAGCGGACTCGGTCATTTTTACGGAACCCCAAGGATCAGGACATGGACAAACTCATATATCTCGACAATGGTGCGACCTCATTTCCCAAGCCAGAAGAGGTCTATGCCTTTATGGACAGTTTTCATCGCAGCAACGGAGTCAGTCCGGGGCGATCCGGGTGTGATCTTTCCATTGAAACAGGCACGGTCATTGAGGAGGCTCGTCTGGCGTTGACCGGGTATTTCAACGGCACGGATCCAGACCGGCTTGTTTTTGCCCTTAATTCCACGGACGGTCTCAATTTGGTCATTTCAGGGCTGCTCTCTCCGGGCGATCACGTCATTACGACCAATGTCGAACATAATGCGGTTCTGCGTCCCCTGCACCATCAGGCACTCTACAACGGGGTCGAGGTTGATCATGTCCCCTTTGACGGCAGCGGGTTCGTCAATCCCGAAGATTTCATCCCTCTGTTCAAGGAGAACACCCGACTGGTCGTGGTCAATCATGCTTCCAACGTCATCGGCACTGTTCAACCCATCCGCGAAATCGGTCGGATTTGCCGCGAACATGGCGTGACCTTCCTTGTCGATGCATCACAGACCGCCGGTAAGATTCCGGTGGACATGGTGGAGAACAATATAGATGTGGTCGCCTTTACCGGTCACAAGTCTTTGCTTGGTCCTACGGGGATAGGTGGGTTCTATGTGCGTGAGGGGGTTGATATTCGTCACACCCGTGCAGGCGGGACCGGTGTTAAATCGGCACAGCTTCATCATCTTGAGGAGTACCCCTATCGCATGGAATACGGCACCCCGAATATTGTAGGCATTGCCGGCTTGCTGGCCGGATTCAGGTGGATCAAGTGCAGAGGCATGGAGGACATTCATGCTCATGAAATGGCTTTGACCAGACTGTTTGTGCAAGGGTTGCAGGACATTGAGGGAGTCACCCTGTATTGCCAGGACGATCTTGCCAATCATATCAGTGTGGTGAGTTTCAATGTGGATGGATTCGAGGCATCCAATGTCGGCACCATCATTGATGGTGAATACAACATCGTTTGTCGAACCGGACTTCAGTGTGCTCCCTTTGTTCACAAGCAGCTTGGCACGGATACGATTCACGGCACTGTGCGCATGGGTTTTGGTCCGTTTAACACCAAAGAGCACATTCGGGTCGCAGTTGACGCGGTGCGCGAGATCGCCGGGACATATGGCAAGTAGTTCTGGGGACAAATGATAAAAAAAGGCCACCCGTTTGGGTGGCCTTTTTTGGTGTGTCGTTTAGTTCAACAGGTCGGGGCGGGCAATGTCGATGGTGGCGTTCTTGCGAAGCCCATCCATGAACGCTGCGAGGATTTCCTGCTCGTAGTTCTGTCCTGCCTGTTTTATCCAGATATCCTTTTGTTCTTTCCAAGTCGCGTCTGATGCCGGAATCAGGGAGTTCTGGCGGGCGATCACAATACCGGTTTGAAGCGGATAGACTGTGGGCAGCCATGCGTCATCCTTGGCATTGAAGACAGCCTTGGCGAGTTCGGGGTTCTGACCCATATTCGGGATATTGCCCTGGCGGTCAAAAGACTCGGAGGTCTTGATGCGCTTGGCGTATTTTTGGGCAGCAGCTTGAGCATCCGGGCCAGTGAGGGCTTTGAGAATTTCTTCGGCCGTGGTCTTGGCCTTTTCGGCTGCTTTTTTTGCCTTGAGGTTGTTGATGATGGACGGTTGCACCTGTTCCAGAGGCATGGGGGCTGACGGAATATCCCGGATCTTTTCGACGAGCATGTATCCGTTGTCCACAGCCAATGGAGTGTTGTGCGTTTCGCCAACAGGCAGTTCCATGACGACCTTGGCGGCTTCCGGGGTCATGCCAAAGGCTTGCGGGAGGAATTGTGCGGGCATGGGCTGGGAAGTGACGGCAATGAGGCCTATTTCGTCACCGATGGCGTCGAGATTCATGCCGGATACAAGGAGATCCATGGACTTGTCGAGCAGGTCGGTGATCTTCTCGGAAGCCTTTTCTTCGGCAATTCTTGTGGCAATTTCTTCCCTGACTTCTTCAAGAGCCTGGGTCTTTGCTTCCTTGCGGTCTTCAACCTTGATAATATGCCAGCCGAATTGTGTTTTGATGATTTCTGAAACTTCGCCTTTTTTGGTTATAAAGGCAGCGGTTTCAAATTCGGGGACCATGGCACCACGAACAAACCATCCCAAGTCACCTCCAGAGGGGCCACTTGGGCCTTCGGAATATTCCTGGGCAAGTTTGGAGAAGTCTTTTCCTGATTTTGCTTTCTTGTAAACCCGTTCAATCTTGTTCCGGGCTTCGGTCTTGACGGCATCGGGATCGGAATCCTTGACCATGACCAAAATGTGGCGGGCGTGAACCTGCTCTTCCTGCTGCATGGATTTGCTGTTGGCGTCAAAGTATGCCTGGATTTCTTCATCGGAAACTGTCTGGAATTTGGCAAGCTCGTCCGGCGTGAATGAAAGATACCGCAGACTGACCTGTTCCGGGACCATAAAGCTTTTCTTGTTTTCCTCGTAGAAGGCAGTCACTTCTTTTTCGTCCACCGTGGCGGTGTCGACAAAGTCCCTGGGGGCAACCAGAATGTAATCGATAGTTGCTTGCTCTCCAACCCAGTTGAAAATCTGGCGGGCATGCATCGGGGTTATTTCACCGGATTGACGAACAAGGCTCTTGACCTTTTCTGCAATTAATTCCTGTTTGTAGCTCACTTCGTATTGGGCAGGGGTCATCCTGATTTGGCGGAGTGCTCTCTGGTAGGCATTCCCGTCAAAGGCTCCGGCCTGGTTCCAGAAGGCTGGTTGGCGGGATATCCCGGCAAACACTTCCTTGTCGGAAGCAGATACGCCGAGGCGCGCGGCTTCGGCCTGAAGTAGTTTGTTGTTGACCAGTTCGCTCAGAATAACCTGCTTGAACTGCGGGGTCTGGAGTTGGGCCGGGGTAACTTCCTTGTTGGCATTGCGAACGGTTTCAGCCATGCGCTGGAAGGTGTCTTCAAATTCGGCACGGGTGATGATCTGGTCGTTGACCGTGGCCAGGACCGGGTCGCCGCTGGTGTCCATGCCGCTCATTCCAAAGGCAAAGACAAAGACGACAATGATGACGGCGAACAGAATCTTGACAATCAGTCCCGAGGCGTTCTCACGCATTATTTCTAGCATTAATTACTCCGCAATGTGTTTTTCCAGACTGTCGATGAAAGTATACCTGCTGCCTTTTTACAAAAAGACCGGACACTGTTGAACAGAAAATGTGCATCAGTTCGGCTTTTCTTATGGCATTGCAAGATGATCAGTTCGGCGCAGTCTGCGGGAAACCGAATCAACTTTTACTACTGATTTTTTCGGACTGCATTAAGCAGACCACCTGACTGGATAATCTCCAGTTCGTTTTTGGTCAAATCATTTGTGACTTCGAATGAATCTCCGGGACCTGTGCTGATAGAGATGGTTCCGCCCGGAGTCAATGCTGCCGCAGGAATGGTCAGGTTTGAACCTTCGGAGAGCCTGTCGTAATCATTTGCATCGGCCAGCAACAACGGGAGAATTCCGAAATTGATCAGATTGGCGCGATGGATGCGGGCCAGTGACTTGACAATGACCGCCTTGACACCCAGATGACGGGGGCCGAGGGCAGCGTGCTCGCGGCTGGACCCCTGGCCGTAATTCTCGCCACCAAGGATGATGCCTTTTCCGGCTTTCTGGATGCGGGGGACGAAGTCCTTGTCCACGCGGTTGAAGATATACAGGCTGATGGCCGGGATATTGGACCTCAGTGCGGTGATTTCCGCACCTGCGGGCAGTATGTGATCGGTGGTGATGTTGTCCCCGACCTTGAGCAGTACCTTTGCTTCTATGGTATCGGGCAGCGAATCGAAATCGTTCAGAGCCACAATGTTGGGGCCGCGCAGAATCTCGACTTCGTCGGTCTTGTCCTGCGGAAATACGAATAGGTGGCGGATGGACGGTACGTCGTCGGGCAACTCCACGCGCTCGGGAGCATCACCCCATGTGGCCGGGTCGGTGAACTTGCCTTCCAGGGCCAGGCGGGCTGCTGTCTGGGCAGATGTCAGGAAAATCTGACCGTCCTGTGTGCCGGATCTGCCTTCAAAGTTGCGATTGAATGTGCGTACGGATACGCCAGCCGATGTCGGTGAACCACCCATGCCGATGCAGGGGCCGCAGGTGCATTCAAGGATGCGTGCACCCGAATCGAGCAGCGGTTCCATGAGGCCTTCGCGGGCCAGCATTTTTACGACTTGTTTGGAACCGGGGGAGATAAGCAGGTCGGTTTCGGGCGGAGTCTGTTTACCGGAGAGGATCTGGGCGGTGTTTTTCAGGTCCGAGTAAGAGGAATTGGTACAGGACCCGATGGCGCACTGATCGATTTTCTTGCCTGCCAGATCCTTGACCTTGCAGACCACGTCCGGCATGTGCGGCTGGGCTACCAGTGGCTCAAGTTCGGACAGGTTGATTTCGATGATTTCGTCGTACTCGGCGTCAGGGTCTGCAATCAGTTCCGTAAAATCGTTACCACGACCCATTTTTTCAAGGAAATCCCTGGTCTTGTCGTCTGAGGGGAAAATAGAAGTGGTGGCACCCAGTTCAGCGCCCATGTTGGTGATGGTGGCGCGATCCGGCACGGACAGGCTGGCAACTCCGGGACCTGCGTATTCAAATACCTTGCCCACACCGCCCTTGACCGTCAGCATTCCGAGCAGGTGCAGGATGACATCCTTGCCCGCTGCCCAGCCTTTCAGTTCGCCGGTCAAATTGACTTTGACCACCTTGGGCATGGGGATGAAATAGGCTTCTCCGGCCATTGCCAGTGCAACGGACAGACCGCCCGCACCCATGGACATGGAGCCGATGCCACCTGCGGTGGGGGTGTGTGAGTCGGAGCCGATCAGTGTTGCGCCGGGTTTTGCGAAGTTTTCAAGGTGCAACTGGTGGCAGATGCCGGTGCCTGCCGGTGAAAAAACGGCTCCTGATTTGGCAGCCACTGTGCGGAGATAGCGGTGGTCGTCCGGGTTGCGGAAGCCCATTTGCAAGGTGTTGTGGTCAACGTAGCTGACCGAGAGGTCGGTGCGCACCGTGCCGATGCCGATGGCTTCGTATTGCAGCCAGGCCATGGTGCCGGTGGCGTCCTGGGTCAGAGTCTGGTCGATGCGAAGGCCTATTTCCTGCCCGGCAATCATCTCGCCGGATACAAGGTGGTTTTCAATAATCTTGTGAGTGATGCTTTTGCCCATTTCTTGCCGCTCCTGCAATAGACTAAAGGTTACCTGCATTTTCTCTCATGATCGTTTTGATTGGAACTCGGCGACCGGAATTGTTTGCAATTCGGTCGCCGGGTGATCATGTATGCTTTATGAGGCTGCCGGGATTGTGTCATAGGACTGCGTTGGCAGGGCAACAGGACTCGTTGCATTTACATGCGCGGCGAGTCCCGGTTCCCTTGCGGTTGGCCCTTTTCGATCAATCCAGACCCAATACATTAAAAGACGAAACCGTCCTTGGGTAGCTCGCTTCCCATGCCGTCAACGCCGAGATTGATCCGGTTGATTTTGTTGGAGCGGAATTTGATGTCCACGTCAATACGCAGTTTTTCCTGCTTCAACTCGTGAATCTCGGTGTTATGAAAGATTCCCTTTGCCGGATCTTCTGCATCAAGAAATTCCCGTGTCGATTTGATGACTCTTTCGCGTTCCTGCGTCAGTTCAACGATTTCAGCCTCAAGGGTCGGGATATCCTCGGACAACTGTGTCTCAACGGATTTTGATACGTCTGCGTTTTTCGTCATCAAAAGTCTCCTTAACCGGCTTGGGTTTCATCTTGCCGGTGGGCAGGGAGTTATAGAAGTTCCAGAATTCAGGCCAAGTGGATGTCACTTCGCCGTGGTTCTCGAGGATGATTCCGGGTACGGAGTAGGCCATGAGTGCACATCCCATGGACCAGATTGGGTCGGGGCTGAACCAAGTGCCGTCCCATTCCTTTTTGCCGGGTTTTATATCAAGGGCGTCCTCACCGATTTCATAGGCTGCGCCCATGCGGTCAAGCAACTCCATGGCAGTCTCGTTCGCTGGTCCTGTCAAACGAGTGTCGCCGACCTTCAATGCCAGGGCGAGGGCCAGAGGCATGAGGTCCTCGGTTTCGCCAAGACCAATGGTCGCCTTGTCCGGGACAATGCCTTCCATGGTGGCAATGATGTTCTCAGTGGCGATATCAATTTTGAGGCCCATTTTTGTGAGTTCTTTCACAACATTGTTGGCCTTGTCGTGTGCGGGCCAGTGTCCTGTAATGTTGATTTGGCCGCCGCAGAAAATGGGGAGGGCCAGGAGTTGGCTGCATAAGCGAACGGAAAGGGGGAGTCTCGGATTTTCTGGAACGGTCGGGATACCATCGGATACGGTGACGGTGTCTTTGGTCAACTTGGCCTTGATTCCACAGGCAGTAAGCACTTCCACGGCTTCTGCCACGCGTTCGCGGGCTATCTTGTTCAGGCCCTTGATGGTCAATCCACCTGAAAAGCTCCAGGCTGCCAGGGTCAGTGCGGCTGCAAAATCGGGATCAATGGACCCCGGCAGGGTGACGTCCTCGTCCATGGGGCCGCCGCATTCGAGACGGGCAGGCAACCCGGGGTTGTTGGGGTTCATGGGAACCAGACGGGCACCCAGCCTCGGCAGCACCTTGTTGAGGGATGCTATGTCAAGAAGTTGCAAAGCCGGTTTGCCGGTGAATTTGCAGCGACCGGCGTGGCCCAGGGCCAGACAAAGCAACATATAGAAATTGAATGAGTCCTCGCCCACAAAAGCCATGGTGCCTTCAAACCCGATGAGTTTGCCACCATCGGACCGTATTTCGTCATCATCCCAATGGATAGGGGCGCCCACTTGCTTGAGAGCCTTGGCCATGTCCTTGTTCGGTGCGTTCATGGTCACCGGAGAAAGGGATATCCTGCTGCCGGAACTGGCTGCCATGGCGAGCATCATGCGGGTGTAGCGGAAGGATCGCGGACCAGTAATGCCCGCTGTGACAGCTTCCACACGCGGAGCGAGTTTGTAGCCGTCACCCGTGAAGGTCTTGCGCACATCGGCAAGGGAAAATTGATTGAGGAGTGTGAACAGGGTGCGGGAGAGCTTGGAATCCAGCCCGAGCTCATTGGATTTTTTGTCAAAAGAGCCGCGAAGCAACTTTTCGAGCTGGGGGTCTACCAGGGATTTTTGTCTGGATTTGCGCCACGCGCCTTCCTTGCGGATGAGGAACGAACGCTTTTCGAGCAGGCTCAGGACCTGTGCGTCGATTTCGGAAATGTCATTGAATCTGTGTTCGGAAACAACTTCAGCCTTGCTCACGAAGTCTTCATCACTGACTTCCTCGCGAGGGGGGCGATTGCCGAAGAAATCGCGACCACCTGGGCGTTTCCCGCCACGGGGGGCACCACGTTTCTCGAATTTGCGAGGGCCGCGGCTGTCATCCCGACGAGGTCGGTCTGGTCTGTCATCTCTGCGCGAATCTCCGCGCTTTTCGTCGCTGCGGGTGTCATTTCGACTTTCATCTTTACGCTGGCCGTTGGAGGCACCACGTCTGTCTTCTTCTTTGCGGATCTTGATCATAGTCTTACCGTCTTCCTTATAAATGATATGGCTTCCTCTCCGAGGAAAGGAAAGCCCTCTCTAGCGCGAAAGATCGATTGTGGCAAGTATATG
>JAEINO010000048.1 GCA_016342345.1 Pseudodesulfovibrio sp. | reverse complement strand
CAAGGATACTACCATGACCAAACCATGCCCCTGCGGTTCCGGCAAGGAACACGTCGAGTGCTGCACTCCCTATATTTCCGGCGAAAAACCAGCTCCCACGGCCGAAGCTCTCATGCGCTCTCGATACTCTGCATACGTTTTCAAAGAGATCGACTATCTGCGCGAGACCCTGGCCCCCGAAGCCAGAGAAGGTCACGACGACAAGTCGGTACGCGATTGGGCCGAGTCCGCCGAATGGTTGGGCCTGACCATCCATGACACATGGGCTGGCTGCGAGAATGATGACTCAGGCATCGTGGAATTTTCCGCCGAATATGCCATTGACGGCGAAAAACAGACCCATCGCGAACGGTGTCAGTTCAAACGAATGGGCGAACACTGGCGCTACGTTGACGGCGACATGGTTTCCGGGCCGCCCATCAGAAAGGAACCAAAAATCGGACGCAATGAGCCCTGCCCCTGCGGATCAGGCAAGAAATACAAGAAATGTTGCGGTAAATAGCCGGAATCAGCTTTTCTTAACGGAGAGCCAAAGGCTGGTTTCAAAGGATTGCTCAGGCATCTGGAGAGACCAGCCATCAACGGCGTTCGTCATGAACTTCCGCACATATGCACTGGCGAAACAGACCTGAAAACGGTCGCCTCCAGCCAGGAGTGCTGCCACCATATTCTGTTCATTGTAACCCCGCCATTGCCACATATCAGGATACCCATTGGGAAGAAATATGTCATGAATATGAACCCAGACTCCAGGGTTCAGTACAGGCAGAACACCATTTATCAGATAGTCCACGTCCGTTCCGGGCATGGCGATATGACTTCCGTCAAAAAACAGGATGTCATTTCTTTCCAGGATCGAAAACTCCTGCAGATCGACTTGATCCATGGTCTTTCGGATCACCTCATGACACAGGTGATCAATACCCCGCCGGGGTTCTGGATCAATGGAACGAAAACAGGTGTCCAGGCGGCCATCCCGAATAGCCTTGACCATGAACCGCGTCGAATGGCCCGAACCTATTTCGATTATATTGGCAGGTTTCAATTCGCGTACGAACGAATAGGCGGCGGCTCCGTCAAGGCCGGGACACCAGCTCTGATCAAAGCGAGGGCAATCTCGGTCGCCCGGACATTCAGTAGAAAATTCCAACAATCGCGGCAAGTGAGCCTCGATCATCCGCAAGGATTTTTCAAACCTGGAATGATCAGTATCCCACGCGCTCTTCAGCCATCCATAAGTAAAATTTTCGGCAATGATCGGCATGTGTCCAGCCCAACGATACGGAATGTAAAACCCGCGCTTACTCCCGCCCCAGCCCATCCAATTGAAAACAGTCGACATGGCACGAACAAACTGCCCGGCTTTCTTGCCTGTGCCTTTGCGCCATGCCTTGGCCCACTTGGCCAGCGTCTGTTGAATGATGGTGATATCCACTACCCTACCGCTTCGATCAAAAGGGTCACCCGGTACAAATTTCCCTGATGGCCGCCTTTATGCCGCCCTTGTCAATGCCGACCATAGCACGCAGTTCATTCTGTGTTCCATGTTCAATGAATTCATCGGGGATGCCCAACCTCCGCACAACCCTACCCTGAAGCGCGTCGGCCTCGTTGAGCAACTCCAGCACGGCAGAACCGAATCCACCAGCAAGGGCGTTTTCTTCAACCAGCAAAATTTTTTCAAACCTTCCGGCCAATTCAAGAAGCTGCTTTTTGGGCATTGGTTTGACAAAACGGGTGTTGAACACGGCCACATCAAACCCGGAACTCTCAAGCTCCATAGCCGCTTCCACCGCCGGGTAAACCCGCGAACCAAGCGTAATGATCACGGCGTCATTGCCATCACGCATGAGTTCACCCTTGCCTATTGCAAGCTTGCGGGGTGTCCTGGAAACCTTGGCTCCGACACCTGTACCGCGCGGATATCGCATGGCACAGGGGCCGTCATAGGCAAACGCGGTAGCCATCATCCGGGCAAGCTCGGCTTCATCCTTGGGTGCCATAAGCACAAGATTCGGGATATGCCGCATATAACTCAAATCAAACGCCCCATGATGAGTAGCCCCGTCCTCTCCGACCAACCCGCTGCGATCAAGAAAAAAATTCACGTTCAAATTTTGCAGACAAACGTCATGAATGATCTGATCATAAGCCCGCTGCATAAAAGTGGAATAAATGGCCACGGCAGGCTTGAATCCCTGGGTGGCAAGCCCGGCAGCAAATGTTACGGCATGTTGCTCACAAATACCGACATCAATAAACCTCTCGGGATAATTCACACGAAAACACTCGGTTCCGGTGCCTTCGGGCATGGCAGCGGTAATGGCAAAAATCGTATCGTCGCGCTGAGCCAAATTACAGAGCGTGGAGCCAAAAATGGATGTATAGGACGGCAGCCCACTTCCTGAAAACTTTCGAGCCAGCCCGGTTTCCGGAATGAATTCGCCCACCCCGTGAAAATGGGTTGGATCAGACTCTGCCGGTTCATATCCCTTTCCCTTCTTGGTCAGCACATGCACCAGAGCGGGTTTGTCCAGCTTCTTTATCTCCTCGAAAACCTTGATCATCTGGGCTGTATTGTGCCCATCGATAGGTCCAACGTAGGTAAAATGAAAGGCCTCGAACAGAATTCCCGGCGTAAAGAAACTTTTCACGGAATCGCCGTACCGCTTGGCATATACGGCCAGGTCGTCACCGATTTTGGGAATGGTACTGAGAAGTCCTTCCACATCGGCCTTGAGTCGCTGCAAAAACGGCGCGGACATCTTGCGGCTCAGAAACTGGGACAGCGCGCCAACATTCTTTGAAATGGACATTTCGTTATCGTTAAGCACGACCACCATCTTGCGGCCCATGTCGCCAGCCTGATTGAGCCCCTCGAAAGCCAGCCCCGCAGTCAGCGAACCATCACCGATAACAGCAATGACCTCATTGTCTTCCCCTTTGAGATCGCGGGCCGTGGCCATGCCCAGAGCGGCAGAAATTGATGTGGAAGAATGCCCCACACCAAAATGATCGTATCGGGATTCGGCCATGCGCGGAAATCCGCTGACGCCGCCCTTTTGTCTAAGTGTGTCAAAAGTGTCGAGTCTGCCGGTCAGCAACTTGTGGGCATACGCCTGATGCCCCACGTCCCAGACAAGCTTGTCCGTTTCAAGATCATAGGCCTTGAACAAAGCCAAAGTCAGTTCAATAACACCGAGAGACGGCGCAAGATGACCGCCATGGGCGGATACCTGACCGAGAATGGTATCTCGAAGTTCCTGAGCCAGACCTTCCAACTGCGTGATGTCAAGTTTCTTGACGTCGCCCGGCTTCTTGATCTGCGAAAGTAGGTTGGTTTTCATGGGTTCATTAGGCATAGGGCGATGATCATATTCGAATCAGTACACCCTGTCCACTATGTAGCGCGCCAACTCCTCAAGAAACTTCTGTTCTGCGCCGGAATAACCGGACAGCCTGTCAATTGCCTCGTCAACATATTCGCGTGCAAGGGTCCTGCTTTTCTCAAGTCCAATGAGCAATGGATATGTGGACTTGCCCATTTCCTCGTCGCTGCCCACTGGTTTGCCCAAGGTTTCGGTGTCGCTGATGACATCAAGTACGTCATCCACGATCTGAAAAGCCACACCAATGGCCTTGCCAAACTCGCGTGCGTTGTCGATATGATCCTCGCCAGCACCGGACAAGATTGCCCCGCACTCACAGGCTGCGGTAATCAACGCGCCGGTTTTCATGGCGTGCATCTCACGTAACTCGTCAAGAGAAACATCCTCCCGGCCCGTGAACTCCATGTCCACGGCTTGACCTCCGACCATGCCTCCACCACCGGCTGCTACTGCCAGCACATATATGGCCCGAAGCACACGATCCGCTGGCAAACCTTCAACAATGGAAGCCGCAGACATCAGACCAAAAGCCTCGGTAAGCAATCCATCGCCCGCCAAAATGGCAGTGGCCTCGTCGAATTGTTTGTGGTTGGACGGCTTACCGCGCCTCAAATCATCATCATCCATGGCAGGAAGATCATCATGAATAAGCGAATAGGTATGAATACATTCCAGGCTGGCCGCAAAAGGCATCCCCTTGTCCGCATCACCACCAAGCATCTGCATCCATGCCAGAGTCAAGACAGGCCGAAGCCGCTTGCCGCCCGCCAGCAGGGAATAGTCCATGGCCGCACACAACCGGTTCGGGATACCCCGGTCCTTCAGGCAATGTTCAAGAAATTCTTCCACTTTCCCGGCACGCTCGGCCAACTTGTCCTTAATTGTCATCCGAGTCCTCCGCCCCCAACGTCTCCAGGGCATCGAACTCCTTCACCAATCCTTCACTGACAATTCTGACCTCATGCCGCGCCTCTTCAAGCTGCTTGCCGCACGACTTGGCAAGATCCAGCCCTTCCTTATACAAGGACACGCCCTCTTCCAGAGGCAGATCTCCACGCTCAAGCCGTTCGACGATCTCTTTCAGTCGGTCGAGTCTTCCTTCAAATGTATCGTGTGCCACGGGATTCCTCCCCAAATTCTAAATTAATCAATAGCTTATTATTTCAACATATTATCGACAGTGTTTTTGAACAAAGGCTCCGGGTCAACAAGTTTTCCTAACACGGAGACAGAAAAATGAAGATGCGGGCCGGTGGCGCGTCCGGTCATGCCCGACAGACCGACGGCCTGACCGCGCTGAACCTTGTCGCCCTCTTTGACGATGGGTTTGGACATGTGAAAATACATTGAAACAACACCGTTGCCGTGATCAATGTAAACCGATCTTCCGGCGTAGTAATGATCACCGACCAGAATAACCACACCGTCGGCCGTGGCCTTGATAGGATTACCCATGGGAGATCTGAAATCCAGCCCGCGATGCGGATTCCTGGCCTTGCCGTTCAAAAACCGTCGCAATCCATACAGACTGGTGATCTTGCCCTGCACCGGCCTGTCAAAAGGCAACCGCCAGTTACGCCGCGGCGTAACCGTATTCTTGGCTTTGATGATCAGCTTGCGTTCATCCGCAATGCGATCAAGAACCTCGGCAGGTGGAGTGACCATGTTCTTGGGCAGCGTCAAATCCTGACGCGGATAATCCACTCCGACGACCTGAACAGTGCGTCTGAACGTGTTTTCCTTGCCGTCGATGGATGCGATGACAGAGAGCTCTTCCTTGCCGGCCTTGGCATTGAGCACATCTGTTCCAAGCAGGGCCAAAGCCACATGACGATTGTTCCAGACAGATATGGACGGCACAACTTCCTTGCCCTGCCAGTGAATGGACACGGAATCGAGCGGCTGGTCCGAAGTCAGACGGACCAAAAACGGCTGTCCCACGCCAACACGACCGGGAGCAGCCAGAATGAAAGCAGACCCGGTAGACGATGCCGCTTCGGCTTGAGCTTCTGCGGCCTGGGCATCCTTGGGCAGGACGAATCCGATATCATCGCCATCCTGAAGTCCGTATCCCTGGGCGGTCACGGAAACCGGAACAAGTGGCAGGATCAGTGCAATCAACAAAAACACGAACAAGAAAAACCGTTTCATCCTCACTCCTACTTGTCTGCGGATTGTCCGCCAGTCACGACAGCAGCCACACGGCCACCATCCACCCTGATATCAAGAGCATCGCCCGGAGTCACCCCCTGAGGATCACGAAGAAATTCACCCGTACGCTCCACACGCACCAAAGAATATCCTCGCTTCAACGGAGCTTCGGGATTAAGGCCATGCAAGGCAGTGGACAACAATTCAAGATCACGCGCCCTGTAATCTTCCAGACGGTGCATGCCCTGCTCCATATGATGCGTCAATGACGCAACTTCCGAGCCGAGCCCGTCCAGACTTTCCGGCCCAAAGGCACGCTCCAATCGTCCGGTGTATTGCGTGACATCAGACGCACACTCAAAAAAATGATTCCAACCTGCGCCACCAAGTCGAGCCAACAGGGACGAAAATTTATCTTCCATGCGTTCAAGACGTCGCTCCGGAGACAGCCAGACAAGTGCCTTGCGCAAATGCTCAAACTCAGCTCCCTTTCCCGACAACCACGTAGCATATCCCCGGCCAAGGGCCATATCGAGAACGTCCACCTTCTGAGCCAGTGTCTCGCGCCCTGACCAGAGTTCCTGCGCTGCATGACTGGGTGTGGCCGCACGCTTGTCAGCCACAAAATCCGCAATGGATACGTCCGGCTCATGCCCGACCCCGGTAAGGACCGGCACCCGCGCCCGAAAAATGGCGTCCGCCACCGACTCGGTATTAAAGGCCCACAAATCCTCCAGAGACCCGCCACCGCGAATAAGCACGGCAACCTCGGCCCAATCGTCTGCATCGGCTTGATCCAGCGCAGACGCAATCTGCTCCGATGCACGATCTCCCTGCACCAGCGAGGGGTAAATCCGTATTTCCGCCCCGGTTCCACGTGTGCCTGCAATGCGCAGAAAATCCCGAATAGCCGCGCCAGATTCCGAAGTAATCACTGCCACCCGTTGGGGGTCGCTCGGCAACGCAAGCTTGCGGTCCTCGTCAAAATATCCCTTCTCGGCCAACCTGCGCTTCAATGCCTCGAAAGCAATAGCCAGATCGCCAACGCCCTGATCCTGCACCAATTCGGCAACCAGTTGATACTGTCCACGCGGCTCATACACATTGAGCCGTCCCGCGCACAGCACCTCCATGCCATCCTCCATGCCACTGCCGGAAATCGTTGACTCACTCCCGACCTCCTCGATCTCGCCAGTAAGCGGATTGACCTTGTCGCCCTCGCGATCAACAGGCTTGGCAGACATCTGCGACGATTTGAACCAGACCACGCTCAAGGCCGCGTCTCCATCGGTCAGCGAAAAATACACATGCCCGCTGACAGGCCGGGCCAGGTTGGTTACCTGTCCCCGCACCCAGACAAACGGAAATTCCGCCTCCAGCAGGTTCTTTACCGAGCGGGTGAGTTCACTGACGGTCAGGATATTGGACAAGAAATGCCTCCGGCGGCCAGAGAACCTTTTGGAAAAGGTTCTCTGGACTCTCCAAAACTTTTTATATGCGCTTCGTGTGATTGTATCACAGGGGCTATTCCGCTGCCACAGCGACGCCTGCGGCGATCAGTATCGAACCGGCTGTCCGGTTGGCAATCTTCCAGAGGCGGGTGGAACGCACGGCATTACGACCTCTGGCCGAAAGCCATGCATAGGTGGTTATCACGGTAAAGACAGTTGGAATAATAATACCGACCATGAGGACAATATCCGTCCCGGCAAGCTGCGACATATTCACGAATCCGGGCAGGAATCCGCAATAAAAGGCAATAACCTTGGGATTCCCCAACGTGACACACAACCCGGCCAGAAAACTGCGCCCGCTTTTCACCGGCACAGCACAGGAAGTCTCCTGCCCGACCGATGGTTTGGCAAGCCAGCATTTAACACCGAGATACACCAGATACGCTGCTCCAGCCCATTTGAGAACCGCAAACCACGGACCAATCTGGGCAGCGACCCATCCCATTCCAAACAGGGCCGTGAGCAGATACACAAGATCACCGCACACCAACCCGACAGTAAAGCTCAACCCTGCCTTGAACCCACGAGCCAGAGACTGCGCAACAACAGCAGACACCCCCGGCCCCGGAATACAAGCAAAAACAAATGTGGCAAAAGCCAAGGCAAGGATACTTTCAATCGTCATATTCTTCTCCAGTCAACAACATATCAACCATCGGCAACATACCACCACGCCCCCACCTCACACAACCGCAAACTCCCTATTCTTCAATAGCCCCCTGCCTCATGAAACGAAAAGGCCGTGTTCTTCACACGGCCTTTTCGTTTCATGAGGCATTACCGCCGGAGGCAGAACGGGGTCAAGGGGCGCGCCCCTTGCAGGTCCGGGACAGAGTCCCGGTCTCCACGAAGTGGCCGCCGGAGACTCTTTTAATTCAGTTCCAACCCCCAGCTATTCCAGACATCCTTGCGCCATGCAGCAAAGGCTTCGGCAAAACCATCAAGGGGCAGCTCGATCTTTTCGCCGGTCTTGCGATTCTTGGCTTCGACAATGCCATTCTTGAGGCCTTTGCCTCCGAGCACGAGCTGCATGGGGTAGCCTATGAGATCAGCCTCGGCGAACTTGACGCCGGGCCGTTCCTTGCGATCATCGTAGGCGACTTCGATTCCGAGTCGGGTAATGTCGGTGTAAAGCTCCTCGGCCTTGTCAGCCACATCCTGATCCTTGCCACCAAGGGAGATCAGCGCGACCTCGAAGGGGGCGATGGGCGGGGGAAAACAACAGCCGTTATCGTCGTGATTCTGTTCAATGGCAGAGGCGACTATTCGGGAAATACCGATGCCGTAACAGCCCATGACCAGATTTTTGGTCTTGCCGTTTTCATCGAGGAAGGTGGCTTCCATCTTTTCGGAATATTTATCGCCGAGCTTGAAAACGTGACCGACCTCGATACCCTTGGTGAACTCGATTTCGCTGCCGCATTCGGGACAGAAGTCCGTGGGTTCGATAACGCGCAGGTCGGCAAATTTCTCAATGGTGCAGTCGCGGCCAAGGGAAAGATGGCGCACGTGAGTATCGCCCTTGTTGGCTCCGGCCACCCAGTCAGTGGCAACGCAAAGCTCATGATCGGCGTACACAGGGACGTCTTCAGGCAGACCAAAAGGACCGGCGAAACCGACAGGCGCACCGGTTATCTCTTTTACAGTGGCTTCATCGGCCAGCTCGACTTCGTTACCGCCCATTATGTTGCGGAGCTTGATATCGTTAAGTTCACGATCGCCACGCACAAGGGCCGCGACAGGCTTGCCGTCAACCACGAAGAGCAGCGTCTTGACCAGCTTGTCAGCGGGAATATCGAGAAAGCGACAAACTTCTTCAACAGTGTGAGAACCGGGCGTCGCGACATCTTCCATGGCTGGACAGTCCGCATTGGTCATGTCCTCGCCAACAGGTGCCGAGACCTTGGCCTTTTCGAGGTTTGCACCAAATTCGCAGGATTTGCAGGAGGCAATGGTATCTTCGCCGGTTTCTGCCAGCACCATGAATTCGTGGGAAAAATCGCCACCAATGGCCCCGGAATCGGCCTGGACAGGCTTGAAGCGCAATCCGATACGGGAAAAGGCGGCCTTGTATGCCTCGAACATTTCCCAATAGGATTTTTCGGCTCCCTCCTCGTCCTTGTCAAAGGAATAGGCGTCCTTCATGATGAACTCACGGCCACGCATAAGACCGAAACGAGGACGAATTTCATCGCGGAATTTGTTCTGGATCTGATACAGATTGACCGGAAGTTGCTTGTAGGATTTGATGTCGCCGCGCACGAGGTCCGTGATAACTTCCTCGTGAGTGGGTCCGAGACAGTATTCGCGACCGTTACGATCTTTCAGGCGCAGAAGTTCCTTGCCGTAGTAGTCCCAGCGGCCACTCTCCACCCAAAGGTCGGCGGGCTGGACCATGGGCATGGACATTTCCATGGCTCCGGCGCGATCCATTTCCTCACGCACGATCCGAGCAACCTTGTTGATGGAACGCAGACCGAGCGGCAGATAGTTGTAAATGCCGCTGGTAAGCTTGCGGATCATGCCCGCGCGCACCAGAAGCTTGTGGGAAACGACCTCGGCATCAGCCGGATCTTCCTTGATAGTCGGAATGTAATATCTGGAAAGACGCATTTATTCTGATCTCCTTTCGCGTAAAAACGCTTCGATTTCCTTCATGAATTCGGGCAGCAGGTTCTCGTCGCCCTTGACCTTGCGAATGACCTCGCCCTTTCGAAATATGATGCCCAGACCACGACCGCCTGCGATGCCTATATCAGCCTCGCGCGCCTCGCCCGGACCATTGACCACGCAGCCCATGACGGCCACGGTAAAAACGTCTTCAACCCCGCGCAGGGCCTCCTCGACCTTTTCAGCCAGCTCGATCAGCTTGATCTCGGTACGCCCACAGGTCGGACAGGAAATTATCTCAGGACCGCGCTCGCGCAAGCCTAAAGAACGCAGGATTTCATAGGCCACACCGATCTCGGCCACCGGATCATGGGTAAGGGACACACGCATGGTATCACCAATACCCTCCCAGAGCAGAAGACCCAGACCAACGGCAGACTTGACCGCGCCGCGCACAAGCGTTCCGGCCTCGGTGATGCCGATGTGCAACGGATAATCGACCCGCTCGGTCATGAGCCGATAGGCAGCAACCGTATTCAGTACAGAAGAGGTCTTGAGCGAAATTTTGATGTCATGAAAGCCACGTTTTTCCAGCATGGTCACATGACGCAGGCCGGACTCGACCATGGCCTCCGGTGTTGGCCCGCCGTATTGACGAAGCAGGTCCTTTTCCAGCGACCCGCCGTTAACACCGATGCGAATGGGCGCACCGTGTTCCATGGCAGCACGGACAACGGCATCCACTTTCTGTTCGTCACCAATATTTCCGGGATTGATGCGCAGCCCTTCAATTCCGGCTTCCAGAGCGGCCAGGGCCAGCCTGTAATCGAAATGAATATCAGCAATAAGCGGCACCGGAGACTGTTCGCGGATGGCCTCCAGCGCGGCTGCAGCTTTATCATCAGGTACGGCAAGACGCACGATCTCGCACCCGGCCTCGGCCAGTTGGTTGATCTGCGCGACCGTGCTCAGCACGTCACGGGTGTCGGTGTTGCACATGGACTGGACACGAATCGGGTTATCCCCGCCAATGCCCACGGTGCCTACGTTCAAAACTTTTGTCTGTTTTCGTTCCATAAGGATTGGGACACTACTCAATTTCCCTTTGCAAGCCAAGGGGCGACTATGGGTCATTATCAGTATCTGAACTGGAGAGGATTTCGCGATGTCTTAGAACCAAATTAAATAGAAATACGCATAGGATAAAACGGCCAACGCAAGGCAAATATCTCGATAGCAGGATGATCCGGTCCTGCCTCTTCTTCGACCTGATTGACAGTCTGCGTGTTGTTGCCGACACAAGTGGCAATGTGATACGCGAAATTGCATATGACTGGTCAGTGACAAAAGGCAAGGAATCGTACGGAAGATAAACTGCTGGGGAGTATGGTTATGTTTAATTTTTTAAAAAATCGCTTGATCATGGCTATACTCGCCATCAGTTTCATTGTTTGGGGAGTAAGCGAATGGGCACCGTTAAATGTAAAAAATTTGTTCTATTCCACATTTTGCAGCAACTTCTATGACCCCATTCTCGTCGAAGACCTACCTATCTGGCAAAAAGGCTATTCCACCCAACTATCTTTTACACCAGAATATTTCGGGAAATACTCATTTCTTGCAAACCTGCACGGCGAAAAACTTCCATTAACATACAATAAAAAGACCCTAAAGGGGTCCCTTCGTGTCAAAATAATCACTGACAATGACATCATTTTCAAAAGTGTTGAAAAATGGGATGGCGCGTACATCGTCAACTCAAACCGCCGATCATTCGTTCTGTTTTCATTTCATGTGGCCGAAGATACAAACAACGTCCAAATTTCTATTACAGTGGAAGAGCCATTCTCTTATTTCAAAAACATTGATTCATATTATTCAAGCATCCAGAGCACATACACCAAATAACTGCAATATAGAAATGGCTGTGCCAAACTATTCATAATAAGGGTCACTGTTATAGTGTTTGAAAAAATCAAGGGAGTGTACCAGATAAATTCGAAAAATAGATGCAAAAAAGCCCCGACTCTTTCGAGACGGGGCTTTCATATACGGAATCGGGAATCCTTTACGCTTACTTCTTGCCACCCTTTTGGGGAGCAGCTTTCTTTTCAACTTCAGGCTTTTCTTTTTTGGCTTCGACCTTGGTTTCGGCTTTGGGGGCCTCGACCTTTTTCTTCGGTTTGGGCGGGGTGCCCTGCTCGATCCAGGTTGTTTTCTCAAGCAGCGGCTTGCGATGCGTGTCCTTCATGGACAAACACTTGGTCGGGCAATGATCCCGGCAATAGCCGCAGGAGATGCATTCGTGCAAATCGCAGGCCCAGGTGCCAGCCTCTTTATCGACTTCAATGCATTGGCAGGGGCACTTGCGTACGCACATGCCGCAGAAGATGCATTGGTCTATGTCAATGACCAGCTCGCCACGGAAGTTCGGAAACGGTTCGCGAACCTCGTAGGGGTACTTGCGCGTGACAGGCTTTTTCAGCAGGTTCTTGATGACTGTGGGTGTAAACAGCATGTCATATCCTCCTTAACGTTCGGTGCAGCTGATGCACGGGTCAATGGACAGGACGATGACGGGAACATCCGCCAGCTCGCATTCCGGCAACATGGTCAGAAGCGGCGGGATATTGGCAAAGGTAGGCGTACGGATACGCAAACGGTCCAGATTTTTGGTGCCGTTACCCTTGATGTAGTAAACGCATTCGCCGCGAGGCTGTTCGACACGGGCGTAAACTTCACCTTCCGGCGGATTGCCCTTGACCTTGACGGCAAGTTCGCCCTCGGGAAGCTTGCTGATGGCCTGACGAACGAGATCGATGGACTGGAGCACTTCACGGAAACGAACCGTGCAACGCGCCCAGCAGTCACCAGCGGTTTCGATAATCGGCTCGATGTCAAGTTCACCGTATGCGCCATAGCCATTCATGCGCATATCGGAAGCAACACCGGAACCACGCAGGGTCGGGCCTGCCGCGCCAAGCTCGTAAGCCTGATCGTAGGACAGCACACCTATGCCGCAAGTGCGGGTCTTGACGGTGTAATCGTTCATGATGGTGTTCTGCATGTCCTTGATCTCTTTCTCGGCAATATCAAGCTCGGACAAAATCCAGCGGAGTTGCTCGGGAGACAGATCGGCACGGACGCCACCAATGATATTGACAGACACGATGACGCGGCTGCCAGCAGTGGCTTCATTGATGTCCATGATGCGCTCGCGAACTTTCCAGAACTGCATGAACAGGGCCTCGAAGCCGAAGGCATCGGCAAAAAGACCAAGCCAGAGCAAATGGGAATGCATGCGATGCAGCTCGGACCAGATGACACGAAGCATCTTGGCGCGATCAGTCACTTCGATATCCATAAGCTCTTCGATGCACTGCGAATAGCAGGTGCCATGGATCATGGAGCAGATGCCGCACACGCGCTCACAAACGGTAATCATTTGGTGATAGTCGCGAATTTCGACCAGTCTTTCCAGACCGCGATGAACATAGCCCAGAGCTGGGATAGCCTCCTTGACAATCTCGTCCTCGACCTTGAGGGTCAAGTGGATCGGCTCAGGCAGGACAGGATGCTGCGGGCCGAAGGGTATTACGGTAATAGCCATTTCAGCCTCCTATTTTTTCGGCTGAATCTTGACGTTGGACACCAGGGGAACCTGGGTGACCTCGGGGTCAAGAAAGAGCGTACGGTTGAAGTCGAGAACCAGCCCGTCAAATTTGACGTCCCACTGATCACGGATTTCGTTTTCCACCAGCATCGCGGCGAAATAGACGCCGGAAACACTGGGAATGGGCTTGTCCATATCTACGACGAGCCTGAGGTGGGTATCTTCCAGATCCTTATCGAAATGGTACAGAATGCCGAGCTTGCCCTCCGCCTCTTGATAGGTGGAGAACGTGACAAACCTCTGTCCATCGTTCTTCATGTTCATGACCTCGCCGACAATGGTGTCGATGGTCACGTCTATAACTTTACCTTGCATATTTTACCTCGTGTGAAGCTACTCGGCTTCTTCCACTTTTTGAGCGAACTTGGCCAGACCGAGAACAACACCGTCGATGATGGCCTCAGGCTTAGCCGGACAACCGGGAACGTAGACATCGACCGGAATGATCTTATCCACACCTCCGACAACGTTGTAGGCTTCGCGGAAGACACCACCGGTATTGCCGCATGCGCCGATGGCGATGACGGCTTTTGGCTCGGGCATCTGATCGTACAGATTCTTGAGCACTTTCTTGTTCCGGTGATTGACGGTGCCGGTAACCAGCAACACGTCAGCGTGCTTGGGATTGCCCACGTTGATGATGCCGAACCGTTCCACGTCGTAGAGCGGAGTCAGGCAGGCCAGAACCTCGATGTCGCAACCGTTGCAGCTACCGCAGTCAAAATGCATGATCCACGGAGACTTGGCGCGAGATTTCTTGATAAATGATCCGAACATGACTTACCTCGCGTACAGCCAGATGAGGTTAACGACACACATACCCATGCCGACCAGCCAGACACGCTTGAGCATCCAGCGCCAGGTCATGCGGGCCATGGTGTTGTCCACCAGGATTTCCAGCATGTAGGTGACGATCAGAAGCAATGCCATCCAGATCACGTTGGTATGCCAGAAGAGAGCGCACAATCCGAGGACCAGGACGGTCTCGTACCAGTGGGCAATCTCGATCAGGCCAAGATACGGGCCGGAATACTCGGTGAGTACGCCCTTGACCAGTTCCTGATGACCATGATGGGATGTCGAGAAGTCAAACGGGGACTTGCGCAGCTTGATGGTCAATGCGTAGCCCAAGGCCAGATACAAAAGCGGCATCTTTGCCAGAAGCGGCATGTCCTGCTGCCAGACAGCTCCAAGAGAGAAGCTGCCGGTAACCATGTAAAAGCCGACACAGACCATAACCAAAACCGGCTCATAAGCCAGAATCTGCATCAACTCGCGCTGAGCACCAACCTGGCTATAAGGAGATTTGGCGGCCATGGCACCCATAACCAGGAACACGGCCCCGACTGCCTGCACAAAGAATATGAGCAGAAGGTCGCTCTGGGCAAAGAACAGCGCAAGCGAGATGGCGGCGGCGATCACGTAGACCCAGGCGCAGAGAATCTGCCACTGGTTGACGACCATCTTTTCCTTACCGAACAGCTTGGCCACATCATAGAAGGGCTGCATGATCGGCGGTCCCTGACGGGACTGGAACCAGGCTGTGACGCGTCTGTCCATACCAGCAATAAGTCCGCCAAGCAGAGGACCTGCAAGAAGTCCTATGATAACGAGAATGAGAATATCCATTAGAGCGCCCCTCCCAGCATAAGCACGATCAATCCGATCGCCAAAACGTTGAAAATGGGCGTGAGCTTGCCTTCAGCGAAGAGTTCTCCCAGGTACATGTTCCCGGCGGAAAACGGCACATCACCATTCATGGGACCGACATAGGTTCCGTCTTCCGTCGAGTTGGCACCAGACAGATACGGCGGCATGATCCGTGCCTTGCGGAAACCGAAAGCGGACTTGGCAGCAAAGAGCACACCCAGGCCCAGGGCTATGAACAACGGCACAACGGCAAAAGAACCGGTGGCGGAATTCAGGGAACCAAAGCTCACGGTAAACGGAGCGACCTTGAACATGGGAGCCAGCATGGAATTATATATCCACGGAGCCGCACAGGACAGGACCACCGCGCCGACACACAATACGGTCAACGGCAGGCGGGTCAGGACAGCCTGCTGTTCGGCAGGAGCTCCTTCCTTGCGACTGGACATGAGCGAACCGCCCCAGCGAGCCCAGTAGACAACGGTCAGGGCACTTCCCATGGCCAGCATGACAACAATTATTATGTTGGTGTCAGCACCGGCTTCCATAGCCATCCACTTACCCATCAGCACGCCGAACGGCGGCAGAATCATGGTCAGGATACCTATTATGGTAATCGTCGCGGTGCGTGGGAACTTCGCGTACAGGCCGCGCATGTCTTCTATGTCACGGGAACCAATGGCCTGCTCGATGGTGCCGACGCACAGGAAGAGCAGGGACTTGGATATGGCGTGGAAGATGATCAGCATGACGGCAGCGGTCAGGGCCAGCGGCGTATTGATACCTGCACAGCAGATGATCAGGCCGAGATTGGAGATCGTGGAATAGGCCAGAATCTTCTTTCCGTTGGACTGGCCGATACAAAGAGCTGCACAGGCAACGAAAGTGAAAGCGCCGCATATGGCCACCCCGGTGCTCAGGAAGGTGCCGACATACGCGGGAGCAAACCGCAGCAGTACAAAGACACCGGCCTTGACCATGGTAGAGGAATGCAGCAGAGCGGAGACCGGTGTCGGTGCAACCATGGCACCGAGCAGCCAGCTCTGAAACGGAATTTGGGCGGCCTTGGTGAAACCGGCCAGACATATGAAGCCTATGCCGGTAACCATTAATGCACCCTGCGGACCCGCGGCCAAAATGGCCGAAATATCCAGGGTGCCGGTCTTCATGTAGGCCAGCATCATGCCTATGACAAAAGCCAAACCTCCAAGAGAGTTCATCCACAAGGCGCGGACAGAATTCTTGGTGGCTATTTCTGTGGCGTCATGACCGATGAGAACAAAAGAGCAGAATGTGGTGACCTCAAAGAAAAAGTACATCCACAAAATGTTGTTGGACAGAACCAGACCGTTCATGGCTCCAAGAAAGAGCAGGAGATAAAAGAAGAACTGCGGTTGGCGGGACTTCTTCAGATGAAGATGCTCTTCATGTTTATCCATGTAGGGAATAGCAAAAATGCAAATCAGGGAACCGATGATGGAAATCACCAGAACCATAATCAGGGACAATTGATCACCGACCAGGGCGGGAACCGCCGCATGTTCGACCATGACCACTTCAAACCACACGAGAAGTGCTGCCTGGGCCAAGGTGAAGACCTGGATCAGCACACTCTTGTGTTTGATACCATAAAAAAGAATGACTCCCAGCAAAGCGAAATCCAGTACTGTAACCAGAAAATCACTGCTGATGCCAAGAACCGAGCCTACGGCAATCGGTTCAAATGCTCCCTGCCCCAGCAACCCCAGCGATGCCGCCATGAGGATTACACCAGCGGCAACGACAGTCAGCTTTCGAACGGCACTCGACCGAACGAAATAGCAGACCAACGCAGCCACGGCTGGCATGAGAATGAGAAGTAAAAGCAGATTCGACATGATGACCTCGTTTCAGAAGATTGACACGAGCACAACGGACACTCGAAATACGGTTCACCTCCAACCGAAATCGAGTGCAAATGCACCTCACCCTTAACTTAGTAAACAAAGCCTAATATGTGAAGTTGACCCTTAGGTCAAGGCCCTCTCTGGCAAAATCACCAACCCAAAAGGCTGTGGCTAACCACCTTTACTTTTTTGCTAAAACAATGCCCGACCAAGGATGATCGGGCATTAACGGCATGAAAAGGCATGGGATATCGTGAAAAATATAACAATGACACTTCGAAAAAATATCCCAAAAATTTATCCCTGCAAAAAACAGCAAAAGTGATCAAAAATATCCGAGACTGGTGAGGGTCTTGAGCGAACGTTCCTTGGCCTGATCACGACCGGATCTTTCATCGCCGCCCGTGCCGGGTTTTTTCGTGCAGGGCTGACACCCGAGCGAACGGTACCCCTGGTCATAAAGTTCACAATGGGGCAGATCAAAACGAGCGTGAAATGCCCATATGTCTGTTTCAGTCCAGTCAAGAATGGGGTTAACCATGACATGCACAGGAGAATCGCGGTCCTCCATGGCTTGACGGTCTGCCCTGTCAGGATGCTCATCGCGCCGGATACCTGTCAGCAAATGGCTTGTCGCTGTGTCTCGGACTGCCTGCTTGAGCGGTTCGACCTTGAGATCACGGCAGCACGAAATCACATCCTCGGCCAACGGGTATCCCCTGAGGTGAAGATTTGGACGAGCAACATGAAGATCAACGCCCCACTGTTCTGCCAACCGGTCACGAAAGGCAATGACTTCAGGAAATTTGCATCCGGTATCAAGATTGATGGCCCTGACCGACCCAAGACCGTGATGATCCATAAGGGCTTTCCATATGAAAAGAACAACAGTGGAGTCCTTGCCGCCGGTCCAGGCCACACGGACACCAAGAGGGTCGACAGTCTCAAGCAGACTCGCCAGAAGTGCTTCGGTCTGACGGATCTTGTCATCAAGAGCAGGTGTATTCATTTGAACTCTTTGTCTTTATTGGCCCGTTATGCAGAGCAGTGTTTTTTACGTTTGTTCTAATGGATATTTGATGAACTCTGCGGTAGAGTTTCCCATGAGCAAAGACAAAATGCAAATCATCGACGACCTGATCCTGAGCAAGGACATATGCGTACTGGCCACTTCAGACGGCATTGAACCGCACGCCTCCCTGATGCACTTTCTTGTGGATCACGCGGCCATGAAATTCTATTTCCTGTCACGAAAAGGATCACGCAAGAACAAGAATCTCAAGAAATGTCCACATGTGAGCCTGCTCATCGACAGACGTGACGAGGCCATGGCCCTGACCATTCAAGGAGTCTACTCTCCCATCAGGAAAACGCAGACCATTGACGCCATTATCAAGCTCTTCCTCAAGAAGCACCCGCACATGAAAACGTTTGCCGATCACCCGGACACTGAGCTGGTCCGCATCCAGGCCAGAAGTGCCCAACTTCTGCAGGGAATCGAGGAAGAATTCGTTACCAATTTCAAAATAACGTAAGAAATTGCTTGACGTCTCAGCAACCTCGACATAAACAGATCTTCCTTTGTGCGCCCGTAGCTCAGCTGGATAGAGTACCGGACTACGAATCCGTAGGTCAGAGGTTCGAATCCTCTCGGGCGCACCACGAGAAAACAAGCCCTTGCAAGCATATGCCTGCAAGGGCTTTCTCTTTGCCTGCATGTTCCTTCACACTGGCTCACGTCAACGCCCGACAATCGAATCTGCTTTTGACGGAATAAAGTCGAAAGGGGTTACGCCGTGACCTCATAATCTTCTGCTAATCGATCACCCTCATACTCACGACACGTGAACCAATGGCATGTCCCTGTAATGACTACATGAAAAAATCAAGAACATACTTGGCCGCTGTAAAGAGTATCACGCCACAGAGCATCCACTTGATAACCTTGGCTGGCAGGAATTTCTGGCATCGGGCTCCAAAGTACATGCCAAGCATACCACCCAGGCCGAACAGAATTCCAAGTCCCCAATCCGGTGCCACGACCTGATTCGGATAATACGAAGCTATGAACTGGAAAAAGGCGACGCCTGCCACCGAAGTCACGAACGTACCCATGAGGGCAGCCCCTGCAACCGTGTAGACAGGTAACCCGAAGACAGCGACAAAGAATGGCGCGATAATGGACCCGCCACCAATGCCATATATTCCACCGACAACACCAACCACGAGCGAAAGAGACAAAATGCCCATTGTGGAAAAATCATATGTCTCGCCGTAGAATTCATAGGCGATACGGCTCATGGAAAACTTGAGCACACGGACGGCCGGAAGAGTTTCGCCCTTGATCGACTTTTCCCGGTGCTCGTGAACCAGCTTCTGAAAACGCTCTTCTGCCTGTTGCTTACTGCCCCTCGTATCTGCCCTGATCAACGACATGAGCAGCTTGTAGCCAATCCAAAGCAGAACGGCAGCGGCAAACAACTTGAAATGACTGGGGTCCGGCAAATATTTTACCCGGACAATGGCCCCGATCAGCACACCAGGCAAAGTGCCGACAATAACAACCCAGGTCAGGGGCCAGACCATACGGCCCTCTTTTATGTATCGGATCACCCCGGACGGAATGGCCACAATGTTGAACAGCTGATTGGTGGAACTGACAGATGGCGAGGTAAAACCAAGAAATGAAACCTGAAACGGCAGCAACAGAAAGGCCCCGGACACTCCTCCCATGGAGGTAAAGAATGACACCACAAACGCCACCAGCGGTGGAATAAATGGGTTCACTTCGATCCCGGCA
Organism: Pseudodesulfovibrio sp.; assembly: GCA_016342345.1. Taxonomy (GTDB): domain Bacteria; phylum Desulfobacterota; class Desulfovibrionia; order Desulfovibrionales; family Desulfovibrionaceae; genus Pseudodesulfovibrio. Next base: position 5,521 of record JAEINO010000048.1, on the reverse strand, counting down.
ACAGGAAAATACATCACACCCTCCACTCATTTATACGCCCAGGCTCTATTGACACGAATATTATATTTATCGTGATACTACAAGCAAGCCATGGGCCTGTCAATTCCTTTGGCCACTTGACTGAGGTGAGAAGGTAAAATAGCCTATTCTGAATGAAATCGGGAAAAAAAATACATCACGGGCACATCATATCGCCCCCGGAGAATGGCCAGTATCTGGACTCACTTCAACTGAACCAGTTGGAGCACTCGTTCCGGGAATGGGCGACAGCGTCTTCACGTCAGGATGTGCGGCTATCCCGACAGCGTATCCTGATCCTTTTCCTGATCATCAGGCAAACCGGAGCCAAGCTGAACGAAGTATTATCCCTGAACCCGTTTACGGACATTCTTCCTGAACAAAACTGCATTCACTTTCACGGGACAGACACCGCCTCCAAAGGACACCGAAACGTCCTGATCTCAAGAATTTTGTCCAGTGAAATAAGAACAATGCTCGAAGACAAGGCTTTCAGGGACACCCTGCAAAAGCATTTCGACATCGATCCTGGTTTCGTGCGACGCAAATTCTATGAACGCGCCCAGGAATGTGGATTTCCAAAGGAGATCGGCAGCCCGGAAGCACTCCGCAAGGCGCGGGCCGGAGAGTTGATGCAAGGCAACATGCCACTGCCAGCAGTGCAGATGATGCTGGGGCATTCAACCCCCAACCTCACATCAGCGTATGTCTCCTTTTCCGAAGAGGACATCCAGGAAGCTCTCAGGCTGTTCCTGGAAAGGGAATCTTCACGCAAAACCAGTGCGCGCAACGCTTTTTTCGGAAAAATCCAAAGCATACAGCACGGTGATATCCAGGTTTGCGTCAAACTGACCACCATGAGTGGAAACACCATCACCACGGTCATCACCAGAGACAGCATGAAAAACCTTGCCCTCAGGGAGGGGAGACTCGTCACTGCCGAAGTCAAAGCCCCATGGGTCATTCTTGAACAGGCAGACCAAAAACCGATGTGCAGTGCGGAAAACACACTTCACGGAGAAATCATTCGCATCAACAAGGGCGCAGTAAACACGGAATACGCTGTTCGCATCGCGGACGGGACTGAAATATGTGCTCTTGCCTCAACGGAAAGCAGTCGCGAACTCGACTTCGGCATCGGGGACTGCGTTTGGGCCATGTTCAACTGCTACGCCGTTGTTCTCCACGTTGATTGAGTTTGACGAACGATTGAAAAATACGGAGGAAGTGGTCATGAAAAAATTCAAGGTATACGTTACCAGAATGATTCCACAGGAAGGCATAGACCTGCTGAAACAGGTTGCCGAGGTAACGGTAAATCCCGAAGACCGGCCACTTTCCCACACGGAATTGCTGGAAAACGTTCGTGACCATGATGGTGTCGTGGGGTTGCTTACCGACAAGATCGGCGGCGATTTTTTTGATACGGCAGCAAACCTCAAGGGCTACGCCAACTACGCCGTTGGTTTTGACAACATAGACGTGGCCGAAGCCACGCGCCGCAGAATTCCGGTATCCAACACGCCAGGAGTTCTCACGGACGCCACTGCGGAATGTGCCTGGGCCCTCATTTTCTCCGTGGCCCGACGTGTCGTCGAATCCGACAAGGTCATGCGCTCCGGCACATGGTCCGGCTGGGGACCACTCCAATTCATTGGCGGAGACATCAAGGGAAAGACGCTGGGTATAGTGGGCGCAGGCCGCATCGGCACGGAAATGGCCCTCATGTCCAGGGGATTCGGCATGAAAGTGCTCTACACCAGCTCATCGGGCCGCAAGAATACCGTACTGGAATCCAAGATTGGTGCCAGACTCGTCTCGTTCACCGAACTGCTCGAAACTGCGGACTTCGTCTCCATCCATACTCCGCTGACACCGCAGACTAAACACCTGTTCGATGCCTCGGCCTTCTCTCAAATGAAAGAAACCGCCTACATCGTGAACACGGCTCGCGGACCGGTCATCAATGAAAACGATCTTGTGGCGGCACTCAAAAACGGTACCATTGCCGGTGCCGGTCTCGACGTCTACGAACACGAGCCGCACATGACTCCGGGACTGACTGAACTCGAGAATGTCGTCATCCTGCCGCACGTCGGATCGGCCACAAAATCATCACGAACCGACATGGCGACACTGGCAGCGCGCAATCTAATCGCCATGCTCAACGGCGACCAGCCAGAGACCTGTCTCAACCCGGATATTTTCAACGAACAGAACTGACACAGGATCGCTCATGACCGAATATACGCAAAAGCGGAAAGACCTCCTGCACATCATTGACTGCGCCATTGCTGCTGTTTCCCCGGAATCAGCCATGCACGCAGCTCTTTCCCTGGATGGCGACATCCTGAAAGTGGCCGATGTCAAATATGATCTCTCCGAATTCGCACGTATTCTGGTCGTTGGCGCAGGCAAGGCCTCGGCACCCATGGCCCGAGCCCTTGAAGCCATTCTGGACAACCGCATACAAGGCGGCATGATTGTGACCAAGTACGGCCATGGTCTTGAACTAAAAAAGATCACTCTCACCGAATCAGCTCACCCGGTACCCGACATCGCAGGCGAACAAGCAGCTCATGCGTTGCTCGACATCGCCAGGGGGGCCACGCAAAAGGACCTGGCCTTCTGCCTCCTTTCCGGCGGAGCAAGTGCCCTTGTCCCTGCGCCGCACCACCCCGTGACACTGGATAACAAGCAGACAACCACACGTCTTCTGCTGGAATGCGGTGCCACCATCAACGAAATCAATGCAGTCAGGAAACATCTCTCGGAATTCAAGGGCGGTCATCTTGCCAAGGTCTTGGAACCGGCCACGGTCATCACCCTGATCATATCCGATGTTGTGGGCGACCACCTCGACGTCATCGGCTCAGGCCCCACTGCGCCCGATCAATCCACCTTCAGGGATTGTCTGGACATCCTGACCAAATACGACTTGAACAACCGGATTCCCGGCGAGGTGATCAAGCTTCTCAAGGACGGAGAGACAGGCATGGCACCAGAGACCCTCAAGGCCGATGATTCCTGCTTCAACCGTGTCCGCAACGTCGTCATCGCAGGCAACGCCATGGCTTTGAATGGTGCAGCCAATGCAGCACGAGAGATGGGGTATGCCCCGATCATCGTCAACGCCGCCATGCAGGGCGAAGCCCGCGAAATGGCAAAATGCCTGATCCGGGAGGCTGGAGAGGCGTGCGAATGCAGGATGGATACAAATCCACCAATCTGTCTGCTGGCCGGTGGCGAAACCACAGTGACCATCACGGGCAAAGGCAGGGGCGGACGCAATCAGGAAATGGCTCTGGCAGCAGCTCTGGAGCTGTGTGGACTCTCCCGGTACAAGGAACGCATTTCCCTGGCCTGTGTGGGAACCGATGGAAATGACGGCCCCACGGATGCGGCTGGTGCACTTGTCCTGCCAGACACCCTTTCTGCTTCCGGCGCACAGAACCTGTCAGCCCGCCAGCACCTTGCCGACAACAATTCATACGCTTTTTTCACAGACACAGGGACCATACTCAAAACCGGCCCCACCCGGACAAATGTCATGGACATCGCCATTATTCTCGTGGACCCGGCATAGCAAAAAAAATACCGGATCGGCAAAAAACCCACAAAATGGAACCGGACCAGACGGTTGATCCACGGCCAAAACAACCCACGGCCACGGCACTACCCCTGAAGAGTTTTTTTTGTTATATGTCTTGTCTATGAAATGCCCAAAATGCGGAAAGAACATTTCGAGCAAGGTATCCTGCTGCAAACATTGCGGCACACGATTTGTCAGGAAAAGCGACAAACTTGCGAAGAAAATGACCATGGACGGACGCATCGCCATGGCTTGCGGCGGGCTCTTGATGTTCATCGGCCTTGTCGTGTTCCTGAACGGCGGACGCCTGTGGGCGGCTATCATCTTCGCCCTCGGGGTGCTGCTAACGTTCATCGGAAAGAAAATGCGATAGATCCCGAGATTTGCCATGAACATGACTCTCGTCAAATCCCTGATTTTCACGGTCCTTGCCGCTGCCACCATTACGATCTTCTACCTATACCTCGATCGGCCTGCAGCTGAAGCCGCCCTTACCCTCAAGAACACGGACTGGCATGAGCTTGCACAATTGCTCTCGCAAGGTGCGAACAACTTCCTCTTCCAAATAATTCTGTCTGTCGGATTCCTTCTGGGCGCATGCGACAGTCTGAAAAACGGCCCTACCAATCGCTCAAAATCCATTCTCTATATCTGTACAACCGTAACTGCGGCCATGATCTTCGGTGATGTCCTGAAGGAAGTCTTCGGGCGAGCCAGGCCGCCACTGCTTTTCGACAAAGGGCTATACGGGTTCTTCCCCATGGCCGGGGATTACCTGCACTATTCCTTCCCGTCCGGTCACACCATCCGTATTTTTTCAAGCATGACCGCATTGGGATTCGTCCTGCCAAGATTCCGCATCCCGGCAATGACTCTGGCCGGACTGATCGGCATCTCTCGCGTCATTGCGCTCAAGCATTTCCCTTCCGATGTCCTATTCGGTGCATTCATCGGCATTACTGCGGCAATGTGGGGATGGAGAATCCTGTATCCCTATGGTCGTACGGAGCACTGATCAGTCCCTGACACCCATCTTGCGCAAAATCGTCATCATCGGACACCAGCCGGTAAATGCCGACTGGAGCAAGTTCAGACCCACAAAACCAGTGAACCACAGCCAATTGCTTGAGTGATACTGAGCCAGAACCAGACTCAAAAGAATGAAAAGCCCTGCCATGCCGCGCACAATGGATTCTACAGTCATTGCAAACCCCCTGAGATAAGTTGTTCGGCTCTACCAGCCGAAATCACGATTTACCAGACAGACTCTTACACCATGCCTCACAACAAGCCACAGGGAAATAGTTTTCATAACGGCTTATAAAACCTCGCAGCAACGCCGCAATCGGAATTTTTTCAACAACCAGACTTCAAGTCTATAATGAATTGGTCCCGGCAGACTGTTCAAAAAGCTTCGAGTGCAAGGCGCAAGAAATGATCAAGGCCGACGAGTACTTCCTGTACGCTAGGATTTGAGCTTTTCGCAGCAACGCCGCAATCGGAATTTTTTCAACAACCAGACTTCAAATCTATAATGAATTGGTCCCGGCAGACTGTTCAAAAAGCTTCGAGTGCAAGGCGCAAGAAATGATCAAGGCCGACGCGTACTTCCTGTACGCTAGGATTTGAACTTTTCGCAGCAACGCCGCAATCGGAGTTTTTTCAACAACCAGACTTCAAGTCTATAATGAATTGGTCCCGGCAGACTGTTCAAAAAGCTTCGAGTGCAAGGCGCAAGAAATGATCAAGGCCGACGAGTACTTCCTGTACGCTAGGATTTGAGCTTTTCGCAGCAACGCCGCAATCGGAATTTTTTCAACAACCAGACTTCAAATCTATAATGAATTGGTCCCGGCAGACTGTTCAAAAAGCTTCGAGTGCAAGGCGCAAGAAATGATCAAGGCCGACGCG
>JAEINO010000047.1 GCA_016342345.1 Pseudodesulfovibrio sp. | reverse complement strand
ATGGATGGAGTTACAATGAACAATTGGTCAAAGAACAATGATGTTTTGGGAAGCGTAAATCGTGGCAATGCGATTGAATCAGGACTCTGCACTCTTTGTCGGGCAGACTGTCAGGGTAAATGCGAAACGTGGCTTTCCTCTCTTCGTGGTCGTGAAGTTTTGTATCCCCGTGATTTTGGTATGGTGACAGCAGGTAGCGGCAACACTACTCATGTGGGCGTTTCCTACAATTCACTTCGCATCCAGGGACTGAATTATGGTGGTGCTGGTGCTGCCTGTACCAATCAGGATTTGCTGTTTACCGATGCAAGTCTTGAAACTTCTTTCGGAGCCAAGGAAAAAACCAAGTGCAAGGTTCCTTTCATGACCGGCGCACTTGGCTCTACCTTTATTGCTGCCAAATACTGGGATGCTTTTGCTGCGGGTTGTGCTCTGGTTGGTGCTCCTATCGTTGTCGGTGAAAATGTTGTTGGTGTGGATCGTCAGTCGGAAATCAAGAATGGTCGCATCAGCAAGGCCCCCGAACTGGACCGTCGTATTGACACCTACATGCGTTACTATGATGGATACGGGGCAATCATCGTTCAGATGAATGTTGAGGATACCCGTAATGGTGTTGCCGAGTATGTTGCCGAAAAATATGGCGACAAGGTCATCATCGAGCTTAAGTGGGGCCAGGGAGCCAAGAATATCGGTGGAGAAATCGAAGTCACCAGCCTTGACTATGCCTTGTTCCTCAAAAAACGTGGGTATCTCGTTGATCCTGACCCGGAAAAGCCCGAAGTTCAGGAAGGTTTCAAGCTTGGCTCTGTCAAACATTTTGCTCGCCATAGCCGTTTGGGTTACACCAATCTTTGCAATTACGATCAGGTACGCGAAGATTTCATGAATTCCGTCAAGTACTTGCGTGAACTCGGCTTCAAGCGTATTTCGCTCAAAACCGGTTCCTACGGAATGGAAGCTTTGGCCATGGCCATCAAGTTTGCTTCCGAGGCTGAGCTTGATCTGTTGACCATGGACGGTTCCGGCGGTGGTACCGGTATGAGCCCCTGGAACATGATGGAAAGCTGGGGTGTCCCATCCATTCTGCTTCACGCTAAAGCCCATGAATACGCCGCACGTCTCGCCGCCACTGGCCAGCGCGTGGTTGACATGTCCTTTGCCGGTGGTTTTGCCAAGGGCAGCAATATCTTCAAGGCTTTGGCAATGGGTGCTCCCTACACCAAGATGATCTGCATGGGCCGCGCCATGATGATTCCTGGTTTCCTGGGTTCCAACATCGAAGGTGTTCTCTATCCTGAGCGCAGGGAAGCAGTCTGCGGCAACTGGGACAAACTTCCGGCCGCTGTGTCCAAGTATGGTCAGAGTGCCGAGGAAATCTTCGCCTGCTATCAGGACGTTGTAAAAGTGGTCGGTAAGGATGAGATGAAGAACGTGCCTCTTGGCGCCGTCGCCATTTGGGCCTTGGTGGACAAATTGTCTGCCGGAGTGCAGCAGCTCATGGCCGGTGCGCGTAAATTCAAGCTCGATGATATCAGCCGCAATGACATTGCGTCAGGTAATCGCGAGACCGCACGGGAAACCGGTATCCCTTACATCACTGACGTGATGGATGAGACTGCCAAACATATCATCGACATGTAACGATCATCGTTTTTATTATATAAAAAGGCCCGCGTTTATGACGCGGGCCTTTTTTTGCATTTCATACTTGCAGGGAATGGGCTGAGTGATTTGTGTGCTGTCCGGCAAACTGCCGGACTTCTAGACGTTTCAGGACCCTCGGTTGTAGCCGATGCAAGCTTCCTTGTTCTGGACAATGACAGGAACACGACGTTGACCAGCTGAAAATTTCAGCATTTCTTTCATGTTGGACGGGGAAATGAGGACATCAATGAATTGTGCATTCGGGTACGCGTCCAGCGCACGTTTGGTATGGGGTCAAGCTGGCTTTCCGTAAATGATCACCTGATCGGACATGAGATACTCCTTGCCTTGGAATTCACTAACAGACCACGAGATTTGTTTATTAAGGGCCTGTTAACATTTCGAGCGGCTCACTGTCCATTGCATTCATTTAGGTGCAAAAAAAGGAGCGGTCGCCATTGGGCGTCCGCTCCTTTGATACGTGCGTTAGATGCTGACTAGCGGCGTCCGCCGCCGCGGTTGTCGCGTCCACCACCGCCTCGGCTGTCACGGCGCGGGCCGCGATCACGGTCACCAGCGCGTGGTGCTGGGCGTTTGAATTCTTCCAGATTCACTTCCTGGCCTGCTTCTTCCATGAGCCATGCCTTGCGGGACAGGCGAATACGTCCACCTGGTTCCAGCGATATGCACTTGACCCAGACTTCCTGGCCGAGCTGAACAACGTCTTCAACGCGTTCAATCCGCTCGAAGTCGAGCTGTGAGATGTGCAGCATGCCTTCCTGGCCGGGCAGGATCTCGACGAGTGCGCCGACTTCAAGGATCTTGCGGACAACACCCTTGTAATTTTTGCCAGGTTCGGGCTTCTGGTCATAGTAGAGGACCATAGCCTTGGCCTTTTCCATGGATTCGAGGGTCGGGGCGAAGATGGATATCTTGCCGGAATCCTCGATGTCGATGTTGGCTTCGGTTTCGGCTGTAATGGCCTTGATATTCTTGCCGCCGGGTCCGATGACCGAGCGAATTTTTTCGGGATCGATATGAACAATGCTCATTTGCGGAGCCAGTTCGGAGAGTTCAGGACGGGGTGCGTCCAGAACATCGCCCATGTGACCGAGGATGTGCAAGCGTGCTTCCTTGGCCTGATACAGGGCTTTCTTCAGGACTTCCGGCGGTATGCCCGCGATCTTGATGTCCATCTGGATGGCAGTGATGCCGTCTTTGGTGCCTGCGACCTTGAAGTCCATGTCGCCCAGTGCGTCTTCATCACCAAGGATGTCGGTGAGTACGAAGTACTGGTCGCCTTCCTTGCACAGTCCCATTGCGATGCCTGCGACAGGTGCGGTAATGGGGACACCCGCATCCATCAGGGACAGGGTTGCTCCGCAAACGGAGGCCATGGAGGAAGAACCGTTGGATTCCATGATTTCGGACACTACGCGAATGGTGAACGGAAACTCTTCGGAATCGGGAAGCACCGGGGAGATGGCGCGTTCTGCCAGGGCTCCATGACCGACTTCCCGGCGGCTGGTGCCGCGCAACATGCGAGCTTCACCAACGCAGTACGGCGGGAAGTTGTAGTGCAGCATGAAACGCTTGGTGGCATCACCGAGCAGAGAATCGTAACGCTGTTCGTCGCGGGTGGAACCCAGGGTGGCGACGGCCAGAGCACTGGTTTCGCCGCGGCGGAACAGGCTGGAGCCATGGGTCATGGGAAGCACGCCGGTCTCAATGGACAGCGGACGGACTGTTGTGGTGTCGCGGCCATCAATGCGCAAGCCTTCGTTGACAATACGGTCGCGCACTATTTTTTTGGTGATATCGCCGAGAATGCCGCTTACGCCCTTGAGCTTGGCTTCATCTTCGGGGAATTTTTCAGCAACGGCGTCCTTGGCTTTTGCCTTGGCAGCGTCTTTTGCGGCGTAGCGGACCATTTTATCGGGAGTAGTCAGTGCCTTTTGAAGGTCTTCGGAGATGAAGTCGCCCAGGAATGCGGACAGTTCCTCATCACATACGGGAGCGGCCACTTCGAGTTTTTCAACTCCGACCCTCTTGCGCAGTTCGTCCTGAATATCGAAGAGGGGCTGGATCTGCTCGTGACCCCAGGCCAGAGCATCGGCAACCAGATCTTCTGAGACGAAATCGCCGCCACCTTCAACCATGACCATTGCATCGCGTGTTGCGGCAAAGACCAGGTTGAGGCTCGATTCTTCGTTCATGCCCTTGTATGTGGGGTAGAGAACAAATTCGCTGTTCACATATCCGACGCGGGAACCGACGATGGGGCCGAGGAAAGGCATTTTTGAAATGTGGCATGCAGCGGAAGCTCCGGTCAGTGCCAGAACATCCGGGTTGACATGCTTGTCAGCGGACAGAACCGTGGCAATGATCTGGACTTCATCAGAAAAGCCTTTTTCAAACAGGGGACGGATGGGACGGTCAATAAGGCGGGAAATCAGGGTTTCGCGCTCGGACGGGCGACCTTCACGACGGAAGTAGTTGCCCGGCACACGGCCGGCTGCATACGCCATTTCCTGGTAGTTGCAGGTCAGCGGGAAGAAACCTCGGTCAATTGCCAGAGGCTGTGTGGTGGCCGTGACAAGGATCACGGTGTTGCCGGACGAAATCGTCACGGCTCCGCTGGCCTGTCTGGCGTATTTGCCGGTTTCGATGGTGATGTCAATGCCGGCGACCGTTGTGGTCAGGCTTGTGGCATCAAAAGGAATCATCGTCATAAGGATATCCTACTTAATGTAATAGGTGGATCACCTTCCTGCGATTAACCCTTCATTTTGGGTTAGCCGGCTTTGGGAGGAGCTTTTGGGGTGGTGACTAGTCACTTGACTTCAAAAACGCCTTCCATAGCCAACTAAACGTCGCTCAAAGGGTGTGTACGGGGCAGACAGTCGGCTCCGCCGCAGGAGGTGATGGGAAACGGTACGGGGGAGACATGTGTCTCCCCCGTAGATCAACTTATTATCAAAGAACTATTTGCGCAGACCCAGGCGGCCAATCAGATCGCGGTAACGCTGGACGTCCTTGTTGGCCAAGTACTTCAGCAGCTTTCTGCGCTGACCGACCATTTTCAGCAGGCCGGTGCGGGAGTGATGATCTTTCTTGTGAAACTTGAAGTGGTCAGCCAGGTACTTGATGCGTGCGGTAAGCAGCGCAACCTGAACTTCAGGAGACCCGGTGTCACCTTCACAGGTCTTGAACTCTTCAACAACTTTTAACTTTTCTTCAGCATTCATAACCACAGCAGTATCCTCCTAAATTGAGTGTTATCATATTCAAAGCTTTCGGTACGTCGGTCAAACGGTTCAGTCCTGTTCCCAAAGACCTCTGAGTATGCCCCATTTGGGCTTGTCGTTCTGAAGTTTTGCTTCCACCAGTGCCAGCGAGTTTCCTTCATGATCAAGCAGGAATGCCCGGTCACCAAGGTTGCCTGCCAGCAATTCGCCGGGTTCGTTGTTGACCTGTAGCCAGGCCCCGTTTTTAACGAGTCCGGTAAGCTGTTCAGTCAACTGAAACCGAGGCCAGTGGGGCAGGGTGTCCTCCATTGGGATCACCTTGTCCGGAAATAATTCCGGATTCTTCAGAACGTCTTCGAGATCATGAGCCTGATCAAGCCCGAAAGGCTCGCTCGACTCACGGTTCAGGCTGGTCAGCACCGCACCGCACCCCATTCGTAACCCCAAGCTGTGGACCAGGGATCGTATGTATGTGCCTGCGGAACAACTGACCCTGAACGCCGTTTCCGGCATTCGTACATCCAGCACTTCCACATGAGAAATAACAATGGGCTTGATTTTGACCGGAGTTTCCTTGCCCTCACGGGCCAGAGCATACAACGGTTTACCCTCGTGTTTGGCAGCCGAATAGGCAGGAACTTCCTGCTCTGTCAACTCTTTCCAAAATAAAATTTCACGTTCGACATCTTCCTTTGTTGCATCAACCGCACATTCCTTGATAACTTTTCCTTGTATATCAAGTGTGTCAGTTGTTGTGCCGAGCCGAAAAGTGCCAGAGTACGTCTTGGTGTTGCCAGTCAGGTACGTTGCCAACTTGGTACCTTGTCCGAGAAGGACAAGCAAAACACCTTCGGCCAAGGGGTCCAGAGTCCCGGCGTGGCCGATCTTGAACTGTTTGAGCTGGTGCTTGATGTCATTGAGGCATGCTGTTGATGTGGGGCCGGAAGGCTTGTTCAACACCAGCAGACCATCGCGTTGCTCCGGGCTTCTTTTTTTTCTTTTGCGTCCCATTTAACTGATTCCCAGAGAGTCGCCAATTATATTAACAAGCATTTTTTTTGCTTTTTCAAGAGGAGCTGCAATAGTGCCGCCGGATGCATTGCGGTGCCCTCCACCGCCAAAGTGAGCTGCAATTTCCTGTACGTTGTCGTCCCCATAGGAGCGCAAGCTGAACTTGTATTTATTCGGGGATTCTTCCCGGAGAATGGCAGCGACCCGTACAGTGCGTAATCGGCGTACGAAATTGATGATATTTTCGGTATCGTCGGAGGTGGTGCCGGTCCGTTTGAAGATATCCTTGGTAACGGAAGCTATTCCCACCTGTTTATTCAGGTATAGCTCAACATTGCTCATGATTTCGGTCCACAGACGCATGCGTGGTTCAGACCATTGTTTGGTGATGACCATGTTCATGTGGGCGATGTCGAGTCCACTCCTGAGCATTTGCGCCGTCAGCTCCAGAGATTCCGGGGTGGTGGTTCCGTAAGTGAAAAAGCCTGTGTCCGTGGCAACTGCAAGATAAATGCATTCGGCCAGCGGGCCTTCCAGGGAAATGTTCAGCTCTTTGGCGATCAGGGCAATCATGGAGCCAACTGCAGGTTCCTTGACTGCCACCCAGTTTTCATTTCCGAAATTTCCATTGCCCAAATGATGATCAATATTGATGACGTTTGTTTCATCCGTACGGGCCATGAGAGCATCGCCCATGCGATCCGGTGCGCCGCAATCGAGCACGATTGTCCATTGGGGCAAGGTGTCCGGCAGGGATGAGGTGATCGGGCTGGGCAAGTTGACAAAGTCGTAACGAGAGGGGAGTCCGGACGGGTTGTAGAGCGTGAACCCTTTGCCCAGATGTTTGAGGATGTGTCCCACGGCACACATGGAGCCAATGGCATCCCCGTCAGGATTGTAATGAGAAGCAACCAGGAAGTCGTCCTGGTTCCTGAGAATTTCGCTAATCCTTTTTATTGGATTTGCCATATACCACATCCTCGAGAAAATCGTCGTAAATAAATCGTAGTTCTGGTGTGTACTGAAGTTTCAGTCGTCTGCCGATATTGGAACGGAGAAAACCGGAAGCCTTTTCAAGGCCAGCTAGAACTTCCTTGCGGTGTTCATCATCACCGGAAACAGTGTAGAACAACTCGGCAATACGAAGGTTCGTATTCATGCGGACGCCGGATATGGTGACGAGCTGTAGCCGGGGGTCTTGAGCTTCTTCGACCAGCAGGGTTGCGACCTCTCGCATAATTTGATCGCCCATGCGCACGGCACGGCGGGAATCAGATGCCTTCATAAAAATACCTTTATCAGCCTGTTGTAAAATTCTCTATACTTTTCACTGGTTATTAAAATAAATATTTAACTGACCAGCCTTTGGAAAAAAACTGAAAATCAGGTCCAGCAAATCGTGATAGTCTGCTAACTACTGTCGCTGAAGATTTCCGTATTGCAGTGGATCAGTTCAGCTGCGGATATGGACTCGATCATGGCAAGTGCCTTGGCGAGACGGCTTTCGACCTTTCTGGTTTCATTGGCTGTGGTCACAATACCCAATACCAATTTGTCGTGAATGTCCATGGCGTCAATTTCGGCAACCGCCACATTGAACGTGTTGCGGAGTTTCTGTTTCAGGCTTTGGGCCACCGAGCGTTTTCCTTTGAGCGACCGATTTCCGTGTAACCTGAATTCGAGAGTCAGTGCGCCTATGATCATAATGACCCATCACTTGAAATAGGTACGGGCGGCCTATTATGCAATAGGCCGCCCGTATTTAATATCAGTATATTAGTCGATGGTACGAGCGACTTCCTTTTCCTCGAAGGCTTCAATGACGTCACCGCTTTTGACATCGTTGAATCTTTCAAGGCCCATGCCGCACTCAAAGCCTTTGGAGACTTCTTTGACATCGTCCTTGATGCGTCTGAGGGATGCGGTTTTACCCGTGTAGATAACAACACCATTTCGCAGCAGGCGGACCTGAGCATTTCGAATCATTTTGCCATCGGAGACATAGCAACCAGCGACAAGCCCGATCTTGGGAACGGAGAATGTTTCGCGGACTTCAGCCTGGCCCAGATAGACCTCTTCGATGTCAGGTGCCAGCATGCCACTCATGGCATCCTTCACTTCGCTCACGAGTTTGTAGATGATGTCGTAGAAACGGACTTCGACACCTTCCTGTTCGGCGATTCCCTTGACTTTCAGGTTCGGACGGACATTGAAACCGATGGTGATTGCATCGGATGCCCCGGCCAGGAGAATGTCGGACTCGGTGATGGCACCGGCACCGCCGTGCACCACGTTGATCTTGACCTCTTCGGTGGAGAGTTTGTTGAGAGCCTCGGTGACGGCTTCCAAAGAACCCTGCACATCGGCTTTTATAACCAGATTGAGAGTTTGGGACGTGTCGTTGGGGTTGCTTGCCAGGAAGGATTCCAACGTGACCTTTGATTTGGACGAGAGAATCTTTTCGCGTTTTTTCATGGCGCGGGACTGGGCAATGCGGCGGGCGACTTTTTCGTCGTCTACCACAAAGAGTTCGTCGCCAGCTTCGGGCAGGCCATCAAAACCCTGGATTTCGACAGGCATGGCCGGTCCGGCAGTCTTGATTTTCTTGCCCTGGTCATTGAACATTGCTCGAACTTTTCCGAAGTGGACACCAGAGACGAAGTTGTCTCCCTTGTGCAGTGTGCCTTCGGCGATGAGCATGGTGCCCACCGGGCCGCGTCCCTTGTCAAGTCGTGCTTCGACAATGTTGCCGCGTGCGTGCTTGTCGGGGTTGGCCTTGAGTTCCATGACTTCCGCTTGAAGCAGAATCATTTCGAGCAGTTCATCTATGCCGGTCTTCTGTTTTGCAGAAACGTGGGCGAATATGGTGTCGCCGCCCCAGTCTTCAGAAGAAAGACCCAGTTCGGCCAGTTCGCGTTTGACATTGTCGGGATTGGCTCCCTCTTTATCTATCTTGTTGACCGCGACCACAATGGGGACACCTGCAGCCTTGGAGTGGCTGATGGCCTCACGGGTCTGATCCATGACGCCATCATCGGCGGCTACGACCAGAATGATTATGTCTGTCACCTGGGCACCGCGCATGCGCATGGTGGTAAAGGCTTCATGGCCTGGAGTATCCAGGAACACGATTTCGCCGCGATCGGTATTGACGTGATATGCACCTATGTGCTGGGTGATTCCGCCGGCTTCGCCGTCTGTCACGCTGGTGAGACGAATGGCATCCAGCAGGGAAGTCTTGCCGTGATCGACGTGACCCATGATGGTCACGACCGGGGGACGCGGCAGGAGCTCTTCATCCTTGTCGGCCTTTGAGGGAATCAGGAAGTCCTGCTCGTCAAAGGAGACGTTTTCCACTTCGTAGCTGAATTCGCTGGCCAGCAGAGTGGCGGTATCCAGGTCAAGGGATTGGTTGATGGTTGCCATAACACCCATGCCAAAGAGTGCCTTGATCAGATCCTGAGCCTTTATGCCCATCTGATGCGCCATGTCCGAAAGGCGGATGGCGTCATCGAATTTGATTTTGCGCTTTGCGGCCTTCATGGGCTGGGTCTGCATCAATTCGGGCTGCTGGCTCTGCTTTTGGCCTTTTTTCTTGCGCCCCTTGCCGCCTTGCGGGAAGTTGGGTTCGCTGAAGCGTTGGCCGCCACCTGGCTTGGGTCCGCCGCCTGCGGCGAATTCAACCACGCGACGATCTTTCTTGCCTTTTTTCTTTTTGCTGCGGCCATCAGGCATGGACGGATCGGCGCCGGGAGTGGCTCCGGGACCACCTGGGCCTGGACGACCTGCTCCGGGACCACCAGGGCCGGGACGACCTGCTCCGGGACCACCTGGGCCTGGACGACCTGCACCGGGACGACCTGGGCCGCCGGGGCGAGGTCCGCTTGGGCGGCCACCGTTCGGGCGTCCAGATCCGGGACGTCCACCAGGGCGGCGTTCCGGCTCTGCAGCCTTGGCTGCTTCACGAGCCTGCACCTCTTTTTCGGTGGGCATGGAAATAATCTTGACTTTGGGAGCTTCGGGCTCCTTTCTCTTTTTCTTTTTCTTTTTGGGTTCGGCCTTGGCTTCCGTTGTCTCGGCAGGGGTGCTTTCTACGGCAGGGGCTTTGACAGCGGGTTCTTTCTTGGTAGCTTTGGTTTCCACAGGCGCGGGTTCGGGGGCGGCCTCTTCAACCACAGCTTTCACAACCGGGGTTTCTACAACCTCAGTCTTTTCTTCTTTAACAGGTTCTTCTTCCTTGGCAGGTCTGATTATTTTGACCTGAGGAGCGGCTTTTTTTGCAGCCTTTTTGGGTTTTGGGGCAGGTTTTTTTGTGACCTTTTCCTCAATAACCTCTTCGGCTACGATTTTTTCAGTCGTTTCCACGACAGGTGCTTCCACCTTGGGTTCGTCAGGGACTTTTGAAGGTTCCTCGACGATTTCCTTGGTTTCCGTAGCGACTTTCTTGTCCGCTGCGCCTTTGGATTTATCCCGTGTGCGCCTGATAATAACACCGGATTCGCCCACGTGGCGAACAACCTTGCGCGTGCTGCCTTCCTGTTTCAATTCCGCCTTGAGGCGGTCCGCATCATCGCTTTCAATGATGGTTTTCTGGCTTTTGGCCTGAACACCGATCTCGCGAAGCTGCTGAATGATTTCCTTGTTGCTGAGCCCGAGCTCTGCAGCCAAGTCTTCTACCCGAACCTTTGCCGTCATCTAATAACCCCTTTGCGTTTCTTCATCAGGCCCATGACCATTTTCGGGAATTTCTCCCGGCACAGGGCCTGGCCGCATACGTAAAATCCGCGTCCGGGTTTAATTTGTCCCGGATCTGGAACTGGATAAATTGCTTCCGGTTCCATCGCGTTATTTGGACACACGTACCGTTCAAGTTCCTTTTTGGGGAACCGTTCACGGCAGACGGCGCACATACGGACAGGTTTGCTCTTTGCTACCATATCATTCATGCGTCGTACTCTTCCGGCGTCTATTTTGTCTCCTCGCCTTGGGCGGGAGTCTCGGATTCTTCTTCAGTTTCGGCAGCCTCTGTAGTCTCGGCGACGTCCTCGACGGCTGCTTCTTTCTCTTCTGCCTCAGTCGTTTCGACCTCAGCTATATTTTCGTCATGCTTATCAGCATCGTCGAGATTGATGTCCTCGATGATGCCGGGAGTGAGCATGTTTATGGCAACGCGGATATCCGCAATCTTGCTCTCGGTAAGTCCGTTGACCGCGAGCAATTCCTCGTTCGTGGCCAGGACAATGGATTCAATGGAATTGAAGCCAGCATTGAAGAAGCTTTCCATGCTGAGTTCGGCAACGCTTGCGATCTGGTCCATGCCCTTGCTGGATGCGTTGATCTCGCTGTATCGAGATTCTGTGAAGATGTCTATCTTCCACCCGAGCAGTTTGGCGGCCAGCTTGACGTTTTGGCCCTTGCGGCCAATGGCCAGTGAGAGCTGATCGTCAGGGCAGACCACTTCCAGCATTTCTTCTTCTTCGTCAACCGTTATTCTCGTGATAACTGCCGGAGACAGGGCGTGCTGAGCGTACATGGCAATATCCGGACTCCAGACCACGATGTCGATTCGTTCGCCCTTGAGTTCCTGAACCACGTTTTGGATGCGCGAACCCCGGATGCCAACGCATGCTCCGACAGGATCGACGTCACGGTCACGGGACATGACGGCAACCTTGGCGCGCAGGCCCGGGTCGCGGGAGACACCCATGATCTTGACTGTGTCGTCGCCAACTTCGGGTACTTCGCGTTTGAACAACTCGATCATGTACTCGGGGTGGGATCTGGACACGACAACCTGTGGGCCTCGGGATTCCTTGAGCACATCAATGATATATGCCTGAACGCGGTCGCCACGTTTGTAGCGTTCGCGGGGAATCTGCTCATCCTTTGGCAGGAGGGCTTCGGTGCGGCCCAGGTTGATGATCCAGCCGGTACGATCACGTCGCTGGATGATGCCGCTGGCGATTTCCCCTATGCGGTCCTTGTATTCTTCGAAAATGATTTCCTGTTCAGCATCGCGCATTCGCTGGATTATGACCTGCTTGGCAGACTGCGCTGCTATGCGGCCAAGGTCCTCGACCTTGAGGGGAAAGCCCATTTCGTCGTCCAACTGGGCGTTGGGGTCATGGGCCACAGCGTCCTCAAAGGATATTTCGCTGATGGGGTCGTGCACTTCTTTGACGACAACCTTGAATTCAAAGACTTCGATTTCCCCGAGACTCTCGTTGAAGGCAACTTCGATGTCCATGGTTTCGCCGAATTTGCGGGCAACAGCGGACCTGACAGCCTCTTCAAGAGTGTCTATCAACAGGTCGCGGTCAATGCCCCTATCTTTGCTTATCTGGTCGATGGCTTTTTTCAGCTCCGACATGATCAAACCTCCGCTTCTGCCAGGATGTGGCCTGTGCCACCCCGGTGAAGATTGCTTGTTAGGCTAAAAATCGTGAACCAGCCGGGCTTTCTTTATTGAAAGCCAGGGAAAGTCAATTTCTTCATTTTCAACGGTGAGGGTAAAGGAGTCAGCCTTTACCTCAGTCAATTCACCTGTGAAGCTGCGGCGTCCGTCATGGACATCGAGCAGTTTTACATCAATCTTTCTGCCAATGTAATCGGACATCTGGTCTGGCGAAAAGAAACGCCTTTCCAGTCCCGGCGAGGATACTTCCAGAGTGAAAGCTCCCGGTATAGTGTTTTCCACTTCAAGCAACAGGCTTACCTGACGGCTTACCTGAGCACACTGATCTATGTTTACACCATCCGGACCGTCAATGTATATTTGAATAACGCGCTTTGTGCCTGATGGCGGAGACGAGAGTCCCCAGAATCGGTAACCAAGGCCTTCGACCTCGGGTCGGATGATCCCCGACAACATTTCTTCGAACGTTTGGCGCATTGTATAGTTTCTCCCGGTACAAATAAAAAAGGCGAGCCCGAGCTCACCCAATCGTGCGAACCCCGCAAGGCTCAATGATGAGCTCTGCGAAAGGCGTTGGAGCGGGTGACGGGGGTCGAACCCGCGACACCAAGCTTGGGAAGCTTGTACTCTACCAACTGAGCTACACCCGCTTGGAAACGAGCCTATTTATACATATATTATTTTATTGTCAACAGACAACCTATTCACCAAAAATGCCGTTACCCTGTTGTTTACAGTAGTTGGCATACATAGTGCAAGTCCCCATCCTGAACAGGAGGACCGCACTATGCAGGATAGTACATTAAGCGCTTTGTTTGGTGCTTTATCCAATGAAATGAGGATGTCATCAATTGCCAATAATTTGGCGAACGTCAATACGACGGCCTACAAGAAAGATGAAATGGCCTTCCATGACACCTTTACCAGATTTTCTCATGACTACCTTGTGGATTCGAAAACATTTATTCGTGGCAAGGACCTTTTTCCCAAGGCGAATATTATGGCCAAGCCTCGTCTTTCTGCTCAGCAGACTGATTTTACTCAGGGTAGTCTTCAGAAAACCGGAAACCAGCTTGATTTTGCACTTACGGGCGAAGGCTTTTTCAAGGTCCAGACCGGTGGGGATGTCCTGTATACCCGTTCCGGTAGTTTTCTTGTTGATTCCAGCGGGACAATGATGACTCAGGATGGGAATCCTGTCCTTGTGGATGGCGGTCCGATTGTCATTCCTCCCGGGGCAAAAGTCACTGTGGACCCGGGCGGCACTATTTCCGTCAATGGAGAGCCGTCAGGGACATTTGATCTCGCGACTTTCGATGATCTTGCGATGGTGGAGAAGGTGGGAAGCAATTACTACCGCCCCAAGGAAGGTGGGAACGTTGGGGAATTGGCGCCAACGGACTTGTCGGTTCAGCAGGGTTTTGTGGAGAAAGGCAACGTCGATGTCGTGAGTGAGATGGTTGCCATGATTGAAACTCAACGAGCCTATACAATGTATTCCAAAATGATTCAGACCGCTGATGAAATTGATAAGAAGCTGGTCACTCAGGTTGGCCGTGCAACGATTTAAAGTAATAGGAGGTTTTTGTTATGATGCGTTCACTTTGGACCTCTGCGACAGGCATGGTCGCCATGCAGACCCATATAGATACCTTGTCGAACAACCTGGCCAACGTAAATACAACTGGTTTCAAGAAAAGTCGGGCCGAGTTCGAGGATCTCATGTATCAGACGCTCGCGATTGCAGGCACGCAAACTCAGACGGGCGGCCGAACTCCGGTGGGCATGCAGATCGGCATGGGCGTGCGTCCTGTGACAGTCCATAAATTCTTTTCCCAGGGCGATTTCAAGAATACCGGAAACCCGCTTGACATGGCGGTTGAGGGCGATGGATTTTTCAAGGTCCAGATGAACGGCGAAGATGTCTACACCCGCGCCGGGTCATTCAAGCTGGACAACGATGGCAAAGTCGTTACCGCCGGTGGCCATCTCTTGCAGCCCGAATTCACCGTACCGCCGGAAACAGTCAGTGTCGTTGTTACTGAAACTGGACATATGGCTGCCTTGGACAAGGATGGTACTGCTTTGTCCGAATCGGATATCGAAATCTATAGGTTCCAGAATCCTCCTGGATTGATTGCCGCTGGCCGGAATTTCTATCGTGAAAGCGAAGCGTCCGGTTCTGCCGTGGCTGGTACTCCCGGTGATGAGAATTACGGGACCATTGCCCAGGGATTCCTGGAAGGATCAAATGTGGAGATGGTGGATGAAATGGTTGGGTTGATTGTGGGGCAGAGAGCCTTTGAAATCAACTCCAAGGCCATCACCACCTCGGATGCCATGTTGCAAACCGCTATTAATATCAAACGCTAGCAGATGCTCATGAATGACCTGTTGCGAGGGAAGGGTGGAGTTATGCCAAGGTTGCTGAACATGAACGGAAGACGATGCCGGATCGGTTGGTGCATTACCTTGGTGCTGGTTGTGGCTGCAATGACAGCTGCGCCATCTCTGTCGAGCGCGGCAGCAGGCAACGATTGGCGACTTCTCGTGAAAAATGCGGCCTGCACCCAGGGTCCTGATGTCCTGCTCGGCGAGATAGCTGATCCGATCAGTTCCATGGATCAGCGAACCTGGAAATCAATTGCCGCGGTCAAGCTTTGGAAGTCTTCGACCAAGCCCGGGCGTCCGGTGACTGTTACACGCAAGAAGCTTGAGGAAGTTCTCAAGTATTATATGGGCGACATGGTCAAGAACCTGGTCTTGCCAAGTCAGTTGACCGTGCAGACAGGCGGGCGGGTTCTGACAGGCGAGCAACTCAAGGCTCGTGCTGTTGCTTTTTTGACACCTCGTGCCGCTGACTTGGGCGACAATGTGGAATTCAAGAATTTTCAGCTACCCATGCACATGTTTTTTCCCAATGCCTACGACAAGCTCAAGGTGAGTCTCGGTAGTGATCTGAAGCCTGGCAGAAATGTGCTGAAGTTGCGTGGCGTGACATCGGACGGCAAGGTTGTTTCCCGCAAGGCTGGAACCGTATTTCTCAATGTTTGGAAGGCGGTTCCAGTGGCCGCAAAGCCCTTGAATAGATTTGAGAGAGTGACGCAGGATAAGGTGTCTTTTCAGCGAGTTAACCTGGCTTACAAGCCGAATGTATGGGACGGGACCGGTGGTCCATGGCGCATGGCCCGCACTTTGGGCCGAGGACAGCCTTTTACCAAATCCCATTTGGAGCAGATTCCGCTTATCGAGAAAGGTGAACTGGTCCAGCTCGTATACAAGGGAAAAAGAATCCAACTGACTATCAAGGCCGAAGCCCTGGCCGAAGCAGCCATGGGGCAGCAGGTTGCGGTTCGCAATTTGCAAAGCAGAAAAACAGTATTGGCGACAGTGATCGGCGACGACACAGTCATGGTCAGGTAGTTAAGGAGAAACCTATGCGACATTATTTTTTCATTGCGATAGCGATAATTCTGCTGGCGGCAGGAGGTTGTGCACCCAAGTATCAGGAACAGCCCATGCCTATCCTGACTCCTCCTGTTTACGAGGAGCAAAACCCGGCGGCCAATCCCGGTTCCCTGTTTGACACGAACCGTTCAGAATTTCTCTATGATGATAATCGTGCCAGTCGTGTGGGCGATATCGTGCTCGTGATGGTCGAGGAATCCACCAACACCAAGCTGAAGTCGGAAACTACCGCCAAGAAGGAAAACACTGTGAGCAACAGTGTGACCGTGATGCCTGAAACCGGCCTGATCGGTAGTATCCCCTTGGCTTCGACGCTTGGCGCGAAGGTTGGAGGTGGCATGGCGGCTGAGCAGTCCACCGACTTCAAGGGCAATGGAGAAACAAAGCAGGAATCGGAATTCGAGGCTACTGTCGCTACCCGCATTGTTCGCAGGCTGCCTGGCAATCTGCTGCAGGTGGAAGGTGCTCGTCGCATTCGGGTCAACCATGAGACACAGTTTCTGGTTGTTCGTGGTTTGATTCGCCAGCGCGACATTTCCTCCAACAACTCCATTCCCTCCACCAGTCTGGCGGAGGCTCAGATTGAAATTTATGGTCAGGGTGTCCTGAGCGACAAGCAGCGTCCCGGCTGGCTGTCGAGAATTCTGGACAATATCTATCCCTTCTAGGAATTGAACGAAGTGACAGTAATTATGTGTAGGAGAAAGGTCATGAGCATAAGCCAGAATAACCGAGCACTTCAATCCGTTGGACAGATGATCTTCATGATTGTTGTCATGTTCGCGGTTGTAGTGGGCACCATCTTCAAGCCTGTGGACGTTTCGGCGGCTCGGCTCAAGGATATCGCCAGCTTCAGCGGCGTACGGACCAACGAACTGGTGGGGTACGGCCTGGTTGTCGGTCTTGCTGGCACAGGTGACGGTACATCGTCCACCTTTACGCTGCGATCCATGTCCAACATGCTGGAAAAAATGGGCGTTGAGTCTGATCCGGGTGATTTGAAACCAAAAAACGTGGCCGCAGTCATGGTAACAGCCAAGCTGCCTGTTTCTGTCAAGCCCGGCTCCATGATTGACGTGACTGTGTCCTCTTTGGGCGATGCCAAGAGTTTGCTTGGCGGTATTCTGCTTCTTTCCCCCCTCAAGGGGCTGGATGGGCGTGTGTATGCCGTGGCGCAGGGGTCATTGACCATAGGTGGTTTCAGTATTGCCGGAGAGGCTGCCTCGGCGCAGAAGAATATTCCTACAGTGGGACGTATTCCCAATGGCGCAGTGGTTGAGCGCGGTGTTCCGTTCAAGTTTAACGATCAGGACAAGATGACCCTCAATCTCACGATGCGTGATTTCGGGACGACCATGCAGGTGGTCAACAAGATCAATGCGACATTGGGCGGAAGCTTTGCCTCTGCCAAGGATATATCCACAATCGAACTTCAGCTTCCCGATCAGTTCAGGGGCAATATGGTTCCGTTGATGGCTTCATTGGAAAATCTGAACATATCGCCTGACGGCAAGGCTCGTGTTGTTGTGGACGAGAAAACCGGCACAGTGGTGCTCGGACAGGATGTGCGTTTGTCCAAGGTGGCCGTGGCTCACGGTAACTTGCAGATCGTCATTTCCGAATCCGAGGATGTAAGCCAGCCCGGTCCATTTTCTGATGGAACCACGGTTGTCACGCCGCAGACCGACCTGGCGGTTCAGGAGCAGAACAAGCAACTCATGTTGATGGAAGGTGCGACCTTGCAGGAAATGGTGGATGGTCTCAATGCCATCGGAGCCACGCCTCGCGACCTCATTTCCATTATTCGTGCCCTCAAGGTGGCCGGGGCTTTGCACGCGGAAGTGGAGGTGATCTAGCATGATAAGCAACGGTATAGACCCGCAGCTTGTGGCCAAGTCGGTGGACACTCAGGAACTTGTCCGTTTCAAGAGTGAAATGGATGGTTTGAAAAAGCGCATGAGTGGCGATGGGGCGGACGAACAGGCGCAACTCAAGAAGGCCTGTACGAATTTTGAAGCCGTTTTCATTGGTAAGCTGTGGCAGCAAATGAAGTCTACGGTCCCCAAGGAAGGGTATTTGCACAGCAAGCAGGAAGACAACTACATGGCAATGTTTGATCGCGATTTTTCCGAAAAAATGGCGCAGGCTGGTGGTATAGGCCTGGCAGACATGATTTACGGTCAACTCAGTGAGAAGCTCAAGGAGACCAGTAAGACTGCCTTGACCGGCAAGGTGGACATCAGGCCATTGGCCCCTCAGCCCATTGCAATGAATCAGGGCATGGGTGGCATTGCTCTTCCTGACAAGAATGAGGGAATGACCCTTGAAGAGTGGGGCGGAGCTGCGGTTATTGGAAGTGATGAAAAGAATCAGGCCAGCCCGGGTATGACCAGTGAAGATATTGTTTCCGGCTTGCTTGGCAACGGAAGAGTGCGGCAGCCCATGACGGATATTGACGTCAAGGCCAGGTTGGAAGATTTGGCTCGCCGTCTTGAATCCGAACGGATTCACGCCGGGTTGATCGGGAATGGCGGGATGGAGAAGATTAGTAAATATGAAAATGAAACCGATGGAGATGGAGAAGTTGGCCGGAAACTTGCAGAAATTGGTTAGCAGGAGTCTGTGAAGATTGAGATTAATTGCTAGTGTTTCGTTTTATTGTAAATGGTTATCGCTTTGAGGGGAACATTATGTTTCGTCTGATAGAGGAAAATTTAGTCCGGCAGAACAAGGCTATGATGCTTCTTTTCTTCTTGCTTGAGGAAGAATTTTCCCGGCTTATGAAGAATCTGCCTCAAGGCGTTTCGCAGATTGAGTTATCCATTCAGGAGCTCATGCGACAGATCGGTCATGAGCGCGTATCACTTCGCGGCATGGTCGCTGAACTTGCTCCCGGTGCAGCGCGGGTTCGGGATCTTTTTCTCATGATGGATGACGAACTGAAGTCCGAGGTCGAAAGTTTGCTGGAAAAGTTGGACGTCACGGAACAGAAGTGTGGTGTGCAGGCGGCCAAGAACAACGAAATGGCTGTTGCTTTGTTTGACCAGAGCAAGACACTTCTTGAATACATGCATAATCAGATCAAGCCCAAGAACACCTCGGCATATGCGGCAACCGGTCGGTTTGCCCAGGCGCCAAGCAGTGCGCGGCTGCTGACCGGGAGAATGTAAATGTCTTTTGGCGCAAACTCGATTCTTGACATGGGCCGCTGGGCTCTGTTTGCTTCGCAGGTGCAATTGCAGGTCACCGGCCAGAACATTTCCAATGTCAATACCGAGGGGTATGCTCGTCGTTCCGTCAATTTGGAAGAAGGGCCGTACGTCGACTATTCTCCAGGACAGCTCGGCACGGGCGTCAAGGCCACGGCAGTCGTTCGCAATTTCGATAAGATGGTTGAAACCATGTACCTTGAACAGGCTTCCCTCCGCGATAAATGGGGCAACCTGTGGGAACAGCTCAAGGGTGTCGAGAATCTGCTCAACGAATCGGGTGGCACTGGTGTCAGTAGTACTTTGTCTCAATATTTCAATTCATGGAACGAAGTCAGTCAGCGGCCTGACAATTATGGGGCACGTCAAGCCGTTTTGAACGACACGGCCACCATGATTTCAACCTTGAAGCAAGTGGACAGTGATCTGACGGTCATGCAGCAGCGAATCAACACGACGGTTGCCGCCCAGGTTGCTGGAGCCAACACCCTCATGTCTGAGATCGCTGATCTGAACAAGGAAATTCAGATTCATCATATCGAGGGCAAGAACAACGCCAATACCCTTTTTGATGAACGGGCTCGCAAGGTTCGAGAATTGAGCGGACTCATGGATATCAAGACCATTGACAATGGCGGTGGCAATTTTACGGTTATGACCGAGGCTGGGCATAATCTGGTAGATGGTGCCACCCATTATGCTCTCGAATTTAACGCCGGAGTCAAGACAACGGATTTGAGACCTGGGTCCACGTTTGAAGGTGATATTTATTTTGAAGGGAATGACGATTTTGAGTATACCATCGAATTTGTGGCTTCCAGCACCGGTTCGACTGCAGCCGGACAGGTTGCCACTGGTTCCAATGCGGCACAGTTCAGGGTTTCTCTCGATGGTGGTGTGACCTGGGTTGCGGATGAAGCCGGAAATGAAAGGCATTATAGTGCTCGTGATTACGATGGTCGGGTCAACGTGGAAGGAGTTCAGATCTGGTTCGGATCAGATGTTGATTCCAAGGGGGCTTCCAGCGGCGAATTTCTTGAAGGTGACCGGTATATCCTGAGTCCGCATCAGGGGCTGTTCTGGGTAGAGAATACGTCCCATTCCGAAGAGATCACACCTCAATTGCATTTCAATGGCGAAGAGAATACCCGTCGTTTGACTGGCGGTAGCCTGACTGCGCTTTTGACTTTCCGGGATAATTATGTGGGCAAGTACCGTGAGAAGCTCGATGAGTTGTCAAAGAATATTATCTGGGAATCAAATCGCAGGCACAGTCAGGGGACAGGTCTTCAGGCGTTTACCAATGTCGAAGGGACATATCAGGTGAACGACAGTGCCAAGGCTCTGGCCAGTGACTCCACCGGGTTGGCCTTTGGTGACAAACTCCAGTCCGGAAGCTCCTTCGTTTATGTTTACAACACTTCCACAGGATTGCTGGCCTCTTCCGCTGCCTTGGACTTTGATGGGAACGGTGCGACTTTCAATCCTGCCGTACATACTCTTCAGGATGTGAGTGATGCTTTCAACAGAACCTATGCGGGCACGCTGAAGGCCTCAATAGTCAACAACAAATTGTTGGTGGAAGCCGAGAGCGGCTATAATTTTGCTTTTGGAAATGACAGTGCCGGACTCATGGCTGCCCTGGGGATCAATACGCTCTTCAAGGGGTCGAAGTCGAGTGACATGCAGATAAATGAAAAGATATCGAGTGATCTTGATTATCTGGCAACAGGGCATGTGAACGGGTCCGGTGAGATGAATGCCGGAGACAATACGACAGCGCTGTCCATGTATGCCCTGCGCGAAGCACAGGTGACTATGTCGACTGTTGTTGAGGGAACCACAACTCAATCTCTTCTGGATTATTACAACGGAATCGTGGGGAATGTCGGCACAGATACGAATCGGGCTGAATTCAACAATAATTTTTATAAAACGCTGGCCAACGATCTTGACGAAAGACAACAGCAGGTTTCTGGCGTGAACCTTGATGAGGAAATGAGTAACCTTGTCAAGTATCAGGCATCCTACACTGCGGCGGCAAAGCTCATTACCACCGCCGACCAGATGCTGCAGACAATTCTGTCGCTCAAGCCGTAACAAAGAGGGATCGAGTATGCGCGTTACGCAACAAATGCTCTTCAACAGATATGTTGGCAATTTGAATACATCCTTGACTAAGTTGATGGATCTGAATGTGCAGGCTCAGACCCAAAAGAAAATCAACAAGCCAAGTGATGATCCCATGGGCATGACTCGTATCCTGGATCATCGTGATACCTTGCGATCCCTGGATCAGTACAAGGAAAACATCGGAACGGCCAAAGGATGGTTGGGAGCTGCTGACGAATCTCTCATGCAGGTATCGACAATCCTGACCCGTGCCAAGGAATTGGCAACCCAGGCTGCCACCGGTACTGTCGGGGCCGACAACCGGGAGCAAATCAGTTACGAGCTACGTAGCCTTTTTGAGCAGTTGGTTGGTCTTGCAAATTCAGATTTCGAGGACAAGAGCATTTATGGTGGCCACAAGGTCGACTCTCCGGCTTTTCAGCAGATTATGTGGCTGACCACGAATGATGATAATTTTGGAAGTTCTGTTGATTTTACGGTCAATGGTTCGTCCGATACGACTGTCCTTACACAGTTTTTTGATACTTCCGGTGTCACCCCTGTGGGCGGAAACATGAATATTTCTGACGCAAATCTTGGCGTCCGTTACAGCATTGATGGTGGAAGGACCTGGAAAACCGATGGTGCCATGACATTCAATGCCGGGAAGGGCGTGCTTAGCCTGCCCAGTAGCGGAACCAGTGTTGATTTTCATAGCGATGCCACCATCAAGGTCAATGACCCAACGGACCCGACCGTGGCTGACGGAACCTGGATGTGGATTAGGCCGTCTGCCCAGTACATCGGCGATGACGAAGACACTCCACCGTTGGTTGACAAGCTTGGTTTTGGCAAGAATGACGTAACTGCCTCTGCTTCCGGATCGTTTTTGGACCGCAATGTTACTGTCCGAATAGACAATTCGTCTCCAGTGGACATGAACGAGGACATTGAATATTCTTATAGCATGGATGGCGGTCTCAATTGGGTGACAGGGAATGTGGCCCAGGCCGATACGACCAGCGGTTCTTCCGTCCTGAGTGTTGCCAACGGAGGCATTCTGACTCTTGCTTCCAGCGGTGGCAACAACACGATTCAGCCGGGGCAGCAGTTTGTCATACGTCCCCACACTGCCGCCATCAATCTGGATGTCTCGTCCAGCGAACAGATCCAGGTGAACAATGTTGGCAAGGATATTTTCGGCGGTATCTACATGGATCCCGATTTGGTCCTTTCGGCTGGAGGTGCCATCTTGACACTTGGCAGTCAGAATGCCAGTCGGGTATTTCAGTCCAACAGCGCACCCAAGATGAGCATTTCCATTCAGGGCAATGACGAGTCCTCCATGAATCTGTTTGAGGTCATGGGTAATCTGGTTGCCTTTGCCGAAACCAACAATCAGACCGGCGTGCAGCAGGCTTTGGCAAATCTGTCCAAGGCGCAATCCCACATCATGAACAGTGTGGCCGAGGTTGGTGGACGCGAGAACCGCTTGCAGGTCGGGGAGACAATTGTCGATGGACTCAAGCTCAATGAGCAGACTCTGGTCAGCTCCATCGAGGATGCAGACGTCAGTGAGTTGATGACGGAACTTGCCCAGGCCCAGATCGTGTACGAGGCCGTGTTGCGCTCGACATCCATGATCATGCAGCTCAATCTTGGCAAATTCATCTAGCAGGCTGTGGAGAGAATTTTAAGCAACCTCCTAACGTTCTGGACTTCCATGCAAACGTAATGTAGTCGGCATTACTGAGTCCGTGATAAACGGAACCCAAGCCGAAGGATGATATTGGTAACGACATGTTGATACTGACCCGGCGACCGGGAGAAAGCCTCTTTCTGGGCGATAATATCAAGCTGAAGATCCTGAGTGTTCAGGGGAAGCAGATAAAGATCGGCTTGGAAGTTCCTGAAGACATGACTGTCTATCGGGAAGAGGTGTATCTTAAGATTAAGGAACAGAACAAGCAGGCGCTGGAAATTAATCAGCATGACCTGCTCGCGGCGGCTGCGCTATGGCAAAAGAAAGAAAGAAAAAAATAATAACGAGACTCGGCGAGCGTGAAATCAGCTCGGACGGTATCATCTATTTTCCTCGTGGTCTTGTGGGGCTTGAGGATAAGCGTGAGTTCGCACTTTTGAGCGTCAAGGAAGATGATTCGCCTTTTCTGCTTCTTCAGTGCGTTACTGATCCCGGGCTTGGACTTCTGGTTGCCGACCCGTATGCATTTCTTGAAGATTACGATGTAAAGCTTGAGTCTTCAGACAAGAAAGCCCTCAAGCTTGAGACTGCCCGGCATCTTGCAGTGTTGGTAACAGTGACTATCCCACAGAACAAACCCGAAGAAACTACTCTCAATCTTCAGGGGCCGATTGTTATCAACACCAAGTTGAGGATAGGTCTTCAGGTTCCACAGACGGAAGCGGGTTATCCCACGCACTTCAATCCGATAAACGTCTAGTCAGTAAATCAGTTTCCCTGCACCTAAGCGAGAAAGTCCAGGTCGTCACGAATGAGATTCGCGGCGGCCTTTTTCAGGTCGGGCTTGTATGTTCCGTCCTGAACTTGACGCTTGAGCTCGTCCACCTTCTTGCGGCGGACGTCCGGTGCTTCGTTGGCCGACTGAAGGGCAGCCCCTCTCAATCTGGCTTCGGAGGACAAGACCACCCGGTCAGCAATTTCGCCCGAGGATCTGGTTGTCCCCTGCTGCGTTCTTTGCAGATCGGTAGGCTCACGCTTCTTGATCTTCTCGTTTGTGTAAGGGTTTTGATCCCCTATGATACTCTTTATAACCATGTCGTCCCTCCCGTGTATAACGGGTCTATCAAAGCATGGTGCCGTCCACCTTTGACAATGTTATTTCCCACAACCTGCGCATGACCTTGTTTCTTTCATTTCCAATGACGTCAAGCGGGCCGTGTTCCGTCTCTCTTAATATCTGAACGTCGGTTCCGTCTACAGGGTAATCAAAAAGATACCTGTGCCCCAATTCGCTTTCAAGTTGGCTGAGAACAGCCTCAACCACGGGCGAGTGGGTGGAATTGACGATTAGATTTTCAAAGACCTCATGAGCAATCCTCTGTACCAGTTCGCGGCGCTTTGCCTGCTTTGAGACGTTGTTCTCCGGTTCGGACCCGCCCAAAGCCTGCCTGAAGCGTGCAAGACGCTTCGCGCTTGTAAGCTGCTTTCCATAGGTGCGCAGCATATTGCGAACATTGGCTGACGATGCGTTCACGGTTTTTATCCTTCCTTGATTGTTAGTTCGACCGTGTTTGAAAAAAACTTTAGGGGTAATGGTAATAAAATCTAGAAAAAGTTGTATCGATTATTTTGATCTGCCATTGAAAAAGGGAAAAAGGTTGAATGTTTATAAAAATTTAAATACAAATTTGAACCATGACCCATCCTGTAAATAAAATATTGATCGTGACCAAACCCGATGATCATTTTGCCACCTCTCTTGGCGTTGAAATGACTGATTTTCTGGTTTCCAAGGGTGTTGAAACAACTGTTTGCGAGCATCGTCGTGATGTCTGCGGATTGGCTGAAGAAGCGGTCGGGCGATTTGATCTGATTCTGGTGTTGGGAGGAGATGGAACATTCATCGGCGTTGCCAGACGGATGCATTTTCTCAAGGCTCCGCTCATGGGTGTCAACCTTGGTCAGGTCGGTTTCCTGACCCAGCTTCATCGTGATCATTGGCGGCAGTGGTTGTTGTCGGTTCTCGACAAGGGGATTGAAATCGCTACGCGGTTGTCACTTGAATATGAAGTCTTTCGTCAGGGGAAAGTCGTACACAAGGGTTTGGTGATCAACGATCTGGTCATAAGTCGGGGTGTGTTGGCCCGTCTCATCCGTTTGAGTGTGTCATTTGACGGAATTCCCATTTCGACTTTGCGTGCTGATGGACTCATTGTTTCTACGCCAACAGGTTCATCTGCCTATGGTGTCTCGGCAGGAGGTCCTCTTCTGTATGCTGATCTGTCTGTATATTGCGTGACTCCTGTCTGTCCGTTTCTCAATAGTTTCAAGCCCATGGTGTTCCCTGCTGGTGGCGTGTGCCGGGTGCGGGTCGAAGAATTGGGCGGTGAAGTCAATCTGACCGAGGATGGGCAGTCTACCGTGCGCCTGCA
>JAEINO010000046.1 GCA_016342345.1 Pseudodesulfovibrio sp. | reverse complement strand
ACTTCGTCACGACCGAAGTGATCCGGGATCTCGGCGCCTTCGGACAGGCCCTTGCGGAGCTTGGTGCCGGACAGGATGACGCGGTCTTCCTTGCCATGGGGGCACGTGCGCATGGAAGCCATGCCGTCGCACTTGTAGCAATAGAAGGTCCAGTCAATGTTCATGGGCTGGCAAAGCAGAGCCTTACCGGGTTCCGGGCAAGCTTCGGTGATGTAAGGAATCTTCTTGAAGATGTCCTGAGCCTCGAACAGGCCGTAGAAATCGCCAACACCAGCGTGATCGCGACCGATCAGCATGTTGTTGATGCCGTAGTTCTGACGGAAGGTGGCGTGAATGAGGCCTTCACGGGGACCAGCATAACGCATGTCCAGGGGGTAACCTGCATTGATGACGTTCTCGGCAACAAAGTAGTTGTCGATCAGGGACTGGATGCACTTGATGCGGACGTCGCCCGGGATATCGCCAGCTTTCAGGTTGCCGATCAGGGAGTGGATGACAACGCCATCACACACTTCAACGGCAAGCTTGGCCAAGTATTCGTGGGAACGATGCATGGGGTTGCGCAGCTGAAGAGCAGCAACCTTGGACCAGCCACGTTTTTCCATTTCAGCGCGGATCTGGGCAGGAGTCAGGTAGACGCCGGGGAAACGAGCTGCGTAGGTGCCTTCGGACAGGACCTTGACAGGACCGGCCAGGTTGTACTTGCCCTGAGCCATGACCATTTTGACGCCCGGATGGTCTTCCATGGCAACTTCCCAGAACTTGTCGTCAGCGGAGTCTTCGCCTTCGCCCTTGTAGACCAGTTCGCATTCCCACTTCTTGTCAGCTTCGGTCATCTCGAATTTTTCTTCGACTTTCATGGTCGCGTAGACGGTGCCATCAGCTGCCTTCAGAGCAACTTCATCACCCTCGGAGACGCCTTCGTCATCGGTGGCAAGAGTGATGGGGATGGGCCAGAAGGTGCCATCAGCCATCAGGAACTTTTCACAAACGCCTTTCCAGTCAGCTTTGCCCATGAAGCCGTTCAGCGGAGAGAAACCGCCAATGCCCATCATGATCAGGTCGCCTTTGGCGCGATCAGAAATGTCGAGAGTCTTCAGGCCAGCGGCCTTTTTGATTTCAGCTTCGAGTTCTGCGCCTTCGAGCAGGCAACAGACGAGACCTTTACCACCGTGAGGTGCTACGAGGTTGGACATTTTAAGCCTCCTAAAAAAATTGTTTTTGTCAATAAAACCATTGCCTTAATTCAAGAGCTGCTGAGCGTGTTCGCTCAAGCTCCATGACTATTTCCCATTTAACGGGTCTGCCTTTATTGTACGTTTGTGAAAGTCGTGTCAAGCGGTTTTTTCCCGAAGCGTGATATGTGTCTATAGATAGTATTGGGAGGCCGCGAGTGCTTAGAGAATTTCGTAAAAAAGTCTAGATAATTAGCATGACGATAAAGTGTGTTTAAACTGTTATTTCAAATAGTTATAACAAACTATGAGCAATCGTGCAAGCTTGTGAAAAAATGCTTGCAAATGACGCTTTCTTTAAACTAAAAAAAGGTGTGGTTTCGGTGGATAATATCCCTGTTGCACACGGGCCAGTTCTGTCGGAAGTCAGGAAGGGCCTCATGTTTGAACCCGGTGTCCCTAAAACCACTGTCAGAGCAGGACCAAAGACGCTTGTTAAAAAATTCACTTTCACGTTGACAAGGAGTTGCTGGCTTGCTAATTCCCAACTTCCGCACTGTTAACCAGAGTGGTGGATATTTTGTCTAGTTTAGGTAGAGGACGTCGGTTCTTGTGAATAATAAAACCCTATTTAGGAGGAGAAGTTATGCCGACCTTTGTTAACCCAGAAAAATGTGACGGCTGCAAGGGTGGCGAAAAGACCGCTTGCATGTACATTTGCCCTAACGACCTGATGATCCTGGATGCTGACGAGATGAAAGCATACAACCAGGAGCCTTCTGCGTGTTGGGAATGTTATTCCTGCGTGAAGATTTGCCCCCAGGGTGCTATTGAAGCACGCCCGTACGCCGACTTTGTCCCCTTGGGTGGTACCTCCATCCCGATGCGTTCAGCTGAAGACATCATGTGGACCGTCAAGTTCCGTAGCGGCAACGTAAAACGCTTCAAGTTCCCTATCCGCACTACGCCTGAAGGTTCCATTAAGCCTTTCGAGGGTAAGCCCGAGCCCACCGATCTCGAAAACGAACTGTTGTTCACCGAGACCGAACTCGTTCTTCCCAAGGTTTTCATCAGTGAAGAAGCTCAGGTTACTGAGCCCGATCTGAAGAAAGAGTGGAAGTTGGAAGACTACGCCAGCCTCGTATAATTCGGCTGCCGTCTTTAGTTGTCTTAAAAACTACTTGAAACACTAATATTCCTAGGAGGAAATTATGCCTCTGCTTCCAAGCAAAGAAGCTTCCAAAGGTGTTGCACTCGCCGAGCCGGAGATCGTTGAAAAGTCTGTTGATCTTCTCCTCGTCGGTGGCGGTATGGGTAACTGCGGTGTGGCTTTCGAAGCCAAACGCTGGATGGAAAAAGTTGACCCTAGCCTGACTCTTGAGTTGGTTGACAAGGCCGCTCTCGAGCGTTCCGGTGCTATTGCACAGGGCCTGTCCGCTATCAACACATACTGTGGCGACAACGATGTTGACGATTACGTCCGCATGGTTCGCACTGACCTCATGGGCCTGGTTCGCGAAGATCTGATCTTCGACCTGGGTCGTCACGTTGATGATTCCGTCCATCTCTTCGAAGAATGGGGCCTCCCCGTTTGGGTCAAGAAAGACGGCAAGAACCTTGATGGTGCCAAAGCCAAGGCTGAAGGCCTGTCCATCCGTAACGGAGCCGATCCGGTTCGTTCCGGCCGCTGGCAGATCATGATCAACGGTGAGTCCTACAAGTGCATCGTTGCTGAAGCCGCCAAGAACGCCATTGGCGAAGATGCATACGTCGAGCGCGTTTTCATCGTCAAAATGCTTTTGGATGCCAACGAGCCTAACCGCATTGCCGGTGCTGTTGGTTTCTCCACTCGCGAAAATAAAGTATATCTCTACAAGTGCAACGCAGCTGTTGTTGCTTGTGGTGGTGCAGTTAACGTCTTCCGTCCCCGCTCCACTGGAGAGGGTATGGGTCGTGCATGGTACCCGGTCTGGAACGCAGGTTCCACCTACACCATGGTTGCACAGGTTGGCGGCGAAATGACCATGATGGAAAACCGCTTCGTCCCCGCCCGTTTCAAAGACGGTTACGGTCCGGTCGGCGCATGGTTCCTTCTTTTCAAGGCCAAAGCCACCAACTACAAGGGTGAAGATTACTGTGAGACCAACCGCGCAATGCTGAAGCCTTACGAGGATCGCGGCTACGCCAAGGGTCACATTATTCCCACCTGCCTGCGTAACCACATGATGCTCCGTGAAATGCGTGAAGGCCGCGGCCCGATCTTCATGGACACCAAGACTGCCCTGCTGAACACTGTCAACGGCGACCTGTCCGGTCCCGAATGGAAGCACCTCGAGTCCGAGGCTTGGGAAGACTTCCTCGACATGTGCGTTGGCCAGGCCAACCTGTGGGCTGCTACCAACTGCGCTCCTGAGGATCGCGGTTCCGAGATCATGCCTACTGAGCCTTACCTGCTCGGTTCCCACTCCGGTTGCTGCGGCATCTGGTGTTCCGGTCCCGACGAAGACTGGGTTCCCGAATCCTACAAGGTCAGAGCTGACAACGGTAAAGTCTACAACCGTATGACCACCGTTAACGGTCTCTGGACCTGTGCTGATGGTGTTGGCGCCTCCGGTCACAAATTCTCCTCCGGTTCCCATGCTGAAGGCCGCATCGTCGGCAAGCAGATGGTCCGTTGGTGCGTTGATCACAAGGACTTCACCCCCACTCTGAGTGTCACCGGTGCAGAGCTCGCTAAAGAGATCTACCAGCCCTGGTACACATACGAAGAGCATAAGGGTGCTTCCACTGATCCCGTTGTCAACCCTGCATACATCACTCCCCACAACTTCATGATGCGCCTCATCAAGTGCACCGATGAATATGGTGGAGGTGTTGCTACTCTGTACATGACATCCAAGGCCCTGCTGAATACCGGCTTCTGGCTGATGGGCATGATGGAAGAAGATTCCAAGAAGCTCGCAGCTCGTGATCTCCACGAACTGATGCGCTGCTGGGAACAGTTCCATCGCCTGTGGACCGTCCGTCTGCACATGACTCACATCGAGTTCCGTGAAGAATCCCGTTACCCGGGCTTCTACTACCGCGGCGACTTCATGGGTCTGGACGACACCAAGTGGAAGTGCTTCTGCAACTCCACTTACGATCCCGCAACTGGCGTGACTTCTGTCTACAAGAAGCCTTACGTCAAGATCATCCCCGACGCCTAAGCTTAGGTTTTGATCATCCCGTGACCGCGGGCCCCGGCCCGCGGTCACTTTTTGATATCCGGGGCTAAAATGGTCTGACTCCGGGCCGGGAACGGGCTCCCGGTCTGGATTTAGGCCATTTTCTGGCTGAGCCTCAACTTAATTCGGGAGGAACTAAGAGAATGTCGAATAATAGTATTCTCGTTGTAGGTGGGGGATTCGCAGGAATCACCGCCGCCCTCGAAGCTGCCGAAGTCGGCTACGAGGTGTACATCGTTGAAACTAACCCCTATCTCGGTGGCCGGGTTGCACAGCTGAATCAGTATTTTCCCAAGCTGTGTCCTCCGTCCTGTGGTCTGGAGATTCAGT
Organism: Pseudodesulfovibrio sp.; assembly: GCA_016342345.1. Lineage (GTDB taxonomy): Bacteria > Desulfobacterota > Desulfovibrionia > Desulfovibrionales > Desulfovibrionaceae > Pseudodesulfovibrio. The sequence continues at coordinate 21,191 of JAEINO010000046.1, read as the reverse complement.
TTCAGCGTATTAAGAACACACCAAACGTCAAGGTCATTACCATGGCCGAAGTCACATCCGTTTCCGGTTCTGCCGGAAATTATGATGTGAAGATTACGCAGCGGCCTCGCTACGTGAACGAAAAATGTACCTCCTGTGGAGACTGTGAAAAAGCCTGCACAACCAAGGTTGAAAGTGAATTCGACTTTGGCATCGGCACCCGCAAGGTTGCGTACAAGACCCATCCTTTCATGTTCCCCATGCGCTACGTGATCGACGCTGACAACGCCTCGGAATCCGAGCTGGCCGCCATCAAGGACGCCTGCACGTATGACGCAGTGAATCTGGACGACGCACCCAAGACCATCGACCTTGCTGTCGGTGCGATTGTCGTCTCCACTGGTTGGAAGCCTTATGATGTTTCCAACCTGACCAACCTGGGCGGCGGCACTCTCAAGAACGTCGTCACCAACATGCAGTTTGAGCGTCTGGCAGCTCCGAGTGGCCCCACCAACGGAAAGATTTTGCGTCCTTCCGATAGTGCCGAGCCCAAGAAGATCGCCTTTGTTCAGTGTGCCGGGTCCCGTGACCAGAATCATCTGAATTATTGCTCGTATATCTGCTGCATGGCTTCATTGAAGCATGTCCGTTATATCCGTGAGCGCTCTGATGCAAACGTCACTGTTTACTACATTGATCTGCGCACACCCGGCCGTTATGACAAGTTCAAGGCCATCACTGAATCGGACGAGAAGCTCAGTCTGGTTAAGGGCAAGGTTGCTGATATCGTTGAAGACGCCAATGGCAACCCGATCGTGACTGTCGAGAACGCACTCACCGGTATCAAGACCGAAGAGAAGTTCGACATGGTCGTGCTCGCAACCGGTATGGAACCAAGTGCCGCAGGTCATCAGGTCCTGGCTTGTTCCACTGATACCGACGGTTTTGTCATTGACGGCGAGGGCATCATTGCCGCTGGTTGCGCCAAGCAGCCGCTTGACGTCATGAAGTCCGCCCAGTCCGGCACCGCTGCCGCGATGAAAGCGATTCAAACCGTGGTAGGGAGGTAACCAATGGCTGAAAAGCTTGGAGTATATATCTGCGGAGGTTGTGATATCGGGGCCAATCTCGATGTCGATGCCCTGGCCGATTTCGTCGGCAACGGCAAGCATTCCTCCCTCGTTACCGTGGCCAAATCCAATCCGGTGCTTTGCAGCCCGGAAGGCAAGGCCATGATCGAGGCCGACATTGCCGAGCACAATCTGGACGGAGTGGTTTGCGCCGCCTGTTCTCCCCGCGCCAAGTGGGATGTGTTCAAGTTCGGTGATGCCATTCAGGTGGAACGTGTCAACCTGCGCGAACATTGCGTATGGGCGTTCCAGAATGATCCTGAGTTCCCTGGTCAGATGGAAGTCATCGCCAAGGATTACACTAACATGGGAATTATCAAGCTGGCTAACAGCCGTATTCCCGCTCCGGAGTTTCCCGAAGTCTACAAGACCGTTCTGGTCATGGGCGGTGGTTTCACCGGTTTGAATGCGGCTTTGAATGCCGCCAGCGTGGGTTACTCCGTAATCCTTGTTGAAAAAGAAGACACCCTCGGTGGCAAGGCTGCCACCATGTACAAGTCCTTTCCTCTTGCTGCTCCCTATAGCGACAAGGTTCAGGAGATCGGCTTGGATAAACTGATTGCCGATGTTCAGGCCAACGACAAGATCCAGGTCATCACCGGTGCTACGGTTGAAGCCCTGGCTGGTGCTCCGGCCCAGTACAAGGCTACCATCTCCGGTACCGAGTACGAGATCGGTGCAGTTGTTCTGGCTACCGGTTGGGTTCCGGGCAAGCCCGAGTTCCTGGCTCCCCTCGGATACGGTACGATCAAGAACGTTGTCACCACTGTCGAGCTGGAAAAGATGGCTGCCAACGGCGGCATCAAGACGGCTGAAGGCAAGACTCCTTCCTCTGTTGCTTTCATTATTGACACGAGCCTGTTGATGGCCGGTGAACAGTATGGTGAATGTGGCGAAGCCTGTGATGCGCCCGAGGATCTGCCTTGCGATGACAGCAAGAAAGATGAAGAAGAAGAGTGCAAAACCTTCAAGTATGATGACAAAGAGTCTGCCAAGCACCTGGCCTACAGTTCTGAGCTGACCTCACTGGTCGCTTTGAAACAGGCCAACTATGTGCGTGAATTGGCTCCTGATGCCGTTGCCTATATTATCTATGACAACATGATGGTTCCCGGCATTAACGAGAAGTACTACCAGTCTGCACAGGACGAGCCTGGTATCATGCTGACCAAGGGAACTGTCACCGCAGTCGAAGAGTCCGGCAGTCGTATTTCCATCAAGGCCAAGAATACCTTGCTTGGAGAAGACATTGAACTCATGGCCGACCTCGTTGTCGTGCCTACGGCCATTGTTCCGACAACTGCTGCTGACCCGACCATGAACTTCGTTTATCGCCAGGGCCCGGCTTTCCCGGATCTTGAGCTGTTTGACGGATTTGCGGATTCCAACTATATCTGCTTCCCGTATGAAACCCGCCGTACCGGTGTCTATGCTGCCGGTTGCGTTCGTCAGCCCATGGGCTTGGGTCTCGCACAGGAAGACGCCGCAGGTGCTGCGCTCAAGGCCATTCAGTGCATTGAGTCCTCCAACCGCGGTATGTCTGTCCATCCTCGCTCCGGCGATCTGAGCTTTCCCGAGTTCAACTTCTCTCGTTGTACACAGTGCAAACGTTGTACTGAGGAGTGCCCGTTCGGTGCTCTGGATGATGACGAGAAGGGTACGCCGATGCCGAATCCCACACGTTGCCGCCGCTGCGGTACGTGCATGGGTGCTTGTCCTGAACGTGTCATTTCTTTCTCCAACTATGGAGTCAGCATGATGAGTCAGGCCATCAAGGAAGTCAAAGTCCCGGATACACTGGAAGAAGGCGGCCCGCGCGTACTTGTTCTGGTTTGTGAGAATGATGCCTATCCGGCTCTCGACATGGCTGCCATGCGCGGCAAGACTTGGAGCCCGTATGTGCGCTTCCTGCCTGTCCGTTGTCTTGGATCGGTCAACGCCATCTGGGTTGCCGATGCCATGAGTAAGGGTATTGACGGCGTGATGCTGCTCGGCTGCAAATTCGGTGACGACTACCAGTGCCACTTCGTGAAGGGTTCCGAGTTGTGCAACCGCCGCAAGGAAAACATCGCCGACTCTCTGGGTCGTCTCGGTGTCGAGCCTGAACGTGTTGAGCAGTATGAAGTCTCCATCGACATGTACGATCAGGTCCCGGCAATGATTGATGAGTTCGTTGAGAACATCGTTACCAACTTCGGCCCGAACCCCTTCAAGGGTTACTAGGAGGTACGGCATGTCAAATACCGTCAAGGTACAACCGGACCTTAATTTCATTAAAGAGTTGCAGGCCGTTGGTGGCGACTCTCTGAAGAAATGCTACCAGTGCGCCACCTGTTCGGTGGTCTGTCCTTTGTCTCCGGCTGACAACCCTTACCCTCGCAAAGAGATGGTATGGGCTCAGTGGGGTCTCAAGGACCGCCTGGTTAATGATATTGATATCTGGCTGTGTCACAACTGTGGAGCTTGCTCCGATCTGTGTCCCCGTGGTGCCAAACCCGGCGATCTGCTGGCTGCCCTGCGCAACATGGCATACCGCAGCCTGGCTCCGCTCCCGATTATCGGCAAATGGATGTCCAGCTCCAGCGGTTTGATTCCGCTGGCCGCCATTCCTGCACTGCTCTATGGAATCATCTGGTTCATCATGGGCAGCAGACTTGGTTCCTTTTTGCCCAAGTTCGAACTGGTTGATCATGCGTGGGTCCCGGTCAAGGAAGGCGGCCAGATCGCTTTCGGTGGCCTGTTTCCCGGCGATTACACCATTGATCCTGTCTTCATGATCGTCTTTGCCTTCATGATATGGGCTTTCTACTCCGGCGTAAGGAATATGCTCAAGGCTTTTGACGGCCAGCCCAAGACCTTTATTGTGGGCCGTAAGAAAGAGCCGAGCATGATTGCAGCACTGATCAACACTGTTCAGTATGAAATCCTGCAGCACACCCAGTTCCTTGATTGCAACGAAGAAGACGCTGACGAACTCGACATAAAGCGCGCAACCGGCCATCGCTGGTTGATGTTCGCATTTATCATGTTGATGGTTGTCACCGGTATTGTCGCTGGAACTCATTGGGGTGGCTGGTTCCTGACATTCATGGGTATAGAAGGTCTGGGTTCTATCGTTTCTGCCATCGGTCATACCCCGATGCCGTTATATCATCCCGTCAAGTTGCTGGCCATAGTTGGTGCTGGTCTGGGTGTGTACGGTCTCATCGCATTGACCAAACGCAGAGTGAATCTGGACGAAGCAAAGCAGTCCTCCAGTTGGTATGACTGGTACCTGATCACTCTGATCTGGGCCATCTTCCTGACTGGTATCGGAGCCTTGATCTTCCGCATATTGGGTGCAGCCGTACTGGCGTATCCTATATACTACGTGCATTTGATCTCGGTTTTCATGATGCTTGCATACCTGCCGTGGTCCAAGCTGGGTCACCTGGTTTATCGTACTGTGGCATTGTCCTACGCCAAGAAGATTGGCCGTATTCCCATGGGCTCCGACAAATAGTCGCCTGGGTGATACATAAAATTGAAGCTTACTTAGTTAAGGAGGCATCACATGGCTGAAGCTAAGGTTTTCCCTATGAACGCTTTCGTGTCTGTTCTTCGCGGCGAGGCCGCTGACCAGACTCAGCTCGATATGCTGGCCTACATCACTCAGGCCGAGACCCTGGACGCTGACATCGCCCCTGTGGCGCAGGCATTGTCCAAGGCCTGGATTTATGAACAAGAACCCGGTCTGACCAAATATGCCGAGGGTGATATCGCCAAGCTCGGAAATCAGGTCAAGATCGAAGCCCTGCCCGAAGGCGAAGCCATCCGTGCCCAGGCTGTCCTGGATATCATGGCTGCCCTGAAAGCGGAAAATGCTGCTCTGAAAGCAGAAGTCGAGACTTTGACTGCTGCCAAGGCCGATCTTGCCGCCAAGATCGCTCCCCTTGAAGCACAGGTCAAAGTCACCGAGACTCAGAACGCTGCTGGCGAGGCGAAAGTCACTATGGCTTCCTCCAAGCTGGACGAAATGTCCAAGAAACTCACAGACCTGATGGCAGAAGTCGACAAGGTCAAGAGTCAGGGCGTTGTGGTTGCCGGTGTTGCCGGTGACGGAGCAGCAGCTCCTGCCGCTGATGGCGGCGCGGCTGACGGTCCTGTTGTTGGTGGCGAGCCCGAAGACACCTTCGGCCTCGGCGGCGACGCATTCGGTGGCGATACCTGGTAGGTCAATCCTGTCTGGTCGCATCCGAACGACTGATAAAAATAAGCCCCTGCACTTTGTGCAGGGGCTTTTTTGTGGTTGTTCTGCCTGTTAAACTGTGGCGTTACCGCGCAAAATCTTTAAAAATGTGTGAGTCTGTTTTCAGCAGGGCGTTTGCTAGGGAAACGCTGATTAATTCAACCTTCAGGAAGTGCTGTAGAATTGTTTGCTGGCAAGGCACGCAAAAAAGTCAAGGCTGACGCGTGCTTCCTGCACGCTAGGGTTTGATTTTTTTGCAGCAACGAAGCCAGAGGGCAATTATGCAGTGCTTCCCTAGGCCGACCCTGCCAGCGGATTGGCGACTGGTTTGGCTTCGCCCTTGATATAGCCCCATTGTACAAGCCGATAATAGGCGTGTTTGGCTTGTTCTCCCTGATTGACCTGTTGGAGGTAGCGATAATATTCTTGGGCTGCTTCATGAGTATGTCCCATTCCTTCCTGGCTGAATCCCTTGTAGAAAGCGGTAATGGGATTGCCTGGCAGGGTTTTCTCGTAGTCGTTGAAGTTTTCGAATGCAGCTTCGTATTTTTCTGATTTGATCAGCAGAAGACCGTTGATCTGACTGGCCTGGGCCTCGGTCGGGTAGACGTCCCTTGCATGTTGGGCGTAGGATTGAGCTTTGTCGTATTTTTCCTGTGCAATCAGGCATTTGGACATAAGTAACAGCCCCGTATAATCGTTGGGTGCAAGTTTGAGTGCCGTTTCGAGATGGTCTTCGGCCTCGTTGTTCTTGACTTCGCGCATGAGTTTTTCGGCGGTTTGCATTTTTTCCACCGCAGGTTTGATTTTTCTGAGTGATGCGGTGTTGTCCATGTACCGCTCGCGGTAGACGGCATATTCTTTTGCACCCATATATTTCGTGTTCGCGGTTTTTCGAGCCGTGGCCAACCGTTCGCTGCTCATGGGATGGGTGGCGAACATGACTTCAAGCGCACTCGGTTCGCGGTCATGCTGTTCATTGAGCATTTCCATCAGCCCTGTCATGCCATCCGGGTTGTATCCGGCCTTGGTCATGTATTCCATGCCCAGGCTGTCGGCCTGTCGTTCGTCGTCTCGGCTGTATGAGGCCAGGAGTGCGCCGACACCTATCCCTCCCAGTCCTCCGGCCAATGCGCCCCATTCTCCTCCGTATTGACTGCCAACAACGGCTCCACCGATTCCGGCCAATGTCCCGGCAAGAACCTGTGTGCTCATGCGCGATGCCGTGTGACGGGCATTGACGTGGCCGACTTCGTGGCCCAGCAATGCGGACAGTTCAGCCTCGTTGTCCAGATCCAGCATGATGCCTCGCGTACAGGCAATGGTTCCACCGGGAAAAGCATATGCATTGACATAGTTGGCGTTGACCACCTGATATGAGTAGGGCATTTGGGGGCGGTGGCTTTTGCCCGAAAGACTCTTGCCCACTTCGGCCACATAGGTGTTCAGCTCGCCGTCCTGCACCGGGCCGTAGTCGGCTGAAAGCTGATGCGGGGCGGCCTGTTTGTCCATGGCAATTTCCTGCTCCTCGCTTACGAGCATGAACTGGTTCTGGCCCGTCACGGGATTTTTTGCGCATCCTCCAATAGCTATGCCCAAGGCCGTCAGGGTACCTGCCTTGATAAATTCGCGACGATTCCATTGTCTGACTATAGTGATTTTCGTCATTGATAACTCCAATGCTTATCGACATAATACCGTAATTCGGACATGCAATTCAAGGCAAAGTCCTATAAGCCATTTTTTTGGGTGACGTGACACTCTGGCGGCAGTCTGTGCCTGTTAAAATTTTAATCTAGCTACATGTGAGCAGGATACATGAAACCAATTCTGATAATCAAGACCGGTTCGACTTTTGAAGGCATCACTCGCTCCAAAGGGGATTTTGAAAACTGGACTGCCGATGCCATGGGGCTTGTCTCCGAAAAGTGGCAATGCGTCAATGTTCAGGACGGCGAGATTTTGCCCGATCCCGATGCTTTTGTCGGCTGTGTCATTACCGGCTCCCACGACATGATTACCGAAGATGCAAAGTGGATGTTGGAGACCACGGAATGGGTCGGGCAGGCTGTTCAGGCAGGATTGCCCATGCTCGGAATCTGTTTTGGTCATCAACTCATGGCCAATGCATTGGGAGGCAAGGCCGCATTTCATCCCGACGGAATGGAGATTGGCACCGTGAGCATAAATTTGAAGGATGCAGCCACTGATGACCAGCTGTTTTCGGATATTCCCGTTTCATTTCAGGCGCATGTGACGCATTCTCAGACCGTCCTTGAATTGCCGCCCGAAGCAATCCTGCTGGCTTCAAGTGATCATGAGGCGCATCAGGCATTCCGGGTTGGCGAACATGCATGGGGTGTGCAATTCCATCCAGAGTTTGATGCCGAGGGTACGCGATTCTATGTGGAAGCGTTGCGGAATGTCATGGCGACTCAGGGACTGGATGGCGATGCTGTTTTTGCCGGAGTGGAAGAGACGCCTGTCTCGGCTGGGATCTTGAAACGTTTTGGGGAGTATTGTTATGGTGGAGGAAGAATGGACACGGAGGAATAGGGAAGAGTTTGTCCTTTTTTCTGGCTTGGTTCAGACCCGTGAAGAATATGGGTATGAACAGAATGTCTCTGAATTCTTTTCTGGATATTTCAATCCGAAATGTTTCAGTGGACTTGACATATTGGTTTAGCTGCTTTACCAATCGTTCATGGCTGTGGCCAATGTGACCTGCCAGTTGATAAATAATTCCTGCTGGATACTAGTTTTACGGCGTTAAATAAGTCATTTTGAGTGCTTTGATAATAAGTTGAAAGACCTTTTTTTTAAGCATATGGTTAAGCTGCTTAACAATCCCAAGTTTTTAATACAGACAGAATCTATTGCGTTCGCATTTCATGAAAAATTCAAGGAGATAACGATGGCTGGACAGAATGACACACGGCAGACCGTGGCAGACAATTGCGGAACTCGCAGGCGTGGTCCCACCAGTTACACCATGCAGGACCCGGATGTCGTGTTTGGCGAATTGGATTTGAAAGCAGGCAGCATTTTTCTTGATCTTGGGTGTGGTCCTGGCGACTATTCGATACACGCGGCCCAACTTGTCGGAAGCGCAGGGCGGGTCATTGCGGTGGACAGAGACGCGCTCATGACCCGTGAAGTGGAAAACAAGGCTCAGGATCGGGGGCTCGTGAATATTCAGACTCTGGTGCAGAACATAATGGAGCCGCTGCAGTTAGGTGATAGCAGTGTGGACGTTTGCCTTATCTCAACGGTCATGTATTGTCTGAGCTTGGAAAAACATGTTTCAAGATTGAGTCGCGATATTCACCGTGTCCTGAAATCGGCAGGTCAATTTGCTGTGCTGGAATGCAAAAAGGAAGAAACAAATTTTGGTCCGCCTTTGCACATACGGATTTCTGCCGAGGATGTGGAGGCCGTTGTATCTCGATATGGCTTTGAACGCGTCGGGTATGAAGATCTCGGCTTTAATTATCTGGTTCGTTTTATTAAAAAATAGGCCTTAAAACAGCCAATCCGCGTGTGCCCTGAAGCCACAGGCAGATTTTTTTCATCGACATAAAACCAACCGCCGGAAGCAAAGTGGGGGCAGGGGTTTTTATCCCCATACGGGTTCAGGACCGGGCCGGGATTCGAAATAGCCTGTGATTATGGTTGATTCTGAAAAGTCTCCCAATCAGCCAGAAATGAAGCCAGTCCGCTATCGGTCAGGGGGTGTTTCATGAGTTGGGTGATGGTCGAATAGGGTATGGTGATGACATCCGCGCCGATCAGGGCGGACTCAAGGACATGCATGGGATGTCGGACGCTGGCCACGAGGATTTTGGTATTGAATCCGTAATTGTCGAATATGGTCCGCATCTGGTCCACACCCTCCATGCCGTTCTGAGACAAGGCATCAAGACGACCGACGAACGGGGAGACATAGGCTGCGCCGAGTTTGGCAGCGAGCAGGGCCTGAGTCGGGGAGAAGACAAGAGTGACGTTGGTCTTGATTTCGCGTTCGCGAAGCTCTTTGAGAGCCTTGAGGCCTTCGGCAATCATCGGAATCTTTACGACGACATTCTCGCCAAACGAGACAAGATCCTTGGCTTCCTTGATCATTTCTTCGTGAGTGGTTGCGATCACCTCAAGGCTGACCGGGCCGTCCACTGCATCGCAGATGAGTGAGGCCTGTTCACGCCAATCGCCGCCTTCACGAGCCAGAAGTGTGGGGTTGGTGGTTACGCCATCGAGCAGGCCAAGATCTCTCACTTCGCAAATCTGATCGAGATTGGCCGTATCCAGAAAAAATTGCATGTATCCTCCTTGTCGGACCATTTCAGGATGTATTGTCATAATCCGAACAGTGAGTTCGGTGCATTCCTCTCTGCATTTTGCATATCACAAGTCTCGATCCGGGCCAATGAAATCAGGGAATGTCGTTTACGATTCGTATTCTCCTTCCCCCCGGCAGAACTTTTGTTTACATTGCGCTCATGTCGAATATGCAACCCGTCCGTGTCATGGGCCTTGCGCCCGGATCGCTTGAGATATCCCCCTTAGTCATGGAAGCCTTGACCAAGGCTGACCTTGTTGTGGGTGGCAAGCGCCTGCTGGCAGCCTGTCCAGACAATCTGCTTTCTGAAACAGCCGAAAAGCTACCCATTGCAGGGCCGCTCCAGCCAGTAATAGACGCCATTCGCGAGGCTGCCGAAAATGGCAGGAACGTGGTTGTCCTGGCAGATGGCGACCCGCTCTTTTTTGGGATCGGTAGACGTTTGGGTGAGGAATTGGGCCGCGAAAATCTGCTGGTGGAGCCGAATACGTCCACCATGCAATTGGCCGCCGCCCGTCTTGGCCTGCCTTGGCAGGAGATGGATTTTGTATCCCTGCACGGTCGGGATGATTTTTCACCGCTTTATGCGGCATTGGTCCGGGCAGATCTCATTGCGGTCTTCACCGACACCATCAACACTCCGGCGGAAGTGGCTCGTGCCCTGCTGGAGCGCGGAGCCGATTGTTTTTCCATGACAGTGCTTGAGAATATAGGCACGCCGGAGGAGGTTATCCGCCCCTTGGCCCTGCCGGAAACCTGGGGAATGGATTTTGCTCCCCTGAATCTCGTGATTCTGGAACGCCAATATCCTCCTGAAATCGATTTGACCTTGGGTATCCCGGATCACTACTACCTGCATCAGAAAGACCTGATCACCAAGCTGCCTGTTCGCGCAGCCGGTCTGGCGCACCTTAACGTTCTGCCTGATTCCACCATATGGGATTTGGGCGCAGGTTGCGGGTCCGTGTCTATCGAGGCATCCCACCTTGCCCGGCGTGGTCGTGTCTTTGCCGTGGAACGGAACAAGACCCGTGCTGCCATGATCCGTGAGAATATTCGTAGAACCGGTGCGTGGCTTGTGGACACTGTGCTCGGCTCAATGCCCGACTGCCTGACAGATCTGCCTGAACCGGATCGTATCTTTATCGGAGGGGGGCTTGGTGGTCCGTCCAATCAGGACACGTCACTTCTTTCCATCTCCTGTGAGCGACTCAAGCCCCGAGGCCGCATCGTGGCTCATTGCATACTCCTGGATACCCTTCATGCTGCCAAGGATCACTTCAAGTCATTGGGCTGGTTCTTCGGCGTCACCCAACTCCAGGCCTCGACTACCAATGCCCTTGCCGGGGATTTGCGCTTCAAGGCCCAGAATCCGGTTTTCATCCTGTGGGCGGAAAAGCCATAGCGGGCTGCGAGCAGCCCTTTCTCGGCATGCCATCGAGTAACACCCCCCCTCAAAGCAGTGCTTCGAGGGGGGGGGTGTTTGAATCTGTTTATTCGCCGAGATATGCCTTGCGAATATCCGGGTTTGTCAGCAATTTGTCCGCTTCATCTTCCATGACAACCGTGCCGGTCTCCAGCACGTATCCGCGCTGGGCACATTGCAATGCGAGATTCGCATTCTGTTCGACCAGCACCACGGTAACACCCTGACTATTGATCATTCGTATGATGTCGAAAATCTGTTTGACCAACAGCGGAGCCAGTCCCATTGACGGCTCGTCCAGAAGCAGAACCTTGGGGCTGCTCATGAGCGCACGGCCCATGGCCAGCATTTGCTGCTCGCCGCCGGACAGGGTCCCGCCAAGCTGTTTGCGCCGTTCGCGTAATTTGGGGAACAGCTCGAACACGCGTTCCAGGTCATGTTTGATGTCAGCTGCATCCTTGCGGAAGAACGCGCCCATATCGAGATTCTCCATGACTGTCAGGCGGGGAAAGATGCGACGTCCTTCAGGTACCTGACACAGGCCCATTGAAGGCAAGATGTCAGAGGCAATGTTGTTGATGCGTTCGCCCTTGTACAGGATATCTCCTTCCACGGCCGTGATGATATTGCAAATCGTCATGAGCGTCGTGGATTTGCCTGCACCATTGGCCCCGATGATAGTGACGATTTCGCCGGGAAAAACCTTGAGCGATATGCCCTTGAGAGCCTTGATTCGACCATAGGCCGAAACAACGTTCTTCAATTCCAGTATGGGTGTAATGTTGTCTGCCATTATTCTGTCTTTGGTTAATCTGCTTCTTCGGACCGACGGCCAACGCGTTTGGCAGGCCATATTCCAGCGGGACGGATGAGCATCATCAAGGTCATGACGCCGCCGAAAACGAGCATGCGATACAACTCGAATTCACGAAAGACCTCGGGCAGGGCCACGAGGGCCAGTACTCCGAGGATGACGCCGGGGATGGACCCCATGCCGCCCAGGACGACCATGGCAAGCACCATGGCGGACTCCAGGAAGGAAAAGGATTCCGGGCCGACAAAGCGCATGCGTGCGGCAAAGAACGCTCCGGCAAAACCGGCAAAGGTCGCACCCATGGCATAGGCCAGGAGCTTGAGCAGGAATGTGTTTACGCCCATCAGTTCCGCTGCCGTTTCGTCCTCGCGGATGGCTTCCCAAGCTCGCCCTATGCGTGAGAAATTGAGGCGGTAAACCGCAAGGATGGTAAAAACGGCAATGCCGAGAATGACGTAGTAGAGCATCCAGAGTTTGTTGAGCTGAAACCCGAAGATTTCAGGACGCAAGATGCCCATGATGCCATTGGGGCCGTTGGTCAGTCCCATCCAGTTGTTGAGGATGAGCCGTACGATTTCGCCGAAACCCAATGTGACGATGGCCAGATAATCGCCTCGCATGCGCAGGGTGGGGTAGCCGATGATGCAGCCTGCGATCGCAGCCGTCACCCCTGCTATGGGAAGGCAGAGCCAGAACGACAGGCCGAAATGCAGACTCATGAGTGCATAGGTGTATGCTCCCACGCCGTAAAAGGCGATGTATCCGAGATCAAGCAATCCGGCCAGACCGACCACTATGTTCAGTCCCAGGCCGAGACAGATGTAGATCAGTACACTGATGGACACGTCATGGGCATAGCGACCTGTCACCAGCGGAAAGGCGATGGCAAGGGCAAGTACAATGCCGAGCAATATCCATCTGGGTGTTATTTCATAGATCTTGCCGATGCCAACGGAAGTTGCCTTGAGCGGAGTACCCACGAAATTCAATTTGCCCGCCTGCTGCACCTGATAGAAGAGCATGAGAATGACGACGCCTACAGCTACGTATCCGAAGACCTTGAAGGTCTTGCCGAATTCCAGTCCTTCGGGCGTGATGCCAAGCAGGGGCCACAAAATGATCAGGAACCAGATCAGGCCGACCCCGCAGGACAGCCATAGTTTTTTAGACTCTTGTGTCGTCAATGTTCTCTCCCATGATGCCGGAGGGACGGAAATACAGTACGCCAATCAGGATGATGAAGGCGAACACGTCCTTGTACTCACCGGAAATGTATCCGGCAGCAAAGATTTCGACCATGCCGATGATCAGTCCTCCGATCAGGGCTCCAGTGATATTGCCAATGCCCCCGAGTACGGCAGCGGCAAACGCCTTGATGCCGGGAACGAATCCCATGGAGTAGTTCACGGAACCGTAATAGAGGCCGACCATGATGCCTGCCGCCGCAGCCAGTCCCGCCCCGATGGCGAAAGTGATGGAGATGATGCGGTTGGAGTTGATACCAACCAGTGCGGACATGACTTTGTCCTGGGACGTGGCGCGCATGGCCCTGCCTATGCGGGTCTTGAAAACCAGGATGTTCAGGCCGACCAGGAGTGTTGCGGTCAGGCCGACGATGAAAATTTGCATGTAGGAGACGGAAACGAGTCCCCACTCGAACCCGCCGGAGGTGATTTCCGTGGGGTAGCCCTTGTCGTAGACTCCCTGGGTGAGCATCAGTCCATTCTGAAGGAAGATGGACATGCCCAGTGCGGACAGGAGCACGGCCAGACGGGATGCCTCCCGAAGGGGTTTGTAGGCAAGACGTTCCACGGCCATGGCCAGGAGCGCGCAATATCCCATGGAAAGGGCCAGGGCGAGGGCAAGGCAGGCATATGGATGCAGTCCCTGCGAAGCCAGCCAGGAAATGAGGATCACACCCATGTATCCGCCCGCAGCGAAAAATTCACCGTGCGCGAAGTTGATGAGCTGGATAATGCCGTAGACCATGGTGTAGCCCAAGGCAATGAGGGCGTAAACGCCTCCGAGTGTGATGCCGTTGATCAGCTGTTGGATGAAAAATTCCATGTGTATCCAGTGTTCGGAGCCCCGCATATGCGGGGCTCCGATTAAGTTGCAGCTCGCTAAAGCCTAGTATTTGTCGCCGGTCAGGGAATTCCAATATGGTACGAACTTGCCGTCCTTGATCTGGTAGACGGTGTAGTTGGAGCCGGAGTCGCCTTTTTCGTCGTAGACGACATTCTTGGAAGCACCCACGAAGTCGAGTTTCATGAGTTCGGCGCGAACCTTGGCCGGATCGGTTGAACCCGCGGCCTTGACTGCCAGCATGTATGCCATGGTGGAGTCAAAGGAGTAAGCGGAATAGGCGCCCGGTTCATTGTTGGCAATGGCCTTGTACTTGGACAGGAAGTTCTTGAACGCAGGAGCGTCCTTGTCAATGGCGCCAAAGGTGCAGAACATGCCTTCGGCAGCGTTCTTGCCAATTTCAATGAGATTGGGATGATACACGGCATCCTGACCCATGAAGGTGGCGTTGATGCCCATGCGTCTGGCCTGGATAACCATGAGTGCTCCGGTGGCGGAGTTCTGAAGGGAAATGTAGAACATGTCGGGATTGGCAGCTTTGACCTTGGTCAGTACGGCAGAGTAGTCCTTGTCGCCCTGATTGACATGGTCGTGTTCCAGAACTTCGATGCCCGCAGCCTTGGCAGCAATGGAAACGCCATCGGCCAGTCCCTGGGAATAGGTGGTCTTGTCATCGACGATGAAGAGGGTCTTCACGTCTGCAACGTCTTTCATGAATTTGACGGCAGCCGGAGCCTGATGGTCATCACGACCGCATGTACGGAACATGTACGGCAAACCGCGTTCCGTGACCTGCGGGCTGGTGGATGCCGGGGTCAGCATGACGATGTTTTCCTCGGCCAAAGTCTCGGACGACGGAATGGTCGAGCTGGAACAATACGCGCCGACAACGGCAGTGACTTTTTCGTTGATCAACTTGTTGGCGGCAGCCACGGCCTGTTTCGGATCACAGGCTGTATCCTGCGAGAAAAGTTGGATATCGGTATATCCTTCCACGCCGCCCTGTTCCTTCATGACTTCCACGGCGATTTCAGCACCCTGGCGGATATCGTTTCCGTCAGCGGCATACGGTCCTGTCAGGGGGGACATGGTTCCGATCCTGAGGACTTTCCCAGCTTTTTCCTCTTCGCCGCAGCCTGTTAGAACCAGAGTCATCACGGCCAAGGCCGCGATCAGTGCGAGTAAACGTTTCATTGACACTCTCTCCAATGTTGCGGTTGTGACCAGCCTCTCTACTGGCCCAGATATGCCTCAATCACGGCAGGGTTTTTCCGAATGTTTTCGGGCACTCCTTCCGCGATCATCACCCCGTGGTCGAGAACAACAATACGACTGCAAACACCCATGACAACTTTCATGTCGTGTTCCACCATGAGCACATTGATGCCCAGTTCGGTTATCCGGGCGATGGAATTCATGAGATCCATGGATTCTGACGGATTAAGACCCGCAGCGGGTTCGTCAAGCAGGATGGTTTGGGGTTCGCTTGCCAATGCCCGGGCAATTTCCAGTCTGCGCTGGTGCCCGTATGGGAGGTTGGAAGCAACTTCGTCGGTCACATCGCCGAGGCCCATGAATTCAAGTGCCTTCTGCGATTTTTCCTGAATGCGGGCTTCTTCGCGCATCTGTCCAGGACTTCTGAGAATGGCACCCACAACACCAGATTTGGATCGGCTGTGCTGGGCAACCATGCAGTTCTCAAGGGCGGTCATGTTCTGGAAAAGTCGAATATTCTGGAAGGTTCGGGCAATGCCCATGGAAAGGACCTGATACGGACGAAGTCCGGTAATGACATTTCCATCATAGGAAGCTGTGCCGCTGGATGCTTTGTAAACTCCGGTGATGACGTTGAATACAGTGGTCTTGCCCGCGCCATTGGGGCCAATAAGCCCCACAACCTCTCCTTCGCCCACTGAAAATGCGACATCTGTCAGGGCCTGCAATCCACCGAACCGGACGCAGATGTCGTCAAGAATAAGATTTGCCATAACTACCTAATCAAATAGTGAAAATCGCTTAGCCCTCAAAGAAACACCCCTGGACCCCTCTTACTCAATAAACTGGAATGATGGCCTTTTTTTGATATGAGGCAATCTATTACCCCATTTGAATAAAAATGTCTAATACGCGCCATTCTTATTGATCTACTGATCAATATTTTCTCATTTCTGTGCAAACAGAAGCATATTCAGTAATCGTCCGAAACAACGCATGTTAGTACTGTTAACTGAAAAAAACACGACGTTTCCTACCGGTCCTTGGGTACAGAATTTATCGTACATACATGAAGTTGCTTATCTGAATTCTAGTATGTGGCCCGTCATGGGTCTCTTTTCTTTGTGGTTTGTTTGTAGTATCCATAACCAAGACATCAACGAGGAGTATTCCCATGACAAAGACTGTATTCATTACCGGTGCGACTGCCGGATTCGGCAAGGCAATGGCCGAACGATATGCCCGCGAAGGTTGGAAACTGGTACTTACCGGCAGGCGCGCCGAACGACTCGTCGAGTTGAAAGCGGCTCTGGCTCCAGCCCCGGTTCATACCCTTTGCTTTGATATACGCGATAGAAAGGCGGTTCTTGACGCGGCACAGTCCCTGCCCGAGGAATTTGCCAATATTGATATTCTGGTCAATAATGCCGGTCTCGCCTTGGGGTTGGAGCCAGCTCAGGCCTGCGATCTTGATGAATGGGAATGCATGGTGGACACCAATATCAAGGGGTTGCTCTACATCACCCGCGCTCTCCTTCCAGGCATGGTTGAGCGAAACTCCGGGCATATCGTCAACCTCGGTTCAGTTGCAGGCACGTACCCGTATCCGGGCGGCAATGCCTACGGCGGAACCAAGGCGTTCGTAAACCAATTCTCCAAGAATCTTCTGGCAGATCTGCTCGGCACCAGAGTTCGCGTTACCAACATCGAACCGGGCCTGTGCGAAAGTGAATTCTCCGTCGTCCGTTTCAATGGTGATACGGACAAGGCAGCCAAGGTATACGAAGGAACCGAACCGATCCGGCCGGATGACATCGCTGAAATTGTATACTGGGCCACCACGCTGCCGCCGCATGTCAACATCAATTCGCTTGAAGTGATGCCCGTGGATCAGGCTTTCAACCATTTTGCGATCAATCGGAAATAACTAATCCTGAACTGAACCCGCTGATCTTTTCCGGCGTCCGTACCAACAGAAACGGATGCCGGATTTTTTCGTGGCAGTGGCGTGCAAAACGTTTTGGTCCTTGTTGAAGAGAGACCTTTTCAGTCCAGTCTTCCTTAAAGGATGGACTCTTCTTTGCCTTTTCTCTATTTTGAGCTATAATAGCCGCCTGCCACCAAAATTCGAACGGGTTTTTTGTGGTTCAGATAAATTTTTCGGATCAAGGAGATTTTCATGGCACATATCGCACAGGATTCTCTGGCGACCATATATTTTGAGATCATTTGGGAGAGTTCCCATGTCAGGCATGTGGATGCCTACCTTGCCGCAGACGTCAGCTTCACGCGGGACATTCTGCCACTGGGGCTGAAAAGTCGCATGCGCGGACTTGGTCCGGGCGACAGCGTGGAAATGGTATTTGATCCGTCCGATGTCACGGTCCACGAACTCGGGAAGATCATCGAGTTGCCGCATTCACGATTCAAGGCTCCTCTTGTTCATGATCGCAGGATCAAGCCGCGTATTGGTCGGTTTTACCCGCAACGCCTCATAGAGGATGTGCCTGGAACCCGTCCTGATTCCACTGCGCCATTTCGAGTGATCTCCACTGACAAGGCCGGTTTCAAGGCGGATTTGAATCACCCCCTTGCCGGGCGCAGCATTCAGATCAAGGCCTCTGTGCTGGATGTCCACCCGCCTGATACGGATTCAGGCACTTTGCATCGCTGGCCATCCACTCTGATGCGTGGACCGGGCATGCAGGCGCGCATGGCGGAAACAGCCACAGATTTTTTGGGAGTGGATCCCTTTGTTCGCGATGATGAAACCGATGATAGTGAGTTTTACGCAAAGTCCTTGCCTTCGTCTTTTCTGGACAAACAGGCCCTTGAGAATGTGCAGAAGGTCTACGGGGGGCTTCTCTCGGATGGCATGGATGTTTTGGATCTCATGGCTGGCTCGCTCTCTCATTTGCCGGATGGGTTCAAGCCCGGATCGGTCACAGGTCTGGGGCTGAACAGGGAAGTGATGGAGGCCAACGAGCAGCTTGGCAGGGTCGTGATCCACAATCTCAACGAGGAGCCGCAGTTGCCCTTTGAAGAGAACAGCTTTGATGCGGTTGTCTGCACGGCATCAGTGGAATACCTGACAAAACCCTTTGAGGTTTTTGAGGATATGTCCCGCGTACTCAAGCCCGGCGGCATATTCATACTGACCTTTGCCGATCAGTGGTTTGCGTCAAAAGCCATTCATATTTGGTCGGAATTGCATGAATTTGAACGTATGGGGTTGGTCTGCCAATATTTTTTCCGTTCGGAAAAATTTATTGATCTCAATACGTTTTCCGAACGGGGGTGGCAGCGATTGCCTGACACGGAAGACGTCCAGGATCTTGATAAAAGCAGCGATTCCATCTTTGCTGTCTGGGCCCGGACACAAGCCGAATAAGTCGGCTGCCAGCAGGGAAACCGTGCGTCCTTATGTCAATTCTGCCGAAGAGAGAATCGTGATAAGCCTTTTGAGCATGTCCGGGTCATGAGCGTTGCGCATGGATTTGATGCGCGTCAAAGCCTCGAACGGGGTCAGCCTCTTGCGTCCGCCGCTACCACGAGTGAGATTGTCGTACTGATTGCACAGGGCCAATACTTTAATATACGTCGGCAGCAGTTCGCCTATGGCACCGGATGGATAGCCTCCGCCGTCCTCTCGTTCGTGATGGAAAAGAATGCATTGAAGGGTTTCCTGCGGGAGTGGTAGGGATGAGCAGATGCCCACGCCCAAAGCAGGGTGGGATTTGACCATTTCCTGTTCGGAATGGCTCAGGCCGTCCCACCGACGTGTGAAGAGTTCCTCCGGCAGTTCCAGCTTGCCAATGTCGTGCAGCATGGCACCAACACCTACGGCTACCAGCAAATCGGAATCCTCATTGACAAAAGTGGAAAGCACGGAAACCGTGAGGACCATGGTTCCGATGCCATGGTGAAAGAGTTCTCCACCATCGGCAATGAAGCGTCCCAATTCCTTGAGCGCGTCTTCTCGGGCAAGAAATTTGAGGCTGTTTGTGATCAAGGCCTGAATTTTCCTGAACCGTCTTTTGTCCATGGACTTGGGGAGGCTTTTGTCAAAGGATTCCCGAGCCAATGAAACAGTGGCATCGTTCCAGGCCCTGGCCCGGTCGCGAACCGGAATGGTCTCATCATCAAGCAGTTCAAGAATGTTGTCCTGAACATAGGTTGCATAGCCGGAATAGTCCTCGGCTTTGACATAGAGATAGTCAACGTCAAGTGTGCCGAGACGTTCCTTGTGCGCAGGGGTGAAGAGTTCGCCTTTTTCGGCGTAGAGTACGAGGTTGTCATCCTGCTTCAGGTACAGTGAGAATCCACCGACCCTTGAGGGGATGACCATATAGGGTGAGACTTTGAACAGGCCGCGTGTTTTATTCTTGCGAGTCTCGTTGCCGTTTCCGGCTTGTGCGGTGTTTTCCATGTCTTCCTCCTTGGGGCACCAGGTTCGCCAATGCGCCGAGAGGGGCATGTGGTGTTGGCAACCCGGCTGTCTCCGTGAGATCCGTGGCTTTCCGTCCCTGTTTCGCAACAGGTTTGGCTTTTCTCCACTTCATAATATACGCATCGAATTCGTGGCTGTAAACCCTGTCTTTTCATGAAAGTCTCATTGATCGGAGTTTTGTTTAGATCCTCTTTGGATATTTTTTTGTCTGTATTGCTTGCCAATGGCTTCATTTTTGTCGCCATTCCTTGCAATAGACGTAAAATTATCTTATTATATAGATGTTTAGATGTTCCTTATTGTGCTGAAATATTCATATGGACTAGTGGATGTCGTATACGATTGAAATAATAGACAAAAAAGACTATCTGCTTTTTGTGACCTCTGGCAAGGCTGATGATTTTTCCGAGATGACTTCGTATTCGGATTTGATCCTTGCTCATATTCTGAAACACAAGCAGAAACGTGTCATTCTTGATGAGACGGAAGTTACAATTGATCTCAATGCCTACGATGCCACCATGCTGGCAGAACGGCTTGTTGCCGATATGGTCCCGAGCATGGGGTTGCGTGGTGCCGTGGTCTGTGCACAGTGCAATGTTGCCGTAGCCAGGGTGTTTGAAACTGCATTTCTGAACAGGTCCATCAATGTCAGAATGTTCGAAGATATGCAGTCCGCCATAGACTGGTTGGAATAGATTCTTTTTAAAGGCCGAGCATTGCGTGAGCCGGGACAATGATGATGTTCGGCATAGGGTTTCCGATGCTATGCAGATACCCGGATTGTAAAACCTCATTCAGTCAGAAATCCTTTCTTCCCCTGTCTGTGCCATGGGCGACGTATCCATTTGAATCATTTATTTCGTTGTGCTTGCCTTCCATCTAGGAATGTTTATCCTTCCTCAATGACGAAATCCACAGATACGAAATTCATTCATATAGAAGGTGCACGCCACCACAACCTGAAGAATCTGACCCTTGATATTCCGCGCGACGAGCTTGTTGTCGTGTGCGGGCCATCCGGGTCAGGAAAATCCACGCTGGCTTTTGACATCGTCTACGCCGAAGGGCAGCGTCGTTATGTCGAATCCCTCTCTGCCTATGCCCGACAGTTTCTGCCGCAGATGGACAAGCCGGATGTCGATAAGGTGGAGGGGCTGTCTCCGGCTATTTCCCTGGAACAGCAGACTGCCACGCGCAACCCGCGTTCGACCGTGGGGACCGTGACGGAAGTGTACGATTTTCTTCGCGTATTCTATGCACGACTGGGCAAATACCATTGCCCCAAATGCGGCAAGCCCATTGCGGCTCAGACCACGGACAAGATTGTTTCCACCATCCTCGATATGGAGGATGGTACCAAATTCATGATCCTGGCTCCTCTCGTGGAACACCAGAAAGGCACCCACAAGGACCTTTTTGCCAAGCTCAAGAAAGAGGGGTTCGTACGCGTTCGCATAGGTGGCCGGATATTCTCTCTGGATGACGTCCCGGAACTTGAAAAAAACAAGAAGCACACTCTTGATCT
>JAEINO010000045.1 GCA_016342345.1 Pseudodesulfovibrio sp. | reverse complement strand
CTCTCCCATTTGTTCTGTTATCCCTTTATGGGGGGTGTTGGTGAATTGAGCAAAGAAAGAGGTCTTCTTTCAGTTCTTACACAGGCCAATTCGGATGGGATTTTAATAACTGTTTGATTTTAATAAGGTTCTATTATGTCAAAAAAGACATATTTTGATTTCTTTGTTGTGGTTTGACACCTGATAGGTGTGGTGGGGAGAGTGAGGGAAGGGTGGAAGCCGCCTTTGGCGGTGATGAAAGAGGATGAAAGAGAAGATGCCTAAAGGCAGCCCTCCGGGCGGGGTCCGTTTTTTTGTTGGCCCAAAAAAAGGGACGAAAAAAAGGGCCTTTTAGTAGCTTGGTCGCTGCCTTCCATGGCTGAGAATCTGATCAAAACGGGTCGGCTCCATGCCATGAAAAGTCTGGGCTGCACTTTTTCGTACCGTTGTCCTTTAACAAGGCCCTTCTGATCCCGGCCACAAAGCCGCCTCTTCCGCTTTGTCAGCTTCTAGGCCTTTGGAGGCTTTAACGCTGGGGGGACGAATTGATGTTGGAATTTTGAAATTCAAAAGGCTGATAAAAAACAGGCAGTCCAAATGTCTTTATTCCTATCCCAAGCACACCATCTCCGGCAATTTGGCAACGACGACCAATGAGAGCAGGGGCTTAGAGCCGGTTGACACGCGGAGTGTAGCCCGGAAAGCGTTCGAGTTTCGAATATCTTGGAGGGCAGCGGAGCGTGTTAGTGGTTCTTGGCCTCTGCTCTGAACATCCACGTTTGATAACGTTGCGGGGAGCCACAGTGAGGACAGCAGACAAGTTTGTCTTTTGTTTGAATGGATAGAATGACATTGTCTGCCACAAAATTCTGACGAACGTAGTTATGCATTGCAGACCGAAGGCGTGGTAGACGAAGATCGTGGACAGGCTGACTCGTTTTTTGATGATTGGTAGTGCTTTCACAGTTTGAATGCCACGTCTCTTTTTTATCAAAAGTACGGGTGCTTAAGTACGTTATAGTCGGATTAACCACTTGTTTTTAGGTGCATAATTATTATGGAGAAAAAGTGAAAAAAAGACACGTTACCCAAAATCTATTCATCACATTTCTGACGATTCTCTCACTTTGTCTGCCCTCAATTTGTCAGGCAAAAAGCATAGCTCTCTCATTTGATGACGGCTTGGACCCACGAAGTCAGCTAATGGCCTCTTCTTGGAATTCATCCATTCTAGATGCTTTGTCAAAAGCACAAATCAAGTCAATTCTGTTCCCTGCAGGAAACCGAATCGACACTCCCGCAGGCCTCAGTCTCGTGAAAGATTGGGGCAAGGCAGGCCATGTGATTGCCAACCACACATATTCCCATCTCGATTATTGCTCGAAGCAAGTAACACTAGAACAATTCATTGCTGACACAAAAAGAAATGAAGTTTTGTTAAAAGATCTTCCCGGTTGGACAAAACGGCTGCGTTTTCCATATCTCAGAGAGGGGGAAACCGTATCAAAGCGGGACGAACTCAGAAGCTGGTTGACGAATCACGGATACGGATCGGGAGCCGTGAGTATTGATGCAAGTGACTGGTACTACAACAAACGCTACCTGGAGTGGTGCAAGAGTCATATCGACCAAGACTTGTCAACATTTCGTTCTGTCTATCTCAATCATCTGTGGACTCGAACCACATATTACGACGCCTTATCTAAAGAGGTTCTTAACAGAAGCGTAAAGCATGTTCTTCTTTTGCACACCAATGCCATTAACGCTGCCTTTTTGCCTGATATCATAAAGATGTATAAAACAAACGGCTGGAAAATCATCTCTCCAGACGAAGCATACGAAGACCCTGTTTACACCATGAAACCGACAACCTTGCCTGCAGGCGAAGGTATTATTTGGTCTTTAGCAAAACAACATGGAGTCAGTGGATTGCGGTATCCTGCAGAAAGTGACAAATACGAAAAACCCTTGCTGGACAAACTCGGTCTGTAAATATGCATATAGAGGGACATCATACCTAGTTCCTTGAAGCAGGAAAGGAACTTTATAAAGCTGTTTTTCTGTTTCACTTGTATACTCGTTGGTATATCTAGCGAAAAAAGGCTTAGAAGGAAAACCCTCTAAGCTTTTAAATTTATTGGTGGAGCTGAAGGGCTATCTTTAAATAGTTCATATTCTTCATCGCAGCCGGTGGCTGCATCCCATTTTATCTTATTGTTTTCGATGAAAATGAAAGACAAGATGCCTAAAGGCAGCCCTCCGGGCGGGGTCCGTTTTTTTGTTGGCCCAAAAAAAGGGACGAAAAAAAGGGCCTTTTAGTAGCTTGGTCGCTGCCTTCCATGGCTGAGAATCTGATCAAAACGGGTCGGCTCCATGCCATGAAAAGTCTGGGCTGCACTTTTTCGTACCGTTGTCCTTTAACAAGGCTCTTCTGATCCCGGCCACAAAGCCGCCTCTTCCGCTTTGTCAGCTTCTAGGCCTTTGGAGGCTTAACGCTGGGTGGGGACGAATTGGTGTTGGAATTTTGAAATTCAAAAGGCTGACAAAAACAAGCATTTCTAATACTTTCATATCTATCCAAACCACACCATATTTAGCATTTCTTACAACGACGACCAATGAGAGCAGGGGCTTAGAGCCGGTTGACACGCGGAGTGTGGGCCGGAAAGCGTCCGGGTCCCGGATATCTTGGAGGGCAGCAGAGCGTGTTAGTGGTTCTTGGCCATCGTGGATGGGATCACAGCGCAAAAAAAGCGATTTTTGCTTACTTTTGGTCGCTTTGGTCCAAAAGTAAGTCGTGCCGGAGGTTCGACAAATCCGCAGGACAGCGGATTTGGACGTTGGTTCCTGCCAACGCCCCGAAGGGGTGAACCCCAGGACGGGGTGAATCAAATGTTTTGTTTATTTTTCATCGCAGCCGCAGGCTGCATCCCAATTCCGTTTTCCCTTTCGTCGGTCTTTCCGAAAGAGTTGCCGTGATCAATCGTTATTCCGCTGTCGGAACCAGGGCGCACAAGTACGCCGCGATGATCTCGGTGATTGAGTGCTCTTGATTGTTGAAGCGGAATTCCAGTTCTTTCAGGTAGAGCGGGAATCGTTGGCAGGATATGCCCCGGAAGCGTTTGATCCGGGACTGGGCGTATTGCCAGAATTCGTCCTGTATGGCGTCGATGTGTGGTGGTTCATCATAGCGGCGGATGATGTCGTAGGGGAGCGACTCGTTGCCGCAGAAAAGCAGGGCGTCATAGTCCTTGTAGCGGTCAGTGTAGATGAGATTGCCCGCGCGAATGAGCTTGAGGTGGAAGTTCATGTGGAAATGGAAGAGGGTTTCCGCCTGGAATCCCGGGACAAGATCGATGAAGACCATATCGTCGCGGCGCAGGATGCCGTAGACCGGGATGGTATCCATGCGCATGGTACGTGGTCCGCCAGTAAGTCGGTTGCCCTTGAGATAGGAGTTGAGGCCTGTGGCCGGGCTGATGAGTTGGCGGGCATCAATGGCATGGGCGAGGATGGCGAACCGGATGGCGGTCAGTGCCTTGTAGACCGTGTTGTAGGACAGGTTGAGTTTCTTTTTCATCTGGTGGACCGAACATTCCTCGACGAACAGCTCGATGAGCCGGAGCCATTCGCTGGGAGACAGTGCACCGTTGTTGATCCAGCGGCCCGAGAAGGGTTGGAAGGTATACTTGCAACTGGCACAGCGTAGTCGTTCGCCAGACAGTGTATACACCTTGCGATGTCCGCAGCGTGGGCAGAAGGAGTCGCCGGTCGGCCAGGACAGGGCTTGCAGGTAGTCGCGGGCCTTGTCGTCGTTGTTCAAGAGCGCAGCATAGCCACCCGGATAATCCTGGATGCAGGGTGGTGGTATGACATGTCTGCTCTTTGGCATATGATGCAGGGTGGGCATTGGAGCCTCCTTGCTAAAATCCCCAGGCTGAAAGAGTGGCCCGTTTGTATCCCTGTCCTGCGGCAACATAGTCGAGTGCCAGGGAGTCCAAGTCGTCAAGAACAGGCATTGCTATGCGATCCAAAGTTCTGAAATCAATGGTTTTTATGTAAGTTTTGCAGGAATCGCAGACGTCCACGCGGAAACCGGGTTCTTCTTTAACCGTGAAGAATGTCAGTTTTTTCTGGTCTTCTTCGCCACACACCGGACAGGCAATGCGCTTGATGCGATACTCGTGACGGCAGAATGCACAGGTGGCGTGGCGGAATCCCTCTTTTTCCCGGAGAGATGAAATCAGCGGCAGACTTCCACATATGGGGCAGGTTCCCACCTGAGGTGCTTTCATGTCTGGCAGTTTTTCAGACAATTTCTCGGCAGCGGTTTCGATGGAGGGGGCGAGGGCTGCAAAGGCGAGAAAGACAAGTGTCTTGGGCGCGTCCGGGGTGCGTTCTACCCATGGGTTGAAAAACGTGTTGTCGTCTTCCATGAAGCTTTCAAAAAGTTCGTTGGGAGTGAATTCCCCGGAATCAATGGCTTTTTCTACTATGCCGGCAGCTTTGCCAAGTGGTCCGCCCATCTTTTTGAGTTGCGAGATGAGCGCGCCGAGTAGTTCTTTGGCCTGGGTTTTGTCATAGGGAAAGTTTGCGCGTGTAACCAACGGCATACCCTGAAGAATTGCCTCGGGCGGAGCCATGTCGCTGTCAGCAGGCAAGGTCACTTTGGCTGTGTCACGCGCTGTCAGTTGCAGGTGTGCGACTGTGTCCAGCAGGTTTATGAGTTCATCGGAAATGTACGACTTGCCTTTTAGTTGAGTGATCTTCTTTTCGAGCTTGCGCCCGGCTTCGTCCAGATTGAATTCCATGATGTACTCTCTTTTGGATTATCCGTTTTGGGAAAACAGTAGGGACGCGAGTACATCATGCCAAAGCTCTGGCACTTACTCAAGGTCTGACATTAAATTAATCTAATATATCGATTTGAATGGAGATAATTATGGCAGAATTATGCTCAAACGGACATAATCCTGAGTGATTAGGTCAACAATCGAGGGGGTTATGGATGTGCAAAAAAAAATGCTATTTATTGAAAATTGATGAAATAATTTCGATTTCCCCATCGGGAAGAATGCAATCTCCACTTTTCAAGACGGCCACTCCATGTGCTTTGCTCATGCCGAGCATGGGTGGAACGTCTTTTCCGGCGAGTGGAGTGGCAACGATGTGCGATCCTTTGAATTCCAGTGAACATTGTACCATCCATTCACTGCCGGGCTTGGCCGAGAGGCCTTTAGCAAAGCGGGCCATGAGCGGTTCGGTCTGGTCTGGCAAGCCGCGCAATCGTCGGAGAACCGGTAGAATGATGGCATGAAAGCAGGCAAATACGGCTGCGGGTGGGCCTGGCAGTCCGAAAAGAATGGTGTTGTCACGGTGGGCAGCGAACATGTGGCGTCCCGGACGAATATCCACGGAGTCGAAGAGGACGGTGAATCCGCTTTCCCTGGCCCCGAGGCGGGCAAAATCGCGTTCACTTCTGCCGGTGCCACCTGTGGTGATGACAATATCCGGCAGCCCTTCCTGTGACAGGATATCCAGCAGCGCGTTTTCGCTGTCAGGGAGAACATCGGTTTCGGACACATCTGCGCCGCACTGTTCAAGCAGACCTCGTGTCAGTACAAGGTTGTCGGCCGGGAATCGTCCGGTGGCGTGATTGATTTCAGAGTCTATGGGATTGGACAATTCGCTGCCCAGAGCCAGGACCCGTGCGCGGGGTTTCGGGTGAACCTGAAGAGTTTTCACGCGGGTGCGGATCATGACTGCCGCGGCTTGCGGAGTGATGAGTGTGCCTGCTTCGGCAATGGTTGCGTCCAGATTTATTTCTCCGCCTGCCGGACGCACGAACCATCCCGGGCGAACCGGGGTGCGGACTGTGATGGTCTCGCCGCTGATTTCGACATCTTCTTCGGCCAGCACTGCATCTGCGCCGGATGGGACCAGACCGCCAGTCAGAACGCGAGCTGCCTCGCCCGAGACCACTGGAGCCGGATTCCTGGACTCGGCATGCACGTCTTGTGTCACGGTCAGACGTACCGGCTTCATGGTGGTGGCCTTTTCAATGTCTCTGGATTGCAGGGCGTACCCGTCTCTCACGGAACTGGGCTGCTCCGGGACATTGCAGGATGCGTAAATGGTCTGGGCAGCAACGCTGCCAACACTGTTGACAGGAAGGATTTGTTCCGCTTTCAGGGGGCTGGTGATCTTGAGAAGGCGGCGGATTGCCTGACTGCGGGAAGCAATGCTTTCAACGTGTTGAAAACGGCCGGATTGCCGAGTTGCATCCGGGTCGTCCTGAACAGCCTTCGGATTGAATTCTCCCGGCTGGTTCCTGTCACTCATGTGAAAATCCTGTTGTTCAGGCTCGTTAAAAGCCTATTATGCGACCTTTATCATTGTAGACCCAGAAACTGTCGTCTTTGACGTTGCCAATCAGGGTGATGCCGGTCTTGCGAGCCAGTTCCACGGAAAAGCTCGTGGCCACGGCTGTCGAAATCAGTATGGGCACGCCGATTCTGATCACCTTCAGGAGTATTTCCGAGGCGATTCGGCCTGTGGACACGATCATTTTGTCATTAACCGAAATGTCGTCCAGAAAACATTGACCGCAGATCATGTCGATGGCGTTGTGTCTCCCGATGTCCTCCCGGAACAGGAGTATCTCGTCGGGCGTGCACAGTGATGAATTGTGGCATCCGCGCGTGGCATTGTAAAGGGTGGATCGTTCGTGCAGTTCTCTGGCAAGGGAGAGGATCTGTTCGGGTTTGACCTTGATGTCACCACCCATTCGGCGTTTGGATATGGTGGACACGTTGCGTCCGAAGTTGGTCCCCTTGCCGCAGCCGGAAGTGATGGACCTTTCCATGACGCGTCCTTTCCATGGATCGTGGCAGGTTTCCACCTCGACAAGCAACCGATCCCCTTGATCCTTCACGGCCAGGTCGGTGATCTGGTCCGGGTTTGATATGAATGCATCCGATTTCAGGAATCCCACGGCCAGGTATTCCGGAAATTTTGCAGTGCACAGCAGGGTCACCACCTCGCGTCCATTGAGATGGATGGTCAGCGGCACTTCGCGTATGGACTCGATCGGAGTTTTGGCAAAGCCTGCTTTATATTCGTGAATTTCGTAATGCATGGAATCCATTTTTCCCTCCTGCCCAATTGATTTTCAATTATGTGGACATGGCAATTTCCCATATACTGGCATATACTGCTTCCATGACCCTTAATGCAAAACAATCCCATTTACCCCAGTTCTTACACTGATGAGAGGAATTCCATGGCTTCGCCAATCATATGCATAGTCGGAAAGAAAAAATCTGGGAAAACCACATTCATGGAGAAACTCGTGCCCGAGCTCAAGGCCCTTGGCATTTCCGTGGGAACCATCAAGCATGATGCTCATTCTTTTGAAATGGACCATGAAGGCAAGGATTCCTGGCGGCATCGCAAGGCCGGAGCTGAAACTGTGGTTGTTTCATCTCCAACCAAGATCGCCATGATCAAGACTGTTGAGCACGAAATGTCTTTGTCGGAACTCGCAGAATGCTTGTTCGCGGACAGACACCTGATTCTTGCGGAAGGCTTTTTTCGGTCCGACCAGCCCAAGATTGAAGTCCATCGGAAGGAGGCCCATGATGAGCCGTTGTGTACCAGCCAAAATGAAGGGGACATGGGACTTATTGCCATGATTACCAATGCGGATACGGATACGGACAAACCTGTCTTTGGTCTTGGAGATGCAAAGGACGTCGCTGCATGGCTTGCCCGTCGCTACCGGGGTTGGGTTCAGGATGGTATGTGGTCTAGACGGGATTAGATGTCTGGAATTTATAGAAAAATTGAGAGCCTGTGATTTTCAGAGTGCGGACAAAGTCAATCTGGCAGGCTTTTGAGAATGGTTCGAGTGCAAGGCGCAAGAAAAGCTCAAGATCGACGCGTACTTTTTGTACGCTAGAATTTGAGTTTTTTGCAGCAACGCTGCAATCGAGCCTTTGTCAACAGCCTGAGAGTCTACAACTCTTTTTTTCTTGCCAGTTCCTCGGCGTTTGCCAATTCTTCAGGCCGGTTGACGTTGAAGAACGAAATGAGATCAGGATCGTCCTGTTTCAATTGTGAGACCGGCACTTCTTTTATATTTACGTGTTCAAAGAACTGGATGATTTTGTAGTCATCGCGTTCAAGCTGCGCTTCGATGAATTTCAGACATCGTTTGGAATACACGGCACACAGGGGCTCGCGGTAGCCGTCTTCCTTGAGTGGGATGATCACGTCGGCATCCGGCGTCACTTTGCTGAGCAGGGATTCCACCAGTCCGGCTTGCAGGAAGGGCGCATCGCAGGCCGAGAAAAAACCGTGGCTGGTGGTCATTTTGGTCAGTCCGGCATGGATGCCGGTGAGCGAGCTGCGGGCGTCGAAGCGATCCATGGCCACGGTAAATTCCATGTCCCTGAAGTCGTCCTTTTCACGGGCGGCGATGATGATTTCCCGGAATATCGGGCGATAGACCGAGAGCAGCCTGTCGATGATGGTGCGACCATTGATTTCGATGAAGGCCTTTTTGGAGTAGCCCATGCGTGTGCCGAGTCCTCCGGCGAGGATGATGCCTGCGATGTTCATGGAAGGCACGGTAGATCAAGTGACTGGAAATGGGAAGTGGGAGAGTGGCTTGTTTGGGGTCCACAAAATTCCTGTCTCCGTGTATGCTGTTCGCATGTGGACCACTTTCAAAATCATCATGGCCCTTGTTACCTGCTATGCGGCTGTCACTGCCTGGATATACCTGTCCCAGCGCAGGATTCTCTATTTTCCTGTCAGCACCATGGTTGCCACGCCTGCCAAAGTCGGACTTGCCTATAGTGATGTGTGGCTGATCAACAGGCTGGGCACGAAAATTCATGCATGGTGGCTACCGCATGAGAATGCCCGTTTTATTGTGCTGTTTTCTCATGGCAATGGCGGCAATATCTCGCACCGGCTGGAGACGCTTCGTATATTCAACGAGTTGGGGCTGTCGGTTCTGATCTATGATTACTCCGGCTACGGACAGAGTTTAGGCGAGCCGGGCGAAGCCTCGACCCGAGCCGATGCGCGTGCAGCCTGGGACTGGCTGGTAGACGAACAGGATGTCAGGCCGGATTCGATTGTCCTGATGGGGCGCAGCCTGGGCGGAGCCGTTACCGCAGGCCTTGCCGGGGATCTTGGCAGGGAGGGCGTGTTGCCAGCCGGTCTGGTGCTGGAATCGACGTTTACTTCGGTGCCGGACATGGGGGCGCATATCTATCCGTGGCTGCCCGTGCGTCAGCTTGTCAGATATCAATATAATGCAGTGGAAGACTTGTCAGATGTTTGCTTGTCCGCGCTTTTTGCCCATAGTCGGGACGATGATATCGTGCCGTATGCATTGGGGCACAGGTTGCATGAATCCTATTCGGGACCAAAGATGTTTCTTGAATTGTCCGGCGATCATAATGGCGGATACATGCTTATGGGGCAGGCCTATCTCGACGGTTTGAATCGTTTCCTGACGACCCTTGAGCAGGGCGACGAATAATGGCTGATGGTCAGATGATGCTTCTGGCCGATGGAGTTCTGGTCATTCATTTCTGCATTGCCGCCTATCTCGTGCTCGGTTTGCCCCTGATATGGATCGGGCGATGTGCAGACTGGCGGTCCGTACGCGACCCCTGGTTCCGTTATTCTCATTTGGGACTTATGGGGTTCGTGTTTCTTGAATCCGTGGTTGGAAGGATGTGTCCCTTGACTGTTTGGGAGGGAGCCTTGCGGCGGGCCGCAGGGCAGGCCCGTACAGGTAGGGGGGAGAGCTTTGTCGGCCACTGGATGGGGAAGTTGCTTTTCTGCGATTTTGACGAAACATGGTTCACGGCAGCCTACGGAGTGTTCTTTCTGGCACTTGTTGTGACTTTGTGGCTTGTCCCTGTCAGGCGCAGAGGCCCTTGAATGTAGGAAAAACCTGCCGGATCATTCACCTGTCTGAATTGTTAATTGGCTGTAATAAATGATAAAGGTGTTTCGTGCACGGGTTTTGCTTTATATCTTCCAGTCTGCAAGGAGGAACAAATATGCCCGGTATTCAAAGTGTTCAGGGGGATTTTCCCCGCACCGAACAACTCAGTAAAAGAATTCAGGAACTCAAGGCCCGTGCTGCCGAAGGGCTTGAAGAGGCCATGGGTGTCGTTGAGAAGAATCTTGGCCGCAGGGAAGCTGGCGAGGCTGTTATGAGTCTTGGTGGTCTGGGCGAGGAACTGTCTGCCCAGGAAACGGCAAGTCATCGACTTGACCCCATGCGGGTGGCGGATCTGATCAGCGACCCATTTGAAGACGATTAAAAAACGCTCCATTATTTTTTTTCAAGCATCGGATTTGCCCTGTTTTGGCGAATCCGATGCTTGTGCTTGCCTTCTGGTTTGGTGAGTAATATAGTATTAAGATAGGCCCTTCTCCAATCGTCGTATCTTCGAGTTTAAATCTACCCATTCCCTGAAAAAAAATTCATCCTTATGTCCAAGAGTGTTGACTGGTTGCGCACTAGTGGTCGGTTTTTTGCCCGAAACCCCTTGCCTCGTTTTTCAGGGAGGCGTATATATAAGACAAAGGCAGAGTCCCCTCGGAAGTGTGGGTTGGCAAGAACCATTAGCGGAGGATAAAAGGAAATAGACATCGATTTCTTCTTTGCTAGATGTGGCGAATGGAGTCGCCCCTGTTCACAGAAAGAGCAATGTGCGCCAAGCATAAACGGACCAAGTCGCCATAAAATATAATTTTGAAATGGCGGTCCCAGTCCAAAGCCGGAGAATCCGGCAAGGCGCACTTTTTTTGCGTCCATGAGTTTGTATAAAATGCCGTTCAGAATAAGACTCTAGATATGTTTTGCCGGGTGGCTTTTGTCCTTTTTGTTGTCCTCGGATCGTATGTGTATGTCTTGTTGCGGAAACGGAATCGTGATTCCGGCTTCATTGAAGCGGGCGTATATTTGCTTGTTTAGTTCATGGATCACCCGACCTCGCTCAGAGGGGCTGCTCGCCCAGACCAGCAGTTCGAAATTGAGGGAGGAGTCACCAAGGTTCCTTAGGCGCACCCGTGGGGCTGGTGTCTTCATCACCATTGTATTGCCGAGGGCAATATCCATCAGGGTCTTTTCTATGTCCTCCACTTTTGACCCATACGCCACGGACACCTTGATGGGTACGCGAAAGTGCTGATTTGGAGCACTCTGGTTGGTGATTTTTACAGTGGTGATGAGTGAATTGGGGATGGTAATGAGAATGTCGTCACGTGTCTGAAGGCGCGTGCTGCGTATTCCGATGGTTTTGACTTCTCCCCGTTCTCCGGTATCGAGGACGATGTAGTCTCCGGCCTTGAACGGACGATCCAGGAATATTGATACCCCCCCAAAAAAATTGGCCAGGGTTTCGCGAGCTGCCAGGGCCACTGCGACACCGGCGATACTGGCAGAAGCGAAGACAGCCGCAACTGGAAGACCGAAATATCTGCCGGCTCGATAGAACAGGGCAAACACAAGGCTAAAGGATACCAATCGGCAAATCAGTCTGATGACGTCGGCATTCAGAGCTTCCTGCTTGATCTTTTGGGATGTGATGATTCCGTGAGTGGCAACATTGCCACCAACCATAATGGCCCAGGCTGAAAAGAAGAAGAAGACGGCTTCCAGTCCCAGAACTGTGATGGTGAGCACTTTGCCTGTGATATTGATCTGGGTGTTGATGAAATATTCCACGAAGAGGCTCAATCCCATGGCGGAAAGAGGAAATATCAACCGGCTCACACGCCACGTGCTGGTGCTTTCTTTCTTTTTCAAGTTCTTGTGCCAGGCCAGTAGCGGGCACAAGGCAATGAAACCCAGAATAATGGTCAAGACAAGTCCGAACCATTGCCACAGGGCCTGCCCGTGATATCCAACTTTCATCCATTCCGGTAGTTTTTTTATAAAGCCATCCGGTATGAGCCATCCCGAGGAGTAGAGGTATTCCTCATATATTCCTTGTACAGCTCCGTCTCTGTAGGGCAGGTGCCTGATTTCGTTATAGTAGTCATCAAGGCTGTCAACGGTTTCCGGGGTGAACAGGAAAGAACCGAATCTGTTTTTAACCTTGGTTTTCCCTATGGTGATTTCCGTAAGGGGGATGCGCCATGTCTCGATTTTCTGTATTTCCATGCTTCTGGCGTCAGGAGCCTCCCTTGTATCCGGCATCACGATGCGGTCGAGTATCTCGCGCAGTCGAAGTACGGACTCCACTCCGACACTTTTTACAAGAGTGGGTGGGACTTCGCTTAGGTCAAAACACTGAACCGCCCTTTGCAGAGCTTCTGCTTGATCAAGAGGGTTCGTGCCCGGTGTACGCATGGCCTTGTGAAAGGCTTCCGAGTAATAAAGGAAACTTACAAGCGTTGCGCGAGGGCTGGTTGTGTCTGGTGGCTCAAGAGGGAAGGGGTTTGATCCTGCTGCTGTGGATGCAATTATCAGGACAAGCAGGAAAGCCTTGATTGTGTGAATGGACAGGCGGTGCATCTATACTCCATAATTCAGCGGTGAAGATTGTATTGGTAAGAGTTTTAAGGGAATAGACATAGTCATACAAGTCTTCAAGTAAAAAATGTTCAATTCAGGTTTGTTTCAACTCGGTTTGAAATGCGCAGTGGCATTGAATCTCGTTGATTATTTCCGGTTTGCAAAGATCCGTACCCCATCAGGACTGGACATTTGTCCTCCAATGCTTACTTGTTAGTATAAGGGAAAGATCCGAAAGGGATAGGCCCATTACATATAGTGAGTTTCAACCATAACGGAGGGTGTGCCGCGATAAAACCATACAAAACCATAAATCAGCGAGACGAGTCGCAACCACTTGAACATTAGAGTGCGCATGAGCTTCATGCTGAGGGGAAAGCAGCAGAAGATTGCCGGGCAAACCGGCCAGCGCACTTCTTTTTTGGGCAAAGCCGTTTTTTTTGAGATGGTCGCGGCGAGACTCTTGCCATTCTTTCAGTATTAATCCATCCATCGAAGTGTGTTGTCTTTGTTGTCCTGCAATTCAGATATGGCGGAAAGTCTCTGTCTTGTGTTAGGGACAGCTATGATGAAACACATTTTTTATTTCTTTTTCCTTGTGCAGGCGGTGCTTTTACTGGCTGCCTGCGGCTCCGATCCCGTCCCTTTTGGCGGGAGCAAATCCGTGTATGTCCCTGAAACCACCACGATGGCCGAAAAGGTGCTTTTGCCGCGTCTGTATGAAGGTGTTGGAACGGTCCAGGCCAAAACAGATATTCGGGTCGAGTCACAGGTTACCGGCCGGGTGCTCAAGGTGCTGGTGCGTCCCGGTGACAAGGTCCAGGCAGGAGATGATCTGATCGTTCTTGATAGCCGAGTCATGCAGGCCCGGCTTGAACGGTCGGAACAGGCCAAGGCTTCTGTCACCAGCATGACTGGTCAGGCCCGGGATTCCCTGGCCGGGGCCAAGGCCGCATTTTCAAAGGCCGAATCCACATACAAACGCATGAGTCAGTTGTTCGGACAAAAGGTCGTCACTGCCGAGGAAGTTGAAAAGGCCGAATCGGTCTTTCTTCAGGCCCAGGCTCGGTTGAGTCAGGCCAAGGAAGAAATCGTGGCGGCTCAGGCTCGTACCCGTGAAGCCGGAAAAGTGGTTCAGGAAGCGGAAATAGGATTGGGATATACGACCATCAAGGCACAGGAAAGCGGCGAGGTTGCCAAACGGTTGGCTGAACCGGGTGATCTGGCATTTCCCGGAAAAGAGCTTATCACGCTGCATACCGGCGGTTCCCTGCAACTGGAGGCCATGGTGCGTGAAAGCCTGATAGGCCGCGTCCGCCTTGGCGACACCCTGACCGTTGTGGTGACAGCTCTTGAGGGTGATGAACCCATCATCGGGACCGTGGACGAGATTGAACCTTTGGCCGATCCTGTGACTCGTTCTTTTCTGGTCAAGGCCCGTCTGCCATTGGTTCCGGGGTTGTATCCAGGCATGTTCGGACGACTGTTGGTTCCGTTGGGCGAAGAGGAGGCTGTCCTCATTCCCGAGGTTGCGGTCATCCGTGTGGGCCAGCTTGAGACGGTCATGATCAAGTCCGGTGACGAGTGGCAATCGATTTACGTGCGGACGGGTGAAGTCCATGGTGACCGTGTTGATATCCTGTCCGGCCTGTCCGGGGGCGAGACTGTCGGCATCGGCGTCAAGCCTGGCGGAGGCCAGTGATGGGTGGGGATGCCAATCGTTCCGACGGCGTCATTGCGTCTGTTGTTCGTTATTTTTTGACCTCGCAGATGTCGGTCATTCTTGCCCTGGCTGCCCTGATGCTCGGCGTGGCCTCCATTTTGGTCACTCCTCGCGAGGAGGAACCGCAGATTGTGGTTCCCATGGCCGATGTGTTGGTCCAGGTTCCCGGTGCGACCGCTGATGAAGTGGAAAAGCTCGTGACCACGCCCTTGGAGAGATTGCTGTGGCAGATCGATGGAGTCGAGTATGTCTATTCGGTTTCGCGAAAGGACATGACTGCTGTCACGGTTCGGTTTTTCGTGGGCGAAGACCGTGAGGATTCGCTCATCAAGCTTCACAATACCATTCTGAAGAATGTGGACCTTGCCCCGGACATAGTATCCGGTTGGGTGGTCAAGCCTGTGGAGATCGATGACGTACCCATAGTGGCTCTGACGCTCCATGCGGACCATGGTTTCGAGACGCGGTATTCCGATTTCGATCTTCGGCGCATGGCCGAGGAATTGTTCCACAGGCTGGCCGAAGTGGAGGATGTTTCGCGTATCAGTCTGCATTCGGGCCGCAGCCGTGAGGTGCGTGTGGAGATCTGGCCTGATCGTTTGGCCGGATTCAATATTGCACCTTTGGATGCGTTTCGTGCGCTCAAGGGTGCGGACAGGTCTCTTTCGGCAGGCAGCTTTGTGAAACGCGACATGGCGACTCAGGTGGTCAGTCAGTCTTTTCTGCTTTCGGCTGAAGGTGTGGCTTCGCTTGTGGTGGGCGTCTTTGATGGCAAGCCTGTGTACCTGCGCGACGTGGCCGATATTCATGATGGCCCGGAAGAACCGGGTGACTATTCGCGTATCGGATTTTCCGATGTCTATCTGACGAAGATCGGACAGGACAAGGCCGATCCCTCGCGTCCGGCCGTAACCATTGCCCTGGCCAAGAAAAAAGGCGTCAATGCCGTGGCCGTGGCTGACGATATCCTGAAAAAGGTGGATGAACTCAAGAGTGAGGTCCTGCCCGATGGAGTGGCTGTCACAGTGACCCGCAACTATGGAGAAACGGCTCAGGTCAAGGTCAACGAGCTGCTTTCTTCGCTTCTGTTCGCGATTATTACCGTGATTGCTCTGTTGGCCTTTGCCCTTGGCTGGCGTGAAGCCTTGGTGGTGGCATTGGCTGTGCCCATGAGCTTCTCTCTCGCACTCTTCGTCAACTACCTATTCGGGTACACCATCAATCGGGTGACGCTTTTTGCCATGATTTTGTCTCTTGGATTGGTGGTGGATGATCCCATTACCAACGTGGATAACATTCAGCGTCATATTCGCATGGGTCTCAAGAATCCGCTCGAAGCCACGCTGGATGCCGTCAGGGAAGTCCTGCCTCCGGTGATCCTGTCCACGTTGGCCATTATTGTTTCGTTTACGCCGCTTTTTTTCATTACCGGCATGATGGGGCCGTATATGGCTCCCATGGCTGTCAATGTGCCGCTGACCGTGACTTTTTCCACTGTGGCCGCGCTGACCGTGGTGCCGTGGATGGCCTATCTGCTGCTACGGAATCGTGCGTCTTCCGGTGGGGCTGGAGAAAAGGAGAAACCCGGTAAACCCGTCAACGCCAGATTGCTGTCTCTCTATGAACGGACTATCACGCCGTTTCTGAGTTCGGCCCGGAATCGGCGGTTTTTGCTGGCAAGTATTGTGGGCGGGTTGTGTTTGTGCATCGGATTGGTGTTTCTGCGACTGGTGCCGCTCAAAATGCTTCCGTTCGACAACAAGAATGAACTTCAATTGCTCGTGGACATGCCCGAAGGCACGACCCTTGAACGGACGGATCGGGCTTTGCGCGATTTTGAATCGTTTCTGCGTTCGGTGCCGGAAGTGACCACCTGCGTTACCTATTCCGGGTCCCCATCGCCCATGGATTTCAATGGAATGGTCCGTCATTACTACTGGCGCGACCAGCCCAATCTTGCTGATATCCGCATCAATTTGATCGATAAATCCGAAAGGGACATGCAGAGCCATGCCATCGGGCTTCGGTTGCGAAAGCCGTTGGCCGAAATAGCCAAAAGGCACGGGGCCACACTCAAACTGGTGGAAGCTCCGCCCGGACCGCCTGTCATTTCGACTCTGACAACGGAAATATACGGCACCCCGGATGTGTCCTATTCCGCCCTTGTTGACGGCGCGAAACACGTGGTCTCGCTTATGGAAACCGAGCCTGCTCTGGTGGATCTGGATGATTCGTCCGAAACCGACCGGATGATGATCGATTACGTGCTGGACAAGGAAAAGGCGGCCCTGCACGGCGTGAATGCTGCCGAAGTGGTGGAAACCTTGCGTCTGGCCCTGTCCGGGACCGTGCCTGCATCCGTGCACATGGCTCGAGAACGGCAGGCATTGCCTGTGCGAATGGTGCTGCCCGTGGCTCTGCGAACAGGTCCGGACACTCTGGGCGAATTGCGCATGAAGACTCCGGGCGGGGCCATGGTCCCACTGGCCGAACTGGGGCGTTTTCGCGAGGTGCCGGCAGAGCAACCGATCTATCACAAGAATCTGAAGCGGGTGGCCTATGTTTTTGCCGAGACCGCGGGTATTCCTCCGGGCGAGGCCGTGCTTGACATGCAGTCTCTTCTCCGGGATGACCCCATGCCGATCGGTCTCAGTGCCGAATGGGCAGGCGAGGGGGAGTGGAAGATATCTCTTGATGTCTTCCGTGACTTGGGGCTTGCCAATGCGGCCGCACTTCTGGGCATTTATATCCTGCTGGTGGCTCAAACCGGCTCCTTTCTCATGCCCTTGCTGATAATGTCTGCCATCCCGCTAACATTGCTCGGCATCCTTCCCGGATTCTGGCTACTCAACATTATTGCTGGCGGCACGGTCGGCGGCTATGGCGATCCGGTGTTTTTCACGGCAACGTCCATGATAGGCATGATCGCGTTGGGCGGTATAGTCATTCGCAATTCCCTGGTGCTCATAGATTTCATTCGCAAGGAAGTTGATAAAGGCAACCCCCTCAGGGAGGCCATAGTCCTTTCTGGAGCAGTGAGAATGCGGCCTATTGTGCTCACGGCATTGACCACGGCCCTTGGGGCGTGGCCTATTACGTTTGATCCGATCTTTTCGGGGCTGGCCTGGGCATTGATCTTCGGGCTGGTGGCGTCAACGCTGTTTACGTTGGTCGTGGTGCCGAGCGGATACTACGCACTGTATGGGGAGAAGTAGCAGTTAATCCAGATTGTCCATGTTCCATGGTTTGCGGATGAACATGCCTGGTTTGATTTCCGGGTGGTCGCAGATGAGCAGACCGCGCTGGCCGGGGTGGGATGTTTCGAGGCCCACGCCTTGGTCGTTTTCCACGCCATAGTCTTCGGGGGAGATGCGCGGGCGGATCAGGCCGGGGATAATCAGTTCCATGTCCTCGTTGGTCCGCCAGCGGGATTTGGTCTGGATGAGCCATTTGCCGTCGCTGACCGGTTCCAGAATACGCGCCAGCACCGGGCGTTTTTCTCCTTCTTCCGGTGGCATGGCAATTGCGCCGCGCCTGGACGGGTCGAAGAAGCCTGTGGTCATGGGGCGCGTGGCTGCATTCACCAATTCGGACAGGTACTTTTCGGCCTTGAATTCACCCTTGGAAATATCGGTCAGTGCGGTTTTGTAGGCATCAACGACCTGAGCAAGGTAGGCTGAACTTTTGGTGCGGCCTTCCAGCTTGACCGAGGTGACCTTCATGCGCGAAAACCACTCCAGATAGTGGAGCAGACAGAGGTCCTGGGCAGCGAAGAATTTGGTCCAGCCACCAGTGTCGTGGGCCAGGGACAGGGCCGGGTCTATCGGGCGTTCGGCATCTGCTTCGTCATCTCCCAGAGGCTCGAAGGCAAACTCGTCGTCCTCGGTTTCAAAGGTGAATTCTTCCACGGAATCGTCGTTGAATTCCTGTATTTCCCACAATGCTTCGCCGGGTCGTGTTCGTTCCTCGAAAGTGATGGAAGTCGGTTTGTATTCGTAGCGGCAGGGGTGGGAGCATTCGCCCAGGTTTCCGGGGCGGTCATTGAGCAGGGCAGACATGTAGCACCGGCCGGATACGGCCATGCACATGGAGCCATGCACGAATACTTCCAGTTCCATATTCGGCATTTGCTTGCGCGTGATGGCCAGCATTTCCATGAGTTCCTGCGAGCGCAGTTCCCGCGCCACGTTGACCCGTTTGGCGCCGCACTCCTGCCAGAACCGGACAGATTCCGAATTGGACGTGTTTGCCTGGGTGCTGATGTGAATCGGAATTTCGGGCAGTTCACGCCGCAACATGCGGATGACACCGGGATCTGCTGCGATAACTGCATCCGGTTTCAATGTGTCCAGGATCTCGATGTATTGGCGGACTTGCGACAACATGCTTTCGCGCGGGTAGACGTTCAGGACAAAGTACACCTTGACACCTGCTTTTTTTGCAAGATCGAGGCCTGCGGAAAGATCGCTTTCGGAGAAACCGCTTGCACCAGCACGCAGGTTCAGGCTGTCGCCTCCCAGATACACGGCGTCTGCGCCATATAATATGGCGGTCTCAAGCTTTTCCATGTCCCCGGCAGGGACGAGCAACTCAGGTATGAACGTATTGTTTGATGGCATGGTGTCTCCAGCGGCGCACTTTCGCGACGCGTGCCACGCTACATGAAAGTGATGCGGTTCGCCAGATGCAATGTCCTGCTTTTGTTGGATGCACGTAAGATTTCGCTAGGGAAGCACTGCATAATTGCCCGCAGGCTGCGTTGCTGCAAAAAAGTCAAATTCTAGCGTACAGGAAGTACGCGTCGACCTTGACTCTTTTGCGCGCCTTGCCAGCGAACAATTCTCCAGCACTTCCTAAAGATTGAATTAATCAGCGCTTCTCTAAATCGGCAAGCCCTTGGCTCGGCGGTCTTCCTTCATCTTTATCAGAAGTTCGGTAGGAACATGCAGTCCTCCCTTGCCCTTGCCCAGACGAATATTCGGCTTGACACTGCCGTGAAAATCCGAGCCGCCACTGGCGAGCAGGCCGAGGCGTTCGGCCATTTCCTTGTAGGCCTTGGTGGCTGCGTCATCGTGTTCGGAGTAGTAGACCTCGATGCCGTCAAGCCCGTAGCCAATGAGCTCCTTGACGAGCTTTTCGGTCTTGAGAAGATCGAGCCCCAGTGCAAAGGGATGGGCGAGGATGGACGTGGCCCCGATGTTGTTCAGGATGTCAAAAGCCTTTTTCGGCATGAGTTTGCGCTTGGGAACGTATGCACGGCCGTTGTCGCCGAGCCAGACTTTGAAAGCTTCGTCGATTGTGGAAACCACGCCGAGGGAGAGAAGTTCCTGAGCAAAGTGGGGGCGACCAATGGTGCCTTTGGCTCGATTTGCAACACCTTCATACGTGATGTTGATACCAAGGGAGCGCAATTTTTTCACAATTTCGCGGTTGCGGTTCATGCGGCCTTCAATGACCCAGTCAAAGGCGGTTTGCAGTTCCCTGGGGTCAGGTGGAATCCAGAGGGCAACGACATGCATCCATCCTGCGCCATCAGGAGATTCAAGACTCAGTTCGCTGCCGGGGATGACTTCGATTCCGAATTTTCTTCCTGCTTCAAGAGCTTCGGGAATGCCCTGAAGCGTGTCGTGATCGGTGATGGCAATGGCATCAAGGCCGGTCTCCTTGGCGAGCTTTACGAGTTCGGTGGGGGACAGGGTGCCATCGGATGCCGTGGAATGAGAGTGAAGGTCTATGCTCATGATTATTTTTTGTTGCGGTTTGATTTGTCGTTATGCGAAATTGTACTTATATATGGTATAAAGATGTAACAGTCTTCCCGGTGGGAGGTAAAGGATACAATGCAGGAT
This sequence comes from Pseudodesulfovibrio sp., assembly GCA_016342345.1. Classification (GTDB taxonomy): domain Bacteria; phylum Desulfobacterota; class Desulfovibrionia; order Desulfovibrionales; family Desulfovibrionaceae; genus Pseudodesulfovibrio. The sequence continues at coordinate 5,871 of JAEINO010000045.1, read as the reverse complement.
TCTCTTTATTCCATATTGATTGTAGATGATAGTGAGGCTTCTAGAGCTTTGCTCAGGGAATATCTCAAAGCCCTTCCGTGCATAGTGGACGAGGCCTGCGATGGAGAGGATGCCGTTCAATTTTTCTCTCATGGACGATACGATATTGTGCTTATGGACATCATCATGCCGCTCATGGACGGAGTAGATGCTATTGCAGCCATTCGGGAGATCGAGCAGGAGCGGGGGGTGAAGTCGACCCCCATACTTTCCCTGTCTGCGGAAAGTTCCGTGGCTACCGGGGTGGACTGCATGAAGGCCGGGGCCGACCGATTGCTTATCAAGCCCGTGACAAGGCGGGGCCTGGAAACTGCGGTTTATGAATTGCTGAATGTCGACCCTTCTGCGTAATGTGGATTGTAATACGTGAAATTGGATGATCGCCAGTCCTGTCCGGGCTGTGTAGATTCCTTCAAACGGTTAGGAGAAGTGAATGACGCTCAATAAGGACCTTCTGGATATTTTGGTGTGCCCCAAGTGCAAAGGTTCTCTTTTGCTTCAGCCGCAGGAGGATGGTCTGGTCTGTCCTGCGTGCAAGGTGGTGTATCCCGTCAAGGACGAAATTCCCATCATGCTGGTGGATCAGGCTGTTCCAGAAAAAGAATGGACTGGATCAAAACTCTAGGGAAGCACTGCATAATTGCCCTCTGGCTTCGTTGCTGCAAAAAAATCAAACCCTAGCGTGCAGGAAGCACGCGTCAGCCTTGACTTTTTTGTGCGCCTTGCCAGCGAACAATTCTACGGCACTTCCTGAAGATTGAATTAATCAGCGTTTCCCTAGCTGAATGCTGAATAAAGAGTGCTGAGTTTGCGTCAGGTGAAAAGTTGGCGCGGTTTCTTTTTTTGCTGAGGAAGAGGATGTTGGCGTGTTACAATCGAGCCTGATTCTTGCGTTTGCGTGAGGTTCAGGCCTTTTTTTTGTGGTCTTTTCAAGAGCACTTGAGAGAACTGCCGAATGCGACTGTTTTGTAAATCGTTTCTTGAAAAATCAGCATTTGAAAAGTTTTACGATTAAGCAACTTGCCGATAAGCTTGTTACTGTATGGCCCAGGTATCAAGGTCGATGAGCCCGAGCCTTGCCGCATAACGAATCAATTCCACGGTGCTTTTCAGGTTGAGCTTTTTCATAAGGTTGGTCCGATGGTTTTCTACGGTTTTGGGGCTGATGTATAATTTCTGGGCCACGTTCTTGGTGGTCAGTCCTTCAGCCAGCATGCGGAGAACCTCTTGTTCGCGTGCGGTGAGGGTGGAATATGGGTCCAGCTTGTTTTTTGTCTTGTCGGACTTGGTCTGCATCAGTTTGAAGACCACTTCCTGAGACAGGGCATTGTCCAGAAAAAGTTCTCCGGCAGCAACTGTGTCCAGTCCCTTGATGAGCTGGGCCGCGGCAGATTCTTTGACCATGTATCCGGTTGCTCCGGCCTGGAACGCTTCCACAATGTAGTCTGCTTCCGAGTGCATGGAAATGATGATGAACTTGGTTTCGGGCAGGGATTGCTTTAATTCCCGGATCATTTGAATTCCGTTTTTCCCAGGCATGGAAATGTCCACCAGCATGATGTCCGGCTCATGTTTTTTGGCGAGTCTGATTCCTTCCCTGCCATCGCCAGCTTCGACTGCCACGGTGTATTTTGCATCTCGGTTGACAATGGCTTTCAAGCCTTCTCTGAAGAGGGGATGGTCGTCGACGATCATTATTTGCATGTTGGTCTCGCCTCATAGGCCTTTTTGAGAGGTATCTTGAATATGATACGCGTGCCGGTCCCGATCAGGGACTGGATTTCCATGGAACCGTTGATCAGGCGTGCTCTTTCTTCCATGCCGTGCAGGCCCATTCGTTTTTCGCCAGCGACTTCGGATAGGCGTTTTTTGATTTCAAAACCGTGTCCATTGTCTTCGATTCTGACCAGGAGGTCCGGGTGGCTCTTGATCAGACGGACTGTGGCCTTGGAAGCGTTGGCATGCTTGATGATATTGCGGATTGCTTCCTGAACCATGCGGTAGATGTTGATTTCAGTATCCAAGTCCAGTCTTATATTTTCAATGCCTGCCGTGTAAAAGTCAACGGTTATGCCAATTCGATCTTCGGTATCTGCGCAATGGTTTTCGAGTGCCTTCATCAGGCCGAGCTGGTCCAGGGCCGGAGGGCGCAGGCCATAGGCAATGTCGCGCACCGAGGCAATGGTTTCTTTCAGGACCCTGGCGATAGCCGAGCCGCGTTTGAAGAGTTCTGTGTCCGTTTGTGGGTGCCCGTCGAACAGGGTTTCCATTTGCAACATAGTGGATGAAAGGTCTTGAGCTACCTTGTCATGAAGGTCCCTGGCGATGCGTTTGCGTTCCTCTTCCTGGATTTTGATGAGCTGTTGCGTAAGCGACTGGATGTGCTCCTGCGCCTTTTCCCTTTCCTTTGCCTCGTTTTTGAGTCGAGTGTTGGCTTCGGATAACTGAGTCGTTCGATCGTTTATGCGGTTTTCCATGTCCCTGTGTGCCGTGCGCAGTTCTTCTTCCAATGCCTTGTAAATGGTGATGTCGGTGAGGATTTCCAATTGCGCTGGAAAACCTTCCCATACAACGGGTTTGACTGAGAAGGTCAACCATTTGGTCTGTGCATTTTTGGTGATGAATCGAAATGAGGCAAACCCGTGCTTTTTTTTGCCGGACACAAGGCTGGATAATTGTTCAAGGGCAAAGGCTTTGTCTTCGGGGTGGGCCAGTTCCAGGGGATGTATCTGTTTTAGTTCGTCAGCAGAGTATCCCAGAATGCCGGTCATGCTTTCATTGATGTATTTGATGATGCCGTCCTGAGTGACGACAACGCCTTCTTGCGCATTCTCCACCAGCACGCGATATCGTTCCTCGGAATTCAGCAGGGCTTCCTCGGCGCGTTTTTTCGGTGTGATATCCAGCAGGGAGACAATGACGCGGGACAGGTTCTCCCTGAATTCAGGTGGTACCGAGAAGTGGACCATAACCCATATGATGTCGCCTTTCAGGGTGCGATGCGTGATTTCCCCGCAATAATCGTAGTCGCCTGAAGCGAGCAGAATCATTTCCTCGGTAAAGGCTTCCATGGAGCTTTCGGTCAGGACTTTGTCCAGATTGCCGAGCAGTTCACTCTTGTTCCGAGCCTTGAGCATGTCCAGAGTGGCCTTGTTGACGTCCACCACGTCCACCAGAGTTGAGCATTTTGCGAGGTCCTCGGGGAACGAGTAGAAATGTTTTCTGAAATCGGTGATGCCTTGGGCCTTGAGTTCGTTGAAGTAGATCTTGAGACGAGTCAGATCCTCTTCCCACAGAGATATGGGCGAGTCTTCAAACAACGTTCGGAAGCGGCTTTCACTTTTCTGGATCGCTTCGGCATCTCGTTTGCGTTCGGTTATGTCCGAAGCTATTCCCTCAATGGCCACAGGCTGACCGTTCTCATCTGTGATTATCGAAATTCGTTGGTTGACCCAGTGAAGAGAACCATTCTTGTGCAAGAGGGGGGATTCGTATGTGTGGCGGTTTTCCCCGGCCAGGAATTCACTCCACCAAAGGTCAAAAGTTTCTGTCCAATCGATGGGAATTAATTTTTGGAAAGACATGGGCGTGTTGTAAAATTCCTGGGGCGTATAGCCGGTGATGCTTTCCGCCGCAGAACTGATGTAGTCGAACCGGCCGTCGGTCAGGCGCAGCCGGAACAGGCAGTCGCTGGTGTTGGCAGCCAGAAATCTCAGATGGCGTTCGGTTTGGGTCAGGGCGTTGCGTAAACGCATGGAGGTCGAGGCGTCCTGCATGATCGAAATGGCATGCGTTACAGTGCCGGTTGCATCGGTGACCGGGTCGAAGCGGCCCCAGACGGCACAGAGTCGGCCTCTTTTCGTCCGGATTGTGTATTCACCCTCCCAACTGTTGCCGGCAAGAATGGTCGGTTTGATCGTGTCGACGTGGAGTCGTAGGGTTTTTTCGGGAAGAAGATCGGCGAGTGGCATTTCCTGAAGTTCTTTGGTGGAATATTCGTAGAAATCGGTAAATGCCATGTTGGGGAAAGTCAGGCGCAATTGGTTGTCGCGAAGGCCCATGGGCACGCCTGAAGCGTTGAGAACCTGTTTGAAGAGGTGGGGGTTGCGTTCGAGGTCGGTTTCGAATGTGGCCCGAGGCTTTTCCTCTGTCGTGTGTTTCTTTTTTTTCACTTTATATCAACAAGATAGTGCTTTTTTAGGGTTCATTTCTGAATACAGTACAGGTAGCATAGCGTATTCGTGACACGAATGGAAGATATGTGCCTGTTTTGTCTCATGTCCATGAAAAAGGCCGGGAGCTACTTGACGATATTCCGAATCCAGGAGTCGGCCAATTTGGCGTGGTCCTCAGTGACCTGTTCCACCCAGCCGGATTGCTCTCCCTTGGCTTCAAGTACGTCCCGGCTTGCCTTGAGCGGGGCAATGACGATGGAGAATGGCAACCTGTCATGATCCCGCAATCCTTCGAGAGTTGTGATGAACGGTCTCCATTTGTTGGTGTTTCTGCCTGTGATCAGCCACAGGACCGGGATGGGCAATTGGGCCAGTTCCTTTTGGGCAGGCATTGTGTCGGGTTCAAGAGTGTCGTCCAGCAGGCAGACCATGAATCTGAGTGGTGTTTGGCGATGAGAACCAACCGTTTTTATGGCTGCAATCGCGCCTGGACCGTTGCCCCACAAGCCGAGTCTGTTCCCGTCTACCTGAGGTTGCCTGGCAAGATGGGCCAGGGCTGCAACCGTGTCGTCCGTCAACTCCTCAATGGTTCCGGGAGTGGGGTTTTCGCTCTCGCAACCGCGTGGAGTAAACGAGAGAGACGCGAGGTTGCGCATGGACAGGGCCCGGGTGAATCCCTTGATCAGGCTTGGTTCCTCGCACAGGTTCCCGTGAACGAAAACAACGCCCGTAAACCCTTCACCATAGGGTGGCAGCGATGTATGTCCTTGCAATTCCGTGTTTTTGCCGGGGAAGACAATGTCGTCTTCTCGAACATGGACTTTTACGGGATAGTGGGCAATGCGGTCGTCGTCGGTCATCAGGATGAACCGTTCAATGCGGTCATTCTTGGCCAGAAAAGTGACGGACCCGGTTACTGGTTCGTCTGCGTGAACCGAAGGACCAATGGTATAGACATATTTTCCGAATTGTTTGAGGCGGCGCAGGGTCTTGTTCTTGGAGTCGTAAATCAGGAATCGTCCGTATTTGGTGTTGCGTGCGTCAATAATGGAGACAACCCTGTCGTCCCCGGTTTTGAACTGGCCGGAGAATTCATCTGCGGAATAGGAATAGTAATCTGCCATCATGGCTCGACCGAATCGTGCCTCATGTCCGCGACTGGCTACGAAGTCGTTTTTGCGGACAATGATTTGATCAGGCTTGGCTTCCTCTTTCGGTGTATCGGTCTTGACCGGGCTGATTTCAATGGCCTGGGGTTCGGGTTCCATGACAGAATCTGGTTCTGGCAGGGGGGCGATCTGGGGAGGCGAGTCGGCGAGGACCACTGTTTTATCCAGGGGCAAAGGGGCTGCTACGGCAGGTGCGTCGGGTGCTACAGGCTCGGGAGAGGGTAATTCCTGGGGTACAGGCATGTGGGCAACCTGTTTTGGCATCTCCATTTCAACCAGATCCACTTCCAGGATGTCCTTAAGTTCAAACGGCGTGAAATGTACTGCCTGAAACAGCACCATCACGAGAATGCCGTGGAATAGAAGTGAGAAGAGCCAGCTCAGAGAGCGTTGCATGTGTGCCTGCTTGATTATTTCGTTTTCTCGTTTTTGGCCTGCTCGGCGACAATGCCCAGCCTGTCGATGCCCGCTGATTTGATTTCACCCAT
>JAEINO010000004.1 GCA_016342345.1 Pseudodesulfovibrio sp. | reverse complement strand
GCCGTTGTCTCGCTCATGACTGCGGCATCCCTTGAACCGCTGGCAACGGCTGGCAGCGAGGGATACATTGCATACGCTATTCTTCTGGCCCTGATGGTCGGTATGTTCCAGTTCCTGCTCGGCGTGCTCCGACTCGGCCTGGTGGTGAACTTCCTGTCCCACCCGGTGGTCAACGGATTCACCAACGCAGCAGCCATCATCATTGCCTCGTCCCAGCTCTCCAAGATGTTCGGGGTATACGTGGACAAGGCGGAACACCACTACGAAACCATCATCCGTGTGGTTGAAAGTGCCCTCCACTACACCCACCTGCCTTCATTGGCCATGGGGGTGCTGGCCTTTGCCATCATGATCATTCTCAAACGCATCAACCCGAAAATCCCCAACGTTCTGGTGGCGGTCGCAGTCACCACAGCCCTGTCCTGGGGCCTCGGCTTCAACCATGACACCAACGCTCCTGTTGATGCCATCCAGGCTCCCGAAATCGTTGAATCTGTTGCCAAATTCAATACTGTTCTGACCGAAATCGAAAAACTGGGCCAGGAGCGCACTGCTTACGGCACGGATATGGACAAGGCCAAAACAGCTCACGACGTCATAACCATGTTTGACATCGAGCATGATCTGAACGTCATCAACACCCGCATATCCCGCCTCAAGCATGAGGCGCATCTCCTGCGCGCAGGCATACGCAATGTCCTGTTCAGCGGTGTCGAAGCCTCTGATGGCAACATTACTTTCTATCGTCAGGACACAGTCCCGGCAGGAATGGAAACCGATGGCCGCACATGGCGGATCAAGGTGGGTAACAATACCCTGAACACCACCAGCCTGAAAATGATGGGCGGCGGCGCAGTCGTTGGCTCGGTCCCCTCAGGCATCCCGACCATCTCCATTCCGACACTCGACATCAAGACCATGCTGCACCTGCTTCCGTTCGCAGCCATCATCTCGCTTTTGGGCTTCATGGAGGCCATCTCCATTGCCAAGGCCATGGCAGCCAAAACCGGCCAGAGACTGGACCCCAACCAGGAACTCATCGGACAGGGTCTCGCAAACATTCTCGGCGCATGCGGAAAGAGCTACCCGGCATCCGGCTCGTTCTCCCGATCGGCGGTCAACCTCCAGGCGGGTGCAGTCTCAGGTTTCTCAAGCGTGATAACTTCGCTCATGGTCGTTATCGTGCTTCTGTTCTTCACCCCGTTGCTCTACAACCTGCCCCAGGCTGTTCTGGCAGCAGTCATCATGATGGCAGTCATCGGTCTGATCAACGCTTCCGGTTTCATGCACGCCTGGAAAGCCCAGTGGTATGACGGAGCCATCTCCATCATCTCGTTTCTCTGCACTCTGGCTTTTGCCCCGCATCTGGACAAGGGCATCATGGTTGGCGTGACCCTGTCTCTGGCAGTATTCCTGTACAAGAGCATGCGTCCACGCGTGGCAACCCTGTCCCGTCATTCAGACGAATCCCTTCGTTGTTCCGAAGAATTCGGCCTTGCCGAGTGCAGCCACATTGCCGTGGTCCGCTTCGACGGCCCTCTGTTCTTCGCCAATGCCAGCTTCCTGGAAGACAAGATCTCCGACAAAATGGCAGGCAACAAAAAGCTCAGGCACATCCTCCTGGTTGCCAACGGCATTAACGACATGGATGCCTCGGGCGAGGAAGCGCTGTCCCTGCTCGTGGACCGTATTCGGAGCGCAGGACTTGACATATCGCTGTCAGGTGTGAACGAATCAGTCATGGCTGTATTCAAACGTACGCATCTGCTGGAAAAGATCGGCGAAGACCATCTCTATTCGACCATGGAAGCCGCCATCTGCGATGTTCACGCTCGCGCACACACGGAAGGCGACGAAGAGACCTGTCCGCTGACCACAGCCTGCCATCTCGCCTAAGGAAACAAGGAAAAGGGAGTACATAATGTCCGTCATAACAGTATTCAACGGTTTATTTTGTGAAGCCGGAGTCGTGGTAAAAAGAGTCCTCGACTCCGCCGGATATCGTCTGGTCTCGGACCAGGAAATCGTCGCCGATGCAGCAAAGCTCTCCGGCATGGCCGAGGGCAAGATTGCACGAGCTTTCCAGGCCAAGGCATCCGTATTCAACACCTTCAGCCGGGAAAAGGAACAAGCCATCGCCTGGATGCGTCTGGCCATGGCCAACAAGCTCAAGGACGGAGACAATCTGCTCTTCTCCGGCTTCGTTTCCCAGCTTCCCGCACCGGAAATCGCACACATACTCAAAGTCTGCCTCATCTCGGAAATGAAAGAACGTCTTGGCGTTGCCGAACGCGAAGAAGGATATGCGGAAAAACATGCCCTCAAACTCATCCACAAGGATGACGAGGACAGAATTGCCTGGGTAAAGACCCTCAAGAGTTCCGATGACCCCTGGGCAAAGAGACTCTACGACATCATCGTACCCGTGGGTTCCACCGGCGTTGAAAAAAGTGCCGATCTCATAGTGGAACAACTCGCCAATGTCGCCATCCAGAACTCCGACGCTTCCCGCGCCGCAGTCGAAGACTTCCTGCTGGCTGCCAAGGTCGAAACCGTCCTGGCTACCGAAGGTCACAACGTCGTGGTCTCGGCCAAGAATGGTGCGGTCACTCTGACCATCAACAAACACGTACTCATGCTGGAAAAGCTGGAACGGGATCTGACCGACATCGTTTCCGGGATAGACGGCGTAAATACCGTCAGCACAGGCGTGGGCAAGGGATACCATCAGACGGACATCTACCGCAGGGTGGACTTTGAAATCCCATCCAAGGTGTTACTGGTCGATGACGAACGCGAGTTTGTCCAGACCCTGTCCGAACGGTTGATGATGCGCGACATGGGTTCCGCCGTGGTCTACGATGGGGAATCCGCACTGGGACTGGTGGAAGAAGACGAGCCTGAAGTCATGATCCTCGACCTCAAGATGCCCGGCATTGACGGCATCGAAGTTCTGCGCCGCGTCAAGAGCGAACACCCGAACATCGAAGTCATCATCCTTACCGGACACGGCTCGGAAAAAGACCGCGAGGTCTGCATGGGACTCGGAGCCTTTGCCTACTTGCACAAGCCAGTGGACATAGACGTCCTGAGCAAGACGCTCAAGGCTGCAAACGATAAAATCCAGGCCGCCAAATAAATCATGAAACCGGGTGACGTCATGTCGATATTAAACAAAGTCAAACCACAGTTCTGGGACACAGACACCAGCACAGGTCCAAAGAGCCTGTTCAACTACAGGCGTACCTGGCGATTGGCCATAATGCTACTGGCTGTGGTCGCCCTTGTCCCACTGTTGATCATGACTTTCATCGACTACAACGTCACCCGGAATTCCATTGAATCGGATAGTCTCCTGCGCACGGCGAGAACCACATCCAATACCCGCAGGACCATCGCCTCCTTCCTGAACGAACGCGACAATGCCTTAAACTTCCTGGTTAATTATTTGGGTGTCAAAAGCCTGAGCAACCCGAAAAACCTCACCTCCATCCTGGATTCCATGAAGAATAGCTTTGGCGGCTTCGTGGATATAGGGCTCATCGACGGGCAGGGGCAACAGGTTGCCTACATTGGCCCATACGAATTGCTCGGACGCAACTACAGCGAACAGGAATGGTTCAGGAAAACCCTGGAACTGGGATCATACACCAGTGGCGTATTTCTCGGATTTCGCGGAGAACCGCACCTGATCATTGCCCAGAGAGTAACAGACAAGAAGACCGGCATGAACTACGTGCTTCGGGCCACCCTGGACACCGGACAGTTCAACACAATCCTGTCTTCCCTTGATCTGCCAAACGAAGGTGAAGCATTTGTCGTGGATCGCAAGGGCATCCTTCAGACGCCTTCCAAATGGCATGGCAAACTCCTGTCCGAAGTCGATCTGCCCATACCGGGATATTCGGAAAAGACGAGCGTTCAACAGTTAACCGGCAAGAACAACGTTGATTACACCGTGGGCTATGCCTACATCCACGATTCCCCGTTCATCGTTCTGGTGATCAAGAAGAACAGGGTACTCATGAAGCCGTGGGAAACCATCAGGATCGAGCTTTTCTGGATGCTGGCCATTAGCATCGCCCTCATCCTCGTGGTCATTGTAGGCGTGGCAACCTACATGGTTGACAAGATCTACATCGCAGACCAGATCAGGGCGCGAACCCTGCATCAGATGGAACACACCAACCGCATGGCCTCCATCGGACGGCTGGCAGCTGGCGTGGCACATGAAATCAACAACCCACTGGCCATCATCAACGAAAAAGCCGGACTCATAAACGACCTCTTCTACTACAAGAAAGAATATGCCCATGATCGACGGTTGCAGGCAAACATCAATTCGATCATCGCTTCAGTGGAAAGATGCGGAAAAATCACCAAGCGACTCCTGAGCTTTGCGCGCCATATTGACGTTCGCGAAGAGAGCATCCGCTTCAAGAATCTGGCTGAGGAAGTCATCGGATTCCTGCAAAAAGAAGCCGAGTACCGTAGCATTGTCATCAAGATGGATATTCCGGAAGACCTTCCGAAATTCGTATCCGATCGTGGCAAATTGCAGCAGATTTTCCTCAATCTGGTCAACAATGCATTCCAGGCCATGAACGACGGGGGCAAGCTTTCCATTTCCGCCCACAAAAAAACTGATAAAACCCTTGTCTTTGCTGTGGAAGATGATGGCTGCGGCATCCCGGAAGCTGACAAGAAACGCATTTTTGATCCGTTTTTCTCCACAAAGAAAAAAACTGGTGGCACAGGACTCGGACTCTCGATAACATACGGTTTGATCCAGGAACTGGGTGGAACCATGACCGTCGATAGTCAGGTGGGTAAAGGCACGACCTTTACCATAACCATGCCCCTGAATGCCACGCCAAGAGAGGCTAACGATAATGAAAATACTACTGGTTGACGATGAGGTGGAGCTTGTCTCTGCCATGGCAGAAAGGCTTTCCCTGCGCGGAATTGATGCAGACTGGACCGACAGCGGAGAAAAGGCCCTCGGCATGGCACGTCAATGCGAATACGACATTGCCGTGCTCGACATGAAAATGCCCAAGCTGAACGGTCTGGAACTGCGACGCCAGCTTTCGGTCATATGTCCGCCCATGAAATTCATCTTTCTTTCCGGTCACGGGTCAGTGTCGGATTTCGAGGCAGGATCGGCAGAAGCCGAATCGTATCTGATCAAGCCCATTCGAATAGAAGACCTTATCTCCAAGATCGAAGAGGCGACCCGATAAGGGCCGGGACAAGGAGCAACCAATGACACCAACCACATCCAACAGCCGCGATGATCTGCAATTCTTCGGAAAGATCAATGCTTCGGCGTCCCATGAAATCAAGAACGTCTTTGCCGTGATCAACGAAGCCGCCGGGTTGGTCGAAGACCTCACGCTCATGTCGGAAAAGGGCATGCCCATCGAGCCGGAACGATTGAAACGGGTTGCCAAATCCATTCAGGGACAAATCCGACGCGGCGATGATATCATCAAGAACATGAACGCCTTTGCCCATTCAATGGACGAGGGTGCCAAGGAAGTGAACCTGGAGGAAACCCTCGGCCTGACCGTGGCCCTGTCCACACGCATGGCCGACATGAAACAGATAGGACTTGAACAGGGCAAATGCGAACCGGCAACGGCTCTGGTATGCCCATTTGACCTGATGCGACTGCTGCACGGCGTGATCGCCGCAGCACTGGATACCATGACTCAAGGCAGTGTCTTGACCGTGGCAGCCAGACCTTCGACAGACGGTGCGACATTCACAATATCCTCCTCCGGGCAGGTAATAACATTGGAAAACGACACTGCGTTTGCTGAACTGGCAAAGCAGATGAACGCCACAATAACGAACAATGAAAAGGACGGGGTTCTTGAGCTGTTTCTCAAAAAAACGGCGTAGGAACCTCATAAACATACACTCTTTTACTTTTTAAGGAGATATACAATGACTGAAAAAGTATTGCTCATCGACGACGAAGCGGAATTCCTGGAGAACCTGTCTGAAAGAATGCGCGTCAGAGGCATGGAGGTCAACACGGCCCAGACATCCGAAAATGCGGTCAGCGCAGTGGAAGAAGAAGAATACGACGCCATCGTGCTCGACCTGCAAATGCCGGGCATGAATGGCATTGAAATGCTCAAGGCCATCAAGGCACGTCGTCCTGATCTGCAGGTCATCCTCCTGACCGGCCAGGCCACTCTGGAAGCGGGCATAGAAGCCATGAAACTCGGCGCCATGGATTTCATGGAAAAGCCGGCTGACATCGATTCCCTAACCGAAAAGATCAAGAAGGCCCAGGCCAAGAAAATGCTGCTTGTGGAAAAGAAATCCGAAAGCAAGGTCAAGGATATCCTCGCCAGCAAGGGATGGTAGCCAGCCTTACATGAGCCAGCCATGGCTTGCCCTTGTCACCAAATAAGGCTGGCAAGGAACGCTTCATGGCAGCAAACCGGCTTATCAAGGGGCTTCGGACGAATGTTCGAGGCCCTTTTCCCTTTCCCTCATTTGACATCTCTCCCCGACCGGGTCCACTACAAGGATGAACAACCATAACCTGTCCGGAGAATCCCATGAGCAACGTCAGAGCGGAAACAGACAGCCTCGGCATTGTGAATGTCCCTGCAAACGCACTGTGGGGAGCGCAGACGCAACGCGCTCTTGACCTTTTCGCCATGGGAAATGATCCCATGCCTCACGAAATGATCAGCGCATACGCCATACTCAAGAAGAGTTGCGCCCTGACCAACCACGAAACAGAAAAACTGTCCACGGAAAGGAAGGACCTGATAATCCGAGCCTGCGAAGAGATCATGACCGGTGAACATGACTCCATGTTTCCCCTGCCCGTCTGGATTTCCGGCAGCGGCACACAGTTCAACATGAACGTCAATGAAGTTATCGCCAACCGGTGCTCCCAACTTGCGGGCCATCCTCTGGGCAGCAAGACACCGGTCCACCCCAACGATCACGTCAACTTGGCCCAATCCACCAACGACACCTTCCCGTCTGCCATGTGCATGGCTGCGGCCACTGCCATGGTTCACGACCTGATCCCGGCGACCGAATCCCTGCACAATGAACTTGCTGCCAAAGCCGAGGCATGGGCTGACATCATCAAGATTGGACGAACGCACATGCAGGATGCCACGCCGCTCACCCTGGGGCAGGAATTCTCGGGATACGCCGAACTCCTCATCGATAATACAGCCCGACTCAAGGCCTCCCTTGACGACATATTCAAACTCCCTCTGGGCGGCACTGCCGTTGGCACGGGCATCAACGCCTATCCGGGCTTCGACGCTCGCGCAATCGGTCACATTGCCGAAATCACAGGCCTGCCCTTTACCCCCGCCCCAAACAAATTCGCGGCTCAGGGCAGCCATGACGGGCTGGTACACCTTTCCGGCACACTGAAGACGCTGGCCGTGTCATTACATAAAATTGCAAGTGATATCCGCCTGCTGGCATGCGGCCCTCGTGCAGGCATCGGAGAATTGATCCTTCCGGCCAATGAACCCGGCTCATCAATCATGCCCGGCAAGACAAATCCGACCCAATGCGAATCCCTGATCATGATTGCCATACAGGCAATGGCCAACGACATGGCCGTCTCTCTGGGCGGAGCAGGTGGCAGTCTGGAAATGAACGTTTGCAAGCCCTTGATCATCTTCAATGTGATGAATTCCATCCGCACCATGGCGCAGGGGATGCACTCCTTCCGCATCAATCTTGTCAAAGGAATGAAACCGGATCAAAAGCGCATAACAGGCCATGTTGCGCAATCCCTGATGCTGGCCACGGCCCTGAACCCGGTACTCGGGTATGAAAAGACCGCAGCAATAGCACTCAACGCCCATGAAAAGGGGCTCACCCTAAGGGAATCGGCCCTGGAATCAAAGATAATCAGCGCAGAAGAGTTTGACCGAATCGTGCTTCCCGAGAACATGCTCACCACACACGATTAACCTGAAGCGGACTCGTTGCCCGGCTATACGAAAAGCGCGTACAAGGTTGCCCCGACCATAACCGAAACCAACGAGATATTAACACAGGTCAGTATACTCTTCGACTTGAGCGTCCGCAAAATCACGGACCCGGCCCACCCCCACAGGCTGTGAAATGACACCTGAAACACCATGAACGTGACGACAAAAACCATCATTTGCCGACCCAGAGGGACGGAGGGCTCGGCGAGCTGGCTGAAACCGACCACGGACATGGCCCAGCTTTTAGGGTTGAGCGGATGCACAAACACCCCTTCCAAAAAAGTAAAACGCCTGCCTGTCCGGGCTTCTGACAACTGCATGTGCAACAGCTTCCATGCCAGATAGAAAATATATCCCATACCGACAATTTTCAAAGCCCAGGCCGCCGAGGGCGAAGCCATAAACAGCCCCCCAAGCCCCAGACTGACCAGAACATTGAGACTGATCATGCCCACCGTGGCACCGCAAAGAAACGGGAGTGCGGACCGGAATCCGGTGGTCTGCCCTATGCCCATCATGGTCAGGTTGCCGATGCCGGGTGTCCCGGTCATCACTATGGCAAACAACACAAACGCCGTGTATGTCTCAATGGTCATCGTCTTTCTCCGTCAGCCAGCCCGCAATCCCTGCGCACACCAGCCTGTTTGCTCTCGGGAAATTCCTGATGCTTGCCTTGTATGGTTGACATTGTGTGACGTCAATGGAAACATTGTCTGCATGACAATATGGACACCGCACATAGCAAGACAGGGAAGGGTGCTCTACAAGGAGCTGGCCGATGCCATTGAACGGGACATAGAAAGCACCCTCCTCAGGCCGGGAGAACGGATGCCTCCCCACCGGGATCTGGCTGATGCGCTGGGCATAAACGTTTCCACCGTAACACGGGGATACCGCGAGGCCGAAAAGCGAGGACTTGTATCGGGAACCGTGGGACGAGGCACTTTCGTGAGCTCTGACGCCACGACATCCACGACCATGGTCTCATTCGAACCAAGCATTCCCGGCATGTTGGAGATGGGCCTCATCGCGCCTCTCTATCACCTGGACCCCGACATTTCCAAGGGATTCAGACGCATAACCCGACGCAAGGACCCCAGCTCATTCATGCGCTATACCGACCCACGTGGCCTGCCGGAACATCGTCAGGCGGGTGCTGACTGGGCAAGGCGATATGGGCTGGAAACCGAAGCCGACAATGTCATCGTGTGCGCCGGAGCACAGCACGGCCTGACCTGCTGTCTCAGCGGCCTGTTCCGGCCTGGAGACCGCATCGCCACGGACGCGCTCACCTATCCTGGTATGAAGACCCTGGCAGCCATGCTCGATATCCGACTGGTACCCATTCCCATGGATGAACAAGGCATGACCCCGGAAGGCCTGGACACCGCCTGCCGCAGGGACAGAATCAAGGGCGTTTACCTCATGCCCGGAGTACACAATCCAACCACGGCCACCATGTCCGAAGAACGTCGGGACCACATGGCCGATATGGCGGAAAAGCACGATCTGATCATCATCGAGGACGACGCCTACGACCTCACCCATCCGGGCATCCTGTCACCAGTCGGAAGCCGCGTTCGCCATCGCAGCGTCTATGTTGCCGGTATATCCAAATCCCTGGCCGCAGGGCTGAGGATAGCCTTTCTCGTCGCACCCAAAACGTTTCTCAAGCCCCTGGCCCAGTCCGTCCTGAACACCATATGGATGGCTCCACCTCTCAGCAGCGAACTGGCCGCCATGTGGATCAATGATGGCACTGCGGACAAAGTCGTGAAACTCAAACGCACCGAGGCTGCACGCCGTTACATGATTGCCTGCGACAAGCTGGAAGGACTCATTTTCAGGGGCAAGCCGAGCGGATTCTTCATCTGGCTGACCCTGCCCAAGCCATGGACAGGCCAGCAGTTCGAAAAACACGCACACCAAGCCGGGGTCAACGTCTTTGGCGCGGAAAAATTCACCGTGGGCGAGACCACAGCCCCTACCGCGGCCCGCATTTCCCTTACCGGAACAGATGACCCGGATGATTTCAAAAAAGGACTGACCATCATCCATTCCATTCTCTCTCAAAACCCATAAAAAAGGGCTTGCAGCGTGTACTGCAAGCCCTTTTCGTTTTCCTGTGACTATCGTGCTATTCAAGCGTCTTGATAAACGCATCTGCCTCTGCAATGGACTTGTCCATCTCCCTGATCAACACATCCACATCGGCACGGATTGTTCCAAGTTCGCCTTCCAGAGAAGCAATGGCCTTGGCATTGAGATTGTGCTTGAGATAAAGGACCTGATCCTTGAAGGCCGACAGAACCGGATACATCTTGGCTTCGGCCTTGCGCATGGCCCGGATCAGGGTGCTGTACTTGCGTTTGGTGGCAGTCAGCTTGCTCTGGCTGGACGAGCGCAACTTGGCACTGGAATACTGCTTGATCTCCATGGCCCATTCCTCGAACAGGGCCTCGGCCACGTCCTCCACCGCATCTATACGATCCTTGACCGCTTCGGCACGCGTCTCGCTCAATTCATATTCGTCATTCAGTTCGTCATACTTGGACTGCAATGATCCACCATCAAAGGCAACCACGGACTTGAAGCGTTCCAGGGCCGAAGCAAACTGCTCCTTGGCCTCTTCCTGGGATTCACGGGCATTTTGCACACGATCGGTCAGAATTTCACGCTTGTCGTATCCCACCTTCTCCATGGCGGAATAATAGGCACCGGAGCAGCCTACAAGACTTACAAGACTCAGCAAAAAAAAGATCAGGGCAAGACGTTTCATGGGCAACTCCTCCAAGAAAAATTCATTATGTTCAAGGCAAATACAATAAAGCCGAGCTGCGGGCAAATGCTCACTCCACGATTTTCAACTCACGCCGTGCGCCTTTCACCAGAGCCTCGGTAAACCGGCCGAGCTGGTCGGATTCAAGATTCCAGCAATGCCAATGCAACGCAACCGTGAACGTGAACCCGGGTATGATATCCACGATCTCACCACGCTCCAGATATTCCCCTGCCTGCTGATCCGGCAACATGCCGCACACGCGTCCCGAAGCAATTGTCGGTGCAAACTTCTCGGACGATGGAAGATAAAAGCCATTGAGATGATCCGGTTGCTGCCCCAGTTTGTCGGATATCAAAACACGGTGCATCGCGTCCTTTCGATTGAATATGAGAATCGGAGCCTGCTTCATGCCCTCCAGGGTTATCCCTAAGGGAAACCACTTATCCCTGTATTGCGAAGTAGCATACAGTCTGTAAACCATGTTGCCGAGATACTCCACGCGGCATCCCTGAATGGGCTGGCTCCGCTCGCCCACGCAGCCAAGAACCTTGCCATCACGCAAAAGCCGATGCGTCTGAGCCTGATCATCCACGCTCAAATCCAGCAGAACCGGTTCCGCATCAAGAAAATCATTGATAGCCGGGAAAAACCAAGTGGCCAGGCTGTCCGCATTGATACCCACGGACAAGGAGGTAAAATCTCCGGATTCACTCCCCGGACCATGACCAAAATCTTCCTCAAGCCGTTTGACCTGCCGGTAATGCTTCAACATTTGCCGCCCCGAGGCTGTTGGCCTGGGTGGTATTGACCGGACCAGCAAAATACATCCGACCTGTTCCTCCAACAATTTCAACCGTTGCGACACGGCAGATTGCGTGAGGTGCAGTACCCTGGCAGCCTTTTCAAATCCGCCCTCTTTGACGACCACTGCAAATGCTTCCACCAATTTGTAATCGAGCATGATGCGATATTAGCAATTCTTATGCATCATGAAAACAATTAGTTTTACAGCCAAGAAAAGCGAGACTAGAGAATCGGCAGACACGCAAACATTCACGTTTTTTTTCAACAAGAAACAGACAATATACGGCCCCGCCTTTTTCACCCGTGAAATGGGGAAACAAGACGGACTGGGGAACTGGGAACAATGATGACACCATTTATTCAGGGATTTGGCATGGGCGGCGGGTTGATCGTTGCCATCGGCGCACAAAACGCATTCGTACTCACTCAAGGAGTGCGGAAAAACCATCATCTGGCCGTGGCTGCTTTGTGCATCCTGTGCGACGGGCTTCTCCTTGCCCTGGGCGTCTCGGGCATCGGAACCCTGGTCGCATCCAACCCGACCCTGGGCACATTCGCCACCTGGGGCGGAGCCGCCTTTCTTTCCTGGTACGGATTCAATTCCCTGCGCTCTGCCATGAAGGGAGGCTCTCTCAAGGCAGGCGAAGAAGCCGTAACGACCTTGCGCCACACACTGTTGCTCACCTTGGCCGTGACCCTTCTCAACCCCCACGTTTACCTCGACACCATCGTGCTCATGGGTTCTGTCAGCGGTCAGTTTCCCACACCGGAACGCTACTCCTTCGGAGTCGGTGCGTTTACGGCCTCGACCGTCTGGTTCATGGTATTGAGCCTGGGCGGACAGATGCTCGCCCCCGTGTTCAAAAAAGACATCACATGGAGAATTCTTGACGGACTGGTCTGCCTGACCATGTGGACCATGGCAACCGCACTTATCCGTTCCGAGCTGCTTGCATAGCATGCTATTAATATTGTTTTCTTCTGTTTATAGCACGCTATAATATAGACCTAACCTCATGTATTTAATTTTTTTAATCTCATTCAACCCTGAAGGACACTCTCTGACGAGCACCAAGCCATCACAAGCACAATTCCCTCGCAATCCGGCTGCCAGAACCCCAAAAAAACAGATCTTCCAACGACAGGTTGACCCTCCGTCAATGACCGGGGTACGCTCTCCTCATGAGCAAGCGTTACGATATCCCCTCAGACTTCCACCGAGTGGAAAATTCCATCAAACGCAGCCGCTTCATCGCTTCCGCAGGTCACGCGCCAGACATTGAAACAGCCAGAACATTCATTGCCGATATCAAGACCGAATTTCCTGACGCAACCCACAATTGCTGGGCATACACGACCGGCCCTCCCGGAGACACGGCACAGATAGGCATGAGTGATGACGGTGAACCGCATGGCACGGCCGGCAAGCCCATGCTCAATGTCCTGCTTCATGGAAATGTCGGTGAAATAGTGGTGGTGGTCACTCGATATTTTGGCGGCACAAAGCTCGGCACAGGAGGTTTGGTCCGGGCCTATTCCAGCATGGTCCAACTGAATCTCGACACCCTGGCCACCCGGGAAAAGATCGACACCCTGACCGTATCCGCCACCATTCCCTATCCGGCTGTCACTCTGCTCAAGCGCATGCTTCCGGGTTTCGAGGCCGAGATTCTGGATGAAAATTTCGGTATGGATGCGGTCTTCATGCTGCGTCTGCCCGTTGAGCATCTGCCAGCTTTTTCCACTCGAATTGCTGATATTACAGACGGAAAAGGAGTGCTTGCCAGAATTTGATTCGATCAGGCGGTTGCATATGCCTGCAATAATGCGCTAACTTACAGCTGGTTCATACAATTCCGGGTCAACTGCAACGTCTGAAAGTAGGTATCATGTCCAAGCAAAAACTGCGTGCCATATACAAACAACTTACTGAAAAAATAGAAGTTTCCAGAGAAACGGCCTTGTTTGAGATCAAGGAACTCAAAGCCGACCTCAACGAACTGCAACGACATCTGTCAGGTCGCAAGAAAACCACGGACGTTCAGCCTGACGACATTCTCAGATCCGCCTACGAGATCACCTACAAGATGCGCGAGATGCAAAAACGAGAGGAAATACTCGCAGAATTGGAATGCGTGGCCGCGGAAACCGAAGCAGAGGAATACCTGAATTCACGCGGGGCAAAACTCCTGAACAGGCCGATTGGCTGGCACTTCCAGACCTCCAAGGAACGAATCCTACTTCATGAAAGTAATGTGGTGACTGCCGCTGCCGAACTGCGAAAGCTTCTGGGCGCAGGAAAACGACTCAAACGTACGACCAAGAAAAAAAAGTAACAACAGAAATCAAATAGGTACGGCCCGTCTTGACTTTTTCAGGATGGGCCGCATCTTTGTATAGCAATCCAAACCCCAAACCACGGAATTAAACAATGATCAAACGCATACTCTTGTCTTTTGCCGCGCTGGTGGCAGTCATGTCACTTGCCGGTTGCGGCTACAACTCCATGCAGCAGCAGGAAGAAGAAGTCTTTGCTGCCTGGGGCAACCTGGACGCATCCCTGCAACGCAGGGCCGACCTCATCCCCAATCTGGTAGCAACCGTCAAGGCCTCTGCAGCCCACGAAAAGGACACTCTCCAGGCCGTTATCGAAGCCCGCTCACAAGCGACTCAGGTCAAGCTGTCCCCTGAAATGCTCACCGACAAGGTTGCCCTGGCCAAGTTTCAGGCTGCCCAAGGAAAACTTTCCTCAGCCCTGTCCCGCTTAATGGTCGTTGTCGAACGCTATCCAGACCTCAAGGCAAGTCAGAACTTCCTTGGACTCCAGCATCAACTTGAAGGCACGGAAAACCGCATCAACGTGGCGCGTCAACGGTACAACGCCGCAGTAAAGACCTTTAATTTCTCCATCCGCAAATTCCCGAATTCACTGACGAACTCAGTTGCACTGCATTTGGAACGCAAGGAATTCTTCCAAGCCGATCCCGGCGCGAAAGAAGTCCCCAAAGTCAACTTCGAAACCAAGTCCTAACAGGATATGACAGTGCGTAAACTTCTCATTGCCGCCATGTGTGCGGCCCTTGTCTTAATCCTTGCAGCCGGAGCACTTGCCCTGGACGTCCCGCCCTACAAGGGACGGGTCAACGATCTGGGAAACATGATGTCCCCGGCCACCCGTCAGGCACTGGAATCCCAACTGGCAGAACTGGAACGCACGGATTCCACCCAAGTGGCGATACTGACCATACCCTCTCTTGAGGGCGACTCTCTTGAGGACTTCTCAATCCGGGTGGCCGAAGCGTGGAAAGCTGGACAGAAAGGCACTGACAACGGCGTCATCCTGCTGGCAAGCAAAGAAGACCGCATACTCCGCATTGAAGTCGGCTATGGCCTGGAAGGCGTACTCACCGATGTGCTGTCGGGCCAGATCATCACCAATGTCATCGGCCCGCGCTTCAAGGCGGGCGACTTCGACGGAGGCTTCAGCGATGGTGTGACAGCTATCACCGGAGCGGTCCGGGGAGAATACGTGGCAGCTCCGTCAAAACAGCGAAGAAGCAAACGCGGGGTGCTTTCCCTGATCATCATCCCCATGGCTCTGTTCATGTTCTTCACTGAAATGTTTGGCAAACGCAGACGGTCCGGACAACTCGCAGAGGATGGCACCACGACCACTCGTTCAGGCGTTGGCTCCACAGCCAGCACCCTGCTCCTGCTCAGCATGCTCGGCGGCAGCCGTGGCGGCGGAGGCGGTTTTGGTGGCGGTGGCGGAGGTGGTTTCGGCGGCTTCGGCGGTGGTGGTTTCGGCGGCGGCGGAGCCTCCGGCGGCTGGTAACAACAAGGACTCATCATGAATAATCTCGCACAGAACTTCCTCTCTCAGGAAGAACAAGACACACTCATCCAGTGCGTCAAGGACGTGGAAAAAAGCACCTCCGGCGAAATAGTACCTGTTCTCGCATCCATAAGCTACGACTACCCACAAGCCGCCCATCTCGGCGGATTAACTCTCGGTATCCTGCTCTCCACGGGAATAGCCATGCTGCTGGGCCAAGAAGACATGTGGGTCTTTCTGGGGCTATTTCTGGTCACGTATGTTGTCTTCTCCCGTCTCCTGACTGCCATCCCTGCCCTGAAAAAACCATTTATCAGCAAACGGGAAATGAAAGAGGAAGTCGAGGAAGCAGCCTTTACGGCGTTTTATCTCAACGGACTGCACCGCACCCGTGACCTGACCGGCGTCATCATCTATGTCTCGGTTTTCGAACGAAGCGTTCAGGTACTGGCTGACAAGGGCATCAACGACAAGGTCGATCCTGAAGTCTGGAACGAAGTGGTGGATATGATCACTGAAGGCATCCGCGCAGGTCGCGCAGGAGAAGCTCTCTGCCAGGGCGTCAAACGCTGCGGAGAGCTGATTGTCGAGCATTTCCCTGTAAAGCACGACGACACCGACGAACTTCCCAACCTCATAGTCGAGGGACAAGCTCGCTAGCCCACCCCCGACAACCAACTTACTGTTCTGACAAGCCAAGGCCGATGCGTACCCTGTACGCATCGGCCTTGGAATTTTGACAAAGTCAATCTGGCAGCCTTTTCAAAAAAACCGAAAGCTCAAAAGTGCAATAGGGCCTTTTGCAACAGTCTGCTAGGGAAGTACTGATTAATTCAATCTTCAGGAAGTGCTGTAGAATTGTTCGCTGGCAAGGCACGCAAAAAAGTCAAGGCTGACGAGTGCTTCCTGCACGCTAGGGTTTGATTTTTTTGCAGCAACGAAGCCAGAAGGCAATTATGCAGTGCTTCCCTAGAAGAAAGCACCCAGAATGGTATCAATCTGTTCCTGACATTGCTCTACAGCATCGCGCAGGACAGGATCAGCCTGGATTCCCAGAATTTCCCAAGCCTGTTCATCCACGCCGGGAAGAACATACATGCCACCCTGAGCTATCTCCATCGCATTGGTCAGGTTATCGGCCAAATGGATAATGGCTGGCTCAAGAGGATTGGGAAACTCCATGGGATTATGATGAAAATTAATCATGTTGGACAGCCCTTCCGGGAATTTCCACGCCTCAAGAAGCGGCCTGCTGATATCTGTATGGCAAAAATCCATGGTGGACCGTTCGGCCTCGACCAATGGGATTGAGTTTTCCCTGGCAAAGAGCATGGCCTCAGTGGAGGCATACGGAAGCTTCTTGAACATTATCAGTCGGCCGACATCGTGCAGGAGTCCCGCAATGAAAAAACGCTCGGGAGACAGACCTGTCTGGGTGGTTGCCAGAATCTTTGCAAGAAGCCCACAGGTGATGGAGTGTCGCCAGAACTTCTTCATGTCCACAAGTTCCGGTGGAATATCCTTGAAATAATTTATGGCCGAAATACCAAGTGCCAACGTTGACAATTCCTTGGCTCCGATCAGGGCCACGGCTCGACTGATGGAATCGATGGTTTGCGGAAAACCATACAGAGGACTGTTGACCAGTTTGATGAGCTTGGCGGCCAGGCTCATGTCCGTGCTGACGACTTTGGCTATACGTGTGGCAGATGCACTGTCGTCCTCAAGCACTTCCTTGATACGGAAATAAATATCCGGGAAACTGGCCAGCTCGGCTTCATGCATAACGATAGTTTCCGGCGATCCCATACCCTTGAGAAATAGATCTTCCATGTGCTCGACGTTGGAAGCACGACGTTGGATTATGTCGGGCAAGCACCATCCCCGAGCCACGGCATCACCGGTAAGGGCAAGGGAAATACGGAACATCTCGACAACCGGCTCAGAGTCCGGGTTTACATACAGGAAAAAATCACGAACATAGTCTTCAATCTCCAGAAGCATGCCATCGCTCAATTCGCATGCGCCAGCCTCGACATCTACCTCTGCAACGCCAACACGCTTGAGAAGCTCGATATGCCGCGCCTCTATTTCCGTGCCCGCCTTGAAAAGCAGCCTGCCATCGCTGGCTTTCAAATCAGAAGCCAGAATCATGCCCGCCGTCAGTTCTTCAAAACACTTGATACCCAAAACGCTTCCCTCCAGTGGGGGTTAGGGACCTAGCTCTAGCCTTGCTTCTTGTACGCGATCGACCCGGGATGATAGAGAGGCTTGAACGCTTGAGATATCTTGTGCAGCGTCTCCGAATGTCCAAGCATCAAATACCCACCGGGCAACAAATTGTCGTAAAAGGAGCCGACAACCTTCTTTTTCATGGCCTCGTCAAAATAGATGACCACGTTCCGGCAAAAAACAATATGTGAACGAGCCACCTTCTTCAAGGACTGGGAATCATTCAGATTCATTTGCTGAAAATGAACAAGCTTCTGGACCTCCGGTTTGACCTTCCAGCCCTCAGACTCCTTGGTGAAATACTTCTTTCTGATGTCGTCAGAGGTCGTCTTAAAGGCGTATTCTCCGTAAACACCTTTTTGTGCCTGCTCGATCATGGTCCTGGATAAATCCACGGCAGTGATCTTGATCTTCCAAAGGGGAAGTTCCCGCTTGAGCGATTCGTGAAGCAAGATGGCAAGCGTGTACGGTTCTTCCCCGGAAGAGCAACCTGCGGACCAGATATTGAGTTCCAGTTTGCCTGCCTTGCGCTGCTCATTAAGTATTTCATCGAGCACGTTGACTTTGAAAACATCAAGCTGTCTCAAGTCCCGGCAAAAACTGGTCTCATTGGTGGTCACCAACTCAAAAAGCCGTGGCAACTCTTCAGCTTTTTTCACGTCGAACTTCAAATACTTGATATAATCAGAAAAACTGGAAAGCCCCAATTCCCCAAGATGTTTGGAAAAACGGCTCTCAAAAAGATATTTTCGTTTAACATCAACAAAAATACCACTTTTCTCATAAATGAAATCGCGCAGGAGCAGAAACTCGTCATCCGAGATCCTGACACTTTTTCTGAGAGATATTGAACTAGAAAACAATGATCCCATCCAAGATTTCCTTTGGCTAGGCTTTCCGCCAGCAACCACGTAATAGTCCACTTTCTTCTATTTTATAGACATATCTGCTATTCATTGAAATCTCAATACTAATATATTCCAACCACTACCACCGGTCCATTTGTTCCGACACAAAGCTCCGAAACCACTTGATCATCAAGGGCTCTTACGAATGGCATGATAGTGGTGAGCACTTTCAACGCCATTCAGGACGCGCTCGGCCCCATGCGCCAAGGCAATCATTTCCTCTTCACCGACAACCACTTCCACTGGCCCTACGTATCGAATCAAGCGCGTAATCTCGTCAATCAAAACAGGACTTTGAGCCATGCCACCCGTCAACACCACCGCAGCAACGGCAAACACACCGTTCTCATCAACCAGGGCAGGGACCATGGACGCAATATGCTTGGCTATGTTGTATGCCAATGCTTCAAATACAAGTCTGGCCCTGTCCTGCCCAGACTCCATCCGTGCCACAGTCTCGCGCAAATCGTTGGACCCCATGTGGGCAAACAATCCCCCTCCGCGAAGAATGACGTTTTTCAATTGCTCCGGGGTGGTTTCACCGCGACTGATCATCTCCAACACCGGAATAACGGGCAAACCTCCTGTGCGCTCAGGTGAGAACGGACCCTCTCCGTCCAGAGCGTTGGTCACATCCACCACCCGACCCAACCTGTGTGCTCCAATGGAAATGCCGCCGCCCATATGACAGACAATAAAATTGCTCTCCTCATACTCCACGCCCAAACGGGCCGCCACTGTCCTCGCCGCCCCCCGTTGATTCAGGGCATGAAAAAGGCTGCGCCGCTCTATACCGGGCACCCCTGTAAGCCTAGCCACATCCTCCAACTCGTCCGTGACAACCGGGTCAACAATAAAAGCCGGTACCGACCATTCCTGAGCCAATTCGTGGGCCAGTACCGCTCCAAGGTTACATGCATGCTCGCCATATCTTGCTGTATGCAGATCGTTAAGCATATCGTAAGACACTTCGTAAACACCGCCGTCCAACGGATGCAACAAACCACCGCGCCCGGCCACGGCATCCATGGAACTCACATCAATGCCGGATTTTCCGATGGCATCTCGAATGACTGCCATGCGAAAATCAATTTGGTTAATCACCCGCCCCAGACGGGCCAGTTCTTCTCTGGGATGTTGGTGTTCCCGCAAGGCCACAACCTTTCCATCCTGAAAATAGGCCAACTTGGTGGAAGTGGAACCGGTATTGATGACAAAAATATTCAAGACAGGCTCCTTTGGGCCAACAGGCTGGCCAAAGCAATGGAGTAGAACTTGCTCGCATCCGAATCTCCACGAGACGGAACCACCACGGGTACGCGGCTGCCCACGACCACAGCCGCCATGATGCAACCAGAAAACGTTGACAAGGCCTTGTACAGGATATTGCCTGCCTCAATGTTGGGAGTGAGCAGAATATCGGCACACCCGGCAACCGGATTATCAAATTGCTTGCACGCGGCAGCATCTCTCGAAACGGCAAGATCAAGAGAAAGAGGTCCAAGTACCAAGGCATCACCGAATTCGCCCTGCCCGGCCATCTTGGTCAGTATATCTCCGTCCAAGGTTGCTGGCATTGCGGGATAATTAATCTTCTCCGTGGCCGCAAGAACAGCGACCTTGGGTTGCACCATCCCAATCATTCTGGCGACTTCAAGGGCATTCTTGAGAATGTCCACCTTACGTTGCAGAGACGGCATAATATTCACACCAGGATCGGTCATGATCATCAGCCGCCCGTCAATCGGAGATTCGAAAACAGACACATGGCTCAATATTCGCGAAGGGTGGGGAACACCGGTTTCCTTGTTCAACACGGCCTTGAGAAGGGCCGCTGTAGACACCAGCCCCTTCATGATCAATTGAGCTTCGCCTTCCCGAAACAGGCGCACAGCCTCGAACACGGCCAATTCGTCGCCAGGCATATTCACCTGCCGGAATGGAGAAATATCCAGCCCCAGTTCATCCGCTATGCGTTGCGTCTCTCCGATATCACCAATGAGCACAGGTTCGGCCACGCCACGCTCATACGCCTCGACTCCCGCCCTGAGCACAAAACCCTCGGCAGACCGGGCAATGGCCACCTTGGGCATGACACCGCCCTCATTATGGGACAGGGCAGCCTGCACCAACCCATCCAGGCTGATTAGGGGTGCATCTTGCACCACGGACTTATTCATCCCCGCGCTTAAGCGCGATCATGCCAGAGCGACACATGGACTTTATGCCATAGGGAATCAGCATCTGAATCAGCCCGTCCAGCCTTTCCTGATCACCAGCCAGTTCAATCGTGATGGTTTCCTGGCCCATACCCACGACATTGGCTCGAAAAACTTCAAATATCTGCATCAACTGCCCTGTTTGCTCTCGATTCATGGCAACCTTGATCATGACAAGCTCCCGGTCCACGAAATCCTTGCGCGAAAGGTCATCTATCTGAATGATACCACTGAGGTTTTTCAAATATTTCTCAGCCTCATCCATGGCCTTTCCATCTCCTTCGAGGCAAAGCACTATACGAGATACTTCCGGATTTTCCGTTTCCCCTGCTGCCAGAGACAGAATGTTCGCCTTGCATTTACCAAACTCGGAAGCCATTTTCGCCAAAACGCCAGGCTCGTTCCTGGCAAGGGCTGATAAGGTGCGTTTCAAGGGAAACTCCTTGTTGCGGTTCATTGATTAACGAGATGGAACTCTACTGCGAGTAGGAATAGCTCATGAGCTGAGGAAAGGGAAGGAAGGAGGCTTGAAAAGGGAACGGAAGGAAATAAAAAACCGTAATTACAGATCAACCAGCTCCACTTCCCGTTCGGATATGGGGTTACCTAGGAATCTCGTTCCAGTGCGTGCAAAGCGAGCCACATCATCCGTGGTGAGATAAAGGGTTTTCCCGCAACCTCCTCCAGTCCTTCCAAGGCCCAACCGGACGAGTTCCCCATGCACTATCGCGGCTGTCGTGGCAGCCGAATCCACAATGACAGTGGCAGGATCAACAGCCTTTTGAATAGCCGAGGCAAGCAAGGGGAAATGTGTACATCCGAGGACCAGAGTATCTGGGATAACAGACTGTTCAGCCAGGGAAAACGGACTAAAAACCGGATCGAGATATCGTTTGGCAACAGCTTCGGGAATAGGCCCGTCAGTCCACCCTTCTTCGGCCAGGGCCACAAAGAGCGGACAGGAATGGCCCACTATGCGGGTGCCGGGGTCAATGGAGTGAATGGCGCGCTGATAAGCCCCGCCAGCAATGGTTGATTCCGTGCCAATGACCGCAATGGAACGATTGCGCGTGGCTACACAGGCTGCCTGTGCACCGGGTTCGACCACGCCGACAACCGGAATATCGGAATATATTTCACGCAAGGCATCAAGTGCCATGGCAGAAGCGGTGTTACAGGCCACCACGAGCAACTTTATGTTGCGACCAACCAACTCTGCGGCGCATTGAACGGCATATCGGGAAACGGTCTGCGGTGATTTGGTACCATACGGCAACCGTGCAGTATCTCCAAGATAGACAACATCTTCACAAGGCATCTGCTCACGCACAGCCTTGAGAACCGTCAATCCACCCACGCCAGAGTCGAACATGCCAATGGGCAAACCTGCCGCCTTATCCATCATTTCCAGCTCCTTGTGCTATAGCTAGCCTTTTTCACAGCCCGAAACCAACATATTCTCAAGAAAAAACCAAGAAAAAATCCAGACCTTCAGCAAAATGTCTGGAGATATTCGATGAGAGAACAAAAAAAATAAGCAACAGACTCGCAAGAAAACTCTCCCGATCTCGGCAAACCGCTACCTTCCCACGCCCACTACGGCCCTTCAGTCTTGGAAAAACCAAGCATCTTCTGAGCCCAGTTACGGGATTGGGCATAAAGAAGGTCAGCCTTGACTGTATCCAAATCCAGGGATTTCAGACGACGCGTAGTATCCGCCCAATACCCGTGCTCATAGCTGTTGGCGAGCGCAAGCAGATCATGTACCCGTCCCTCACCAGTCAGGGCCTGAATAACGGAATCATCAAGAGGAAGTGTGCAGAGAATCGTATCCATATCAACACCAAGCATCGCATCAAGGAGCGAGAACAGGCCTGTGATAAACAATGTTTCCGGCGCGCACTGCTTCAAGTTCGACTGCATGCAAATCGACTCGAGAAACTTGGCCCGATGCACGGACATGTAAGCCAACTCGCCAGCCTTGGGAGCCGGGTTGAGATCAGCCATGATCACAGTGCGCAGCCATTGCTTGGCCTGAACCATGCCCATCATGTCAATGGCACGCTTCAGTGACGTCACCTTTTCCTGCAATCCGAAACCAACGGAATTGATGTACCGGAACAGTCTATAGGCCAGATTGGGATCAGATTGAAGAATTTCAGCCAATCGCTTGGGTTCGAAATCCAATTTAGCCAACTCGGAAAGGAGTTGAAGCTTGGTCATCTCGTTTGTTGTCAGTTTTTTGCCGGGTATGATTTCAGGTTTACTAAAAAAAAATCCCTGAAACAGAGAAAAGCCCATGTCCTTCAGAATGCCAAAAGTGCGATTGTCCTCGACTTTTTCGCCCAGCAGCTTGGAACCATTGTCCGGGATGGACTTGACCGCTCCAGCTATACGTTCGGGATCCGAACCAAGTTCCAATATATCAATCTTTATAATGTCAGCCAAATCAAGAAAAGGCTTGAGTTGAGGCTGACCAAAATAATCGTCCACCGCAATGGCATACCCTGCATCCTTAAGTCTTCTGATTGCAGACAAAACCTTCTTGCTGGGGCTGACATTTTCCAAAACTTCAATAATGCAGGTCTCCTTGGGCAAGGCGAACCCGGCATCCTCAACAAGCATCTTCTCCGGAAAATTGATCAACACTTTGGCCTTGTCACTCATTCCCACCAGAGCCATGGTCAAACCATCGACAATGACAGAGGACGTGGCCTGAACATCATCAATGATATTCGCCACGTTTTCTTCACCAGAACGGAAAAGCAACTCGTATCCCCAGACTGTCTCGTCAGCATGAAATACTGGTTGGCGCGCAACAAATATGGCTTCATAGAGTGATGCATTTTCTAACATGATACAACCATACGCTATTCCAAGATGGAAACAAGCAGGTTCCAACAATTTACGCCTACACTCGAAATTTATAAGGGATTAAGAGAATAAAGAAAGTACCGATTAAAACAGTTCGAATCTAACTGAGAATATCCACGGACAAGTCACCCCTTCTGAGCCCCAAAAGAAAACAATCCAGGTCGCCTTTGCACCCTGCCAGAATTTCATCCAGATAATTAAGGTTGCGCTCTATGGCCTCGGCATACAAGTCCCGACCCACACTCCAACGAGCCTTAAAGTAAGGCTCCATATAGCGATCCGCCTTGCCCAGGTCATTGTCCATGCGCTTGCGGGCCACATCCTTGTAAAAGGACCGTGTCTTCATCAACAGATCCAGAGCCGTGCCATTCCCCGGCAGCTTGGCCTCCTCGAATTCCTCAAAAAGCAGGAGCAATTTTTCAAGATAATAACGATCAGCAATCTGGGCCAACAGGTCCGCGCTGCCAAGAAAATTTCCCATTGCCTGCATGTTCTCGGTACAAAACACCACCTTGCGCGGGGACATGGCAAGAATCGTGCATCGAATACAGTCAGCTATGTCCTCTATGTCATCCTCGCACAAGATCCCATCAAGATTGCAACGCATGAACTGAATGGACCGCTCTTCATGCCCGACCGTGTATTTGGCTCCTGTGCCCTGGGTGTCATCAGTCGTCTGAATCAATCCCACGTCGTGAAACAGTGAGGCCAAAAGCCCCTTCCGGCACTCTTCCTCAGTAAAAACAACGCCCTCCGCCATAGCCCCGTATATAAGCCTCACCATGGCAAGAACGACTGAACACGTGTGCTCAAAATCGTGATATTTGGTATTGCTGGCCTGATATCCCGAATAGAAACCGAAAAACAGTTTTTCCACATCTTCAAAGGCATGATTGAAAATTTCTCCATCATACTCGGGGAAATAATCCTTCATGGAAATCTCAACTTCACGGCGCACGCACTCGGCATCAGCGGGATCAACAAAGTCGTATAATTTTTCGGCTTTCATGAAGTCACTCCGGCTATTTTTTTGTCGCTTCTACATACTTGTCCCGAATAGCCTTGATGACATCAAATATCTCAACAAAAACTTCCACTATTTCCGGGTCAAAATGCGTTCCGGCATCACTTTCGAGAATCCCGAGACACTTTTCGTCCGGGAACGGGTCCTTGTAGGACCGGGGTGAAGCCAATGCATCATAGACATCGGCCACCGCACAAATCCTGGCCGCCAACGGGATATCCTCACCATTTATGGGCTCACCCAATTTGGCATCGTCAGACCAGACATCCGGTGTGACAACACCCGGATACCCCCGCCCTTGCCATTTCTCGTGATGACACAAAGCTATCTCCCTGCTCATGCGATCCAATTCCGAGGTCTCATTCTTGAAAAGTCTGGCACCGTAGACCGTATGCCATTTCATGGCATCGAATTCTTCATCCGTGAGTTTGGCAGGTTTCTTGAGAATGGAGTCGGAAATACCGACCTTTCCCACATCATGCATCATGGCCGCCAGTCGCAGATTGTCCCTTGCCCGCTTGATCTCCTTGGCTGAATGTCCACGACGAGATGCCCATGTCCCATAGATTTCGGCACAATAGGCCCCAACACGCTGAACGTGCGCCCCGGTTTCCGTGGGATCACGCAATTCGGCCATCTGCATCATGCGCAAGATAAGCTCGCGGTTCATGATGCCGCGCTCGATGGCCACTGAAGCATTATTACAGAAAAGCGGAATGTATATCTTGGCTTCACTGGAAAAAGGCCCCACCTTTCCCATATCATTCTTGGCATTGATGAGTTGCATGACTCCCACCAGCCGACTCTCCTGGGCTATGAGCGGGATCGTCAGCATGCTCGTAGTGCGAAAGCCGGATTTCTCATCAAAGGACTTATTAAAGGAAAATGGCAGGATCGGGTCCAATTCATAGGCATCATCAATAACCAGACTTTGGCGGGTCTTGGCAACATATCCCACAATGGATTGCTCGTTGATGGGAATCCCGAAATTCTGATACAGGGCCGCGTTGGCGGTTTCCTTCTTGAACAACGTATCGTTCTGGACGTAGCTGAAAATCAGACGATCCTTTTCAACCAGAAATATGGAACCGGCGTCAGCATTGGCAAATTTGCGGGATTCATAGAGAATCTTGTCAAGGATGGTGTCCACATCCTTGAGTTGATTCACCTCTTCGCTGGTCTTGAGAATAGTCAGCACCGCACTGTCCTGACTCAAAAATTGCTCGTCACCCATGATAGCTCCCTCTGATATTATCTTTTGGGTATGGCCCACTATCATTGAAAAATCAATATACCCTGGCACTCAGACCAAAAAAATATGGCTGTCCATATTCAATAACACCATCCGAACGACGGCACACCCCTTGCCTGCACGCAGAATCCTGCACAGCCTGATGTATGCTTCAAATCCAAGAATCGTGCCCGTCTTGATAACCTGTAAAATCAGAAAAATAATCCACTGGCAAAAAAAAACCGGTCCGGCAAATGCCGAACCGGGCGCAAAGTACTGACAAAATCAACGGGGCCGTTAACCAAGAATTTCCTTGAGGTCGGCATCTGGAGTGGTAATAGGTGCAATATTGTAGTTCTCAACAAGGTAGTTCAACACATTGGGCGTGATGAACGCCGGAAGTGTCGGTCCGAGCTTGATGTTCTTGATGCCGAGGGCCAACAAGGAAAGCAGGATGGCAACGGCCTTCTGTTCATACCAGGACAAAACCAGGGACAGAGGAAGCTCGTTGACAGTACAATCAAAGGCCTCGGCCAATGCCATGGCAATCTTGACCGCA
Source organism: Pseudodesulfovibrio sp. (assembly GCA_016342345.1). Taxonomy (GTDB): domain Bacteria; phylum Desulfobacterota; class Desulfovibrionia; order Desulfovibrionales; family Desulfovibrionaceae; genus Pseudodesulfovibrio. The sequence goes on along the minus strand of JAEINO010000004.1, from coordinate 116,659 downwards.
GAATAGGCATCATTGCACTGACCAACATCAAGCAGACGCGGTATGCCACCGATATCGCCGAGCTTCTTGTCAAAGAAGCGGAACTTGCCGCAGGCCAGAGTCAGAATAATGGTATCTTTGGGAGTCTTTTCGACAAATTCGGTGTAATAATTGCGACCAGGCTTTGCACCATCGCAACCGCCGACGAGGAAGAAGTGCCTGATAGCACCGGACTTGACCGCGTCAATGACCGTACCGGCAACTGACATGACCGCGTTGCGGGCAAAACCGGTCATGACAGTACCCTTGTCAGTGTCTGCAGCAAAACCATCCATGGACAAGGCTTTCTCGATGACCGGGGTAAAGTCTTCATTGCCAACGTGGACCGCTCCAGGCCAACCAACCAGGCCGGTGGTGAAGATGGCATCCATGTAGCCCTTGGGCTTCTGGATACAGTTGGTGGTCATCAGGATCGAACCTGGAAACTCTGCGAATTCCTTCTGCTGATTCTGCCAGGCAGTACCATAGTGACCTACCAGATGCGGGTATTTCTTCAGTTCGGGGTATGCAAGACAAGGCAGCATTTCACCGTGAGTGTAGATATTGATTCCCTTGCCTTCGGTCTGCTTGAGCAGGGTGTGCAGGTCTTTCAAATCGTGACCGGAGACAAGAATGGCCTTGCCTGCCGTGGCACCGAGTTTGACTTCGGTCGGTTCGGGGTGACCATAAGTGGAGGTATTGGCTGCATCCAGCAATTCCATGGCGCGAATATTGACTCGTCCGCACTCCAAGGCAGCTTCGACGCATTGTTCGAGAGTCAGGTCAGTGGATAGTGTGGCCACGAGCAGATCCTGGATTCCGGCATACAAAGCATTGTCTTCGTGGCCGAGAATTGCAGCGTGATCGGCATAGGCGGCAACCCCCTTGAGACCATAAATCACTGTCTGCTTGAGAGACTTGAGATCCTCGTTGGTTTCCGGGTCGTTCTCAACGCCGTACTGTTTACCTTGGGCGACCAGACTTTCAAGACCGGACGCGGCTTCGAGCACTGCCGGGCCATCAAAAGAAACATCGCTGATTCTGGCCTTAAGAGCTTCACGCAGGGCAACACACTGATTAATAAGCTCGACAAAACGGGCATCGTCGAAATTGACATTGGTCAAGGTGGAGAAAACAGCCTTAACCACAAAGAGGTTCACATCAGCATCTTCAATGCCAGCCGCACGAGCACCAATGGCGACCTGTGAAAGTCCCTTGGTAAGATAAAGAAGAAGATCCTGAAGAGTCGCGGTGTTGTCACTCTTTCCACAGACGCCGATTTTTGTGCAGCCGCCCTTGGCAGCTTGTTCACACTGATAACAAAACATAGATTCACTCCTTGATATTTTGGTGATTTTTCCATTTGGTGAAACAACATCTATGGGAATCCGCGCCAAAGCAGTATGACTTGAGTCAAAAAGCGAAGAAACATGCATAATTTTGACAAACTTTATCTGCGGCGCACATTACGGAGTATTATAATGAATTTAGTTGTCGTTATTACTTGTCTGTCCCGTTCCACCCACACCTGCCCACCAAGGAATTGACCAAGGGACTTGAATCTCAACCCGTTTTACGCATTTCGCAGCCCAAGCCATGAGCTTGAAAGCTTCCTTTATTAATACCCTGTGTTTTGATAGGGATGGTGAATCTCTATTCAACCCGGTGCTGTCATGAAAAACTATTTGAGCCGCCAGATGTTCTTCCTTTGCCTGATCTCAGCTTTTCTGCTGGTCGGGCTGAGTGCGCCTTCAGAGGCCCAGCTTGTCCAAAAAAAACAAATTCTGCTTCTCAACTCCTATCATCAGAATCTCAACTGGAACGAAGAAATATTCCGCGGCTTGAATGAAGTGCTACGCCCCAGGGAGACAGGCATCCTCCTGCACGTGGAAAACATGGACACCAAGCGTGTGGAATTCAACGAACACTATGTGCAGCAACTTCGAAACGTGTTCGAACACAAATACAAAAACATTCAGCTCGACCTGATAATGGTCACGGACAACAACGCCCTGGAGTTCATGCGCCGCTACCACTCCGAGCTCTTTCCCAATGTGCCGGTGGTCTTCTGCGGCATCAACTTCTACCGGGACGAACTGATCACCGACCACCCGCTGTTCACCGGTATAACCGAAAACATGGATGCCAAAGGAACCCTCTGGTGGGCTCTCAAACTGCATCCCAAAACCACGACCATCTATATCATCAACGACCACACTCCTTCCGGCCAGGCCATTGCCAACACCATCAGGCAGGAGCTTAATAATTTTGCGCAAGGCGTACACGTCCGTTTCTCCGGCAACATGGACATGACAGGACTTCTTGCCGAGGTGGAGGCACTGCCCCACAATGCCCTGATCCTTTACGGCATTTACTACCGCGACAGACACGGCCGATTTCATGACACAACCGAAGCGTTGGAAACCATCGCTTCCCACGCCAAAGTACCCGTGTACGGACTCCTTGACTTCGACCTCGGCCACGGCATCATGGGCGGGATGCTCTCAAGCGGCTACAGCCAGGGCCAGGCAATGGCCCAGATAGCCCTGCACGTGCTGGCCGGACGCCACCCCAGAGACATTCCGGTCCTCCGAGATTCCACCTCCAGACCCATGTTCGATTACAAGCAGATCAAGAAATACAACGTCAGCCTGGAAGATCTGCCCGAAAACAGTACGATCATCAACCGTCCACAATCCTTCTACACCGAACACATGGGACTTATCTGGCTTGGCACCGGCTTCACCTCTATCCAGATGATCATCATCCTGTTCCTGATAGCAAACACCACACGCCGAAAGCAGACAGAAAAGGAACTGAGGCGCGCCCACCAGTCCCTGGAAGCCCGTGTACGTGAACGCACCAGTGAAATGAAGGAATCTGAAGAAGCCTTGCGAACCGTGTTCGACTCTTCCCACGATGCCATTATCATCCACAACGTAAGTGGACGACTTCTGGAAGTGAATGAACGCATGCTCAAGATGTACGGCCTTGTCAAAAGCGATATCGACGGCCTTTCCATTGCTCGGGACATTTCCAGCCGCGACAACTCCCTCTACCGGCTCTCCGCCATGTGGCGCGCTGCCAACAACGGTGAACCCCAGTATTTCGAATGGCGAGCCAAACGACCTCACGATGGCAGCGAATTTGATGTCGAAGTCTACCTCAACCGCATCACCTTCCACGGCCAAAAAGCCATCCTTGCCAACGTTCGCGACATAACTGTACGCAAGGAATCGGAAAACCGAATCCGACAGTCTCTCTCAAAATTCGAAGCCATTCTGGAAAATTCCCTCATGGGTATTGCCATGTCCAAAGGCCGGGTGTTCGCGACCATCAACCGCCGGGGAGCCGAAATATTCGGATATTCCCCCGGAGAACTCATAGGAAGCGAAATTTCCGTCCTCCTCGACTCCAACGACACGGTCGAGGATTTTATCCAGGTTTCGCGCAAGGCCTTGTCCCTCAATGGCGAGTTCAACACCGAACAAGCCTTCAGGGGCAATGACGGCTCCGAAATCTGGTGCCGAATGTATGCCAAGGCCGTGGACCAGAACACCCTGAACAAGGGCATCATCTGGGCCTGGGATGACATTACGGAATATCGACGCGCCCAGGAAGACCTGATGCGCGCCCGGGAGGACGCCGAAGCTGCCAACCGTGCCAAAAGCGAATTTCTGGCAGCCATGAGTCATGAAATCAGGACACCCATGAACGCCATTGTCGGCATGACCGACATCACCTTGCAGACCAATCTGAATGACACACAGCGTGACTATCTGAAAACCGTCATGGATTCGGCCCAGCACCTTCTGAACATCATCAATGACATTCTCGACCTGTCCAAGATAGAAGCTCGCAAGCTGGAACTCGACAGGACTGACTTTGATCTGCCTTTTCATGTGCATACCACCATCAAGGGACTTGAGATGCAGGCCCGCCAGAAAGGGCTGGACGTGACCCTTTCCATTGCCGACGATGTCCCGGGATGCGTCAAGGGAGACCCGCTATCACTAAGGCAAGTGCTCATGAACCTGGTGGGCAATGCCATCAAGTTCACCCACCGAGGATCGATAGCCATCCGAATCACCCTGGCCAAGACTGACGAGAGTCGCACCGATGATCCGCGAAGCCTTGGTGTCTCCTTCGAAGTACAGGATACCGGGATAGGTATCCCCGAAGAATTCATGGAAGCCATCTTCCAAAGCTTTTCCCAAACCACCAGGGCCTTTGGCGGCACAGGCCTGGGCCTTGCCATCTGTAAACAACTCATCTCGCTCATGGGCGGAGACATTTGCGTGGAAAGCAAAGTAGGCAAGGGCAGCATCTTCTCCTTCACTGCATGGTACGAGCCAGGAGTATTCTGCCCGATTCCGGCCGAACGCAACCCGGACCTGCCCAAGGCTCCGGCCGGACCAATTCGGCTGCTCATTGCCGAGGACAACTATGTCAATGTCATGGTAACGACTCTCAGACTTGATGAAATGGGCTATACCTATACCGTTGCCGGGACAGGGCTGGAGGTATTGGACCTCCTCAAACGCGAACACTTCGACCTCATTCTCATGGACATCGAAATGCCCGTACTGGACGGCATATCGACAACCAAGGCCATCCGCTCCGCCACTCCGGGCGGGCCTATTCCCAATCCATCCATCCCCATTATCGGCGTCACGGCACACGCCCTCAAGGAGTTCAGGGACAAGAGCCTGGTTGCAGGCATGAACGACTACGTATCCAAACCCGTTGACTTCTATGAACTGGCAAGCATCATCAACAGACTGGTCGGCTCAAACCCCTTGCCCGCAAAGGATCTGCCGTCCATTGACAACACGCCTGAAGCCAAGGTTCCCGAGTTAGACAAATCATCGAAAAAAAATTCAGGAATCCCGATCTGGACACCAAGCCAGGCCATGAAGGACCTCGGCGTGGATAAAACCGTCTTCACGGGATATCTGACAACTGCCCGCAATGAAATGATCCTCATGACCGAGGAACTCAAACAGGCCATCGGTTCCGAAGACCAGGAAACGGGTCTCACGCTTTCCCATACCATCAAATCGATCTGCACATCCATAGGTGCCAACTCTGCAGCACTGGCCTCATCAAAACTTGAAGCCGACTGCCGCGAAAAGAAGGACACGACAAGCTCCTTTGAATATCTCATGGCTGAAATCAACCTTCTTCTGGCCCTCATGAAAGAACACAAGAATTTCTGAAGATCTCAATAATTATTTATAAGAGGTTTTACTTGCCTCTCTTCTTTGGGTATTGAGAACACAATGACAAGTGCACGCCCGCTTCAAACCCTAGTGTGGAATTTTTCATGGCAAAATACGACATTGAAGAACTGCGAAAATTTGTTGCACCTGAATTCGTTTTTGGTGCTGGTGCCTCCAAGTTGACGGGCCAGTATGCCGCCAATCTGTCCATCAAAAAAACACTTGTTGTATCCGGTCCGACGTTGGACAAACTCGGCTATCCGGCCACAATCATCGACAGCCTGAAAGCCGAGGGCGTTGACAGTGTCCTGTATACAGGTGTGACGGCAAATCCACGCGATCATGAAGTCATGGCTGGTGCCGAAACATACCGAAAGGAAGGATGCGATGCCATCGTTGCCATCGGCGGAGGCAGCCCCATGGACTGCGCAAAAGCCATCGGCGTAGTCTGCACGAACAACCGTCATGTGCTGGAATTCGAAGGCGTGGACCGGATCGAACACCCCGGGCCACCGCTCATTTGCATACCGACAACCGCAGGCTCAGCTGCGGACATATCCCAATTCTGCATCATCAACGACACCGGTCGAAAGGTAAAAATCGCCATAGTGTCCAAAACCATGATCCCGGATGTGGCACTCATCGATCCGCTGTTGACCTTAACCATGAACAAGGAACTGACCGCCCATACCGGCCTTGATGCATTAACCCACGCCACGGAAGCATTTGTCTCCAACGCTTCCTCGGCAATCACTGACCTGCATGCACTCGAAGCCGTGCGCCTGATCAAGAAAAACTTCCTCCAGACTCTGGACCATCCCGACGACATAGCCGCTCGCACAGGCATGATGCTCGCATCCACCTATGCGGGCCTGGCTTTTTCAAACGCCATTCTGGGAGCAGTCCATGCCATGGCCCACAGCCTGGGCGGTCTGCTCGACCTGCCGCACGGATTATGCAACGCTATACTGCTTGATCATGTAATAGACTACAATTTTGACGCCACGCCAGACAAGTATCGCCAACTCGGCAACGAACTCGGTGCATCCATTCCCAAAAACGCACCTCTTGACGAAGTCAAGGATGGCATCCTGGAGGCCTTCCGCAATCTGAAACAGGCCGCAGGCGTTACGGATAACCTCTGCAAAATGGGCATGTCCATGGATGACCTTCCGTTACTGGTAAAGAACGCGCTGGCCGATCCCTGCATGCTCACAAACCCCAAATTTCCCTCTGCAAGCGAGGTCCTGTCCATCTATGAAAAAGCGTGCTGACCCAATAAACAATCCTACCGACGAACGCGAAAAACTCATCGGCCTGGGCAAACGGTCCATCAGCAAAAGCTATTACCCGGAACTGAAGGCCAGGCTTGATGAGCTGGAACACTTCCGAACTCTGCTTGATCGCGTGTCCGATGCCATCCTGATCGTGGACGCTGACACCGGGATAATTATCGATGCCTCTGGCTCCACACAAGTCATGATCGGCTGCCCGGCCAAGGACATTATTGGTTTGCATTTCAAGGAAATACTGCCGGAACACGTCAGCCGCTACACCGAGAACCTGTTCTGCCCAAAAAATGCCACACTGAGTCTCGAAACGGAATTCTGCTGTCCCAACGACTCGAAAAGTGACTCTGTGCCTGTAGAAATGACCCTCCGGATCGTTACAGACCAGGGCAAACGCCAGGCCGTTATCGTGGCTCGCGACATCTCCGAACGCAAACGCAATGAAGAGGCACTCATAAAAAGCCATGACCAACTGGAAATCAGGGTCCGTGAACGCACCAGGGAATTGGATCGGGCCAATCAGGCCAAGTCGGAATTTCTATCCATCGTATCCCACGAATTGCGAACCCCGCTCACTTCGATCATAGGTTTCGCCAAGATCAATCTCAAGAAACTTACCACCAAGATCTTCCCGGTAGTGGACCTCACCGAAAACAAAAAACTGCAAAAGGAAATGAACCGAATCAAAAAGAATATCGACATCATCATTTCGGAAGGCGATCGCCTCACCGAACTCATCAACGATGTACTCGACCTCGCCAAGCTTGAAGCAGACAAGGTCGAATACAAGATGAAACCAACCAGCCCCAACGACTTCATCACCCGGTCCATTGAAGCAACAGCCGCCTTGTTCGAAAATTCCAACCTTGTCCTGCAAGCGGATATAGAACCACATTTGCCTAAAGTATTGGGCGATTTCGATCGGTTGATCCAGGTGATGATCAACCTCTTCTCCAATGCCGTAAAATTCACTGACGAAGGCAATATCTTGTGCAGGGCTCGACAGGTGGACAACCATGTGCGGATCAGCGTTTCCGACACCGGAATCGGCATTCCCGAGGAAGTGCAAGCCATCATCTTTGAAAAATTCACCCAAGGACATAAAAGCCTGGCCGACCGCCCCAAGGGGACCGGCCTGGGACTCCCCATCTGCCGCAGCATCGTCAATGGTCACGGCGGACACATCTGGCTGGAAAGCACACAAGATCGAGGCAGCAAATTCGTTTTCACCCTGCCAGTCCTGCCGTCCTCCAAATAAAAACCCCGACAAGAGTCGGGGTTTCCAAGTACTCACAAAAGCACTCTGTCAGGCCGTTCACAATCCACAAAAAAGGACAGTCGACAATTCTGTCGACTCACACCAGGCCGTTAAAACCTGAACAGATATCGTCGTGCAATCTTGTTGTAGGTGCCATCCTTGCGCATCTGATCAAGGGCACGTTCCAGTCCCTGCATGACACGATCCCTGTCCTCGGTCTTGGAAGCACGGGACATGACGAGATAGGCTGGCAGATCTGTCACGATCTTCTTGGGCAAATAGATAATGGAGCTGGTCATTCCCATACTTTTCAAACGATAATACGTCACATCTATGTTGCCTGCATAGGCGTCGATTTCGTTAACCAACAATCCCTTGATGGCCGAAGCAAGATCAGCATATTCCCTGACTTGCATTGTACCTTTGGCAAGAGCATTTTCAAACTCGCTTCCCAGAGTGATCCCCGATACCCTGCCAATGGTCTTGCCCTGAAGGTCCGCATAGGTGCGAAAGGAAAAATTGGACCCTACCTTGGTGAAGAGAACGTAATCGCTAAAGTGAATAGGAGTTGCATCCATGAACATGGCATACTTTTCCCGTTCCGGATTCTTGAACAGGCCAACGGCACCGTCACAGTCCCCTTTCCTGATCATTTCCACAAGTTCATCCCATGATTTGAACTCAATATCCACGGTCAAACCTGCCCGCCTGGCCGCTTCGGACAGTACTTCTACATCAATACCAGCTGGTTTACCTTCGGTAATCATGGAATACGGAGCAAAATCAACATCTGCCACAAACAACAGATTCTGACGGGCTTCAACCGAACCGACAAAAGAAATCAAGACAATGGCCACGACGAGGCTAATAAATTTCATCAATTCTCTCCTGATAAAAAAGCATTATTCTGAACGTATACCCGGTTCACGAGTGGGATACAAGCAACCAACCCCTTTTACCGACGTCCTATGATTATATTTATACCCCTCTTCATTTTAAATCGAAAACATCGTACGTAGCTGGCACAATCACAAAAGAGGATGAGCTTTGAGTCAACCCCGCGTATTGATCATAGATGACAATCCTACATTCAGGACGTTGGTGGTGCACCATCTTGAAAAACAGGGATATACAATGCTGGAGGCCGAAAACGGCAGGTCCGGCATCGACCTTTTTTTGAAAGAAAAGCCGGATGCCGTTCTTCTTGATCTGTACATGCCAGAAATGGACGGCCATTATGTGCTTGCCGAATTGACGGATTGTTCCCTGGAAATTCCATTCATCGTCATTTCCGGAGTCAGTGAAATAGAAGACGCCATCAAAACTGTTCGCAAAGGTGCCTGGGATTTCGTAATCAAGAACGACTCGGTCCTGCCCGAAATGGACAAGGCCATATCCAAGGCACTTGAACGCGCGTCTTTCCTCAAGGCCCAACGCCAGAGACTCGACATGGAGACCCGCGAACGCGAACGCGCCGAAATGGCACTTAACAACCAGCTTTCCTTCATCCAGACCGTCATAGATGCGGTTCCCAACCAAATCTTCTTCAAGGACCTCGACGGAGTATATATTGGTGCAAACAAAGCCTTCGTCGATTTTTCCGGCATCCCGAAAGAAAAATTCATAGGCCAGAAAATCGAGGACTTCGCACCCAAGGACGAAGAAACATTCTACCGTGACAAAGACCGCGAACTTCTGTACCGGGGGGGCTTGCAGGAATACGAACGCACCACGCTTTTCGATGGCAAAGAACGCACCATTCTGGTCCGAAAAGCCATATTCACCGATCTGGACAACAAACCTTCCGGAATCGTGGGAATTCTTACCGATATCACCAGCCAAAAGGCCGCCGAGTATAAGCTGAGGCAAAGCGAGGATCGATTCCGCACCCTGCTTGAAAGTTCACCGCTGCCGACACTCCTCGTGGACCTTGACAGCGGGAAAACCATCTTTGCCAACCTCAGCAGTGCAGCCCAGTTTGCCGTTGATCCCGCTGAAACCGTGGGTCTATCCACAAAAGAATTCTACGCTGACCAAAAGGATCGCGAACTCCTCCTCGATCAGGTTCTGAAGAACGGCCATCTGGACAACGTGGAAATAGAAATGGTTCGCCACGACGGAACCCATTTCTGGACCCAGGCGTCCGCCGTACTCATGGAACTCGAGGGTCGCAAGGTCGCCTTCATCTCTTTTTCGGACATTACGGCAAGGAAAGACATTGAGGAAGCATTGCGCAAATTCGAATTCATCGCCAATGCCTCCCTGGATTTGATGACCCTGATCAACCGCGAATATATCTACGAAGCCGTCAACCGCGCCTACCTCGACATCCATGACAAATCAAAAGAGGCCATTGTCGGACACAGTGTGGAGGAACTCTGGAGCAAGGAGATTTTCGAAAGATACATCCTCCCCCATCTTGAAGAATGCTTCACCGGAAAAGCCCTCAGATACAAGGCATGGTTCTCCTTTCCCAACAGGGATAACCGATACTACGAAGTTCTCATGTATCCATACATGGACACGGAAGGACTGGTAACGCACGTCACCACTGTGTCCAAGGACATTACCGAATCGGCACTGGCCCAGACTCGAATGCTGGAAAGCCGCGAATATTTCCGGGCCATCTTCGAGAGTTCCATTGACCCCATTCTGCTCTTTGATGCCAATCTGATTATTACGGACATGAACACATCTGCCATTACCAGACTGGGCTTCAACAAAGGGACACTAATCGGACAAAACACTAAAATTCTACAGCAATCTCCAGAGGATTTTGAAAAATTCAATCAATTGATAGGACCAACGCTTTCCGGGACAGGTGCCTGGATTGGCGAATGGACGTTCGCCGCAAGCAATGGCACCCCCATTCCCACAGAAACCTCCATTTCCATCATCCACCCCATGCTTGAGGGCCAATCCGATGGATACGTTGCCATCATGCGCGACATCTCCAAACGAAAAAATGCCGAAAAAGCACGAAAAAAGACCGAACAACTCTATCGCACCATATTCGAGACCACCGGCACAGCCTCAGTCATAATTGAAAGCGATTCCACCATCTCCAAAGCCAACAAACGCTTTGCCGAACTCTCCGAATACAGCCGGAAAGAAATTGAAGGGATCATGTCCTGGACCGATTTCGTGGACGAAAGCACTCTTCCACATATGTACCAATACCATTGCGAACGATTCAATAAAAAAAGTAATGCACCCACTTCCTATGAATTCCAGTTCATCACCCGTTCAGGAAAAATTCGCCACATCCACCTCAAGGTGGATATGTTGCCAGGCAGCAACCAGTCCATAGCGTCGCTCATGGACTTCACCGCGCGGAAACAGACCGAAGACAGACTCCGGGAAGCTCTGGATGAGACGGAAGCCATCCAGCGCAACACGTTCATCGGCATCGGGCTTTTCAAGAGCGGCACCATCCTGCGCATCAACAAACGAGGTGCGGAAATCTTCGGCCACGACCAGAATAAAATGGTTGGCAGCAACGGATCACAATTCTTTCAGTCCGACAAAGCCTACCGAAGCTTTCGCCGACGCTGTCTGCACGGACTGTCCATTGAAGGAGAATTCCATGCCGAGCATCAATTCCGTCGCCCGGACGGAGGCCTTATATGGGCCAACCTCTTTGCCAAGGCAGTGGATAAAAACGACCTCGACCAAGGCATCATCTGGACCATAGTCGATGTCACCCAACGCAATTATAACGAAACCGTGGCCAGCCTGCTCTATCGAATCTCAAATGCCGTCAGCACAACTTCGGATCTCGACGACCTATACGGACGCATACACACGGCCCTCAACGACAATATCGAAGCCGCCAACTTCTTCATCGCGCTTCTGGACAAGAGCAGAAGACACCTTGAATTCTCCTATTTCGAAGATGAAATGGACGACTTGAAGGGCGCAATACTCGACATCGACGAACAAGCCACCACCAGCTTTGCCGTCGAAGTCATCCGATCCGGCAGACCTCTGCTCGTCAACAAAAAGGCTCTTCCTGATCCCGACTCTCCAACCTTGAACGACCTCAGACTCCACAACACTGAGCATCTGACCCGAAAGACCTTCCTTAAACAAAGGCACACCCGTGAAGAGGCCATGCTCGGAACACGTTCCGAAGTCTGGCTGGGCGTTCCACTCAAGATACGAAATGAGGTCGTGGGAGTCATGGCTGTACAGTCCTATACGAACTCCAACCAATATTCGGCAAAGGATGTGGGGCTTCTTGTCTCCGTGTCCGAACAGATAGCCCTGGCCATCGAGCGAAAGACCAATGAACAGGATTTACTCAAGGCCAAGGAACTGGCCGAAGCAGCCAACCAATCCAAGAGCGAGTTCCTGGCCAACATGAGCCACGAAATCAGAACACCACTCAATGGCGTACTCGGGATGCTGCAACTCGCCCAGACAACCGACCTGACTGAAGAACAGGCCGACTATGTGAGCACCGCTCTTTTCTCGGGCCGCAGCCTGCTCTCCATCATCAACGACATCCTGGACTTCTCCAAGATCGAAGCGGGCAAAATGGAAATCGTCACCGAGCCGTTTTCCCTCACGACATTCATGCAGGATGTCCTGGCCTCTTTCAGGGGACAGGCTCAGGACAAGGGATTGACTCTTGTCAGCGACATCGGCTCCGAGGTTCCCTGCAAACTCGTGGGCGGCAAAAGTCGACTCAAACAGATTCTCTTCAACCTTGTAGGCAACGCCATCAAGTTCACCGACAGTGGCAGGATCTCTGTTTCCGTCCACCTGATCAACAAGGACATGCAAACCGGCACAGTCAGAATCCTGTTCAGCGTTGAAGACTCGGGGATTGGTATCCCGGACGAAATGATCGACCACATTTTCGAACCTTTTACCCAGGTCGATGGTTCCTACATACGCCGACACCAAGGAACGGGACTGGGGTTGGGCATCGTGAAAAGACTGGCAGGTATCATGGGTGGGTCCCTGTCCATCGAAAGCAACAAGGGAATGGGCACCATCGTCCATCTCGCCCTGAATCTCCAATTCGACCCAATAAACATCGAAGATACTCAGAAAGACAACGATCAGCACATGGCCTCCAGAACAGGACTCAAACTCCTCGTTGTCGAAGACAACCGCGTCAACAGGCTCATGGCCGCCCGGATGCTCGGCAAACTCGGACACCTTGCAGAAACGGCCTGTGAAGGCGAAGAGGCCCTCAGGCTTCTTGAAAAACACTCCTTTGATGCCGTATTCATGGACATTCAAATGCCCGGCATGGACGGCATCGAAGCAACCCGCATGATACGAAATGCCCCTGCAGGCTCCACCATGGACCCACACACGCCGATCATCGCCATGACCGCACACGCCATGCTTGGCGACCGTGAAGGCTTCATCAAAAGCGGCATGACAGACTACATTGCCAAGCCCGTTGAAATGGAAGAAATCGAAAGAGTCCTGGCGCACCTGTTCCCCATGACAAAGGATCAGGACTAAACCAGACAATAACCAGTCTTCCCGATTCCCCTTCACCTTTTGCCATCTGCTGCATTACCATAAAAATATTGCACTCTGCTTTTCTGACACGTAGCATGACAATGACATGACTAGAATCGAATTGATCAACGCAATCTGCGCACACATCAGGGCAACGGACTACCTTGAAATAGGAATTCGGGAAGGTGAAGTTCTCAGCCAGGTTCAAGTGCCTGGCCGAACCGGAGTCGACCCGCCCCCCCTGCTTGATCGCCTGAAGCCGCCGCTGAGCAACGGACTTGTGGGCGTGCGAGTCTATCCCTGCGAAAGCGATCCCTTTTTCAGGCAGAACCAGGAACAGTTTGATGTGATCTTTGTGGACGGCTTGCACCTCTACGAACAGTCCATCAAGGATGTTCTCAATGCGCTGAATTGTCTGCGTCCGGGTGGGTATGTCGTGGCACACGATCTATTGCCTTCGTCCGAGGCTGAAGGTGCCCGAAAAATAAAAACCGGCGCATGGAATGGCGATGTCTGGAAAATCATGCACGATCTTCATCACAACTATGCAGACATACACTCGTTCGTCGTTGACAGCGATTTCGGACTCGGCGTCTTCTGGGTGAATGATCCGAGTGTTCGATTCGAACCCATGTGGAAAAAGGGATACCCTCGCCTTCCTTTCTCGGTTTATGAAGAGGAAAAACATATCTTCATGGACATCATCCCCCCGGACATGGGCATTATTCTGGACAGGCTGAAATCGCGCCCGCCCGCTCCAACAACCAAATCTGCGTAAACTCTTTCCCGCAACCAGATCGTCCATCCGCAAAAATTGAAAGGGGCTCTTCGCCAACACAATTTCTGCTTGACGGCAACCACTGACAATGCCCGGATAATTTCATCCCTCTAGGCTTTCTCATGATTTTAACTAGCCTTCGTTGAACTATTATTATACTTCAGCAGAGATGGATACAAACCTTCGCGCCGCTCGACCGGTATCCTACTTCCCCGTCTCTCCGGTTATGCTCTTCCCGGAAGCCTTGGGGGATTTTTCCGTCTTCCTCTGGCAGGGAGGGGACTTTGTGCTGTACACAAAATCGGGCCACAAGTTCACCCTCAAGCATCGCCAGGTTCTGCACAAGAACGGAATCAAGGAAGTCTACATCCAGGGTTCCGAACGGCCACAATACGAAAAATACATCGAGCTCAATCTAGGCAGTATTCTTCTGGATGAGAACCTGCCCATCGAGGTCCGCTCCGAGGTCTTCTATGAAGCCTCCACAGTTGTCATGCAGGATGTCTTCGAGCGCAAGTTGCCCAGCGCGCTCCGGGCCAGACACTTTGACCGCATTTCGGAAATCGTCAAGAATTCCATCAAATTTCTGGCAACAGACTCATCTCTTTCAGCCGTTGCCCCGTTCATTTCCCATGATTACAAGACCTACACTCATTGCATGCACGTCTTCATCTACTCCGTGGCCGTATTCCAGACATACGACATGGACGACAACGAAATCTATGAATGCGGTCTGGGCGCACTGCTGCACGATGTGGGCAAGGCCAAGATTCCCCGGCGCATCCTCAACAAACGAGGTTCCCTGACCCGGGCCGAACGTGAAATAATCAAGGAGCACCCCATACACGGAGTCTCCATGTGCGCCCACCTGCCCATGACGCAAAACACCATCAACTGCATACTCTTCCACCACGAAAAACTGGACGGTACAGGCTATCCGGCAGGTCTCAAAGGCGACAACATCCCCATGCCTGTCCGCATCATTTCCATGTCGGACATATATGACGCCCTGACAACAGAGCGCCCATATGCCGAAGCCATGCAACCCTACGAGGCTCTGACCCTCATCCGTCACGACATGCGCGATGGTGTGGACATGAATGTCTTCAAACGATTCGTAGCAGTCCTGAGCGGCGCGGACATGCTTTAACGAATCACCAACACACGTGCTTCCCGCGCCCGCCTCCTGCCACAATTGCAATTATTCCCTTTACCGGTTTGAACATTTTTCCCTATGATGAAGTTGGGTTGACAAGCTCTGCCTCCAAAACCGGAACACGCCTTGAACAGGACACCGATATGACGCAAAAAAACGCACGCAAAAGCATGGGCGAATTGTCCGCAATCCTCAAGAATTTTGGAATAGACAACGATCAGGACTGGTTGGCTATTGTACTTTTCGTACGCAATCTGCTCACCAAGCTGTCCATCTATTCCGACAAAAAGAAAATAGAAATCCAGCAGGAAATATTCAGGGAGCTCGCCAAAAAAGACTTCTCGGACAAACAGTTTGAGACCATCATAGCCATGCTCGACATGTATATCATGCAAACCATTGGCGCACTTGAACTTGAGGAGTCCCTGGCTCAGGAAAAACGCTCAGCCACCCAACTCCTCAACGAGATGCATGGAATCATCAACTCCATGCAGGGCAACTGCGAACGCCAGAACCGTAAACTGGACGCTTTCAAAGAACAGACAGTGGGTGTCATCAAATCAGGCAAGGACCAGTCGCTTATCGTGTCCAAGGTCCGGGACATGTTTCAGGATCTGATCGTGGAATTCAAGGAAGAAGCCAGAGAACTGCAAGCCAAGGCCCGAATGCTGGAACACACAGCCAACTTCGACCCAATGCTCACCGAGTTGCACAACCGGCGCGCGCTGGATGCCTTCATCAATGACGCGGTCCTGGGTCAACGAAAAAAGGACGCACCCCTGTCCCTGATGATGATCGATGTGGACCACTTCAAGAAAGTCAACGACACTTACGGACACCAGGCAGGCGACGATTTCCTGCACGCCCTGGCCCGAATCATCTGCGCCCACGCCATCCAGTATCAAAGTTTCACGGCCCGGTATGGGGGAGAAGAACTGGTCATCGTCATGAAGGGCATGACTCTGGACAAAGCCATTCTCAAGGCCGAGGCCATCCGGGCCGACGTGGAAAGCTATGATTTCCGCATCCGCACTGACGGACAACTGGCAAACAAACCAATCCAGTTCACCGTTTCCATTGGCGTGGCCCAGTGGCGCACGGACTGGAATTCGGGAAAGCTTGTCAATGCCGCAGACACGGCCCTGTATGAAGCAAAGGACTCGGGTCGCAATCAGGTCTGCACCTTCACAGACTGATTTGCTTCAGCTTAAAATGACAAACTACCGATAACTTCCGATGAATTTTCCTGCCAGTTACAACAACATATTTGAACGGTTACGATTTACCATCGTGCTCTTTATTCTGGTGATACTTTCATGCCCCACGCATCTGGCCCTGGCAAAAGGAATTGTCGTGCTCCACTCCGAAGACGGCCCCACGCCGTGGACGCAGGGAATCATTGCAGGCCTGGCATCCGAACTGGGTAAAGGGACTGAAATACGACAGGAACATCTTGGTGGCGAGGACATGAAGGAGGAACACTTTGACTCGGAATACGAACGACTTTCCCGCGTGCACGCAAACACCAGACCCGAAGCCGTGGTCGCCAGCGGCAAAATAGCCTTTGCCTTCATGCGCAAGTACCGCGAGACCTTATTCTCCGATGCTCCGGTTGTCTTCTGTTCCATGCCCAGGCCCGGACCGGAATTGCTCCGTCAATGTGGCGATTGCACAGGCGTTCCCCTGGATATGGATGTCAGCGACACCGTGGATTTGATTTTCGCCACACGACCGGACACCCGTCTGGTGGTAGGCATCATGGATGCAACGCCAATCAGCCTGTCCCTCAGAAAATCAATGGAGCAGGCCATGACCCCATATCTGGATCATGCCCAACTCATCTTCCCCGGCCATGAACCAGGCGACAACAAGGGCCTCGACATGGAAACCCTTGATGCCGTGGCATCCAGCATTCCAACATCAGGTGCGGTGCTGTTTCTCGGATTTCAGGAAGACCGGACCGGAAAGACCGTTGATGACGTCAAGGCTGTCAAGATGCTGTCGGAGCAGAGCGCGGGGCCGGTGTTTGTCCTGCTCGACACGTGGATAGGCCAAGGAGTTCTCGGCGGCTTTGTGGCTACAGGGAAAAACCAGGGCAGCAGTGCGGCCAAACTGATCAAACGCATTCTTGCAGGCGAACCAGCCGGGGAAATGCTGCCCCAACCACCCCAACCGCAACTTGTAGTCGACGCCACGGTCCTTGCCCGTTTCGGCATACAGACCCAGAACATTCCACTGCTTCAAACCGCACAACTCGTCAACAAACCCGTGCGACCCGCCGAAACGGACACGATCACCTCATCAGGCATACTGAGCGCGGCTCTCGGGCTTGTCACCCTTGCCGCACTTCTCTTTCTGTTGCGACGACTTACATGCCGTAAATGCACGTAGCCTGAGCAACGGCCATGACGCCGACAGCACCCGCTGCCACAATCACCATGCACAGGGTTCCTTGATGAACCCTCGCACCCATCTCGAAAAGTTCGGCAGCAATGTACTCGGATGTATACTTCTCATTGGGAAACCATATCATGACTGTATCCTCCTGTTGTTTTGGGACAAGATACCCAACAGAAGTAACAACTCCATGACCCTCAGGCGTCGATTGCATCATATCTTGACACGATGTCATTGGTGCTGTCAGGCCGCCCGCTCCAGGGCACTTCGAAGACTGGCATGACGCACATCCACAGCCAGAATGCCCAACAGAGTACCACCACGAGTCCTGATGGGGGTCGAAACGGTCAGGCAATAATCACCAACAGTACCGGAATGATAAATACCGGAAAGGTACGTCTCTCCGGTCCGCATCGGTTCAGAAAACCAGTCGTGATGTG
This sequence comes from Pseudodesulfovibrio sp., assembly GCA_016342345.1. GTDB lineage: Bacteria > Desulfobacterota > Desulfovibrionia > Desulfovibrionales > Desulfovibrionaceae > Pseudodesulfovibrio. The sequence goes on along the minus strand of JAEINO010000004.1, from coordinate 98,617 downwards.
ACCAGTCAACTCCAGGTCGGCCCAAAGAACGACCCGTGCCCGAATCCGAGGCATAAACAGAATCAGTCACCTGCCTGCCCGTGGCATCCATGATCCGGGCCAGCTCCAGACACGGATTCTCGCGCACAGCCCTTTCCAGTATTTCCCGCTGTTTGAACGAATCCATGGACACGATCCCCGGCAGGGATGCCAGCCTGACCACATCTTCCTGAACCTGCCCTTCTCCCAAAACCATGAACAACCCGTACAATTTGGATAAATTCTCTATCTGACCAGTCAGATCATCGATGGCAACACCGGTCTGACCAACAGCTTCAACGGTCTTGCTGGACACTGTGTCCACCTCGGCAACGGCCTTGTTTATTTCATCGCCCGCAGAGGACTGCTGACAACTGGCCGTTGCAATGGCCTGAATTTGCGCCAAAGTGGAATCAAAAAACTCCATGATCTCGCCCAATGCCTTCCCGGATTCTCCGGCAAGTTCGTTAGCGGTATCAACCTTGTACGCAGCCTGCTCCATGCCCTGCATGTTCTCCCGTACACCGGACTGGATGGCAGAGATGGACCCACCCACTTCACGCGTGGCGTCCATGGTCTTTACGGCCAGTTTGCGAACCTCATCAGCAACAACGGCAAACCCGCGCCCGGATTTTCCGGCCCGGGCAGCCTCGATGGCGGCGTTGAGAGCCAACAGATTGGTCTGGTCAGCAATATCCGAAATGACATTCATGACCTTATCTATGGAATCGGCCTTGGAACCCAGTTCCGACATTTTGCCTCTGAGCTGCGCTGTAATGGCATGAACCTCGCCGATGGAGTCCATGGCCCTCCGGACCACTTCAGAGCCTTCCCTGGCGCGCTGGCGGGCCATGACAGCCTCAGACGAAGCAGTCTCGGCATTGTCTGCGACCTCCCGAATGGACCCTGCCAACTGCTCCATGGACGTAGCAGTAAGCTCCACCCGCTTGTTCAGGCTTGTGGCCCCCCGCATGATCCTGTCGGATTCGTCGTTTACCGTGGCTGAAGCCTCTGTCATCCGAACCACCACGCCTTCCAGCATGCCTGCGGCCTTAAGCATTCCCTCCCGCTGCGCACGGGCATCATCCATGCGTTGCTGCCGCTCCCTGCGAGCCCGGATCAGGGCAGCCTCGGCTTCGGTCGCCCGCGTCAGGGCCAGTTGCGATGCACCTTCCGCCTCCTGCATCTTGTCCGCCAGATTGCGGACCATGCGCTCAATTGCATCCCGAACCTGTTTCAACTCGCCCCTGAACAATCCCTCCGGGCGTGCATCAAGGTCGCCACCAGAAACTCTGCCCGCATAGATTCGCAGTCTGTCCAAAGGGCTAAGCAGAGCAAAGCGAAGAAAAACAAGCGTGACCAGAATGATGACTGCCACGGAAGTCGCACCCACGATCATGGCAGCATTTTCCAAACGCCTGACCGGAGCAAAGGCCTCAACCGCATCGACCTTGGCCACCAAAGCCCAGATATCCGCGCCCACGGCCACCGGAGCAAAAGCTGCCAGAACAGCTCGTCCCCGATAGTCCAGGGTTTCCATGCTCCCGGTCTTACCGGCCAGAGCCTGCACCACGGGAATGGTTGTCATGCTGCCCATGTCCGGCGCGGCAAAGGAGGCCCGCAGACTATGCTGCTTCGGGTCGGAAAAGAGATCGGACCGCATGAGCATGTCAGGACCGACCAGATAGGCTTCTCCCGTATCACCCATGCCAGCACGTGTTGACATGACACCATTCACGCTCGCCAGCGGGATACGAAGCATTGCCACGCCTTCGATCTCCTGACCATTACGACGAATGGGAGTAGCGACAAAGGCACAGGGCTCACCGTCAAGCGGTTCATATGGATGAAAATCCACAAAAACAACATCACCTTTGAGAGCGTGCTTCCACGCCTTGGCCAGCCTGCTTTTTGCCAGAGGCCCCCGGACCAGATCCTCGCCAAGCTCCCTGCCTTTTTTTACCGAAAAGACGATTCGTCCCGTATCATCCAGGATCAGGGCGTCCGCATATCCTCGCACCGCGATCCACGGACGGAATTCGGCTTCCACCCGCTTCATGGCATGGACGTATTCCTCATTGTTCACGTCCATGCTCTTGCCCGGTTCAGCCGCATAAAAAACAATATCCCGAAGCCTGACCAGTGCGCTGTACACATAGCGAGCCTCGGAATACATGGTTATATCCTTATTCCAGGTTTTGGTGAGTTCGTTAAGATCATGAAGTTTGGCCTCCTTGAGGGAGGCAAGCTTGTCATATGCCTGGAATTTCATGCTCCCGGATGCAGCATGCAGGCTATACCCGGCCATGCCCGCCAAAGGCAGGACACCTACCAACAAGCAAAACATGGTCATTTTCACACCGAGCTTCATTGCACTGCCTCCTCTCCCCTGCAGGGATTCCACGTTCGACCCATCAAGGATTCAAGGCCGGAAGGAAGCGTAGCCTCAATAATTATTTAAGTGCTCGAATTTGTTACGAAAAGATTACAGTAGGGTAACAATCTCATGTTTTTTGCGTGACAGTGCATCCTGTTTATCATTCCCCCGAAAGCAAACACCACAAAATCACAGAATGAACCACTCTACCCACTTCACCTTTTCACCCGGCAAACTGCGGAGAGTGGTTCGAGTGCAAGACACAAAAAAAAAGCACGTCCGACGCGTACTATCTGTACGTTAGGATTTGCATTTTTTGCAGCAACGCCGCAATCAAGCCTTTGTCAACAGCCTGAAACCGGCAAGAAAGTTCTATTTTGTGACTGTCTGAAGAAATCGGACCAGGGTACGACAAACAACCTGATCATACTGACGTTCGTTGGTGACAAGTTCGGCGGCAGCATTGATGGGCGGGATGCCCTTGCGATGAGGAGAACCAGTGATCATGGCACAATAAGAGTCAGCCACTCCGGCGATGCGTCCCAATTGCCCGATGCGGTCATCCTTGAGCTTGTTGGGATAGCCTGTTCCGTTAATACGCTCATGATGCTGAATAACCGGCTCGGTGATTTCGAGACGGGTCAGATTGAGCTTGCCAAGAATTTCAAGCCCCACCTTGGGATGTTCGCGAACGGTCCGCTTCTCGGGCGGAGTCAGTTGCTGGGCCTTGGAAAGCATCATGGGTGATACCTTTGACATGCCTATATCATAGAGAAAGAAGCCCAGAGCCACTATTTCCAGGGTTTCGAGAAAGATCTCTCCCTTGTTCATCTCCAGATACACGGCCAAGGCAAGAAGCGAAGCATTTATCCGCCTGCGCTGAGGGAAAATATTGGAATGGACATCGTGAACCACCTTGGACATGCGGGTGGAATCCTCCACCAGATAGACACTCAGGGACTCAATGGCCTTTTGCAGGTCGTCCAGTTCGCGGGCCATGGGATTCAGGAAAACCGCCTCCTGCCTGCGCCCGAGTTCGCCAATAAAAACCCCGGCTTTCTCGTCCCAGGTCAGATTCGGATCGTCCAGGGCAGTGTCGAGATTGCAGGCCACGCAGGCAGCATAATCCTGAATTTGATTGCGGGAGAAGAACAGAAGACCTTTTTCGCTCAGGTCGCGGACCTTGGCCCTCAAATGACGATCAACTTCACGTCCGGTCCGATAAACCGGTGAAAGAACGCGGATATTCTCCTTCCAATGGAAGAGATTCACCGGATATTCGGCCCGCGGAAAACAATCCAGGATACCAGGGTCTATCTGATTGTAATCTTCGGTATTCAATCCGTCCGAGCAGTCAATCTCCTTGACCCCCAGAACATTTTCCTTGATCGCCATACAGCTTTTTCCCGTCTATCGATACCAGCCACAAAGTTTTATCCCCTTACCCTGCAAAGCAGGTGAAGTCGACCCCGTAAGGCTCTCTTCATAAGGGGCTGCCCTTTTTCCAGAAAAAACAGTCGAAAGAATGACACCACAAGCTGTCAGTTCATCTCAAACACAACATACGCGACTGCAACCATCCACAAAAGGCAACACAAACCACTGGTGACCGGAATCATCCACCACTTGAGCACAACGACCCTGCCGCGCAACTTGAATGTGCCGCAGCAGCTGAACAGACTTAAAATCATTTGAAAAAGCAAACCTGACAGAGCCAGGGCAGGCAGGGAAATAATCCAGAAAACCGAAGATGTCAGCCAGGTACCAGACATGAACTTCAACGCTCCGTCCGCAATAAACCACAAATCAACTCATAATCCATTCGGCCAGAAGCGGAGGTCGGGACAAACCACGAATCTGGTCAAAATGACACTGGGCCGTCAGTTCCTGCCCATTCTTGATGATCGAGACAGGCCGATCAGCGGAGACGACCACCACCACGATATCTTCGTGCTCGGCCGTAAATCTGAGAGCTGAATTGAAACGAGCACCACGCGCCCTGTTCTCACCGGGAACACACCGTCCGTCCATGAGGCAGGCAAAACCATGAAGCTTCAAATCCCGCCCGATATGCAATGCCCCGTCCAGCTTGGCCAGAGAGCAGGCAAGTTTGAGCTGGCCGCTGTCTTGGAGATCAAGCGGTTCCATGAAATGCTGGCCTGACATGGCCAGACGATCCTTGCAAACATCAATAACAAGGGTACAGCCATGCTTGCGATCACGAACCCGATTGACCATCAACGAGACTATCTGGAGCAGGGTATGCTGAAGTCCCATTTCCATGTCGGTTTCGAGCATCTGTTCTTCAAGTTGGACAAGGTTGGCCCGCAGGTTGGAAGAATGAAACCGTCCTTCAAAGAAACAGCATACCGGGTCGCTCTTGATCCACAGAAAACCGTGCGTTCCGCTGAACTGGGCCGCCAGATATGCACCGGGCATGGAGCCTATGGCAATGCCGAGCACAGTTTTTCCATCAGAGACCAGAACACGGCCCGACTCTTCAACGGCCTGCAAAAGCTTCCGTACATGTTTCGAATCCGCCAGCATGGGCTGTTCCATTTCCGGAAAACGACAGATAAAACGGACCTGATCCAGTTGGCTTGGCTCCACCACGACCAGACGTCCTCGGGGCCAGGCTCCCTCTTCCTGGGTCCCGGACACACCAAGCACAGCATCAAGGAAAGGATACACCCGTATCCGGGTATCAAGCCATCCCTGCCGGATTCGCTCATCAACAATATGGTCACGCACGGCGTGATTGGCGCAATGCTGAAGCACAAAGCCGGCAGTATCGAGATTCATGACGTTTCGAGCCGTAAAATTTTGGGAAAGCAATCCTGCCGCAACTTCAAGCCATCGCTTGGTTGGCCCGAGGCTGCACATATCCGGATGCTGATCCGTGAACCAGGCCTGATAGCACATTGACTTTGAGCGCGCTGACAGCGAAATGATACCTGAAAGATCCAGTTCGGTTCCATTACCGTCCAGAACTCGAACCTCATCGTTGAAAACATCGCCGTCACGCCACTTGTTGGAATACAGAAAGAGGTCCTGAAGCTTGGGCTCATGGCCTCTCAAAAGATCCTGCGGGTCACAGATGCGAGGCGGTGAATCTGGGTGCTCGGCGTAAATCAATGCGGCCCGACTGGGTTGCGAATAATGTGACAGGCCATCCCTCAGCCCGTCCAGAATGTGGAATATGCAAATATTCTCAAAGGAAGTTTCAGCCATACCCTCTCCAATTGCTGTCCGCGTACCCCAAACGGAACACGTTCCTCTGATTTAGGCTGAAACCGGGAATAATGTCCAGAAATGGTCCACTTTACTCGAATTAAACTTCAGAACCACGAAAGAGAGATTCATGCCACTTTTTTTACTCAAATCTCACGAAACCCGAAAAAATTTGAATTACGCTTTCAGACAGACCCGTAAACGATCTCTACCCAGCCGGAACATATAAGGAAAAAGAAAAACCAGGAAAGAATCACCCCCGCCTGCTGTCATCAACCCATCACTGAAACAAGCACATCAGCCAACTCTCGGACGACACCACGTCCACCTCGGGCATTGGTGACATAATCGGCAAGAGCAAGAATGGACGGGTGAGCGTCTGCCGGAGCAACTTTGAAACCAGCCAGGGCCATGGCATCTGAATCGTTGATATCATTGCCCACATACAGAATTTCGACAAGGGATACGCCCTTGTTGGAGGACAAGGCCAGAAGAGTGGACGCCTTGTCACCAACGCCGTGGATGGCATCCAGGCCAAGCTTGTCTGCACGTGCCTTGACCACAGGATTGGTCTCGGTGCTCAAAATGAGCTGCTCCAGACCAAGCTTGCGAATCATGCCCACACCCAACCCATCGCTCCTATTGGCACTCACGAACTCGTGTCCGTCCTGATCCACGACCACGGAATTATCAGTCATGACACCGTCAAAATCATATACGACAAGCTTCACGGCTTCCACACCGGGCAACCCGCGTTCCTTCAGGGCTATCATCTCGCCATCCAAACCGAGATACAGCGGTTCATCACCCAGCAATTTCTCGGCTCTGCCACCGCCATTGTTCATGATTCCATCGGCAGCCCGACTCACGTCCGGTACCTCCAGAGTCACGACCACACATCCGCCCGGCATGGTGCCTTCGGTTTCCACAAGACGCAAAGACTGACCGTGAGGACCGATCAGCAAGGCATCCCAGGCAAGCACAAAACCGAGGGATTTCTCATAAAAGGCAGCGGACTTGTCAATGTCACGGACCAGCAGCGTAACAGGCGGATAAGCGGCCATTCAGACTCCTTGAATTTTCCGATTTCGAGTATGGATAATAGCTTGCATGGACAAAGGACGCAACACGTCCCAAAACCATCAGAAAAGAACAGGCTGTTTTCCACATCACTCAACCCGTTTCCAAACGCAAGAAGTAAGAATTGGCAAAAAAAGAACCACTCGCCCCCCCAAAAAACACCACGCCAAGACACAACCCTTCGTTCGCCTAAATAAATAATAATTATCATTATAAAATCATGGCATTCGGCAGTTGTCTAAAGTTTTACTAGACTTTGTCTAGCCCGATATCGACGCCTTTCTATTAACTCTGAAGCAGCGTTTTTCCGGTATCGTCTTCCTGCTTTTCGAGCTTTGCAAATCGCTTTGCGGCTTTGCGCTCCTGCCTGCGCATCAAGAGATCCCATTCAATGGGCATGATAAACAGAGTCAATGTAGTGGCAACGCACAGGCCCGTGACAAACGTGGTGGCCATGGTACCCCACACAACTGAATAATAGGGAATGCCCAAGGCCATGGGCAACAAGCCCAGTGTGGTGGTCAACGTGGTCAACAGAATCGGCCGCAAACGGATGCTAACTCCTTCGCGGATAGCTTCTGCGCGACTGTATCCTGCCTTATAGAGACGATTGATGAAATCAAGCAGTACCAAGGAGTCATTGACCACAACCCCGGTGACACCCACTGTGGCAATAAAGCTGTTGATCGTGAACAGGGAGCGGGTAAACAAAGTGCCAAAAACCACCCCGGTCAAGGCAAATGCCACGGCCGATAAAATGACAACAGGTTGAGTATACGACTGGAATTGACAGGCAAGAATGATGTAAATTATCATTATTGCTATACAAAACGCATACATGAGTGAAGTAAAGGAACGCCCTGTGGACTCGTATTCTCCGGCAAAGCCCAGGGTCGCACCGGGGTACTTGTCCTGAATGGTCCCATAAAAGGCCCGCACATCATGCACGATGCTCGCCGCGTTGATCGGCGCACCAGCCTGGATATTGGCCGTCAGGGTTACAGCCCGCTGCCCCTGAAAGCGGTTGAGTTGTCCTGATTCGCGGTAGGTTTCCACCTCCACGAGATCCCCCACGCGCACCGGCCCTTCATCATCCTCCAGAATGGGTATATCCAAGGCATCCTCAGGCTGCTTCAAATACTGCTTGTCGATCTTCATTCGCAGATCAATATCCTCGTCAGCCACACGGAACTTGCCAACAAACCGACCATCCAGAATGCCCCCGGCCAGCGAAACAACCTGAGCCGGGGTCAATCCGTATTCTGAGACAAGGCTCGGAACCGGCCTGAACCGGAAAACACGATTATCCGTACCGGTATCACGCCCGAAATCAATCAGATATGGCTCTATATCCTTGTTGTTCTTGACCCAGCCAAAGACATTCTCCGTAAGGCCCTGCACGGATTCCTGATCAGAACCGAGAACACGAATATTCACGTCCTTGCCTGCCGGCGGTCCGCTCTTTTCAGGCCAGACCCGGAAGCTCCAGCCATCCTTGGCAAAGGGGTTGAGCTTTTCGCGCACAATCTCGAGCAAAAGCACCGGATCGTTGTCAGGATTCTCGATAAATTCCTGTTCATCCTTGGCCGGAAGCTCCACCGTGACAATAGCTCGATTAGAACCATACACGGTCTCGTAGTCATCGTTGACATCCATGCCGCCAAGGGCAGAACAGGATTTGGTGGAACCTGGACCGAAACTCTTTACAAAACTCGAAATCTCCTTGGCCTTTTGGGATGATACATAGACACCTGTCCCCACCGGGCCTTCCATGGACACGTAATAAAGATTGTATTCGTCAGGGAAAAACTTGATGCGCAAAAGAGGCATGACCCCCGAAACCGATACGCCAAGGATAATGACTGCCATGACAAAAGCTCCAAAAACCAGAAACAGACTCTTCCACTTGTGACGCATGGAAAGCTGCAATACAGAGTCTGTAACTTTTTTCAACCAGATCAACGACTTCGGATCAGAGGCACGCCGCGAGTGGGTCCGGGCCTCCTTTTCAAGAGTCCGAGCACCAGGCCAATCCATGAAATGCAAAGGCAGGATGAACAGACATTCGATGATGGATGCAAGTATGGCAAAACTGACCGCCTTGGGCACCAGCGCAAAAAACTCGCCAGAGGAGCCGGACATGATGAGCATGGGTAAAAAGGCCGCAACCGTGGTAGAAGTGGCAGCCAGCACCGGCAGAAAAACCTCGCTGGTCCCGTCTATGACCGCGTCCCGAATCGCCCTGCCTTCCTGCACATGGCGATAGATGTTCTCCACCACCACAATGGCATCGTCAACTATGATTCCGCTCACCAGCACAAAGGAAAACAGCGTGATTTCATTGAGTGAATTACCGGTGATCCACATGATAATCATGGTCACCAAAAACGCGAACGGCACACCAACAGTCGTCAGCATGGCATTCCTGAACCCCATGACAATCCAGATGCAACCACAGACAAGAAAAATGCCGACTAACAGATTGGAACCCAGCGTGTTGATATTCTCGTTAATGTAAACGCGCTGATCCTGGGTCATGATCGCCTCGACACCTTCCTTGTCGAGCATGAATCGGAAGCCTTCCACCACCTTTTCCACTTCAGCCCCGATATCCAGCGCGTTGCCATCCGGCGTCTTGACTATTTTTATTGCGACAGAGTCCTTGCCATTAACCGATGACACGACAAACGGATCGCGATAATTCATCCCGGCACTACTCATGACATCGCCCACGGTCACAAAAGAGCCATCCCCATCCCGCCGGACAACGGTTGACGCAATTTCGTCTCGGGACCGAAACTTCTCATCGGCAACAATAATGTATTCGCCGGAATCACTGACAAAATCCCCTGCCGGAACCGATATGTTGGCCCCTTCCAGAGCCTTACCCACTTCATCGAACGTGACGCCGAGACGCATGAGCTTCTGCGGGGCCAGAGCCACATGAAACTCCCGCGTGAACTCTCCATTGATCTTGACGTCCTTGACTCCGGGTATCCGCTGAAGAGGTATTTTCATTTCCTCGGCCATTAACGTCAGCGCACGATTGGACCTGTCACCAACCAGATTGACCGAAATCACCGGTAGCCATTCACTGACCCTGATAAAGGCAAACGTGGGCGGGTCCATCTCCTCCGGCAGATCATTTTGAATAGACAACACTTTGAACCTGAGTTCGTCATACAAAGTGTCATAGTCCGTATCGTCCAGGAATTTAACCGTGATTGATGCGCGCTGCCGGAACGAACGGGAACGAATGAATTCCACATTGTCCAGATCTTCCAATGAATCTTCGATCTTGCGCGTCACCAGCGTTTCAACCTCGTCCGGGCTGGCTCCGGGCAGGAAACCACTGATGATGACCTTGCCCAGATGAATATCGGGATATCGCTCGACCGGCAAATCAAAGACGCAGAACACGCCCACGACCATAAGTAGCACGAAGATCAGATTGACAAAGACCTTCTGCCTCAGTGTCATCCGAACAAGACTCTGTACGGGAGTGTCCTTTTTGACAATGGACATTATATCAACTCCTTGGAATGGGAAAATGCATGGTGAGCCTTCCTGCTACGGATAAAGCAGAAAGCGGTCTCCCGGACGCACGTTCGAGCTGGAAACCCGACGCATGTTGCCATCCGCTCCACCCATCAGCACCACGCGAACCCGATTGTCATCCGGGGTCATCAAAAAATACTCTTCGTATGCCTTTACCAAGGCCGACTCGGGCACAATAACAGCACCGCCGGGATCGGGCAGACCGAGCTTAAGCTCCGTGCGAATGCCACCACGAAATTCAAAATCCCCTTCTGCTATTTCGAGATCAACATTGATCTTGCGGGTCTGAGGATCAAATCCGGGAGACACATGAATGACCCTTGCCTTGATAATCCTGTTCAGATCGGTCAGCTTGAGGTCCACGGTTTCACCCTGATCCTTGAGAGCACGATATTCGGCACTTGTCAGAGCATATGGCACCAGCAACACGTCATACCTGCCAAGCTCAGCCACTTTTTCGCCCTTGGTGACCCATTCGCCCGGCTCGATGTAACGAGTAACAATCTTCCACCCCGCAGGGCCAAGCAATGAGAATCGTTTCATCCGCTCCATAAGCACGCGCTCTTCTATTTGTTTGGCCCTGAGTTGTTGCAGGGCTGCCTGATGCGCACGAATATTGTTGTCCAAGGTGGACTGGGCAGCATTCTGATCCCTGACCAGGGCCTCATACCGCTCCATTTCCTTCTTGTTGTAGTTCAAATCGCTTTTGAGACGCTGCTGATCAGCCCGATTTCCGGCCAGATCAAGTTCAATAAATGTCGTGTCCAACTCGGCAAACAACCCATGTTCTCCAAGGGTATCACCCACATCGGCAACAACCTTGTGTACTCGGCCAGACTCTTCGGTCACCAGCGTCATGGCGTTTCTGGCACGGGTAAAGCCGGTCAGGGTGGACCAGCGGTCCGCGGACTGGACAACAAACGTCTCCGAAGACTTGACCGGTAGCACGGGACTGGCTTCGGGTTGAACACCCTCAGCCGAAGAACTTTCTGAAACCGGATCATCCCCGGAATCGGCCTGGGTATCACCTCCCAGGCGATCATTGCCACAGCCGGCCAGACCGGCCACAAGAACTACAACAAATATTAAGGCTATGTTTTTTACCACAAAAAAGCCTGAATTTATTGGTAATTTATATATAAAACTCATTCAATCACTCCTTTTTCAAGGATTACCACAAAATTTGGTCCACAAGCCCGCTCGATGCAGGTCATCTGTGGACACCATCCGCATCAATACAGACTTCGCACTGCACCGGCCTGACCTTTTCTGCCATTTATTGAACCATTGGAATGCATTGCGGCCCCCGCAACAAAGACAAAATATACGTTACATGGACATATCAGATTGAAATACAAAAAAACTACCCAATTTCAGCACCCATGAGAATCCACTGATATCCATATGCCCTGAAAATCAAACCAGAACTCCGCCCAAAACAATCTCCCACAGGGGCTCGATTCGTGCGACCTGGGCATCGGGGTCAAACCGATCCTGCTTGAAACCCTCAAGAAGTCCATTAAGATACAGCCCCCAACAGATGGCTGCCACGTGCTCGCCGTTAATATCCGGCTTGACCTCACCCCGTTCCTTGCCTGCCTCGATCATCTCACCCATAAGGCAGATGTATCCGCCTATCTGTCTGTCAAAGACCGCCCCCCATTCTCCACGGATGAACAGGGCCTCCTTGATCACGGTCCTCAAGAAATCTGTGTGCATGGCATAATACCCGTAGACTTCGCGCAAAATGTAGAGAAGCTGTTCACGAACGTGCTCATCCCGAGGCACGGAATTCAAGGCCTTCTGTGCCACACTTCCGATCTCTTCGAAGAAACTCGCCAGCAAAAGGGACTTCTTGTCCTTGAAATGCAAGGAAATCGTACCAAGCCCCACGCCCGCAGACTTTGCCAAAGCACGCATGGTTGTTTTTTCGTACCCGAGTTCGATAATCAGTGCCTTTGCTGCACTCTGAATCTGCTTTCGGGTCTCGGATTTTTGTCGGCCCCGCAGGGTCTCGCTGTCACTTTCTTTCATTTACACTCCACATGAACACGTTCATTAACTGAACATGTTCATTAAACAGCCCTGATAAAATTGTCAACACCCTGCGCCAGTTTGATCAAGAGTGTTCCGAAACAAGCTCGAATTTTCTGTTATTTGAGAGAAGCCACCAGGCAATCCACCAGCGGAAAAACAAAGACGCAAACACCTTCATCATCAAAAGCATCACCGCGCACACCCATGAGCACGCCCGTTACATAGTATGAAACCAACGCCCGGGCCGCGAGGGCTTCATCCACATCCTGGCGAATTTCCCCCCTGCGCTTGGCAGCATGAAACAGAGAAACAATCTCCACGGAAAAACGCCACAGCATGTTTTCATAGGTTTCCCGCCATCCAGCCCGACTGAATATCACCTCGCGCAGTATCAAAGCGGAACTCTGCTTGTGTTGGACATAGAACCCAAAACGGGCTTTGAGGAGATGTTTCAACTGAAGGTCAAGTTGGGACTGAGGAAGTGCTTTCATGGCGGCCTTGGAAACCGAACCCAGCTCTTCCAGCAAAACGGCAACGACGAGGCTCGTTCTATCGGGAAAATGGGATTGCACGGTTTCGCTGTCCATCCCGATTTCAGACGCGATATCCATCTCACTGACTCCGGCCATGCCGCTCTCGCGAAACCGTTCACGCGCTCCATCCAGGAATTCCTCACGTCCGACCGGCATACCGCCTCCAATATTTTTTCGACTCTACCTTGCTACTCTCATTTGAAACCTTTTTTATCTATTATTATTGCTCACCCGGTTAAAATGCACTTTTCGAAATATTCCAATAACAACTTGAGTGATCATATTTTAGAATCGGTCTCCAAAAGTCTGTCAAGTTGCCAAGTTATGCTTTTTGTGTCCTTTTAGTACCCATTTATGCCCGCTTTCGTCCTGAGCCGAAAACCCGTGTTAGGCTTTTTGATCTATAAACAATCAAAATCCTACCAGGAGGAATTCGGCTATGTTTGACTTTGGAAAATCGCTCATCAACATTGACCCTGACGAGCAGAAGAAGCTGCTCGACAACGCCACTTCCGGCCAGCGAAAGACTGCTCTTGAAATGGGAATCGGCTTCAGGAATCAGAACCAGCAACAACGACAGCAGAAGCGTGATGCGTATCATGACCTGGATCGGCTCAACACCATCGTCGAAAAAGAAAACGAAGCGCATGATTTCTTTGGCAAGGGCTTGGCCGATTGGCAGAAAAACGTCACTGGCAAGCAGCCGTCCAAAGATGCCTCCAACCTCAAGAAGCAATACGACGACTACGAACACTCCGTGCTCTCCACTGTCACCAAAGGTGGCAAGCGGCACGAAGCCCTCTCGAAGTCCCTGCCAGACATCAAGAAAGACTTCCTGCAACAAGGGCATCAGTTCGCTTTGAACAAGCTCAACGAGCGTTCCCGCACTGTCCTCGACAAAGGCTTGCAGCGTCTCGCCAAAGGTGCACTTGGTGCCAATGACGAGAATGGCATACAGGCCCATGACGCTGCTGCTTTCGATCTCATCAACAAGTACGTCATGTCAGAAGCCAAGTTTGACGAGAAGAACGCGGATGCCATGTATGACAAGTATTTGAGTTATACTGGTGTTGACATTGAGAAAGCACGAGCATCTGAGAATAAAAATATCCCGGGTGCCAAGCCAGGCTTCAAGATGAAAGGTACTGAGATGTATACCGAGAAGAACACTGGTGTCATAAATGATACTGGTGAAAAGAAAAATGCTGAACTTCAAATCCCGGAAGGTCAGGATGAGATATATAAAGGCAACCAGTATCGTGGGAAAGTGAAACCTAAAAAGACTGAGCCGACCACTGAGGATATTCAAAAATTAGGCAAACTGTCTGAGAAATACGAAACTGGTGGACGAGGAGTAAGTACAGTTTCCTCTGGAAAAGGCGATCCCGGTGGGGTATCGTATGGTCTGTATCAGATGACGAGCGTCACTCCTGATACCAAGAAAGTAGGTGGGACTGTAGAACAGTACGTCAACTCGAACAGTTTTCCTTGGAAGAAGGAATTCGAAGGGCTGAAGCCTGGCTCAAATGAGTTTTCTGCAAAATGGAAGGAAATATCAGAAAAGCATCCTGAAGAGTTCAGGAAAAACCAACATGCTTACATATACGAAACGCACTACAAGCCTGCTGCTGCGAAACTTGAAAATAAGTTGGGCGTGGATATGTCTCAGCAATCAAGCACATTGAAAGATGTTGTTTGGTCCACGGGTGTACAACATAAACCGAAACTTATAAACAAGGCTTTTGAGCGTTTTGAGAAGACATCGAAGAGGCTTGATAAGTCGCATCCAGACTACGAGAAAAAGTTGATTGAAGCCATATACGATGAACGGGCTACCCGTTGCGGAGACTGCTCTCCAAATGTGAAGCAAGGGTTCCGAAAACGAATAGTCCAAGAACGAAAAGAGGCTCTGGAACTCCTTAAAAAGGAGAGGAGCCAGAGAAAGAAATGATAAACAGGCTACTATTATTCATCACTATTGTCTTGGCCTTGCTGTCCTTGTCGGGGTGTGCAAACAATTCAGAGACGATTTCTGGCTGGTACCTTAATAAGCACAGAGGGATATTTACTCGTGCTTACGTGTCGATTGATGGTCAGGTGGTGAATATTACCCTTAACGGTGGTCATGTCGCTGACGGTCCCATCGAAATGGCTTCAACGGATTGTGAAGTCATCGCAAAGGGAAAGCTTGTAGGCAAGGGGGTTGTAGCTCAATTTGTTGATACGCCAAGTGAGGACTATCCCAAAGCGAAACATGTTCGTATTGAGTTTGAAGAAAAGCAGCTAACAGTTATTACTGCTGAAACGTGGGGCTACTGTGGACTCTATTCCCGTCTTGAAGGAGTGTACAAACAGTTATCTCCAGAGCAGATGCGAACAGAGTATGTTGAAGCAGGAATCAGGATACCCGACGGACTAAAACAGTAGCTTGCAAGCAGAAGTGAAAAGGGTGATTCTGTTGTGTCACCCTTTTTTTGCGCAATCCCAAATGGTGTACTCTTGATATAATCCGTATACCATTTCATCAAGAAATTCAGAGTCTACGGACAAAGCCATAGCCATCATCCCACACGTTAAATACCATCATAGGAATTCCAACGAGGACGAAAGCTGTCTTTGTTCGTCCGTTCTATGAAAACTAGCAAGGCAGTGTATAAAGATCAGTCGCTGTTTTTTTCCCCACGTCCCTGTACTTTTCAAAAAAAAGCTTGAGTCAGATAAATCATCCCCCCTCTTTTTTTGTTCTAGCCAACGACTTATCAAAACCCGCAAGATATCAAGAAAACATGGCACGTACCGCCCAAACACCATTGCGACATTCAAACATAGTAGGCTATACAAAACTTCAAACTACTATCTTAATTACACAATCAAATATTCTTCTGTCAGGATTTGAGAACGTCGAGAATTTCGATATTTGCTGCTTGCCAGGCTGGATACGCCCCCGCAGCAATGCCGAGAACGCCTGTTCCAATGAGGGTCAACACGAGACTGCCAGGCTCGATGATCACGGGCAGGCCAGCCACCGAACAGCCTATGGTCACGACAATGACAGTCATCGCAACACCGCACGCGCCACCAATTCCGGCCATGAGTCCTGATTCAAACAAGAACTGCCGGACAATATCGCGCCTCCGCCCTCCCACGGCCCGTCGTATGCCTATCTCGACCCGCCGAGCCCGAACCACCAGAATCATGATGGAAAGAATTCCCAAGCCGCCAACGGCAAACGATATGGATGAAGTAATGGCACCGAGGGTGGTCATGAGAGCCAGGGCCTGACGTTGCAGCTTGATGGCATCCTTTGGGGAAAACGTGCTAAAATCTTCTGCCTGTCCGTCCTCGATCTTGTGCCTCTGACGCAGTATGGACCGCGCCGATTCACCGACGGCTTCAAGACCGGCATCCTTGGACAACCGTAAAAACACCCCACTTATCCACCGCTGATTACTGGCGCGACGCATAAAAGTGGTTACCGGAAGAAACATGAATTCATCCTGATCATCGCCAGAAACATCCCGACCCTTGGTCTCCATGACTCCCAGGACTCGAAAATTGGCCCTGTACAGGTAGACCCTCTGACCAACAGCCTTTTCGGAACTGCCGAAAAGGCGTTCAGCTATCTTTTGGCCAAGGACGCAGACCATGGCCCGATTGTCTACTTCGCTCCAATTAAAAAACCGACCTGATGCCGGATGAAAATTCCGTATCCCCTGATAGTTCGGCCACGTTGCCATGACCTTGGCATTCACGGCATTGCCGTTTCCACGAACCTGCATGGTCCGCAACACGAACGGAGCACCCTCCAAGACCGACGGAACCCCTTCAATCACGGCTTTCGCATCGGCAAGGGTAAAATTCATGACACTGCCAGACACACGGACGCCACCGCTCCTGCGAAAACGAATCTGCCCGGCCATGACCGAATACAAATTGGGACCAAGTTTTTCCGTCTCCATTTCAGCCTGTCTGACCATTATCTTTGAAACGTGCTGCACACCTGTAAAGGCGAGCGCGCCAAGAAAAACCCCCAACATGGCAAGAATAGCCCGCACCTTGTGAGCCGAAAGGGATGACATGGCGATCCTGAAATTCAATGGCAAGGTCATGCTCAAAAGCCCCCGAATAAAGCTATGCATAGTGCCAACAACGGCACGAAATCCTTACGCCCCATATTTATCCTTGTTCCACGCAGTGTTGCCATTGAAAATGTGCTGCCACAATCGCTCGATGGCATGTCCGGTATTCTTTTCATCCAAAGGATCACTTTCAACCAGCTTCAGGGCATACTCGTAAAACTCTTTGGGACGAGTCCTGATTCGTTCGCCCGTGACACAGAAATTTCCAGTGGGAGCACGAGCAACTATCCGGGCAGGGGCCTCGGCATCAAAAAGCAGCTCAAAAACATCGCCAACAGGGATATCCCGGCCCCAACCAGCCCACCGTCCCTTGTTTTCCGGCTTGTGCAGATCATGAGGGCGCCCAAGTGTATCGCATTTCAGCTTGAACCAGGCCAATCCCTTGAACGGCACATCTCTTTCCACAATCTCCGCAAGCTGAGTCCGCAACGTGTCCACAGAGGCCCGACCTCGATCATCAATGTGATCAAACGGATCACCCTGCAAGAAAACATTCATTCCGGCCAACGTCTCATATTCCCGGACAATATGTGTAAAATAGGTATGCGCCTCACGACCAACATTCGGCAGGACAATTGACTTTGGAGACGCATTGCCACCCTTGTCGTACACAATGTAATCATATCCAATCTGATGTACCCAGGACACATTCTCGCGGTATCTGGCTATGATCATCATAACAGTGTCAGGCATAAGCACCTTCACAATTGGACAAAGGAACCTCAACTGTCTCCAGAACAAAGGCCCGAACAAACGTCGGCTGCTCGTCTGACGATCTGGAACCAGAACCATAACCGACACTTTTAACCTCACCCAAGGGTTGTGGCCCGCATGCTTCCACAATAGTCCGCAAGATAGCCAACCCAGTGGGTGTCGCCCGCTCCATTCCACACTCGGAACCAAAGGTGATGAGGCCTCGGGATAATTCGGCACAAGCCGGTGCAGGAACTGGTAATCTACCGTGAGAACAGTCCACGAAACCCGACCCGAGATCCACAGGTGAACAGGTCACGGAGTGTGCCTCCAAAGCATCAAGAAGGACCATGACTCCAACGATGTCCGCAATAGTATCCACAGCCCCTATCTCATGAAAATGTACCGCATTCAAAGGCATGCCATGAACCTTTGCTTCGGCTTCCCCCAACAGACGCAGGGCATGACCGGCCCGCTCCGATGCCCGACCTGTCATTCCGCTCTTCTCTATGATTTCAAGGAGATCGCTCAACGTTCTGAGAGGTTGTTCCCGCTTCTGCAAAACTTCCACGTGAAAGGTCCTGATGCCACCGACTATTTTTTCCGACCACTCAAGACCGAAACCATCCAGGCCAAGACGTGCCACCTCCTGTTCCAAAAAGGCATACCCGCTTCCTGGCCCACGGAGTTCTTCCAGCGCATGACTTAACGATGCCAGCAACATGTCGCCGCTCACCCCGGAGGAACAATCGAGATGGATTGAACGCAATTCCGACTCCTTCTGAAAATGAAAATTTGCTGACAGAACCTAACCGGTAATTTTCAGCCCGGCAACCTCGTGCAACAAAATGCTCAGGCATTCCGAACAATCAGAGTCTCAAGGAACCCTACACCGCGCCCGTTACAGCTCTCTTGTTGATTTTATGCGCCATGAATCCCGCTCCGAATCCATTGTCGATATTCACAACGGCTATACCAGGCGCACAGGAATTCATCATGGCCAACAATGTGGCAAGACCCTGGAAATTTGCACCGTACCCGACACTGGTCGGAACCGCGATGACCGGAGGAGAAACCATGCCGCCTATCACCGAAGGAAGCGCTCCCTCCATACCGGCAACCGCTATAATCACCGATGCATCCGCCAGATCGTCCATGATGAAGAACAGGCGATGGATGCCAGCCACGCCGCAATCATAGTGCCGATCCACACGATTGCCCAAAAACTCGGCTGTTCCGGCAGCCTCCTCGGCCACCGGCAAATCCGAAGTTCCCGCCGAAACAACCACGATCTTGCCCGTAAGATCAACAGGCGGAGTTCCTACGCAGAGGAGTCTGGAAACACAATCGTAACGGGCATCAAAAAATTTTCCAACAGCGTCATGATGCTCCTGGCTGGCCCGCGTTCCAAGGGCGTACCCCGAGTGTCTTACTATTTCCGTAAATATGGCAGCAACCTGCTCTGGCGTTTTGCCCTCGCAATAGACGACCTCCGGGCCACCTGCACGAAGCTCGCGATGGTGATCTATCTTGGCGCAACCAGCATCCGCAAAACTGGAATGTACCAATTTGCGCTTCAAATCCGTTCTTGTAATGCGCCCGGCCTCGTACTCGTCCAGCAATGTGTCGAGGCTCATCCGGTCCACTCCTTGATTCTGTATGATCTCAAGCCGATCCTTTCAATTAACGCCGCGAATTTATCACTGCTTTTCACCATTATATCAGCCGCTTCTGGCAAATAGGTCACGGTTGCCATCAGATTATCATGGCTGGCTCGAAGGGTCTGCACTCCTTGTAGATGGAAAAAAGTCTCCATGTCCTGAACCTGACTCAGGCCCAGTTTGCTCAGAGGCATCCCCGCAAGAATTCTGGTAGCAAGACAACTTTCAGATGGTGTATCCCAGTTTGGCAGCCCTGCAGCACATGCCAAGGTTCGAACCTCACTCTTCCCGAGACCAGCATCCAAAAGCGGGGAATAAACACCGAACTCCCTGACGGCGCACAATCCAGGCCTGGACGGATCATCATCCGCATTGGTGCCATCCAGGATCACACACGCATCTCCGTATTCCAGAGCCATGAGCCGAAATATCCCTTTCTTGCAATGATAACAGCGATCTTCGGTGTTTTGGCACACAAACTCGTCATCCAAGGCCCGGACCAGAAGCGGATGATGTTCAATACCTATATGCTCGGCAATTTCCACGGCCCGTGTAAAATCACGATCAGCAATCAACTCACTGTGAACAGTAACCGCCATGACCCGATTTCCAAGTACATCATGAGCGGCAGAGGCCACCAATGCGCTGTCCACTCCGCCGGACAGACAAACTACAACCGGATTGTATCCGGACGCTCGGACGCTGATACGTGTGGAAAGACCTTTTTTATCCATTGAAAAACTCTCCCCCAGTCGCAATCCCGGTTCAAGCCATTTTCGAGGACACTCAGTTGCCTATGACGCTTATTGATCGCCAGGGCCCCTTGCGGAACCTATACATGAAGACAATAGCCAGCGCGATCACGTACATCAAAAGACATATCCAGGGACCGTGAACGCCCAGCAGGTTCAGATAATTAAGAGTCAGGATAGGCAGCACGATGCACCCCATCGAACACACCCCCATGGTGATCATGATGAAACGAGTATCTCCCGCTCCTTTCAGGCCACCCATGTAGACTATGGCAACCGCATCGATAAACGTGAAGGCTGCCACATATCGCAGCAAGATCACCCCCATGTCCAAAACAGGGCCAAAGTCATTTCCAGCCGCGCCTTTCGTGCGAAATAATTCAATAAGAGAGTGGGGAAATAACACAAGAACGACTATCATGACGGCCATGTAAACAAAGGCAATATGGAGAACGCTCTTGGTCGCATACGCAGCCTGATCAGGGTCCTTGCTGCCCATGGCCTGCCCGACCATGATGCTGGCCGCAATGTGCATCCCCATCATGGGCAGAAAGGCCAGGGTATCAATGGAAATGGCAATATTCGTGGCCGCAAGCTCAACCTGCCCGACACGCCCCACCATGAACACGAAAAATGTCACGGCAAACATGTCCACAAGGAATTGAAGTCCACCAGGAAGACCAAACCACATAAATCGCTTGAAAATCTTCATGTTCAAAGCCCGACTGGTTCGGACTTTGTATAAATGCTCATTTGCCGATGTAAAGACAAGCACCCCATAACACACGGCTGGCAATGTATATCCTATGACGGTGGCAATTCCCGCACCGACTATGCCCAGTTCGGGAAACGGCCCTATCCCGTTGATCAGGCAATAATCCAATGGAACGTTTATGGCCGCAGCAAATATGCTGACCACCATGACCGGCTTGGTAATGCCTCTTCCTGAAAAAAAACATGACAAGCATATACCAACCAAAAACGGTCCACCTCCAAGTGTCAGTATACGAAAATATACTACTTCAAGTTCTTGTATTTCCTTAGGATGGCCCCCCAATACAAAGAGAGGCTCCGCAATAAACCACAAGGACGCCAGGATCAACCCGGCAGGCAGGCAGAACCACAGGCCTTGCCACAGGGCCACCCCGACTTTTTCGTGCTGAACAGAACCGGTATATTGCGCTATGAACACGCCAATATATTCAACAACACCAAAAAAGAACGACAGAAACAGAAATGCAGCAATACTTGCCGGAAGCGATGCTCCCAGAGCCTCTATCGAATAATGGCCCAAAAAAATACGATCCGTGAAGGTCATGACTGTCGATGACATCATGCTGATAACCAAGGGTAAACCAATGATCAGGGACTCCTTGTAGCCACCCTTTGCGTTCCAACGATACATTACTATATTCTCACTGCTTTTCTTGTTAGATACTTATAGAATCGGCCCATAATCATCATTATCAGCACATTATGTCACCGCCAATATATGGACAACCATTCTTGGTTCAGAACACTCTCATATTCCGCAATTCAAGTCCCTTGGTTCTTCATCGTTTTGAAAAATTACCGCTCTCACATCACCTGAAAATCAGCTAACCAACCCTTAAAATGGCTTTTTGCAAAAAAAAGTACAAATGTAAACACGCCAATTATAACACGGTCCCATTCTCTTTTGTATCCCAGGATACGAACTTTTTCTTGATTCAACCCTGATTTCCGGGGCTACAGACTAAGTCCATCCTCCAGTATCAGGTTCATGCCATTTCCTACCGTTGCACTCTTCCTTTCATCAGGGTATGAGTCTTTTATAGCAGGCTATTAATAAGAGGTTTATTGTGTTATATCAGAATGATACGTATTTTTTTACTTTACTTTCCCGTTTTCAGCGAAACTACTCCAAGGCTCTGGCCATGCGGCTTTCGCCCTATGATGTCAACCCTGGTTACCTGAGTGTTCTCCACACCTTGTGGCAGCAGGATAATATTATTCAAAAGGAACTGAACAAGCATGTGTGCATTGAACAGGCCACCCTTTCAAACACTCTGGCCAGAATGGAGCGAGACGGACTCATCGAAAGAAAGGCCGGCACAGAGGATCGACGCCTTCTGCAAATTTGTCTGACCGTAAAGGGGCACGATTTGCAGGCAGCGGTCACTGCGGCAATAGAGGATTTGAAAAAAACAGTAAATACGGGCCTGACAATCAATGATCGGAAATATTTCAAACGCATCATGAAGCAAATGACGGAACATCTTGAAAACGATTTGCACGACCCATGCCTCATGCTTTTTGACGAAATCTCAGAGTAGTACCCCTGTTTTGTCCGCTTTCGCCTCTTGTTGTCATCCATTCGACTAAATGCAAACGTCCACAAATCAATACAACAAGTATTATTACCTCAACGCCGTGACTGGTACTCATAGGCGAGAATTGAACCGCAATGGAGTGTGACCCTTCACCGCCGCGGATGCCAAGCAACGGACTCTTCCAAATATTTTTGTCATCGTTTTTCTATTTTCATGATAACCAGCCAGTTTAATGTGACAATAAAAAACTGGGATCATCAATCTCCACGCCCTTTCCCTTCTTTGCAGCCCAATGCAGACTTTCGAAAAAAAATTGCAGAAATATCCAATTCGTGATTTTTTCCCATTATTTTTTTTCTGAAAATCTGCTATAGGCAACCCTAACATTCAACAACATCCCGTAATCCCTTTCGATACCGGTGTGTATAGAATTTCTCTAGACTTTGTGGGACAACGTTGTACTTTGTTGACAATCTTTGACACCTTATGTCAAAGAATGAACATAACAAGTCAAGTTGTGACAATATGGACAGAACAGATACCTCAAAGCCTCTTACACTGTTGACGGTCCGAGAAGTTGCGGACCTTCTGAGGGTGCACCAAAGAACAGCCTATCGGCTCATCACTGGTGGAAGTATCGCGGCAATCAAGATCGGCAGTCAGTGGCGTGTTCATGAAAGCGCACTGATGGAATTTATAGAGAGTGGATGGAAGGATTCAGCTTCTGAAAAAACGAAGAAGATTGAACCCGATCAATTCAAACTCCCATTGGATTAAGGAGAAAAGCATGTCGAAAAGAAGTGTTGGCGGACAAAATGGAACCGATCCTATCCTCAAAGTGAATTTACCAAATGATTTCGGTGAGGATGTCACGGTCTCCGGCTATATGGTCGGTGAAGAAATGTATTTTGACGACAATACAGGCATGCTGACCATGGAAAAGTTGTACCGTGATGAAGACGATTTACTGGCTTATGGTATTATTTCCGCCATTGGTCATGCTCGCGAACGACGCGCATATACGGTAGAAGAACGCGAATCCAGTTGTATTGTCAGCAATGGCAGCCTGAGCCTCGAATTTTCCTATGATGAACTTTTTGAACTACTAGCTGTTGCCATGGAATCCGAAAAAACAACCAGCAGCAGCCAGGTCAGTGAACAGGTTCGACGCAAACTGGCCGCAAACGAATAGGCCAAGCCAATATCGACATGATGAAGGGGACCGCAAGGTCCCCTTTTTTATTTGGAAAAATACGCCTGCTGACCAGTGGATTCCATCACGGAGCACCAGTAGCCTGAGTCTGTATTGAGACTGCGCCGCTTGCCCGTGACCAAATTCAGAGGCATGTGAACCATGCTCGATTTAAGTTGCGTCACAACCATGCCTGTTTTTCCGGCCAGAGCCGCATGCACTGCGTGCTGACCAAGAAATCCGCAATAGACCCTGTCCCCTGCGTTTGCAGGAACTGATCTTATTATATAGCTGGGATCTATGTATTTCATGTTCATTTCAAGATCACGCTCCTTGAAATGCTCCTTGATACGTTGCATCAAAAGTGCGCAGATATCACTCAGTTTCGGGTTGCCGGATGAATCCCGTTCGGGTTCGCCGTTCATCAAATCCTGTCCAGCACCTTCGGCACAGACAATAACGGCATGCTTTCGGGAAGTAAGTCTCCTTTCAAGAGCCATAAGAAACCCGTCTTCACCATCCAGCTTGAATTTCTGTTCCGGAACCAGAAGAAAATTGACTTCCTGAAGGGCCAACGTGGCCTGAGCTGCGATAAAGCCGGCCTCACGTCCCATCAGCTTGACCAACCCCACCCCCATATCAACACCGCACGCCTCCACATGGGCGCACTGGATGGCCTCTGTAGCCTTTTCAACTGCAGTGTCGAAGCCAAAGGACCGGGAGATGAAATTAATGTCGTTGTCGATTGTTTTCGGAATGCCTATGACGGCTATTTTACGATTTCGTTTGGACACCTCATCAACAATGCCCTTGGCAGCGCGCATAGAACCATCTCCGCCGATGACAAACAAGATGTTTATATTCAACCGTTCCAAAGAATCTACTATTTCTTCAGGCCTTTGCAAACCTCGGGACGATGCAAGAATTGTCCCTCCAAACTGATGGATATTAGACACACTTTCCGGCGTCAGTTCGATAATATCATACCCGTACTCCGGGATGAACCCGCGCAGACCATTACGAATTCCCATCACCGTACGAATACCATAGTGATAGTGTGCCTCCATAACAATGGAACGAATGACATCATTGATTCCGGGGCACAAACCACCACAGGTGACAATGGCACATTTGGTCTTTGACGGATCAAAATACAGTTTTTTCCGGGCACCAGCTTTTTCGAAATCCATGAGCAATGTATCGTTATTGAGTTCAGTCAATTCTTCCGACGTCATCATCAGACCCAATGGTTTTGAGTCATCAACAAAATGGGTACTTTTCAAAGTTGTCGGGATCTTGGCCGGACCAAGGCAGGAAATGGTCGTCTCGAAATGCATGCTCTTTTTCCTGACCATAATTATGTCTCCTCAATGCAGATTCGGTTCCCAACTTTCCCTCTGGCCGCACTGATCACAAAAGGGATATCAAGATTCAATAAAATTCACGAGACCACGGAATGCCACTCTACCACGATGAAACATGGACTTCGGATTGTTCGTCCACCACTTCGGCAAGCTCTTCAATCGTGGCTGTGGCTGCACCGATCTGGGCAACGACCACTCCCGCCGCATAATTTGCCAAAGTGCATGAAGTCAGGAGATCAAAACCGGCAGACAGGGAAAGGGCCACTGCCGCTATGACCGTATCGCCAGCACCAGTAACGTCAAAGACCTTGCGCGCAAATGTCGGTATATGCCTGATGCTTTTTTTGCCTTCAAATAATGCCATGCCATCGCCGCCCATGGTGATCAGAAGGTTCTTGCACTCCAGACGTTCGAAAAGGGCCATGCCAGCACGAACCACAGTATCCTGCCCTGAAACCGGCAGACCTGCGCCCTCCCCGGCCTCCTTGGTATTCGGGGTCAGAAGATCAACACCTTTGTACAGGTCATAATTGACCGTTTTGGGGTCCACAAGAACTTTGGGGCGCACCCTGCAATCATCAACCATCTCCATGAATCGAGTCATGAATTCCCGAGAGATAAACCCCTTGCCGTAGTCGGACAAAATGATAACAGGATAGTCTTCGATGACCGTTTGCAGATAGTTGAAGAGTTCCGTAAATTCCTCGGGCTGCAACGGCACTGATAATTCCTGGTCAACACGCACTACTTGCTGATTATGTGCAATAATCCTAGTCTTTTTGGTGGTAGGGCGAGCAGGATCTCGTATCAGCCTTGTCTTCAGTTGCGCTTCCTTGCAGAGTCGATCCAGTACAGCACCTCCCTCGTCTGTCCCGATAGTGGACACAAGCAAAGGATTTCCGCCCAGAGAGGCTATGTTTCGAGCCACATTCCCAGCACCACCAAGAAGAAACGACTCCCTCTCTACCCGTACAACCGGGACAGGAGCCTCGGGAGAGATACGATCAACCACGCCAATCATGTAATGGTCAAGCATCAGATCACCGATGATCATAACCTTGCGGCCCGCAAGCCCCGCTATTGCCTTTCGAATCATTTCAAGCGACATATTGTAAACAACCATTATTTTCAATTGTTAAACAGGTACTACACCCTGCGACAAATCAAACATCCACATCATGACTGCAAAAACATTTGGAGGCAAAAGGCTTTGATATCATCACAACAAGATCAATATCCTATCACTTGCCTATCATTAAATCCGATCACCCCTTACGCGAGCTCCAATCCCAACTTTTCCACAAAAGACCGCAAAGCATCCTCGCTAGCATAACTAACCGTAACCTTACCTTTTTCCTGAGATCCTGATATTCTGACCTTAACCCCCAACTCCTCGGAAAGTGAAGATTGTAAATCAATCAAATTTGGATCCAGAGGTATAGATGGAGCCTTGGTGTTTTTTGAAGCCCCCGCCACGACACCAACCTCATCAACTCCTGGCAACCTTCCATTCAGTTTCCAAAAGGAGGCCTGAGCCTCGGCCTGGCGCACGGTCAACCCATTATCCGCAATGCGACGATGCAATTGGATCTGGGGTTCAGGGTCTGATATGGACATAATTGCCCGACCATGACCAGCGGATATGGTATTTTGCTGGATATCCTTTTGCATTTCCTCGGGCAAGTTCAATAAACGCAGAGAATTGGCTACAGCAGAGCGACTCTTGCCCACCTGCCGGGCCAATTCTTCCTGGCTCAACCCGAACTCCTGTTGCAACTGTTGATAGCCCAAGGCTTCTTCAACTGCATTCAGATCTTCGCGCTGCAAATTCTCGATAAGGGCAATGGCCAGACTCTCCTGATCAGTCATTTCCCGAACCAGGGTCGGTATTTCTGTCAGATCGGAAAGCTTGGAGGCACGAAGTCGGCGTTCACCAGCAACCAGTTCATACTTGCCCGAGCCCAGCGGACGGACAAGAACAGGCTGCAATACCCCACGAGTCTTGATCGACGAGGCCAAATCATTGAGTGCGCCCTCAGAAAATTCTCGACGCGGCTGATGCGGGTTGGGGGTAATGGCCTCAACAGAAATCATCCGGACCTCAACGGAATCCGACGTCTTCTTTTCGTCCTCACGGACACCGCCAAGCAAGGCATCAAGACCTCGACCCAGCCCCCTGTTACCAGATGTCATAAACCACTCCTCAATCTTATAATTACAAGCCTTGCCCATTGTGGCCTTAGTGCCTATAGAACCCTTAACAAACCCAAAAACACAGTCGGAGCAAACATGTCAGATCATATCCACGAACTCTTTGACAAGGACGGAAACCCCATCGGAGCCCTCCTTTCAGCCGAGGCCTGGACTGCGGTCAAGAGTCAGGTCTTCGCCAAACTCGGCCTTGTCGACGACTCAGTCAAACCAGAAAATGCCGAGCCAACTTCAGATTGGGAAACCCTCAAAAGCTATTGGGACTACCCCTACCCAATTGATACAGATGTCCACTGCGAGTGCTGCGGAAACAAAACCAGTGAGTGGGCCGCAGATGAACCTCGGCTTTTCCGCCTGACATCCGCCAACCTTGCAGGACTGGTTTCCTTCAAGTGCATGAACTGCCAGGCCAAAGTAGTCAAAAAGCACTTCAGCAAAGAAATCAGAACTGAATGCACGCCCTTCCTAGACTCCAAAGACAAATCCAAAGAAGGCCGCTACAACCGCTGACCATCGGTTTCTCACGATGATCACCCCTTCCGAGCAGGGGTGATCATCTTTCAAGATATTCTCTCTAAGCCTTGGCCGTAGTGCTTTTAGCTACTTCCTGAGCCAACGCAAGATACGCCTCAGCACCCCGAGACTTGATGTCATAGTTGATCACGGGTTTACCAAAGCTCGGAGCTTCCGAAAGACGCACATTTCTTGGTATGATTGTATTAAACAGATGCTGAGGAAAGGCCTTACGGACCTCATTCTTCACCTGCCACGACAACCTGTTCCTGGAATCATACATCGTCAGCACAACCCCGAGAATCTCCAGTTCGGTATTGAGACGCTTGCGGACCAATTCGTAGGTCATCAGCAACTGCGCAACACCCTCCAAAGCGTAATACTCGCACTGCAACGGCACCAGAAGTTCGGTTGCGGCACACAAGGCATTGACAGTCAGCAACCCAAGGGATGGAGGACAATCAATCAGTATAAAGTCATACTCATCGTCCACCTGGACCAAAAGATCCCGCAGATAATACTCTCTCCCGAACTTGTCCACCAACTCAATTTCCGCCCCCACCAAGTCCTGAGTCCCCGGGAGGATGTCCAGGAAAGGGATACCCGTGTCATAGACGGCCTTACGGACATTTTTGGGCTCAAAGAGCACAGAATAGACATTTTCACGTCTATCGCCCGGGTAATACCCCAATCCGCTGGACGCATTCCCCTGCGGATCAAAGTCCACCAACAACACTTTTTTCTCCATCACAGCCAGAGAAGCGGCCAGGTTGACCGAGGTCGTTGTTTTCCCAACGCCGCCCTTCTGATTCGCCACAACGATTCTTCTCGCCACAGAGCCCTCACTTTCAGCCTGTCATTTACCCTGTCCCGGAAGTCCGGAGACATGTTTCACGTGAAACAATTCCAATCTTTTGACGAGCACTGTTTCACGTGAAACAATCTCGTATACATCCACCCTGTTCGTAGGCTTATTTAAAAATGAAGGCAAGAGCTAGCACAAAAAAACAGTCCAAGAACCGAAAAAAGGCGACCGGAGTCGCCTTTGTATAAAAAAACTGCAATCACTACAGCCTTGATATGGTCACCAAGAGGAAATCACTTACTTCCCGTAATATTCACGATACCAATCAATAAAATTCCTGATTCCAACTTCGATTGTCGTATCGGGTTTGAAACCTACGTCCCGAACCAAATCGCTCACGTCAGCCTCTGTTGCCGGGACATCGCCAGGCTGCATGGGCAAGTAGTTAAAGATGGCCTTCTTGTTGACGACCTCTTCAATGACTTCAATATAGCGAGAAAGTTCGACAACAGAGTTGTTGCCAATATTGTAAACGCGATAGGGAACAGAGCTTGAGCACGGATCAGGATTATTTCCGTCCCAATTCTCGTTTGCGGTGGCCGTGTTCTTGGACACCCGAACAACACCTTCGACAATGTCGTCAATATACGTAAAGTCACGAAGCATCTTACCGTAATTGAAAACATTAATTGGTTTTTCTTCAAGAATGTTCTTCGTAAAAAGAAACAAGGCCATGTCTGGACGACCCCATGGACCATATACAGTAAAGAAACGCAACCCGGTGGTTGGAAGGTTGTACAAATTGCTGTAGGAGTGCGCCATCATTTCATTTGATTTCTTGGTGGCGGCATACAAGCTCATGGGATGATCAACACCTTCATGAGGATTGAGCGGCATCTTGGTATTCATGCCATATACGGAGCTGCTGGAGGCATAGACAAGGTGCTCAACTTCGTTGTGACGACAGCCCTCAAGAACATTGAGGAAACCGACAATATTCGAGTCGATGTAGGACTTTGGATTCTCAATGCTGTATCGAACACCAGCCTGAGCAGCCAGATTGACAACATGCGTAAACTTCTCTGCCCTGAACAGGTCGCTCATGGGCTGATCATCCTGAAGATTGATATTTACATGCTTGAAAAGCGGACTCTTTTCAAGAATAGCAAGACGTGCCTTCTTCAGATTGACATCATAATAGTCATTCAGATTGTCCAGTCCTACGACCTCATGGCCTTCGCCCGTAAGGCGTCTGGACAAGTTGAAACCGATAAAACCCGCAGCACCTGTAATGAGAAATTTCATACTGTTCTATTCCTTTAATGTGCCGCTACCCTTTCTGGGCAGCAATATATTCAAAAGGTCAAGGGGGACAGGGATAACGGTTGCAGCGTTGCTCTCTGCCGCCATCTCCCGCATTGTCTGAAGATACCGGAGTTGCAGAGCCTCCGGGTGTTGGCTGATAATTTCCGCTGCTGCAGACAACTTGGTCGCAGCCTGAAATTCTCCTTCAGCTCCGATTACCTTTGCCCTGCGCTCGCGTTCGGCTTCCGCCTGCTTTGCCATGGCTCTCTGCATCTCTTGTGGCAAATCAATATATTTGACCTCGACCGTCGCCACCTTGATGCCCCAGGGATCGGTATGCACATCCAATATGGTCTGAATTTGCGAATTGACCTTGTCCCTGTGGGAAAGTAGTTCATCAAGCTCGACGCCACCACATACGCTACGCAAGGTGGTTTGGGCAAGCTGTGAGGTACCAAACAAAAAATCCTCAATTTCCAAAATGGCCTTTACCGGGTCAACAACTCGAAAATACACAACGGCATTCACTTTGAGGCTGACGTTGTCCTTGGTGATGACATCCTGATTTGGAACATCCAATGTGAGAATTCTCAAAGACACTCGCACCATCTTATCAACAATTGGGATTAAAATGATCAGCCCTGGCCCCTTGGCACCAATACACCGACCCAACCTAAAAACAACCGCCCTTTCATATTCGTTCAAAACACGAAGAGCTGAAAGCAAAAAAGCAACAACAAGCAGCAAAATGATAATCTGGGGGATGAACATGCTTCCTCCTCGTTTGTAAAGCCTTGCGCCCCAACGGCTAACGAGGCAAAGGCTCAATATCGACCGTAAGACCGTTTATCGAAACAATTTTGACCATCATGCCGCGAAGAGGGGGTAAAATCGCTTCTTGCCCCCTTGGCGGCCCAAATTTCGCCTCTGACACGGATTTGCCCGGAATTTCCTTCCCATGAAAGAACCTTTCCGTTCAGCCCGATCATCCCCGCCTCGCCAAGAAGCATTTTTGTCCTCTGCGCACGGGCAACAAGAAAAACAATAGCACTGACAGCCGCTGACAAAAACAGCACTGGCCACAAAATGAACCACACGGAAATCTGAAGTGTCCCGTAATCATCCTTAAATAAAATTACAGAGCCAACAAATAAACTGACAACCGCAGCCACTGAAATCATGCCGTAACTGACGACCTTGATTTCAAGCATAAAAAGAATGAGAGAGAACAAGACAAGAAGAAGACCAACAATATTGGTGGGCAAAACAGACAAGGCATAAAGACCAAGCAAAAGACAAAGACCTCCGAAGACTCCAGGAAAAACCGTACCCGGATGAGTCAATTCAATGAACAATCCAAGCATGCCTCCCAAAATGAAGAGATAGGCGATTTGCGGGTGAATCAGCCAGGAAAGAAATTCGTACCTGAAACCGGTTTCGTATTCTTGTAATTCGATATCATCCTGTGAAAAACGCATCCTCTTACCCTTGAACTCAAAGCCAACTTTGCCAACCTGAACCAGAAAATCTTCCGGAGTCGATGCCACAAATTCGATGACCTTAAGTTTCAGGGCCTCTCCTGCGGAAATGCTCACGCTCTTTTCAACGGCTTCGGAATACCACGCACCATCTCGACCACGAGACTCGGCCATGCTCTTCACAAGACTCGAAAAATCGTTCGTCATTTTTTTTGCCATTGTCGCAGATACTTCTTCACCGCCAAGCCCCACAGGGGACGCCGCGCCAATGGTCGTCTGAGGGGCCATGCCTGCAACACTCGACGCAGCAACGAGAAAAACGCCAGCCGACGCGGCCCGGGCACCGGGTGGGCCAACCCATACAGCAACAGGTATACTGGAATTCAGAATGGTGGAAACCATGGAACGCATGGATTCACCGAGGCCTCCTGGCGTATCAAGGACAAGGAGAAGGAGAATACTCCCCTGATCCTCGGCAGCCCGAAGTGCATCAACCAGCACCTCTTCCTGTGCCGGGCTGATTGCGGAATCAATGGTCAGTTTCAAAACAGGAAAGGCAGTTTCGGAAAGGACAATCGGAACACAACAAAACATTACCAGAAACATGGCGCATGCTGCAGCAAAAAAAAGTCTAGACCAGTGCATAGCATTCTCCTTACAGACAGGACTGCATGAAATACTACACGGAATGAGGCTCAGGCGAAAGTGTTGATAAACTCAGAGGCGCACGTTCATGAGAGAATCAACAGACATTTGCTGTTCATGAGGGAGCATGGGGATGAGCTTTGAAAGCGGCGGGAGCACAAATATAGTGACATGCTCAAGCAGATAGGTCGTGTTACCCGGTTCGGCTTCAGGATAAATGATTTGCAAAGCCTCTTCACCAAAACACGCAATATACGGGGTATGCCAAAGTTCCCACCCTTTCCAGAACATCTGACTGTGAGGCTGCAAGGCTCCATCGGACAAAGCTGCAACAGGCCAGAATGCAGTCGTCCCCTTGGGCCACTTCAGGTGATTTATTATGTTCCTGAGAACGGCTCCGCGCTTGGGATCAGCCTGACCTCCGAGATCAAGTCCGAGTTCCATGTAGGTCCAGACCACTTTTGGTGCTGCAGGGACACGCCCAAGAAACTTTGCCCATGGCTCAGGAAAGGCCGGATGCCCAGATCCTGCCGAAGACTGCGACGAATCCGGCTGAGTCCGGGCTTGACTGACAGGCTGCGGTGATTGAACCGGTGCCTGTTCGGACTGAACCAAGCCTGGACCGGATGTCATTTGAACAGTGCCCGAAGGCTGCTGGGCAACATGAGTCTGTCCCGGGTTGAAGACATACTGCAAACCGGATTCGAGCCAGGGCCTAAGTTTTTCCGGCGTATTCAGCCGAGCAGAAGGTGATCCCATAAACGCCACGCCACTTCAGTTTTGGACAATTGCGGCCACATTTCCTTGCGGCCATGGGAATCAAGCACAAACATCTGATTGGTGGGAACACCAAAACCGCTGCCCTGCCTGGAAATATCATTGGCTGCAATGAGATCTAGATTCTTGCTCATGAGCTTGCGTGCAGCCTCCTCCTTGAGACAGGAGGTTTCGGCTGCGAAACCAATAAGCCGCTGATGTTCAGCCTTTGAATCTCCAAGAGTTTTCAGAATGTCCTGATTCGGCTCGAATTCGATGGTTAAGCCTGCCCCATTTGATTCTGTTTTCTTGAATTTATCAGATCCATACACAACCGGATGATAGTCGGCCACAGCAGCAGTGAGGCAACCGATATCCATAGAAGACCATAAATCGGTACATGCCTGAAACATCTGGCTGGCCGTGGTAACAGAAACAACTTCAATGCCTGAAGGAAACCTCAAATCAGTCGGTCCTGCCACGACCGAAACCTCAGCACCGCGCAAGTGCGCTGCCATGGCCATGCACGCGCCCATGATACCGCTGGATGGATTGGACCAGAAACGAACACCATCCCATGGTTCCCGAGTTGGTCCGAGTGTGATCAATATCTTCTTTCCGGCCAAGTCCTGAGGACTGATTGCCTTGAGGGTGGCAGTAAGAATCTCTTCAGAGGAAGCCAACCGTCCCTTGCCAATGTCGCCACAGGCTACATGGCCACTTTCCGGTTCGACTTGTATATACCCAAGCTCGCGAAGCATGCCCCAATTGCGTTGGGTAGCCGGAGCAGACCACATGCGGGGATTCATGGCCGGAGCCACAATTTTGGGACCGGGAAAAGCCAGGGCCTGACAGGACAACATGTCATCGGCCAGACCAAATGCGAGTTTGGCAATAGTGTTTGCCGAAGCCGGCGCAATGACCATGACATCCGCTGTCTGGCCCGGTTCCAGGTGTCCGAAGGCTGTGTCGGCCTTGGGACCCCCATCAAACATGGACGTATAAACAGGAGATGCGCCCAAGGCCTCAAAGCTGAGGCCTTGAACAAATTTCGTGCATGCATCTGTCAGGGTGGCGGAGACTATGCAGTCCGCTTCCTGATAGGCTCGCATCAAATCAAGGGATTTATAGGCGGCTATAGAGCCGCAAACGCCAAGATGGACACACTTGCCCATGTACCCGGCAAATCTGTAATGCGGCTGCATCTACTACTTGTCCTTGGCTGAATCTCCGGCATCCTTGACCTCGACAGCGAAAATCGTGATGGATGCGGAACCAAAGTTATCGTCTATCTGGATGACACTGCTTTTGTTGAATTTCTCAAAATTAAGCACATGTATCTTGCTGGCCTTGTTATTGGAAACCAATGTCCAATTGTCCTTGGCCATGTTGTTGACGAAATACTGAACGAGTTCGAGAATTTCGACACGACCCTTGAACTTCATGATGGCTGCCCTGAATTTGGCATTGTCGAGCTTGTAGGAATCGTCCTCGACATAGGAAATTTCCTTGGGAATCATGATATCGTCGAAATCAAGATAGTAATCCGGTTCTACATACTCGGCCGCCTGTGCGCCAGCCGGAGCGTCACTGGTCGTATTGGTGCCAGTGGTAGTGCAAGCAGCCAACATGCCGATAACAATGAGAGGCAAAAACAATTTGATAAACGAACGCATAGTCTCCTCCTGAACGCCCTTTAGGTTACTCAAAGTAAATGACCAGTATAACGAGACCTGGCCCAAATGAAAAGCTTATGATGAAGAGCTCTTAAGTCGCTCAATCTTGTCTTGGAGGTATTTTTCCATCTCGCGGCGATCCTTGCGCAGACGAACCAACTCAGACTCGAGAATCTGGAGCTTGGCCTTGATGTCCGAGGTATCGAAAGTCAGCTTGATGGCCATTTCCTCAATCTCGGCGTCTTTTTGCTCCAAGGCCTGAGTCTGGGCCAGAAACGTTTCCGGCAATATGTCCATGGCTGCTGGCAACTGTTTCATTTTTTTCTGACTGCGGGCCAAAAGAACAAATGCCGTCTTGAGTTTCTGAATGTCATCCTGCTGATGCTCGATAATGGATTTCTGATCAGCAATGACTTCCATGCAGGATGCCACCTTACCAATAACGCTATTGAAAGAACTGATCATTTCCGCATACACTTCAGGTTGCTGCACGGGCACACACGCCTGATGATCGACATCAATGGTGCGGGGAAATTCAACCCTGAGCGCATCATCAATCTCGGCCGTCACCATACCCTCGCCATAAAAACGAGAAATCCGTTCAAATATGACCACTGATTCTTCGGGATATTTGGTAACACGTCCAGACCGTCGCCCTCCAAGAAAATCCTTGAATAGCGATGCGTACCGACGAGCAGTCGGTGCAGGGATTCGGGTAAGTTTGGCTATCTCAGCCACGGAAAGCCAATTCATGTATATGAAATACCATGAATACAGCCAATATCAAGCCAAAAGCCCGGCGAGCGTGTCTTTCTATATAATTGCCCGTAATTATTGGAAAAGAAAAAGATATCGAAGAGATACGAGGTGTTGTAAAAGACGAAACAAACTTCAAAGCCGCTCCGACGAGAGACTAATTCTGCCTTAGTTATAGAATAATCTCGATATCATACCGGTAAAAAATCTTTTATAACAGCAAGTTGCAAATAAGCACTGTAACCGGACCAAAAAAACGAACCCATTTCAGCAACCTTTGGAATTGCGGATAAAAAATATGGAAATACCATCTGATTACCTTCTCGAAAGCTATAATTACGAACTTCCTGAAGATCGAATCGCCCAGGAGCCAGCCACTAATCGGGATGGTTCAAAATTACTCGTCGTTGATAGAGCCTCTGGCACACTGAATCCTGTCAAATTCACAGACCTCATCGATTTCTTGCCAAAAAATGCCCTGCTGGTCGCTAACAACTCACGTGTTATTCCTGCGCGAATTTTCGGCGCAAAATCCACCGGAGGGCGAGTTGAATTCCTGCTGCTCACTCCGCTGCCGCTCATTACTCCAGTTGAAAAAGATGGCTGGAAATCCGCATCCGCCGAAGGTCTGCTCCGCGCATCAAAGACTCCAAAGCAAGGAACCATTATCTCCTTTTCCGATAATTTTCGCCTGGTTGCGAGCGAATCAGGTCATTTCGGACGCTGGCAGGTGGAACTTCAATGGCGCGGCGACCTCAACAGCCTTTTTACCGAAATGGGACATCTTCCCTTACCGCCCTATATAAAAAGGCCTGACACGGCAGCGGACAAGGAACGATACCAGACGGTCTATTCGGACGAATCAAAGACAGGCTCCGTGGCTGCCCCCACCGCCGGATTGCATTTCACGCCTGAATTCAGAAAGAAGATAGCAGACAACGGGTTCGAATGGGCCGAAGTAACGCTCTATGTCGGATACGGGACATTCAGCCCGGTCAGATGTGAGGACATTCGTCTGCACCAAATGCACTCTGAATATATTGAAGTTCCGGAAGAAACCGCACATGCGGTTCGAAAAGCCAAGGCAGAAGGCAGACCCGTTTTTGCCATCGGAACCACCAGCGCACGCACCCTGGAGGGTATGTTCAAGAAATGTAATAAAATAAGGGGATTTAAGGGAGAAACAGACATTTTCATCTCTCCCGGGTATGAATTCAAGGTGATTGATGGAATTCTGACGAACTTCCATTTGCCAGAATCATCACTCATCATTATGATCTCAGCTCTTGCCGGAAGAAGTACAATTCTTTCCGCATATGAATATGCATTAAACAACGGCTTCCGCTTCTTCTCGTATGGCGATGCGATGCTGATTAAATAATTGTGGATAGAATCCTTATCCATCTTACTTTCAAGCTAAAAAAAGGAACTTTGCCAAAGAATACTCGAGCGCACGACACAAAAGGAGAAAGCCGAAGTGTATTCCAATACGCGAGGATTTCACCTTTATGCAGCAACGCAGTAATCGAATTATTTTCGGCATCCACAACAGGATGCCCAAAAGGATTCGAGTACAAGGCGCAAGAAAAGGAGAAGGCCGAGGCGTATTCCAATACGCGAGGATTTCACCTTTTCGCAGCAACGCAGTAATCGAATTATTTTCGGCATCCTAAAGGGAGTAGAACATGTCTCGAATTGAGGTCCAGGAAGACCGATGCAAAGGATGTCTCCTCTGCACCACGGTCTGTCCCGTCAACATTATCGTTCAGTCGGAACGATTCAACGTCAGCGGCTACAAGGTCGCCGAGGTTCCTGAAGCCGACATGGACAAATGTATCGGTTGCGCATCCTGCGCCATGATCTGCCCGGACGTGGCGATCAAGGTATACAAAACCCCCAAAAAGAAGGGGGACAATTAATATGACCAAGCAACCAGAACGCATTTTCGTCAAAGGCAACGAGGCTATCGCACGCGGTGCTCTGGCAGCCAAGTGCAAGTGTTTCTTCGGCTACCCGATCACTCCGCAAAACGATATCCCGGAATTCATGTCCACCGAAATGGTCAAGGCTGGCGGTGATTTTGTTCAAGCCGAGTCCGAAGTGGCTGCTGCCAACATGCTGTTGGGCGCGGCTGCGACCGGTATCCGCTCGATGACGTCCTCTTCTTCTCCGGGCATGTCCCTGAAACAGGAAGCCATCTCTTACATGGCCGGTTCCGAAGTCCCGGCTGTAATAGTAAACATGAACCGCGGCGGACCGGGTCTTGGTGACATCGGCCCGGCTCAGGGCGACTACTACCAGTCAACTCGTGGCGGCGGTCATGGCGACTATCGCCACTTCACCTTTGGCCCCGGAACAGTTCAGGAAGCCTATGACCTGACCATCCGCGCCTTTGATATCGCTTTTGAGCACCGCACTCCGGTCCTCATCCTCGGCGATGCCATTCTCGGCCAGATGAAGGAACCCATCACTCCATGGGAACCAGAAAACATCGACGAAGAAGGCGGCAAGGACTGGGCCATTACCGGCCGTACCGGTGGACGCGAAAAACGTCTCATCAAATCCCTCTTCCTCGCGGAAGGAGAATTGGCAGGCCAGAACAGACACCTTCAGGCCAAATACGATTCCTGGGTAGATCTGGCCGAATGCGAACAGTTTGAAACCGAAGATGCTGACCTCATCATCTGTGCCTACGGCTCCATAGGCCGCATAGCCAAATCCGCTGTCCGCAAGTTCCGCAAGGAAGGCAAGAAGGTCGGCCTGTTCAGGCCCATCACCCTCTACCCATTCCCCAGTGCAGAGCTCAAAGCATTAGCCGAACAGGGCAAACGCTTCCTGACAATCGAACACAACCTGGGCCAAATGGTTGATGATGTCCGCCTCGCCATCCGCACAATCAGCGACTCGGAATTCTTCCCCATCTACCCTGGCAACCTGCCCACCCCGGACGAACTCGAGGAACCCATCCTCAAATGCCTGGAGGGTAAATAAATGTCCGAAATGAATGAAAAACTCGTATTCGACAAGCCTGAATCCGTCATAGACCGAGCAACCCACTACTGCCCCGGCTGCCATCACGGCATTGCCCACAGGCTGGTCGGTGAATTGCTTGATGAAATGAATCTGGCAGAAAAGACCCTGATGACCACCTCCATCGGGTGTTCGGTCTTCCTCTACAACTACCTCAACGTTGACGCTGTCGAGGCACCGCACGGACGTGCTCCTGCCGTTGCCACCGGCGTCAAGCGCGCCCGCCCGGACCACTTTGTCTTCACCTATCAGGGTGACGGCGACCTGGCTTCCATCGGCATGGCCGAGATCATGCATGCTGCCAACCGCGGCGAAAAAATGTCAGTGGTCTTCGTCAACAACACGGTCTACGGCATGACAGGCGGCCAGATGGCTCCCACAACGCTCATCGGCCAGAAGACCACCACCAGCCCGGCCGGACGCTGCCAAGCCACTCAGGGGTCACCCATCCGCATGTCCGAGATCATTGCATCCCTGGGCGGGGTTGCCTATGCAGCCCGAGGCTCCCTGGACTGCGTCAAGAACATCCGGGCCGCCAAAAAACATCTGCGTAAGGCCTTTGAATGCCAGATCAACGGCACCGGTTTCGGTTTCGTGGAACTGCTTTCCGGCTGTCCCACCAACTGGAAAATGACACCGATCCAGGCCAATGAGCGCATCCAGACTGAAATGATCCCCTACTTCCCGCTCGGCGTGTTCAAGGACATCTCCGAGGAAGGAGGTATCTGCTAATGCGTTACATAGACACAATCATCGCAGGCTTCGGCGGCCAGGGCGTCATGCTCATCGGCAACCTGCTGGCCTACGCCGGCATGAAAGACGGCATGAACGTCACCTACATCCCGGTCTATGGCCCGGAAATGCGCGGCGGCACCGCCAACTGTACCGTGGTACTCTCACAGGAAGACATTGGTTCGCCCATCATCCACAGGCCCAAGTCGCTCATCGCCATGAATCGCCCGTCCCTGGACAAATTCCAGGACCGCGTTGAAGACGATGGCATCCATATCGTCAACTCATCCCTGATCGACATGGACCTGGCCGACACTGACCGCCTCAAATGCTACGGCGTCCCCTGCAATGACATTGCCAACGAACTCGGCAATACCCGCATGGCAAACATGGTCGCCATCGGAGCTTTTGTACAGGCAACCGGAATCATCACGCTCCAGGCCGTTATCGACTCCCTGGAAAACGTCATCTCCGAACGCTACCACAAGCTCATACCGGCCAACACCAAAGCCATTGAAGCAGGCGCAAAACACGTCAGCTAAAACGCCACAGACACACAGAACGGCTGGCCCGCCCCTTCACAAGAAGGGGCGGGCCATTCTTTTTCATGAATTCGAAAACCACAAAAAACCATGCCATACAACCCATTAAAACTATTGCTTTTTTAGGGATATACCATTTCCCGCCGAAGTCCTATTGCTCACTTATCTCAAATCTCTGTCAACAGGGAATGTTGCCCTTTCAGTGCCTTCTGACACCCGCTCTTGCCCTTTTGCCATTTGGGCCGAAAACCCGTGTTAGGCTTTTTGATCTTTAAACAATCAAGAGCCTGACAGGAGGTATTCGACAATGTTCGACTTTGGAAAGTCCCTTATCAACATGAACCCTGACGAGCAAAAAAAGATGCTCGACAACGCCACATCCGGCCAACGCAATATGGCACTGGAAATGGGTATCGGTTTCAATAAGCCCAAGCCCCGCCAGCAGCCAAAACAGCAAAAACAGGACGCCTATCACGACCTGGATCGACTGAACACCATCGTGGAAAAGGAAAACGAGGCACACGACTTCTTCGGCAAAGGCCTGAATAATTGGCAAAAAAACGTCACAGGCAACAGGCCATCCAAGGACGCCACCACTCTCAAGAAACAGTTTGATGAGTACGAACACGGTATTCTTTCCGATCTGCCCAAGGGCGGCACACGGCATGGAGCACTCTCCGAAACGCTGCCCAAGATCAAGAATGGGTTCCTGAAACAGGGGCATCAATTCGCGCTGAACAAACTCAACGAACGGTCTCGAAGCATACTCGACAATGGCCTGCAACGTATCGCCAAAGGTGCACTTGGAGCCAAAGACGAAAAAGGCATTCAGGCACACGACGATCAGGCATTCGACCTCATCAACAAGTACGTCATTTCCGAGGCTAAGTTCGATGAGAAAGATGCGGATACCATGTACGACAAGTATCTGAGTTATAGTGGTTTTGAGCCGCAGGCAGCCGATGGCCCGGACGCAGGGCAGGCCAGCGGACAGAAAAATCAACGCGAGTCCTTGGTGGAAAAGGGAAATACGGAAACCCCTAAAAAAACCCCGACCAAATCCTCTGCACAGCAAACGCGAGAGATGGAAGCCAAAGCGGAAAAGACCAGACCGGACAATTCCACGAAAGCCGCTCGACTCGTCGGCGAATGGGAAAAGCAGACCGGCAACAGCGCAGAGGATGTTGATAAACACTACATACAACAACCGGGAAATAAGCCCACATGGATGAAAGAAATCCTCGGCAAGACAGAATACTATGAACAAAGGGCCAAGGATTTCGAAGAACGTAACCCCGGCAAGAAGGCTCCCGATTACTATCGCGAATACGGCGACAAGTATGTTAAGCGGTTTGACAAACTAAAACCCGAACTCTCTGAGAAAGGACAAAAATGGCAGGAAAAAGCCAAAGATCTTCTGCAATTCAAAATGGAGCAGGGATTACGGAGTGGAAAATGGGATGAATCAAAACCTGATGAATTGGAAAAAAAGGCTTTCGACTCGCATTCAAAGGCTTATTTAGAAGCGGGTTTAGCCGATTTGCCTGATGAAGACATAGGAAAGATTATGGCAACCATTGATCTACTCGACATGATAGACCCTGATGCCCTTGAAGAATCTATCCAGGTAGCAAGGGAGTTGGGAATCAAAAAGTCATTTGGATCTGTACTGTCTGGAGTAGTAGGCAGCGTTTCAGACTAAGCCCTAACTCATGAGGGAAAAACGGCTAAAGTATACAAATGGCGGTGAAGCAATTCTATGCTCCGCCGCCATTGTTTTTTTTACTTAATTATTTATGCGGTTGATCGCCACGAACGGTATCTTCTTCTGGCAAATACCCAGCCTACAAATGTTCCCAACAGAGCAAAAGGCCAGGCGAACCATACAAAGACGACCAAAGGCCCCAAAAAAAAAGAAACAGACAACCCTTCAACTATGTCTGAAAAAGATACAATGTTTTTTTCTCCCGTTATTACAAGATGGAGATAAAACGCAAAATATCCAATTGGGAGAGATGCAAGAGCACTGAAAAAACCAACTATTACCCCTCTCACATGACCAGCCTTCTTTCGTTTTTCAATGGCGCAGTACCAAACAGCTGCACTTGTAATGAGCGTGCCAATAATTGCTGCAACAGATGGAGTTACAGGCACTTGCGGGAATATTCTCTGCATTCCCAGGGCAAAGACTGCAATAAATGCAGTTAAACTAAAAGAAAAGAGCAGTGTGTATTTCACAGAACTAGACATAGGTCGTGTATATGTTGTCAGGTATACAATGTCTATTGTAAAATAGCCCTGTGAATCAATCGCAACAAAAAAAGTTCATCCGTATATGGCCCCACCCCGAAATCAAGAGAATAAATTGTAGTTGTTCATATTTAATCTGACAGTCGTTCCTTTCAACAAATTAAAATGAATTTGACTCTTCAAAAGTTTTTCTCTTTTCCTGCCTCAAATCTCTGTCAACAGGGAATGTTGCCCTTTCAGTGCCTTCTGACACCCGCTCTTGCCCTTTTGCCATTTGGGCCGAAAACCCGTGTTAGGCTTTTTGATCTTTAAACAATCAAGAGCCTGACAGGAGGTATTCGACAATGTTCGACTTTGGAAAGTCCCTTATCAACATGAACCCTGACGAGCAAAAAAAGATGCTCGACAACGCCACATCCGGCCAACGCAATATGGCACTGGAAATGGGTATCGGTTTCAATAAGCCCACCTGGATAAAAGAAAACCTCGGCAAGACAGAATACTATGAACAAAGGGCCAAGGATTTCGAAGAACGTAACCCTGACAAAAAAGCTCCTGACTATTACCGGGAATACGGCGACAAGTACGTTAAGCGGTTCGACAAGCTGAAGCCGGAGTTATCCAAGGAAGGACAAGAATGGCTTGAGAAAACCAAAGACCGCTTGCAGTTTAAGATGGAAGCTGGGCTGCGTAGTGGTGAATGGGACAAATCAAAGCCGGAAGAGTTGAAAGAAAAAGCTTATGATTCCCATTCAGAGGCATACCTGGAGGCCGGATTTACTGACCTGCCTCAAGAAGACATCGATAAGATCATTAAAAATGTCGATCGAAAGTCTTCAGAAATGAAAAACGAGGAATACCAAATTGGCCCTGCTAGCATTGCTTCAGCTGCCCCAAAGGCAACGGGATAAAACAATGGCTGAAATTCGCTAGTACCTCTCAGTGCACAAAAGCCTTTACAGAAGCACTGCATAATTGTCCGCTGGCTTCGTTGCTTTAAAAACCTCAAATCCTAGCGTACAGGAAGTACGCGTCGGCCTTGAGGTTTTCTTGCGCCTTGCCAGCGAATAATTCTACAGCACTTCCTGAAAATTGAATTAATCAGTACTTCCTTAACGATTAATTTAACATTTCTCCTTTTTCATTTGCTCAATCCAAAATGATGTGCTTTTGATATAAACTATACACTGTTTCCTCAATAAATCCAGTGTCTACGGACAAATTCCTAGCCATTATCCTATCTGATGGATATCGTCATAAGGGTTTGAATTAGATACCTACTTGTGATCAGAAATGGCATTCACGAAATCGTGGGTTCAATTTTGTTCAGCTCCACCATCAGAACGTTAAAAATTACAAATCAATACCTGGAATCCTTTTTTTTCGTGTCTAATGGCTGTTTTCAGAAATCTGTCCGCTATGTGTCCGATGCCTCCGATAGACCTATTTGAACGGGGTAGATCATTCGTCATTAGTCATTCGCCATGGCGTATGGTCTTGCCAAGTGATCGGCAGCCTGTCTGCGACACCTTCAAGGTTGCTCTGTACGCTTCTATCTGAACAGGCTCTTGAGCAACTTTCCGCTCACAGACGGGGGCGCTGGTTCTCTGTTCCTTTTTCTTACCCTCCTATGCCTGAATAGCCTTGGTCGTCCCCTTGTAAAGTCCCTGAAAGAAACTTCGGGCATTGATGCCGAGAGAGCGAATGAGGTAGCCGCCTTCCTGTATGACAAGGGTTCGAAGGCCGAGTTCACCAATGAGGATACCGTTGACGGTAAAATCCTTTGCCACCAGACTCCATGTTCCAGTGGGGTCGCCTTTGGCAGGGTCAAGACCGAGGGAAACGACCAAAAAGATCGGGTTGAAGTCTCGGATGACTGCAAGGGCGCGACGTAGGACGTTGCGGTATTTTTCGCCGTCGACTCGTTCCAGCAACGGAAAGTTTCGATTGAACCCCTGGCCTGCTCCCTGTCCAGTTTCTTCGGTGAAACCACTGAAGTAGGGATAGGCGAACCGAGGGTGGCCATGAATGGACACGGTGAGAACGTCGTCGCGCTCATAGAAAATGTTCTGTGTGCCATTGCCATGATGGTAGTCGATGTCGAGCACGGCCACAGGCCCGAAAGCCGAAAGACGGTGTGCGGCAATGGCCGCGGTATTGAAATAGCAGAACCCCCCGAAGGCCTTGCGCTCGGCATGGTGGCCGGGAGGACGGACCAACGCATAGGCCATCCTGCGCCCGGCAAGGAGCGCGTCCGCAGCGGTAAGGCCGCAGTCCACGGCCCGCTTGGCCGCCTTCCAGGCGTTGGCGTTGAGTGGCGTGAACGTGTCCATGCAATAATATCCGGCACGCACCGGCAGTTCTCGCGGCGGACGCGAGGCATTGCGAATGGGAAAGACGTAAGGATAGATCGACTTGTTCTCCGGCAGTCCGGCGCAGACCCGCTTGAGATAATTGACGTAGTTCCTGTCGTGGACCGTGGTCAGCACGGATTCCGGGTAATGCCGGATCGCAATGGTCTCGAAGAGTTCGCTTTTTTTCAAATCCTTGCTGATCTTGGATATGCGCACGGGTGCTTCCACATATCCTCGCTCTCTGACGTGGTGGATGTCATGCCTGTCATTGACGACCAGGGCTATACGTTTATCCGCGCTCAGTTTTGGAACTGGGGGGCTTGCGACCTCTTCCTTGACATATCGAGACGACCTGAGCTCCAAATTTCCACTCTTGAAAGAATGGACGACCATCTCCGTATAGTCCGGTGGACAGATGCCCTTGTACTTACGGGTCAGGATAGCCCGTACAATGTCCCTTATCCGCTTGCGAGTCAGCTTCAGACTCCGACCAAGAGAATCCAACACCAGATACGGCGGACAATCATCACCGGGATTAAGCGGTGTCTCGTACGCGGTGTTGATGATCGGACGCGCGCCATACCGTTCATAAAATGCAAGGCGGGACACGTTCTCCTTGATAATTCCAGGTGAATGGCAGAGCTC
Organism: Pseudodesulfovibrio sp.; assembly: GCA_016342345.1. Lineage (GTDB taxonomy): Bacteria > Desulfobacterota > Desulfovibrionia > Desulfovibrionales > Desulfovibrionaceae > Pseudodesulfovibrio. Next base: position 53,972 of record JAEINO010000004.1, on the reverse strand, counting down.
TTTTTCATCTGGAAGGCACTCGAAAAACAAGGCTGTATCACCAAGGGCCAAAGCTTCTTCACGAATTCTCTCGTACAGGATCGACCCGATCCCGCCGCCATTATTGCGCAGACTCACGGAAATGAAGTCGAGATAGCAAAAGTTCAGGTCTGGGAAATAGCACAGCAGGGCGAAGCCACGCACATCGGCGCGTTCATTCTCGGCCACGAAAAGGATGGAACGATATTGCTTGAGAAAAGGGTTTGCAAGCCGGTTCGGCAACTGCTCGATTTCACTGTCGTCAAGAAGTGGGAACCGCTCACGCAGAATATCCTGCACCTTTGCAATGGCGATGCGATCTATGGGGAGCTGTGTGTCATACACAGGCCTGATGGTGAACATTTTCTTTCAGTTTCCTTTAAACGCGTGATGCGTTCTTGACGAGCTGTCTACCAGTCGTCGTCCTCGTCGTCGTCATCCCAACTTGCTTCATCAATCACTTCGAAAGAATGAACGGCCATGTGATTACAGCCATTCTCGCGACGGATAATGCCGGAGGCCTCCACCCATTCGCCGAGATACTCTTCAAGGTCTGCTCCGGCCCGGTTGGAATCGACCTTCAAACGGGCACTATCGGCTGTCACAATCAGGAACTGGTCTTTGTCGTCCTCGTCGATCCATGTGCTGACGCGACCGCTCACCTTGGTCAATCTGCTATCTCTCTTCATTGCCAAACTCCGAATAACATTCTTTTTAAGGTCGCTTAAGGATCTTTGAGTACACAAGGCAATCCTCGCCCTGTTCATAATAGTCAACCAGACGAGACTCCATCTGATACCCGCAGGCTTCATAAAACCCCCTGGTCGAAAGGTATTGCGTCCGTGATGACGTTTCCAGAAAGATCTTTCGTCCTCCCATCGCCCGTATTCGTCGCTCCATCTCATTGTTGAGTCGCCGCCCGAAACCACATCCCTGAGAATGCTGGTCGACAACGATCCAGTAAAGCTCCCAACTTCCATTGGTGCACGGGATCGGACCGAAGCAAGCAAAGGCGAATGGTCGATCATGCTGTGCACAGCCAGGAGCGGCAAGCAGAAACGAATAGTCGCTTTCCGCGCCCTCGGTGATGAAGGACCAGGCCAGTTCTTCCACGATCAAGACTTCGTCGTTCGAAAAAAAACCTGTCTCAACGGTCATGTCACAGAGGGTCTTGACGTCTTCAATAACCAACTGGTCAAGAAAGATGATGGCGTCCGTCATGATTTCGTGTTCTGCCACGTCAGCCCACCTTCTGAAAAGTGCCGGACCTATTCAGGGCACCTTCCACGATGGCCGCAATCACGGTCGTGGCAGGCCATCCTGCCTGGGTGGCCGTGGCCATGAAACCCGCGTCTTCGGAAAGGCAGGGGTTGGCGTTCACGTCGATGATGTAAAGCTGCTCATGATCATCCACCCGGAAATCGATCCGGGCGTATCCGCTCAGCCCCATTTCGTCCCAGCAATCCAAGGCCGTCTGTTCAAGGCGCTGGGACAGGGTTGGTTCCGCATTCCGAAAGGTGAAGCCCCTGACCGTGGACATATCCGCGTCAGACCCTTCTTCCCACTTGGCGTCATAGCCTACTATCTTGACAGGCATGTCGGCGCGGAACACGATCTCGGCGGCGCCGAGGACCTTGCCGTGCCTGCCATCCGCTTCCAGAATGGAAACGCTGAATTCACGCCCGTCAATGAACTGTTCTGCCATGCACCCGCCACCAAACGTGATTTTTCGGGCTAGCATGGCGATGAGCAAACTGTCTCCGTCTTCCACGCGGACAACAGAGTTCTCATCGAGACCAAGCGACGCATGTTCACTGCGACTCTTGATGATATAGCGACCGGGACCGGGAAAACGTCCACGTTTCAGGCCGAGTTCGTCCACGCCTTGCGGGGTGGGAAGGCCGGTTGACAGCATGTGCCATTTGGTGGCCAGTTTGTCGTTAGTCAGGAACAGCACCGTGCTGTCCGTTCCGGTAAAGGGAAGGCCGAGCTTGCGAAAAATGACCGGAGCCACATTGGCCAGTTCATCGGAATCCAAGATGCTCTCGACAAGGTTGAAGATCACGTCCGGGCGAATTCCCTGCAACGTTGACACGGCATCGCCCAGGTCGGTGCCAAGCTCCACTTCAACAACGTTCCATCCCAGTTCCCGGAGGACACGACCGACAAAGCGACTCTGCACGATGACGTCCGCAACATCCTTGGGCGCATTACGTGGCACATGGTTCCTGACGATAGCAGCAGTTCGTTTCATTATGCGGCTCCCCTAAATGATTCCACCGGCCTGAACCGGCGCACGGCAGAGTGAAAAATACCCTGAATCAATGCCTTGTATTCGCCACCGCCCAGTCTCCAGAGGATGGGCAAATCAGAACTCTCCGGGTTCAGACCGGGCAACGGGTTGACTTCAATGAAACAAGGCCTGGAATGGTGGTCCAGGCGAACGTCAATACGACCCGCGTCAAGACAGCCAAGACCGCGCCACGCCTTAAGCGCAAGGACACCGCAAGCCATGGCGGCCTCGTCGTCCACCAGCTCGTAGGAAACGCGCTTTGTCCAATCCTGTTTGTTTTCGTAAGTGTAGGCAGAAACGTCTCCACCTCCAACAGCCTGGACTTCGATGATCCCGGCGATACGGCTTTCGTCTCCACTGCCGACAATCCCCACCGTAAACTCGCGGCCCGACAGATAAGTCTCCACCAGAACAGGCTGTTTGAAGATAGCCAGAAGCTCAACGCACATGGCGCTCAATTCTTCTTTGGAACTGACCAGAGAACGGCTGCTGATGCCCTTGCTGGTCCCTTCGGCTACAGGTTTGACAAACAAGGGGAACGGCAGGGTCACAAGCTCCACGTCCTCGACCCTTTTAATCAGCACGAAATCCGCCGTGGCAACACCAAGGGAACGGACAACGCTGTTGGTCATGCCCTTGTGCAGGGTGAGACACATGAGATCCGGCCCTGAAAAGGTGTATGGAATTCCCCATGCGTCGAGCAGAGCCGGGACCTGTGCCTCGCGGCCCAATCCACGCAAACCCTCGGCAAGATTGAAGACCATGTCCCATGCGTCACCTGCGGCGAGTCGGGAAACAAGGGCCGTGACATTACCTATGCGGTCAACAGTGTGACCGAGGGATTGTAACGCGCTTTCAATGCCGAAGATGGTCACTTCGGAATCAAACTCAGCGGCCTCTTCATGGGACAAACCCTGTTTCAGATAGTCGTCCTTGAGGTCGTAGGTCATGCCGATATTCATTTCATGCCCTCCAGGAGCATCTCTCCCGATACCGAAACCGGTTCGGGATCAGGGTAGCAGTAAATATTGCCTTCGTAGTTTCTGAGCAGAACGGACTGGTCGTTCCTTCCAACGTAATACTCGGGAAGCAAGGGGATCTTGCCGCCGCCGCCAGGTGCATCGATGACATAGCTGGGCACGGCATAGCCGGAAGTATGTCCCCGAAGTCCCTGGATAATCTCAATCCCCTTCTCAACTCTCGTTCTGAAGTGCGAGGAACCGGGAATGGGGTCGCACTGATAGAGATAGTAGGGACGCACACGAATCTTGAGCAGACCTTGCATGAGTCGCTTCATGATCGTTGTGTCGTCATTGACGCCCTTGAGGAGAACCGTCTGGCTACCCAGGGGAATGCCAGCATCGGCCAGCATTTCACAGGCACGAGACGTCTCTGGAGTCAGTTCATCCGGGTGGGTGAAATGCAGACTCAGGAACAAAGGGTGGTGCTTTTTGAGCATGGAGACCAATTCCGGCGTAATCCGCTGAGGCAGCACGGCCGGTACCTTGGACCCAATGCGAATTATTTCCACATGAGGGATGGCGCGCAACTGGGTCAATAGCCAGTTCAGGCTTTCGTCAGGAAGGGTCAGAGGGTCGCCACCCGACAGCAGGACGTCGCGAATGACGGGAGTCCGTTTGATATAGGCAATGGCGCTCTTCCACTTCTTGACCGAGTGCTGCCGACGCCCAGTCTTGCCAACAAGTCTGGAGCGGGTGCAGTAACGGCAATAGGTAGAGCAGAAATCAGTCACGAGGAAAAGTACGCGGTCAGGATATCTGTGCACCAGGCCGGGAACGACCATATGGCTCTCCTCTGACAGCGGGTCCTCTTTTTCGTGAAAATCGAGGATAAATTCATTGATCGTGGGTTCGACGCACCGGCGTACTCCTTCGGAGTCCGATGCTGCGGCCACGGCCAGGTAGTAAGGGGTTACAGCCACGGGCAATCCTTTATCCAAGGAGAGGCCCTCCTGGCGAGGCCGTCCAAGGACGGATTCCATAATGTCCATATCGGTAACCCGGTTGGCAATTTGCCAGTGCCAGTCGTTCCAGTGTTCGTCAGACACGGAAGGGAAAGCAAAGTCGCGAAATTCACGTATGGTATTGCAGCGTCGTTTTTCTTCGATCTTTTCTTTCTTCCCAGGGATTGACTGCAGGAGGGGAGGCTCCTGGTCGGCATATGCCAGAACTTCGATCATGATTACATCCTCGCTAGGTTGGGTTATCGGCTCATCAACCGTTGTTGTCGGCAGGCATTTCGCTGTCCCCACCGGCAGGCAGCTCATCCAAAATGGTTATTTCCTGCACCTTGATGGCAGGTTGCCCGTCGATTACGAGGTACTCGCCGAGGACCTCGACCGGAGCCTCTTGAAATACCGGGTCTTCCATGTCGATAAGTAGGAAGAGATTTGTCCCTTCATCAAGGAATGTTCCATCTTCCATGACAACGACAACGCCGGTCACGGAGACCTTTTCTCCGATCATCAGATCGTTCTCATTGGCCTGAGCCAACCCGATAACGAACAACATCAGAAATACCGCAAAAAAGACCGCACATACTTTTTTCATTGTAAACTCCATGTGTTAAAATTCAGCAAGTTCGCCCTCGTCGAGCAATCGAAAGGATGCGACCTGCATCACTTCGCTTTCACCATCCCGGGAGATCGTACCCACAGCCTGGACCCACTTCCGAATATGAACGTGCATTTCGGGGTGGGCATCAAGGTTGCCGACGAGGATATCTATTTCGCCGTCGCATGCCAGGGAGATTCTCGTGACCATGAACTGCTCGCCCCAACCGCTGGGTATGAGTACCCCGGCGATGGTTTCCATTTCAGCAACAGGTGTTCGAATTGTTTTCCCCATACATGCTCCTTCACGACATTCGTGTTGCAGCGCTTAAGCATTTCCAGTGCCAACTCGTAACTAGCTGAATACATGGAATAAAATATTGGAAGTCCAAAAAAGGAGGGAACTGAAGGTTCCGATTAAGGCAAGGGAGGACGACGCAACTGACTAGAGGGCGCAAATTGAGGTCTTCAACGCCTGTTAGCTGACGCAGTAACTGGTGTTTTTCAGGAAATGTGAATTGCGAGTACCGAAAATGGCATATGTGAACCGTGAGTTCAGTTTTTTGATGGTGTGCGGAAATTCCTGCGTTGTAATCCGTGGCGGGACATGAGCTTGTGGAGCTGGCGAGGGGTTATGCCCGCCCATTGGGCAGCGTCCTTGATCGTGCCATTGGTAGCGCGCAGGAGTTCGGAAAGGTACTCCTTTTCGAAACTGTCAACCACATTTTGCCGAGCCCTGCCAAGGGCGACCGAAATGTCGGTGGTAGTTTCCGCACAACGCCGGCTTGGACCGAGAATATCGTTTGGGATGCTTTCAGCAGAAATGACATCCCCTTTTTCCAGGATGCAAGCCCGCTCCACCAAATTCTCCAACTCGCGCACGTTGCCCGGCCAGTCGTAACGCTGGAAGGCATTCAGCACTTTGGGGTGCAATCCCTTGATGCTCTTGCCCAACTGCACATTGAAGTGGTTGATGAATGCTTCGGCGAAAGAAAAAATGTCATTTTTGCGGTCGCGTAGAGGCGGAATTTCGATGGGAAAAACATTGAGTCGGTAGTAGAGGTCCTTTCTGAAGAGTCCCTGTTCACACAAGTCCCAGAGGGAATCGTTGGTGGCCGAGATAATGCGAACATCCACAAGGATATCCGCGTCACCACCAACACGCTGGATGGTGCGTTCCTGCAGGACATTAAGCAACTTGACCTGCATGGATTGGGAGATGGTGCCAATCTCATCCAGGAAGATCGTGCCCCCGTCAGCTTGGCCAAACTTGCCTATTTTTCGCCGAATAGCACCGGTAAAGGCCCCTTTCTCGTGCCCGAAGAGTTCACTCTCGATGAGCGCGTCGGGAATGGCTCCGCAGTGGACGCTGATGAACGGCGAATCCTTCCGCGTGCTGTGTGAATGAATGAGCTTGGCAATAAGACTTTTGCCGGTGCCGGTCTCTCCGGTCAGGAGAACCGTGGTCCGGGTCCCGGCCATCTGGCGGACCTTGGCGAATGCATCGCGCATGACCTGGCTGTCGGTTCGCACCACGTGCAGTGCCTCTTCATTCCAGAACTGGTCCTTGAGGTAGTCCTGTTTGGTTGTCATGATGAGGTTCTTGTCAAGCCGCTCCAACACGCCCTGCACTTCGGCCTCTGTAACGGGGTAGGTTAGATAGTCAGATGCACCAGCTTTCAGGGCGTCCACGGCCCTGCGCATTCCCTCGGGCTGAATGAGGATGACGATCTCGACTTCGGCCTGGCCTTGGCAAAGAGCACTGAAACCATCGCTGTAGGACGCACCGCCTTCGGTGAGCATATCAAAGTCCACGAAGATCACGTCCACCGGGCTGGCGGCCAAAGTCGGTCGCACCGAAGCGATATCGTTCAGCGAGACGGTGCTGCCCAATGGGGAGAGGAGTGCTTCAAGCGCCTCGCGGGCCGAATCCTCCGAAGTGACAATCATGGAATGGTGCATCGTGTATTCCATTTTGATGATCTAAGCTCGCAAGGGTCTTGTGGCAAGGGAATTTCTATACCGGATGAATGGTTGGATAATGACCTCGGCTGTCAATCAGCAGTAAATGACGTCGGGCATGTCTTTGTTGATGCGCTCCCCATTGGTAAGGACAGAGCATAATGGAGGTTTCCGGCTTTTGATAAGCATTGTTGGTCCGGTGTTGACAAGGTTTTGCCTTACGGCCATAATAGCTGGAATAATTGATGTTTTTTAAGGACGAGATTAGCAGGAGATGACTCAACGGAAAAAGCTCGCCCAGTAAAAATTCCTCCGCATATGGCCCAACCACGAAGCCAAGAGGATAATTCAGCGACAACAAGGCTACCAGATAGCGTCGGCCAGACTTCCTTCCACGGCATAAGGGAACGACTGTTTGCCCACGGTCATTTCACCATCAAGCTTGAAGGTAGTCAAATAGATATTGTCCGGGTTAAGAATGGCTGTACCAGCGGATTTGTACGTCAAAGGAAGACGCATGGAAAAATCGCGGATATTCATGTCCGCTCCCTTTATCTCGGAAGTGAAGGCGATATCCTCTATGATCTTGTCACCGGGCAACACAAGTTGCGGGGAGCGAATATCCACCCATCCGCTCTTGGGAAGCACGGAACCGGCTGGCATGAAAAGGTTGCCAGAGGCACGCAAAATGCCCTTGAAATCGGAATAGCCGAGCAGATATGTCAGGTTGAGGTCACCTTCAAACTCGAAAGAACCGTTCTGATACATGTCAAACTGGCACTTTGAACCGCCTGTATTGAGTTGAACGTTGGCCAACGGCGAAAACCCCATCTTGACATACGCATGCTTGAAATGAAGATCTCCCGGCGTGTCAGCCACGGTGATTCTGAAATCCATCACACGAAAACCAAAAGGGCCATCGTGGTCGATTGAACCCCAGGTCAAGCCTATGGTTGGCAGCTTTTCGTCGATGGAAGACAAGGCGGAAGCCCATATCTTGTCCCAGGGAGTAAACAGGGCAACACCCAGCAAAAACCCGATAAAAATCAAGAAAATCCGGGCCAAAACACGGCCTGGCAGGGAAGACGGTTTGCTATAGGGCTTTACCATATTCTGCTCCGATCAACGGGCCAGGACAAAATGTGCATCGGCAAGACGCGGGTCATCAGGATTTCGAGTCAGGACGCATTCCGGCGTCTGAAGACTGGCTCTTACACGCAGGGCATCAAGAAAATTGGTCAACGCGGTAAGAGACAAGCCAGTAAACGTCACCTGAATACCAGGTTCATCCTCGTTCAAACGAGATACCCGCAGGGAAGCAAGATTCTTCTCGATCTGCAAGTCGTCAACAAGCCTCCAGACAGCCTTGTCAACAGGCAGATGGGCGAGATCACCCTGCTGGGCGCGCAAGGTCTTGATATCCTGAACAATGGGAACAACTTGGCCATACCGTTCCTTGCTCTGGGCTATCTGCTGGGTCAAGGGACCGATAAAGAAAAAAATCCCGATACATACAAAAAAGAACAACAGGGAGAGTCCTGACAGCGTGTACTTGAAAAATTGTTGCTGCGAGGCAGGAGGCCAGGAGCTCCAGAAATACTGTGTGCTCTTCACCATGTTATTTGGCCTCCACTATCAAGCTGAACACGATGCCTCCGAACACTTCTTCGCTTTTTTCCAGCAAAAAGGAGTACTGGTCATCCTCGGACAAAGCCTCAAAATACTCGCCAAAACGATCCGCATTGGGACCGAAAAAGCCACGCGCCCTTCCTTTTTTCCCGGTTAGTGACAGCCCTTCCAGCCGCAGACTTTCCATGGCAGGACGACTCAGCGAGGCAAGAACACTCAGGGGATCGAGTCCGATACGTCTGATGGCAGTCAATTTTCCTTGTTCAAACTGCAACCGGCCAAAAGGCGACAGCCCTATGTCCGGCCCAAGTACTGAACTATAGAGCTTATCGGTCTCAGCTTTGATCTCCTCAAGCTGCAAGGCATTGAAATGATAACGCAATCCCTGTCCAGCCAGGAACAGACCACCAATGATCATCACCCAAACAAGAGTCCGAAGAAACCGCTTGGAATCCTTGTCCGCCCTGAAACCCGGCTCCTGTTCGGAAGCACGCGTCTTCAGCGATTCAGAGGTATTGGTATGTATTCGAGTTGCCGTCATAATGATTCTCACGGGACAAATACGCGAAAGGGGAGGGCGGGGCAAGCTGGACATGAGGGAAAAGGATTTGCCCAAAGCCGGGCCGGACTGATAGATACGTCCGTGAGATGTGCGGAATAACCGGATTCATCAATCCCGGCATGATCGGGGACTCGGAAGGGCTGCTGGCCCTGTCCGATCATATGGCGGACACCCTGGCCCATCGTGGCCCAGATGGTTCCGGTTCTCATGCTGATCCGAAAGTCGGCCTCGGGTTGGCCCACCGACGACTGTCCGTTCTCGATCTCTCGGACTCCGGCGCACAGCCCATGCACGGAGCAGATGGTCGATTCGTGCTCAGCCACAACGGCGAAATCTACAATTTTCTTGAACTCCGAAAGGAATTGGAAGAGCAGGGCGGCCCGTTCCTGCCATGGCGCAGCAATTCGGATACCGAAGTCATGCTGGCAGCCTTCCAGGCCTGGGGGATCGAAGCCGCGCTGACCCGATTTACCGGTATGTTCGCCTTTGCCCTCTGGGACAGAGACCTGCGCGTTCTGCACTTGGCCCGCGACCGCATGGGCGAAAAGCCCCTGTACTATGGCCGGGCAAACCGAGGAGTCATATTCGGCTCCGAACTCAAAGCCCTTCGGGCATACCCTCATTTCAGGCCTGGGCTTGACCTGGAGGCCTTGTCGCTCTATTTGCGCTTCCAATACGTGCCCGAGCCACGCTCCATCTACAAGGACATTTTCAAGCTTTCTCCCGGCCATCTGCTGACCATCAGAGCCGACAACCCGACCCTGTTGAAACCGGAACCTTACTGGACCCTGCGCGACACCGCAAACCGCGCCCAGGCCGACCCGTTCACTGGCGAGGAAGGAGAGGCTGCCGATCAATTGGAATCCCTGTTGCGAAAAACCATCAGAAACCAGATGCTTTCGGATGTCCCACTGGGCGTGCTCCTTTCCGGCGGCATTGATTCCTCTCTGGTCACTGCCCTCATGCAGGCCGAATCGGATCGTCCCGCACGCAGTTTCACCATCGGTTTTTCAGACAAGGATTACGATGAATCCACCGATGCCAGAAAGGTGGCTAACCATCTCGGCACGGAACACACCGAACTGTTCGTCACCCCGGATCATGTCCTTGATCTCATTCCACGCCTGCCGACACTCTATGATGAACCCTTTGCCGATGCCTCCCAGATACCGTCCTTCCTGGTGGCAGAAATGACCCGGCAGCACGTCACTGTCTGCCTCACCGGAGACGGCGGCGACGAAACATTCGCGGGCTACAACCGCCACTTCTGGTCCCCGGCCATCTGGGACAGGATCAAGAATGTACCGCCCGCACTCAGGAGCATTGCAGCCAGCAGCGCACGTTTCATCTCTCCCAAGTCATATGATGCCATGTTCCGGCTGGCAGGAGATTTGATGCCACACGCCGCCCGCATCCGCACTCCCGGCCACAAAACACACAAGCTGGCTGACGTACTGTCTTCCGAAACCCGCGAGGAGCTGTACAAACGACTTTCCTCCACATGGTTCGACCCCGGCTCCCTGCTCACAACCGGAGTTGAGCCGCACACAGTCCTCGACAGCCGCGAAACATGGCCGAACCTGACAGATTACACCCGCTGGATGCAGTACATGGACTCCGTCACCTATCTGCCCGGCGACATCCTTCACAAGGTGGACCGAGCCACCATGGGCGTGGCCCTGGAATCCCGCGCCCCATTTCTCGACCACCGCGTCATTGAGTTTGCATGGCGACTCCCACTTCACATGTTGCTCAAGGGCAAGGAAGGCAAGCGAATCCTGCGAGCAATCCTCTACAAACACGTCCCCAGAAATCTCGTGGAACGCCCCAAGATGGGCTTTGGCATCCCCATAGACGACTGGCTGCGCGGCCCACTCAAAAGCTGGGCGCACGATCTCCTCAGCCCCTCTCGCATCACGAGCCAGGGTCTGTTCAACCCGAGCGAAATCAACCGCCAACTCGCAGACCACATGCGCGGAAAACGGGACAATCAGTATCGCCTCTGGAACCTCCTCATGTTCCAGACATGGTTCGACAAGTGGATGTAGACAGAAACACCCTCGAAACCTCCTGATCCGCTCGTCCTGCCACTACTCATCTCAAGGGCATTATGTAGAAAATGCACAAAAAATAAATTCAGCGAATACTTTGCTTTTTTTCTGATTCATCCGACTCAAGCGTACTTTTGACAAAATAAAGGGACATGGCTTCCAACCGATAATCCAATCAAAGAAAATCGAAAGGAGTATCCGCCATGTCCACAAGCTTCATCTATCACGCCCTTGGCTTGCACTGCCATGACTACGGTCGTCATGGACTTTGTAGCAGGCTATGTTATTCTATCCATTCAAGCAAAAGACAAACTTGTCTGCTGTCATCAAACGCGGCCCGTTCAGAACGATGGGTAAAGATCCTTCCGAGCGGCTTCAAGCCATTATGGATGGTCATTCCAGTGCAGCAAGTTGGTTGTTGTGATTACGGAGCCGTTCGGTGAATCGACATTGGAATAGCCGAGCCAAGGCGAGTATACCAAGGCGTTTGAGCGTTACGCCCTGACGTTGTCCAAGAAGATGATCATGCTGGATGTCGGCGATCTGCTCGAGGCTAAGAACCGCATCCAAGACCGTTTGACCAAGGCGAGCGAGTGCTCAAAGGAGAGTAAAAATAAATGATGCAAGACGTCATGGACTACGAAAAAGACTTGTTGACCAAGCTGAAGATCGACAATCCGGGCAGGGAGATTTCCCCCCTGCCAAAATGCGGTTGGGGCCACAGCATAATTCCAGCTCCCGATGAGAACCCTGAGAAAACCGGCAAAGGACTCAGAGTTCTGGTTATCGGTAGTTGGACCTTGGGCATGCTGGCTTTCAATGCGATCAGGGAGTTGGAGTGCAAGCGACCGGACAGGGTGAACATCGTCGGACTCGTGACCGACGACCCGCTTGATCCAAACGCCAGGATATCGGAGCATAAACGGTTTTGGCATTACTACGGCAAGCATCGCCAGGAAATCTACGAATTTCATATTCTGGAAGAGGCGTTGCGTTTCGGTGTGCCCTGCTTTACCGGCGAGGTAAAGAACGATGTGTTCCGTTCCCAACTAGCCAAATGGAAGCCCGAAGCTATCGTGGTCGCGGGATTCGGACAGCTCATAGACGCCCCTATCATACGGTATCCAGACTACGGCATCTACAACGTTCATCCCGCAGACCTGCGAAACGGATATGGGGCCGGACCGGACCCGTGGGAAGATCTGGTGGCGCGGCGTGCACAAACCATGAGGGTTTCCATCCACCAAGTAAGCGAGGAAATCGATACCGGGCCGGTGGTCGGGGTTTCACCGTCCATCAACGTCCGTCTCGCAGATGAAGAGTGCACAGACGATGTGCGCCTGATCGGCGAAAAAACGTTCATGCCGGTCAAAACCATGGTAGCGGAACTTGTGCGGGGGCTCTGTAGCAACTGGGAGTCCGACCGCCCTTGCGCCATCAGTCGCATAGACCTCGAGTCCTGTTTTTCATTGCCTGAGAGGGAAGCCCTAATGCGGCCTATCGACCCAGAGAAGCGGGGCACTCTTCTGTCCCTTTCTCCCCTCTGCGTCAGGGATACTGTCTGAGGTTATTCTTCCCGCGTTAGCAATGCGGACACGAGGGCCGCAACAGCGCAGGCGAAGTAAGCCTGAAAAAGCGGAGCGTAATGCTCTGATGTGCCTGTCAAGGCCGTATGGCCCTGTGTTTCCAGGAGCCATCCTCCTGCTTGTTGCATGAGAGCTCCCCCTGTCAGAAAGAAGAAGTTGGCAAGGCCGGTGGCCGTTGGGGCAAGATCATCCGCAAAGGCATTGCGGACCAGGGTCAGGGACAGGGGCGCGGCGGCCATGGTGGTCATTCCCAACAGTCCAAACCAAACGAAAAGACCAATCGGCGTCATGGCATTGCCAAAAGCGGTTCTGACCGTTAGCGCCACCAGACCTAACGCGGCAAGAACAAGCACTTTCTTGCGGGATTTCAGAACCCGCTCTGCAAGGAAACCGAGAAGCGGCCCGCCAAGGATCATACCCAGAGCGAGCATGGACAAGACGTGGCCGGTCTGAATCTTGTCAAACCCGTAAACGTGCATGAGCCAGGGGCCTCCCCAGAGTCCACCAAAGGAAATGAACACCCCCAGGGCCAGAAATGCCCAGATGACCGGCGGCCAGAATGCGGAAGAGGACAGCACTTTCAAGGTCAGGGCGCAACCGGAACGGTCCTTGATAGGCTTCAGGCATTTGGGATCAGATCTCTGGGGCCGGTCACGCACGACGAGCCAGACGCAGCCGACAAGACACAGGGATAACCCGCCAACAACCATGAAGCTGCCGCGCCACCCAAGGACATGATCGAGTTGACCAAGAGGAGCGGTCCCGGCGTATACACCGAGGCCACCTACGGCGATAAGCAGGCCGACCATGGTGGTGAACTCTTCCCGCCTGAACCAAGCCGACACGATTTCAAGCACGGGCACCAATACCATGGCCGCGCCCACTCCGACAAGAAAACGACATCCGAGAGCCATCGGCAGGTCGGTGGCTAAAGAGAAGCCGATCGCCCCAATGCCAGCTAGTCCGAAGAAAATGCAAAGGGTCCTGCGAGGGCCGAGCGTTTTGGTGACCGGACCGGCCACGAGTTGAAGCAGTGCGTAGGGGAAAAAATAGGCCGCACCTAACAACCCAAAGGAAGAGCCCTTGAGCTTCAGGTCACGCATCAGGTCCAGGGCGAGCACGGCCGGGGCCTGACGATGGAAGTACACGAGCAGGTAGATAAACGAGACCACGGCAAAGATAGTCCAGCGGCGGCGGATCGACGGATGAAGAGGACTGTCGGAATGCAAGAGAGGCACTTCACTCATTATGTCGAAATAGTTATCAGAGTCTGCCTGTCCATGTAAACCATGGGCAAATCATCCCGGATGAGCCGGATAAACCCAACGAAAAGCCCCTGCACTTACAATGCAGGGGCTTCATCTTTTTCAGTCTTCAATCAACGACTAGCTGATGAGATCCTTGTTGCCTTCAACCAGATCGGTGACAACACCGGGATCGGCCAGGGTGGACGTATCGCCGAACTCGTTGGACCCTTCGACGATCTTGCGTAATACACGGCGCATAATCTTGCCGGAACGGGTCTTGGGCAAGCCATCGGCAAACTGGATGAATTCAGGAGTGGCAATAGGGCCAATTTCCTTGCGAACCCATATCTTGAGTTCCTTTACCATGTCGTCGGATGCTTCAATGCCGGACTTGAGGGTGACGTAGGCGTAGATAGTCTCGCCCTTGATGTCGTGCGGCATGCCCACCACGGCAGCTTCGGCCACATCAGCGTGAGCCACGAGTGCGGACTCGATTTCAGCAGTGCCCATGCGATGGCCGGACACGTTGATGACGTCATCCAGGCGACCCATGATCCAAAAATACCCGTCATCATCCACACGAGCACCGTCACCGGCTTCGTAGGCACCGGGGAATCCGGCAAAGTAGGTGGATTTGTACCGTTCCGAATCGCCCCAGACGCTCCGAAGCATACCGGGCCACGGCTTGTCGATAATCAGGTGTCCGCCTTCATTGGCATCAGCCTGGGTGCCATCGCGGCGAACGATCTTGGCAGAAATACCGGGCAGCGCACGGGTGGCGGAGCCGGGTTTGAGCGGGGTGGCATAGGGCATGGCGGAAATCATGATGCCGCCTGTCTCTGTTTGCCACCAGGTGTCCACGATAGGCAGTTTTCCGCCGCCGATATTGTTGTGATACCAGAGCCAGGCTTCGGGATTGATAGGCTCGCCAACGGAACCAAGGACACGCAGGGAACCAAGGTCGTAATTCTTTGTCCAGTCATCACCTTCACGCATAAGAGCACGAATGACCGTAGGCGCGGTGTAGAAAATATTGATCTTGAATTTATCGACCATCTGCCAGAAACGATCCGGCTTCGGATAGCTGGGCACACCCTCGAACATGACGGAAGTGGCACCAAGAGTCAGCGGCCCGTACACGATATAGGTATGGCCGGTGATCCAGCCGATATCGGCCGTGCACCAATAGACATCGTCATCCTTGATGTCAAAGACGCATTGGGTGGTATGTGCGGCGTAGGTCAGATAGCCACCGGTGGTGTGCAGCACGCCCTTGGGCTTGCCCGTGGAACCGGAGGTATACAGGATAAACAACGGATCTTCGGAGTCCATCTCTTCGTAGGCACACTCAGAGGAAATATCATCGGCAGAAACTTCATCATGCCACCAGCAATCGCGCCCTTCGACCATGGTGATCTCGTTGCCACCACGCCGGACCACGACACACTGCTCGATAGTGGGGCAGTCTTTCAGGGCCTCGTCCGCATTGGGCTTGAGCGGAATGGTCTTGCCAGCACGCAGCACGGCATCGGCAGTGACCAGCACCGTGGCCTGACAGTCTTCGATACGGGACTGGAGAGCAACAGCGGAGAATCCGGCAAAAACGATGGAATGCAATGCGCCAAGACGGGTACAGGCAAGCATGGCAATGGCCAGTTCGGGAATCATGGGCATGTACAGGGCCACACGATCACCGCGCTTAACGCCTTTCTTCTTCAGGACATTGGCAAAACGACAGACCTCGGTATGAAGCATCTGGTAGGTATAGACCTTCACATCCTCTTCCGGCTCGCCCTGCCAGATGAGTGCGGCCTTGTTGCGACGACCATCGATCAGATGCCTATCCAGGCAATTGTAGGAAACATTGGTCTTGCCTCCGGAATACCACTTGAATTCAGGCTTGTCGTAGTCGGCTTCAAGCACGGAATCGAAATCGGAAAACCAGGTGACAAGTTCCTTGGCCCGGTCGCCCCAATACCCTTCCGGATCATCAAGAGCCTTCTGATTGGTGGCCTCGTAATCATCCATGTTCCTGATCCAGGCCTGGGGTTGCATGGACGTATCGGGCTGGAAGATCTGACCATCCCTTTGCATGCTCTGGATTTTCTTGTCATCGTTCATGTAATTCTCCTAGAACTAACCGTTAATCTCTCATTGGTCTCCACCAAAGGCGGGCCGCAACCGTCTTGAAATTTTCATGCCCATCGGGAACAGAGTCGCGACAGCCTTGCTATCATTTATAGAAAGAAAAATGCAACCGCGTTCTTTTTTAGGTGAACGGTTTGTTTTAACCCGGTGAACGGCAGGCCTCCGCGCAGGCAAACACCTTTTGACGGTAAATGGTCTGAAAAACCCGTGAGCGGCACAGATGTTTGATTGCGTGTCCAATCGCAACCGGGCGCGCTTTGCGTGTATCCCTCAAAACCGTGTCAAGAGTCTTTCTTGCCCCTTTTTCAGTCCTTTTCATCCCTCTGACGCCCGTTTTCGTCCCGGTTCGAAAACCGGGGGTATGCTCGTTGCGGTTCCCGGAGAACGGCTTCAGGAGCATGCACCCGGTTAGGGGCGGGCATTGGGTCCGCCCCTTTTCAGAAACAAGAAAAGGAGGGCAAATGAATATTCCCTACAAAGACCAACTAAGGAAGTACTGATTAATTCAATTTTCAGGAAGTGCTGTAGAATTATTCGCTGGCAAGGCGCAAGAAAACATCAAGGCCGACGCGTACTTCCTGTACGCTAGGATTTGAGGTTTTTAAAGCAACGAAGCCAGCGGACAAGTATGCAGTGCTTCCCTAAGGCACGACCAGAATGGTCGCATTATCGGAAAAACCGAAACCGTAAGCGGCAAATCCGTGAATTGGAAGTACTCCTACGACCATGAAGGCCGACTGACCGAGGCGCACCTGGACGGCAGGCTGATCTGCCGCTGCGCCTATGACCGCGAAGGGCGTCGTGTTCAGGATTACTTCCCCAGACGTAACGAACACGCATCACTGAACTACAAGTACTCTCTGAAAAACCGGCTCATGTCAGCGGGAAACAACACCTACACCCACGACAAGAACGGATTCAGGACTATTTGGAATTCCAAGGGAAGATACACACTCTACAAGTATGCCCCGGACTATCGGCTACTCGGTATGGAAATCGAGGACGCGAACCGCACATTCACATACTCCCACGACGAAAATGGCCAGCGCAAGGCAAAGCACCTCAACGGCCAGAGAGTGGAAGCGTACGAATGGCTCGACTTCGTGCGCCTTGCAGCATTCCATGATGGCAAAAACGCGTATGAATTCGGATACAAGGACGAAGCCCGCACGCCCTATGCCATGCGCCGCGATGATGGCGCGACAACATGTCTTTTCCACGATCAGGCAGGCAGCCTTCGCGTAGTTGCCGACACCAGTGGCAACGTGATAAAGGAAATCCTGTATGATCCTTTCGGCGGTATCATCAAAGATACCAACCCGGACCTGCGAATCCCCATCGGCTTTGCCGGAGGCTTGCACGACCGGGACCTGGGTTTCGTCCGCTTCGGCTGGAGGGATTATGACACCTTCACTGGTCGGTGGACCGCACCAGACCCCCTTGGCGACAAAGGCGGTGATTCGGACTGGTACGGGTATTGTCTGGATGACCCGGTAAACGGGGTGGACCCGTTGGGGCTGTTCAGATTTGGGAAAAGAGGGCTGGGTGGATTGCCACTTCTCGGCCTGTTGTCTGACAACCCTCTTAGTGACAAGCTGAACATTGAACTTGCCCATGAACATGGATTTTATGAGGATGGCACCGGGAATAATATTGGTTTTTTTAAAGATGGGCCTAAACGCGACCAAAAATCCAAAGACTACAAAATTGAAGAAAAACAATATGATGACAAACGCATGAAACGTTCTCAAAATAGCATTGATCCCGGTCAATACAGACTATGGGGAATTGGCGGAAAACAGAACAACTGCCAAGATTATACAGACAAATTGCGAAAACGTTATCAACTCCTATGGCGCGGCGATAAAATGCGATAACCGTAAAACCGAGGGGTTCCATACCTCTCGGTAAAAGGTGAGTAATGAAATACTTGACTCTTATCGGGATACTATTGGTTGGAGCTTTTGTGCTTTTCAACAGTAATTGGTTTCAGGCCTTTTTCCTGTATGAACACTTTTATGAAAAAATATATTGTGCTCCGTTTGATGTTACAAAAAAAGGAGAATCAATAATCATACCAATCCAGTTCAAATACAATACCAGCTATGGCCTGGCACTTTCAGTACCTGATCGGTATGCTCTGGACTCGTTGAAGAAGGATAATGGTCAAATAAAATATCGTTTTATATCAAAAGGGCATGTCCTTAAAGAGGGAATGACTATTCCTCCGATTCGGGAAAACACTACCTTCACCAACAACACTTCATCTGTAGATATCCTCATATTCGATCTCCCTCTTCCCGGAGCTGAAAAGGATCTAACCTTGGAACTGGTAGTTCTCTCCCCTATGACATTTTTTAACGACTATTCTGGTTTGATCACGTGTTTTATTAATCCGTATTATAATCCAGATTAAGCTAAATCCACCAATTATTCCAACCTCTAACATAAAAACCAAAAGAACCTTACCATTCGCTTGAAAAAGACGATAGACAAAGATAGCCAACTATTAACTGTTGGCGGGACCAATCCCTCCCGCCAACAAACATATTACATGAAAAAATTACTATTAATCACGACCCTTCTCGCCATAACTATTTTGGCAATATCCAGAACCAATGACTTTGCCGTATGGTTTAATGCTGAAAAATTCTATCGCCCCATCTATTCGGCTGATTTTGATGTAATGAATAAAGGCACTACAGTTCGAATTAAATTAAATTCCGAGTATAATGTTAGGCATGCTTTTTTTCTAGTTTTCCCATGCAAATACAAAGAGTGGCAGTTTAATGAGCTTAACGGCATCGTAAAATATTCATTCATGTCTGACGGGAAAATTCTTAAAACAGGCAACACCACAATCCTCAAAAATCCAATATCTGGATACAAACACGGAATGTGCGACATAGCCCTATTCACTTTCGACTTACCTTTTCAAAAAGCAACTGGTGATGTGTTTCTTAAAGTTACGGTGGAATCACCAATAACCAAACTTGAAAAATATCGCGGCTCAATTCGATGTGAAATTTCTCCAGCCTATTGGCCTAAATAATTGCATTATCTGAATTGGAATTTCGTCCGCTTCGGCTGAAGGGATTACGACACCTTCACCGGTCGGAGGACCGCGCCAGACCCCCTTGGCGACAAAAGAATGCGCAGAGCTGAAAACACAACAAAACATGGTGAATTCAACTCAATTGAGTGGCGCGGGGAAAAGAACAACTGTCAAAATTACGCTGACAGATTACGTAACCGATACCAGCTCTTAAACCGTGGTGATAATCAGCGATAATTAAATACATTTGGGTCCGTGTAAACAAATCCCATTTTGTACGGGCCCACAGGGTTATTATGAAAAAAAAGATCTCACTTGCAGCCGGATTATGCTTTGTTGGATTATTGATATTTTTTTTCAACACCAATTATTTTGCAGCATTCTTTTTATCGAACAAATTCTATTCTCCAATATACACATCGGAATTTGACGCCTTAACAATTGGAACTACTGTTTCAATCCCTCTAAAATTTAAATATAAAACAGAGTACGGATTCAGCTTGTCCGTGCCGACGAAAGGCAATTATGCGATGCCTGTACTTTCATTAGACGGACATTTTCAATATCGCTTTATAATCGGAAACACGACTTTAAAAGAAGGTTCATTTTCACCAATGGTAAAAACGGTAACAGGTCTTCGCAACAACCTGTTCCTATTTGATCTTTTTTATTTTGACCTGCCATTTGAAGATATCTCGGAAACGGTCACGCTAGAGGTAAAAATTATTTCTCCTGTAACCAAATTGGAAAAGTATAAAGGTACTATCTCGTGCTTCATAGCTCCGACCTATTCTCCTGACCGTGGCGGGGCCAGAAAGAACCGATTGGGAATATACTTTTAGTGCATGAAACGCTTTCAAAAACAGCATTGATCCCGGTCAATACAGACTATGGGGAATTGGCGGAAAACAGAACAACTGCCAAGATTATACAGATCGGATGAGGGAAAACTACAGAAAAATCGGAAAATGATAGAATAAAATGAGGCAGTACTGAATTCAGTGCTGCCTCAAAAACGCCAAAAAAGTACAAACAAAATGAAACACTTATATTTCCTCATGATTGTTCTAACCTATCTTATTCCACTGCTTGGAAAAATCGTTATATATATCACTTCTGGTGCTGACATTGTTATAATTATTGCATCAATTACGAGCTTCATTTTGCTTTTATCCACAAGCTACTTCACTTGGAAAGGAAATATCATTTCCAAATATATTACCTCCGCCTTCTTCTTCGGAGGCGGGTTACTTATGCTTCCATGGTACATATCTCCAAGAATCGACTCCCAACTGTTAAGCATATGCCTTGGTTCACTAGGGGTATTTTGGATACTTTCATCCGTTTGGATTTTTAGAAAATACCCATAAAGTCACATCACTTTCTAAGGAGTATCGCCAATTAGATACCATTTTGAATTTGAACAGGAATTTCAAAAGACAAGGCGAAAGGTAAAAAGGGGTCGCAGGCGTAGCCATTTGGAATTACTGTCAAACGAAACAGATGGATAATTGTCGCTCACAGCCATAGGTCGGGGCAATGAATCTGCCCCGACCGAAAAGGACACTATGAAACAAGCAAAATTTCTTCGCACAGCTATTGTGATTGGCCTATTCGTTTTGGCTTTCGGGTATTGCGCAAGGTCAGCACCCATTTCCAATTTTGTGATGGCAATCTTTTTTCCGGACACTTTGTATGAACCATTCTACACCGGGGTATTAAAAAATTCACTCAATGAGTCGCTAGATATACCGCTGAAGTTTAAATTCGATTCACGACATAGATTATCCATTTTGGTACCTTATACAAACGACTTGGATATCGGGAAAAATCTTCAAGGTTCAATCAGGTATTCCATTGTGCATGAGGGCAAAGCTCTAGGGTCTGAAGTCATCGAATACGCGAGTTATGGCTTCTGGAACCTGGAAAAGGATTCTGAAATTACTCTTTTTTATTTTGATTTGCCATATGCAGGGCATTCTGAAAATTTGATACTCAGAATAGATGTCCTGAAACCGTTTGCCAAATTTGCAGAACTGAACGAACTCACATGCCAAGTCTCATCCGCATATCGGTTGTAGTCTGCGACTGTGATTGACCCGTCCGGGTTGTTTGATTGGGACAGCCAACATCTGTTCAAAATCATGCCACCAAGTGGCTTTGGACCTATAACAATGAACGGCCGTATTTTGCCCTTGAAAAATATTCCCCAAGGGCAAGAATGGCCTAGGTGGCGTGACCTCTACTTTTCAGGCCGACTAGAAATGGAAGGATTATCCCTGGACTACAAAATTAAAGAAAAGCACTATGATGACAAACGCATGAAACGCTTTCAAAAAAATACCAACCCCGATCAATACAGTCCATGGAGAATTGGCGGAAAACAGAACAACTGCCAAGATTTTACTGAGAAGCTGCGAACGCGTTACCATTCGCTTGAAAAAGACAATAGACAAAGATAGCCAACTCTTGGCAGGGCCAATCCCTCCCGCCAACAAGTGTATTACATGAAAAAATTACTATTAATCATCACCCTTCTCGCCATAACTATTTTGGCAATATCCAGAACCAATGACTTTGCCGTGTGGTTTAATGCTGAAAAATTCTATCGCCCCATCTATTCGGCTGATTTTGATGTAATGAACAAAGAAACCACAATCAAAATTAAACTGGAAAACTCATATAATGTAAAACACGGTTTTTCTTTAGTCTTTCCATGCAAAACCGTTGATTATAGGTCCTTTACGGACTTAGATGGCCTTCTTCAATACAAATTCATTTCTAACAACAAACTTCTTGAAAAACGCACAATTCCAATCCCGACGCGCCCCATTCTTGGGACAAACGATGGTAAATGCGATTTGGTACTATTCACTTTCGACTTACCTTTTCAAAAAGCAACTGGTGATGTGTTTCTTGAAGTTACGGTGGAATCACCAATAACCAAACTTGAAAAATATCGCGGCTCAATTCGATGTGAAATTTCTCCAGCCTATTGGCCTAAATAATTGCATTATCTGAATTGGAATCTCGTCCGCTTCGGCTGGAGGGATTACGATACGTCACCGGTTGGTGGACCGCACCAGACCCCCTTGGCGACAAAGGCGGTGATTCGGACTGGTAAGGGTATTGTCTGGATAGCCCGATAAATGGGAAAACAAAAAAACGCGGCGAACTTTTGTCCACCGCGCCGGTATCATTCTCTGCAAGGAACGACCTAAAAATCAGCCACGCTTTTGCCGAATCCGTTTGCCCTGGTACCGCCACGGGCGGCCATACCATCGATCTTGAGCTGCTCTTCCTGAGCCTTGACCAACTGGTCCCGAAGCTCCATGAGTTCTGCCTGCTTTCCCTGAACCTGCTGCTGTTTCTCTTTTTGAGGCAGGTTGCTTTTTTCAAGTTCCTTGATCTCGGCCTCAATCTTCTCGATTCGATCATTGAGTGCCGTTATGACTGGATTCCCGGCATCCTCTCCTTCTGTCTGCGCAGAATCGCCGGGCTTTTCCGCTGCGACCAAAGCACGGGCCTCCTCGGAAATGCTCACCTTGTCACCCTGCTCCGGGACTTTGATATCCTGACCGGCTTCATCGGGAGTTCTCTCCACTGCTGGTGCCGGTTTGATATTCAGAGACTCTGAAAACATTGACGCCTGCTGCGCAAGACCAGACTCGATACCCATGAAGACGACTCCATTTTAAAATTACAGAAAACCCCTCAAAGGGTATTATCGGCTGAATCAAACAAAATCTTTAGGGGCACCAATATTCGTCCCCAATTTGCTGATACGTCGCGTCGCACCCTGTTTCCCGAGGAGTTGAATCGAACAGGTCAGCCAATTCGCCAGCTATGGTTTCCCGATAATCTCCGAGTATTATTTTTTCATCCCAACCCAATCGCCTGTTGCGTCACATGGACAAAAAAAGGTACCCATACATAGCACCCAGCGCACCACAGCCACGCGAGGAAACATATGAGCGTCACCAATCTGGAATATCTTTTCAAGCCCAAATCCGTTGCAGTCATCGGAGCCACCAACGACCCGCGCAACGCAGGCAATATTGTCATGCGCAACATCATGGCGGGCGGCTTCATGGGACCGGTCATGCCCGTGTCCGACACTGCCGAGGCCATAGCAGGCGTACTCACATACACTTCAGTCAAGAATCTACCCAAAACACCCGATCTCGCGGTGGTCTGCTCTCCGTTGGATGATGTTCCGGAAATCATCTATTCGCTCAAGAAACGCGGCACACGTGGTGCGGTACTCATGGGATCAGGCTTTGCCTCAATGACCCCGGAAGAGCGGCTGGATATCAAGTCCACCATACTCAAGGTCGCCAACACACCGGACATTCGACTCATCGGCCCAAAATCACTGGGCTTCATGGTTCCCTCGCTCAACCTGAACGCCTCCCTTGCCCACGCTTCCGTAATTCCCGGCAAGGTGGCCTTCATCTCCCAGTCCGATTCACTGTTTGCCACAGTCCTGGACTGGGCCATAGACAAAGGCATCGGCTTTTCGCACATGATCGCACTGGGCAGCCGAATCGACGTCACCTTTGCCGACATCCTCGACTACCTCGCCTCTGACCCACTGACCCGGTCCATCATGCTCTATGTGGAATCCCTCAAAAACGCCCGCGAGTTCATGTCCGCTGCCCGAGCTGCCTCGCGCAACAAACCAGTGCTGGTTATCCGCCCCGGACAGGCACTCGACACCGTTCTCGGTGACTTGAAATTACGAGAAACAGGCGACCACAGGCTCGTGGACGCTGTCTATGACGTGGCATTCCGACGCGCCGGAATGTTGCGCGTGGAAAACATTGACGGACTGTTTGACGCGGCCCAGACATTGGGGACACCCAAGCGCGTTTTCGGCAAGAAACTCGCAATCCTGACCAACGGCACCAGCGCAGGCATCCTGGCAGCAGACCGCCTGTTGGCAGGCGGTGGCTCCCTGGCAGACCTTTCTGATGAAACCATCACAGCCATCAACAACCTGCTGGGCGAACAAAACTGGTCGCGCAGCAACCCTGTGGATATTCCCTTCAATGCCGACGGCAAAACATACACCGAAGTGCTCAAGCTGCTCCTCAAGGACAAAAACTCCAACGGTATCCTGATCATGCACGTTCCCTGGACCGCACAACCCGATGTGGAGATAGCCACAGCTCTGCGCGATTCACTGAAAAGGGTCAATCGAATGGTTCTCACAGCATGGCTCGGCTCAGGGGCTGCGGAACACTCCCGCGAAGTCTTCAGCAAGGCAGACATCCCGACCTATGACACACCCACCCATGCGGTCCGAGCCTTCCTGTACATGGCCGAATATCAGCAGAACCAGGAGCTGCTCATTGAGACCCCGGACTCGCTGCCCACAGATTTTTTCCCGGACACCACAAACGCGAGAAATGTCGTGGCAAAGGCCCTGGCCGATGACCGCGAATCCCTGACCGAACCAGAAGCCAAGGACCTGCTGGCCGCCTATGGAATCCCGGTAGTCGAGACCCGCATCGCCATATCAGCCAAGGATGCGGTCATTGCCGCCGACAAACTAGGCTATCCCGTCGCCCTGAAACTCAGAAGCCCACAAATTCCACAACCCTTTGACGTGGGCGGAGTCCTGCTCGACCTGGAAACCCCGGAGCGGGTATGGGAAGGGGCTGCCTCCATCCTGGCCCGCTGCGTCCGCGAACGTCCCGATGCCTACATCGAAGGATTCACGGTCCAAAAAATGGGCCGCAGGCCCGGCGCGCACGAACTGTCCATCTCGGCCACGGTAGACTCGGTCTTCGGCCCGGTCCTGTACTTCGGTCACGGCGGCATGGCTCGAGAAATGATTCAGGACATCGAATTGACCCTGCCACCGCTTTCCATGAGCCTGGCCAAGGAACTGGTCAACCGCACCCGCATCAGCAAACTCCTGAAGGGCACTCCAACCCAACTGCCCGTTGACATCGATGACATCTGCCTGACCCTGATCCAGATTTCCCAGCTCATCATTGACGTGCCGCAGATCACCTCCATCGACATAAATCCGCTCTATGCGGACTCGGAAGGCGTCCTGGCCTTGGGTGGCAAAATCTCCATAGCTCCGTTCGAGGGAGAGGGAGAACGACGGCTCGCCATCCGGCCATATCCTCGCGAACTGGAAGAATGTGTCACTCTCAAAACCGGGCGTCACGTCACTCTCCGCCCCATCCGTCCCGAGGACGAAGCAACGCATGGAGCATTCCTCTCCAATCTCTCGGACGAGGATTTGCGGCTACGATTCTTCGGCGTTGTCCAACGCGATTTCGACCACAAGGATATCGCCCGTTTCACCCAAATCGATTATGATCGCGAAATGGCATTCATCGCCACCGGAACAAACGAAAAAGGCGAACCGGAAACCCTTGGCGTCATGCGCACCAACACCAAACCCGACAATACCGAAGCCGAATTTGCCATCGTTGTCCGCTCCGACCAAAAGGGCGAAGGACTCGGCAGCATGCTTTTTCACAAGGGCATCCGCTACACCAAGGATCGCGGAACCTCCATCCTGTCAGGCCAGACCATGGTCGAAAACAAGGCAATGCAGGGGCTTTCCAAAAAATTCGGATTTGTGATTTCACCCGACCCACACGATGATGATCTGGTGGACATGGTGCTGGATATGGAAAAAATAAAAGACTGAGCCATGCCACGGTTACCAGCCATATTCCACCATACCGGTCTTGAATCAACCGGCGGTGCAACCCGCGTTGCACGACTCATCATGGACGGTCTCAGCCCGGACTTCGAGACAGGCCTGAGCTTCGAGCTGGCCGAAAAAGCCGATGCTGCCGCCATCCTGCCGGAAGAATTCGGTCAATATCTCCCCGAAGACGCGCTGCCTCATATTCATTGTACCGGCAACTGGCCTGCACTGCTCGCTTCCATCCCCGAAGGACGGAAAACCATCATCACCCTTCACGATTGCGAGCTATTCACCGGTGGCTGTCCCTATCCGTTGGGTTGCTCGGCCATCGAAGAAGAATGCGTCACCCCCTGTCCCCGAAATTTCCCAAACTCGGAAGAGCTGCGGAAAACCAAGTTCACGCTCTTGAAGCGACTCGACCCGGTTCTGGTGGCCCCCTCACGCTGGCTGTCCCGGCTTGCCAAAAAGCACCTGCACCAATCTGTGACCATCATACCCAACGGCATTCCCTGGACCGACCGGCCCGGCTCCAAAAAGGACGCACGCCAAAAGCTCGGCATCAACCCCGCTGCCCGCGTTGCCCTCTTCGCAGCTCACGGCGGCATGAATGCTGCCTACAAATCAGGCACCGCATGGAAAAGTCTGTGGGAAGGAATAAAGGCACAACTACCCGAAGCCCTCTGTTTTGCCGTGGGCGGCGACAAGGCCGGGCGGTACGACGATCTCGTCGTCTGGCCCTATGTAAAACGCGACCGCCTCAGACTGCTCATGACAGCAGCCGACGTCATGCTCTACCCCACCAAGGCGGACAACCACTCTCTTGTCATCCTTGAAGCCATGGCCCAGGCTCTACCCGTAATTGCCTACGCAGTGGGCGGCGTACCGGAACAGATCATTGACCAGTCCACCGGCCTGCTCATCTCCCCGGGCAACAAGCAGGAATTCATCAACGAAGCTGCCGTGCTTCTGGGCAACCCGATGCGCTGTCGCGACCTCGGTCAAACCGCCTTTGCTGCCGGGAAAAAAAGATTCTCAGCCGATCGAATGGTCACCGACTACATCAAGCTCTACACCGGAACCATCAGTTAAAAAGAGAGTCATCCGGCCCAAGTGTACTTTTGACAAAATGAAAGACTGTGGTGAGCTCTTTTGAAATTGTGCGCAAACCATACAAGCAAGCCCATTCATCACAAGCAGGGACAGGTTATTTTTTAATAATACGATAATATTTTTTTGAAACTTTTCTTATTTGAGGGCATCTAAACAGTAACAAATATAATTTTAACAACCTAAGCTGGAGGCCCATAATGAGTTCTGCCCCTAAAAACAGCAATGATCATAGCAAAGAGTCTGTGTCCGATACTACGGACATCGAATTGTCGAATGAAGAACTGGAAAGCATTTCTGCTGCTGGAATTTCGCCCCCCAATGAACTACTTTCAAAAAATGGGGATGGCGCCATGTCAAATCAGGATGTGATGCGACTGCAATATGAGATGGCTCAATTGAACCTACAGACCGAGATGACAACCAAGGTGACAGATAAATCATCACAGAGTGTGCAAACTTTGTTTAAAAATCAGTGAATGACATCTAAGAATCACAACCATAAGTACGCTCGGGCCGGATGAACCTAAAAAGAGAGACTTCATGAAGAAAACAAATATCCTCATCCTTGCCTACCTCCCATTCTTTCTCAACGATTTCGCCAACATATCCATTTCAAACTACCCAACATGGGCACTTCTCGATTACGCAATCCGCCTTGCCATCATCATTTTTCTTTTTGTCCTGCTCAACCGTGGAACCCTCACCAAAGCCGATCTGGGCCTGAAACTCCCCGCCACCAGGGATCTCGTTCTCTGGACCGTTGGCACCGTTGCCGTGTCCATGGCCTTTCTCTATCTCTCCGAATTCATCCTTGCCCCATATTACCCCAAGGGAGCCGTTGGCTCGGTGCCAATCGACGTGGATTCTCCCATATTCCTCTTTGATTCCACCGTGGGTCTCGTCCTTGTCGCATTCAGCGAAGAACTCGTCTGCCGAGGGTTGACCCTGTCCACTCTGAAAGACAAGATGTCCACTCCGGCCCTCTATATCACTTCCGCACTCCTCTTCTCCATGATGCATTGGTCTCTCTCGACGCACACCCTGTTCGATGCCTTCATCTATGGCCTCATATTTGTACCGGCCACCCTGGCTACCGGCTCCATCTGGCCTGCCACGGCCACTCATTTTCTCGTGAATTTCGTCCTCTACAACATGTAAGCCCCCGACGTCCATTTCATGGAAATCGGAGGCAAAAAAGATGGCTTGACCTTCGCCATACGTTCCCCAATGTTCTTTTCAGTCACTTGGATAGGTGTGAATTGCCGATGGAAAAATTAACCCCGTAACATTGACTAAACTTGAAAGGCTACCGCCCTGGTAAAAAGGCAGTCTCTGTAAATTGGGTTCAAGCCAGTTTGCTGAGGATCGTTTCCTTGCTCATGGTGCAGTTCTGCACCGTGATGGTATTATCGCCCCAGGTAAAGACAGTATTGTATCCACATTCAACAATGGTAATGTCTTCAGGATTGCCACCCTCAAAACGAAAACGATCAAGCTCTTCGTGAAAATCCCTGATGATGGTGTTCCCGCCAGCTTTGTCGAAGACAAAGGTATCTCTGCCATCGCCGCCCACCAGGAAATCGTTCCCGCCACCGCCCCGCAACACATCATTACCATCGCCGCCATACAATCTGTCATTGCCTTCACCACCGTTAAGGACGTCGTGACTGGCTCCGCCCTCAAGCGTATCATCGCCATCGCCGCCATTCAATACGTCGTTCCCTGTACCGCCATACAACTCGTCATCGCCTGCACCACCACTCAGCGTGTCGTTCCCTTCGTCACCTTTGAGTGTGTCCATTCCTTCATCACCATTGAGTATGTCGTTGCCACGCCATCCCTCCAAGAGATCATTACCGGTTCCTCCATTGATGGTGTCGTGTCTTAATCCTCCGACCACAGTATCGTCGCCTTCGCCTCCATTAAGAAGATTGCTCCCCCCTGAACCGAAAATGTTATCATTGCCTTTCCCTCCATCAATGACGTCATTCCCACCACCGCCATTCACAGTGTCATCCCCATCACCGCCAGCGATATGGTCATTATATTTTGACCCATCAATCACGTCGTTCCCTTGGCCGCCACTAAAATTCTTGCCCCCGACCACTGCTTCCAGTTCGGCGTCGGACAATTCATCATTGGATTTTCTTGCAACGATTTCTTGCATCGTCTCTCGGGGTATGACCAAACCTTTGGTTTCGCCCCATCGAAGGATGGCAGCTATGCGTGTATCGTCGTCATCTGCTTGCATCAGCTCGGCCTGAATATTTCTGTCATTCATAAAAGTATGAAGGAACGTCTCTTTATTCGCTGTCATTGAATTCCCCTTATTTGTGTATGCGGACTCACTTGTGATGCATTGTGAATGGGAAAAGTTTCAGATGATGTGCATTTTTTTTGAGGAACGCCTTTTTCCAGATCAATATATAGGTACTGCTGTTGTTTGCAAGTCAGAAGATTGAAACGGCAGGCATATGGCTACAGGGACAAGGCTTTTTTCAAACGCATAAGCATGAGCATTTATGAATCAAAATACACTATACTCGAATAAGCCAAAAAAAACCGCCTGACCAGGCACAAACCGGATCAGGCGGACATGAATTTGAAACTCGTATGAAATTGATTACATGCTGTTTTTGACCTTGTACGCCAAAACAAAGGCCTCAGCATCTTCCTGTGTGACAACATCGTCCGAGATCTGGGCCTTGAGCAAGGCCTCCCGCATGGTGCCAATGAACGGACCGGGATTCAGGCCGGTGATGACCATGATCTGGTTGCCATCAAGAAGCGGTTCAATCTCATCCTCGGGGATATCAGCTCGTTCGGCCATCTTGAGGTTATGATTGAATTCGCGCCAGGAGCCATTGCGGGCCTTGATATCCGCTTTGACCATTTCCATGATGCGCGGATACTCGTCCAAGGAACGCAGACGGCGGATACCCTTGTCGGTAAGCATGAAGTGGGGGCGCATGTGATTCTGAACAAGATCACAAATCAGATCGATATCCTGTTCCTCGAAGCGCAACCGCTTGAGAACCTTGCGGGTGATCTTGGCTCCAACGCGATGATGCTGAAGAAAGTTCCATTTCCCTTCATAAAATTCAGCTACATACAACTTGCCCACGTCATGGAAAAGGCAGGCTACAGTACCGAACCAGTCATAAGGCAACTCTTCAGGATAAGCCTTCATGACATCAAGAGTATGCACAAGAACGGTTTCCTCGGCTTCCTCGTCCGGGTTCCTGATCTGCTTGACGCGAGAAAGTGAAGCTATTTCCGGGATAAGCCCATGTAACAACATGGAATCAAAAAGTAAGCCGAAAAAGCGGTACATGTTCTCGGCCTCAACCTTGCGCCATTCGTCCAGAAAATCACTCATGGGCACGTAATCCAGCACACGCCGGGCATTGCGCACAATGGCGATCCAGGAATTGGCCTCGATTTCCTTGTCAAAATTGGCGGCAAAACGCAACGCGCGATACGCCAGGGAATAATCCTTCTTCAAGGCCTGATCAGGCACACCCTTGAAACGAATCTTGCCTTCGGAAAAATCCGCAAAATCCGCATACATGTCCTTGGCCTTTGGGATAAAAGGGCAAACAGCGGACAGGGGGATATCCCCACGCTGCTCAAGCCGCTTCAGAAGGCGGGGCGTCATTGTGGAAACAACTTCGTCCGTATAGGAGGCATCGTCCACATCGGCAGGGTAAAAGTAGAATGTGACTCCCCCCTCTTTCAGAACACCGACAATACTCTTGTCCTGTGAATCCTCAATATTGGGGAAATACTTCTGAAGCTCGGAAAGTCCGGCCTCGGTGCAAATGTCGAGTTCTTTTTCGCTGCCTGTCTCGTCCAGGGTGAGAGCCTGAAGACGGACATTGATGACATACGCATCATAACCGTTGCGCATGATGGTTTTGCAAAAACCGACAGCATCTTTGAAAGGCTGACTCATAATCCATTTATCCTTTGAAATACTTGATTTTTTATCCATTTATTCCGTGATGAGACCTACACGATCACAGATCAGCTATACAATCTTTTTGCCTTGAATGAAATGGGTTTTTACCCGACCTTTCAAGCTGGAGCCCAGCAACGGCGTATTCTTGCCCTTGGAGTGCAGGGTCTCGGGCGAGACTGTCCACTCTTCGTCCGGGTCGAACAAAAAAAAGTCTGCTGGATCGCCCGGTTTGAAGGTATTCACCGGCAGGTTGAATATGGCGCAGGGACCGGTAGTCCAAGCGCGGAAAAAGGTCTTCTCCTTCAACTTGCCGTTTTTCACCAACTGCCAGGTAACAGAAAGCGCAGTGTCCAATCCGGTTATGCCGCAAGGGGCCATATCAAACTCGGTTTCCTTTTCATGTGCCGCATGGGGTGCATGATCAGTGGCAAGGATATCGAGAGTTCCATCATTGAGTGCATCGAATACGGCCTGTTGATCCTCGGCTGTCCGCAGTGGCGGATTGACCTTGGCATTGGTATCGTACTGAGTGGCCTCGTTTTCCAGATAGTCCTCGGTAAGCACCAGATAATGGGGTGCGGTCTCAGCAGTCACCTTGACCCCGCGCTCCTTGGCAAACCGAATGAGATCAATAGATTTTTTACATGAAATATGGGCCAGATGAATGGGCAAATCGAGATATTCGGCAAGCAGGATGTCACGCGCCACCTGCAGTGCTTCAGCCACATCGGGCTGGGCAGGCAGCCCCAATCGACTGGAAATCTCACCCTCGTTCACACCCGCGGCCACGCCAAGATAAGGGTCTTCACAATGGTCGATGACCACGCGATCCCAATCCGATGCATATTCCATGGCACGACGGAAAAGCTCCGTGGATTTCACAGGCACTCCATCATTGGAAAAAGCAACGCACCCGGCCTTTGCCAACTCGGACATGGGAGCCAGTTCCTCGCCCTTGAGTTTCTTGGTCAACGCACCGATGGGAAAGAGCCGTGGACCATTTGGCCAATATTCATGGGCTTTTTCCAGCATGAATCTGGTGATCGAGTCCTCATCGTTGACAGGCTTGGTATTGGCCATGCACATGATATTCGCAAAACCGCCCCAGGCTGCTGCACGCAGCCCGGATTCGACGTCCTCCTTGTACTCAAAGCCCGGTTCACGCAGATGCACATGGACATCTGTCATGCTCGGCATGAGCACAAGCCCAAAGGCTTCCTCCACCATGGCCTGACCCGGATCAAGCGACTTCGCGGACTTCCTGACTTCGGCAATTTTGCCCTTTGCCACAAAAACATCAACATCCTTGCCATCAAGTTTTGCCCTACGGACAATCAAATCTGTTTGAGCCATATCGATATCTCCGGCTTATTCTTGTGCGTCGCCCTTTCGGGTCATGTAGAGAAACAGCAGGGCCATGCGGACCACAACGCCGCTTGAAACCTGATCAAGCACCAGGGAATCAGTGCAATCAGCCAGTTCAGATGATATTTCCACGCCCCGATTCAAAGGACCGGGATGCAGGATTTTCACGTCCGGATTGGCCTTCTCAATGTGGTGCGCTCCCAGACCATAGGTCCGGGAATATTCACGCAGATCAGGCAGCAGTCCATCCTGTTGGCGTTCCAGTTGCAGCCGAAGACACATGACCGCGTCCACTTTTTTCGCGGCCTCGGTCAGATCGGAATAAACTTTCACCGGCCAGGATTTCACCGCAGGGGGAAGCAGAGTGCGGGGTGCACACAAGCGGACTTTTGCGCCAAGCTTGTTGAGAAGAATGACGTTGGAACGGGCCACACGACTGTGAGCAACATCGCCCAGAATGAGAATGGTCTTGCCACGCAGGCTTCCCCATTCCTGATGCAGGGTAAAACTGTCGAGCAACGCCTGGGTGGGGTGGGCATGCCGACCGTCACCAGCGTTGATAATCGAACAGTCAAGCCTGTCAGCCAGGAATCGGGCCGCACCGCTGCACCAATGCCGAAGGACGATGGCATCAGGGGCCATGGCCTGCAAGGTGAGTGCGGTGTCCTTCAGGGTCTCGCCCTTGACCAGACTGGACGAACTCTTTGCCAGGGAAAAAGCATCAGCGGACAATCGCTTGGCCGCAACGTCAAAGCTCGTCTTGGTGCGCGTGCTCGGTTCCGCAAAAAAAAGCACAACGCTTCTTCCTCGCAGGGTCGGCACTTTCTTCACCGGTCTTTCGTTAAGTTCCTGAAACCGTCCCGCTGTCTCGAAAATCGCCATGACTTCGGATTCGGACAGTTGGGATACATCCAGAAGGTCCTTGTGTAGCCATTTCATATTCTGTTTGCCTCCGGCGGCTCAAGAGCCTTTTGAAAAAGGTTCTCAAGAATCTCCAAAACTTTTTGTATGCGTTGACAGAGCTTCTGTCCCTCATGAAATGCGGTGGGTCAACTCGTAAGGTTGTACCTAAAAGAGCTCTGATATTTTTTGCGGGACCGTGGAAAAAATTGCTTTTTTTCCCGGTTCCAGCGTTCCAAGTCTGTCTGCTACGCCCAATATTCTGGCCGGATTGCGCGTCATCATGGCAAACAGGTCATCAAGAGACAAATCTCCCTTGAAATTCTCCTTGAGATACACTGCCTCATTGGAAAGATCGAGGTCATGATTGGATGCCAACGAATCCGTACCCAGACAGAGATTGACCCCGGCCTTGAACCACTTTTCCCATGGGGCTCTCCCCACGCCTATGAACTCGTTGGAACGCGGGCACAGACAAACCGATGCACCGGACTGTCGAACCGTCTCGATATCCTCGTCCGTAACCTTGACGCAATGCACGGCAAGAGTGGTCGCATCGAGCAAGCCCAGTTTGGCGGCATACTGAACTGGCCGCAATCCCGGAGGCTCGTAATCAAGCAGCCGCCCCCTGGCGCGAAGCATATCGAGAAACAGACTTTTCCCGTCATGCAAAATGGCCAATTCATCATCGTGCTCTGCCAAATGCATGGAAAACGGCAGCGTTCGTGCGACAGCCTCTTTCTTTGCTGCCTGCAAGACATCCCGATGGCAGGTATACAGGCTGTGCCCGGCCACGGAAAGGACTCCATGCTCGTATTCCCCAGCAGGAATAAATGATTTTCTGGGAATGGTTTCGCCAATGGCCTCTGCAAAGACCGCAAAAAAAAGGCCGGAAGCTTCAAGCACTCCGGCCATGTGTTTTGCAAAACGGGTGGCAATGTCCCCGACCATAACGGTCCCGGTTCGTTTCAGCTCGTCCATAGCCTTGTCGAGTTCTCGTTCGTCAAGGTCGAAAATGGGCTGCTGGAGCAAGTCCTCCACCCAGGAAACAAAACCCGCGCCCGGAATGCACTTGCCACGCAGATGCGCAAGTTCCAGATGGGAATGGGCGTTGATCAGCCCCGGAGCAATGGTAACGTCTCCATGGTCCGTGATATTTCCAGAAAAATCAGAAGAGAGGTCGGCATAAATGCCTACCTTGAGGATGGTTCCCTGCCGGACGAGAATTGCCGCATCATTGATGACGGGCTGTCCGGGGACCATTGTCAGGGCGTGGGCTGCGCGATGCAGTTCGGTCATATTCGGATGCTCTGCTGTTTTGGCACAAGCAATCCTGTCCAGACCACTGTACCGTTGTTTTGTGACCTAACGGATTTTCGCGCCGGGGTCCACTGCGAGGTTGCCTCTTTCAAGCAAAAAATCATCCCGACCCTCAAAGCGAATGGACCTGAAACCAAGGCCGAGAGAGGCATACCTCCGTTTGAGCTCATTTGCATGACCAAATATCTCACCCTGCAAATAATTCGGTGCCACGATCACATGGTCACCCTTGATTTCGGGGGCAAGATATCGGAACAGAGCCAAAGCCCTGACCGACTGACCAAAAGCGGGGTGCCACGGGCCTGCCAGCAAAGAGGCATTCATTTCAGCTTCCGGGGCAAGGCCCATGCGGATGACCGGAATCTCTGCCTGACCAAAAGCGAGCAGGGCATCGGCAAGCTCGTCCTTGGCATGTTCCAGGCCCCATGGACTATACTCACCATTCCGCCATGTCTCGGCCAGCGGAGTGCCGTCCATGACCACACAAGGGTACAGGCGAACACAATCCGGTGCGAGGGCAACAGCCGTTTCCACATCGCGCCGGAATAAACCGGGAATATCTCCGGGCAGACCGGGCATAAGCTGGACACCGAGCCTGAGCCCAGCTTCCCTGACCAGTTTGCAAGCCGCACGTGCACTGTTCCCGCCGTATCCGCGACCACTAGCTTCAAGAGCCGCATCGTCAAAACTCTGAATCCCCAGTTCGACCATGTCCAGCCCGAGTCCCTTCAATCGCGCAAGATTTTCCGCAGTAACCGCATCCGGCCTCGTGGAACACCGCACGCAAGAAATGAATCCCTTTTCTCTGTATTTCGCAGCAAGATGAAGGAATCTCTCGGGCCACTGGTCAGGCAGGGCTGTAAAAGTTCCTCCGAAAAAAGCCAGCTCATACGGGCCGCGTCCCTTTTCCAAGGCCTCGGCCAGCTCAAAATCAAGCTGTTCCAGCACTTTGGAAAGCGGACGAGGGGGTGTCCCGGTCTGGGCATTCTGAGAACAGAAAGAACACCTGTGAGGGCACCCGGCAAAGGGAATAAAAACAGGCCAGATGGAAAGGTGTTTTCGTCGAAGAAACGGATAAAATACGGGAAGGCTAGTTGCTTTCATATTCAAATACTTCAAGCCGCCAAAGTGGCTTCTCCTTACCCGAGGGATGGGTCAAAAATCTTGCACACTCCTGTGCCATTACGGAGCCGGAAGGATTCTTATCTCCATTTCCGTTGCAACCGCCTTCAAAAATATATCTATTTCACGCTTCAAATGAGGACTATAGCGAAGCTGTAAAATCCCCTTGAATTTATTGGCGACCGTAAAAATGCCCAGATTGTCATACCCTTCCAGCAAGAACCGGAAAAGACCTGTTTTGCTCGGATCAATCCGAACATACGTGCGTGCCGACCAGGTGGGCGGGGGAGGGCATATCCTCTTGCGTGGTTTTATTCTCGAGGTCTTCTTCATGACAGGGGTACTAACCGGACCTGATTTAAATGGCAATGACAAGAAGCAGCATGCTACCAGGCACAACTTCATTCATACGAACATTTCGCACCACAACCCATTCTCCCTGAAAACAACCTAAGGAAACGCTGATTAATTCAATCTTCAGGAAGTGCTGTAGAATTATTCACTGGCAAGGCGCGCAAAAAAGTCAAGGCTGACGAGTGCTTCCTGCACGCTAGGGTTTGATTTTTTTTGCAGCAACGAAGCCAGAGGGCAATTATGCAGTGCCTCCCTAACCCATCTCCGGTTGTGTGCGCCAGGCAAACAACGGATTCAGCGGCTTCATGTTCACGAAATCCACCCTCACGGCAGAAAATGCACCGACAAACGGAGGGAAAATGCCTTGATTAACCACCTTGCATAACCCGGATGGCTTCCATGTCTGCGTGGGGCCTGGCAGCACGGACCGCGCCAGAGTCGGCGTGAATCCGGTAGTTTTCTTCACCAGATCCTGCATTTCGCACCAAGTGCTCCAGTTGGCCTTGCTCAAGGTGGAACCGGACTTACTGACATTCATGGAATAATACAGAGAATTCTTGTTGAGAAAACCTATGAGCAACCCTTTTTCAGCCACGCGTGCAGCCTCGGAGAGCATGGCTTCCGGATCTTTGGTGAACTCAAGTACGCTCCAAAGAAATGCATAGTCGAATTCATTGTCTCCATACCCCAGGTGCTCGCCATCGCCGAGGTGAAATTCAGCACGATTTTGAAACCGCTTGCGTGCGGCCATGATCATTTCCGGACTGTTATCCGTCCCGGTGACGTCGAATCCCATCTGGTAAAGCATCTCAAGAAACAGGCCGGTTCCGCAGCCGATCTCCAGCAACTTGTGACCTCGCCGGGGCCAACCGGCAAGCACGGATTGCAGCAGACGCGCTTCCTGATCGAGAGCAAACCTCCCTTCAGGTGTATCGAACCATTCTTCATATCGCTCAGGATCCCAACCCATGACCCGCCTCCGGCTTGAAAAAGGTGACGATAAACCACCTTCCCTCATTAAAGTATGACCATCTTGTGTGTTTATGTAAATAGAGGAAAGAAAAATTGGCTTTCTGTCTGCTGTACTCTCCCGGAACCGGACATTGGAAAAGAGCAACCCTCATAGGAAACCTCGTTTCACCGGGGTTACTTTTCCGGCAGTCGGGATGATCTTTTTTCAGCCCTGTGCTATGATGATCGCAAAATCATGAAGATCAACACCCCTTGAAATTCGACAAAGGGAAATATGAAATTCATTTATGAAATTGCACTATGCTTTCTGGCCATTTTCGTCGCGACCCCTGGCACATGTGCCGACGTGACGAGAAACCAGTTCCTTTGCGGCATTGCTCAAGGCTACCCGCCTTACCAGTTTCAGGATGAAACAGGAGAACCAACAGGCCTGGACGTGGACGTTTTGCGGCTCGTATTTGAAAAATTGGGCAAGAAAATGACCATTAGACAAGACAAGTGGGACACCATCGTTGGAGACCTCTGCTTTGGTGATCTCGACTGTGTCGGTGGCATGGAGATAAACGAGACGCGCAAACAATGTTTTGATTTCACCACACCGTACTACCACAGACAGATAACGGTATTTTTGTTGGCCTACAACATGGAGATCCTCGACATTAACGATCTCAAATGGACAATCATAGCAGGAGACAGACATTCACAAGTGGAGCAACTCTTCACGGAAAAGGACCTGAAAAACAAGATACGCATCTTCCAAACCGAGAGTAAGGACAAGTCCATGCAAATGCTCAAGGAAGGAACGGTTGTAGCCGTTGTCATGCCAAAAGCGGTAGGCTTCCACCTTGCCAAAAAGCACGAACTCGATGTTAAAATTCTGGACACATCTGCTCCAAAATCCCCAGTGGGCATTGCCGTAAAAAAAGGGAACAAGGAGTTGCTCAATCTGCTTGAAGCCGCCTTGTTGGAACTTCGAAAAGATGGAACACTGGACGCTGTTCTCAAAAAATGGCGAGTACAGGGAACAACAGACACCAACGGTTTAAAGCCTCACTAACACCTCACGTAACACCACAACACATCACAGTGGATGACTGATGAGAATGGTTCGAGTGCTAGGCGCAAGAAATGATCAAGGCCGACGCGTACTCCCGTACGCCAGGATTTGATCTTTTCGCAGCAACGACGCAATCGGATCATTCTCACCAGTCAGCTAGTCGGTTTGGATTTTGTAGGCCTTGAGCTTGCGATAAAGAGAACTGCGCTCCAGCCCCACGGCCTTGGCGAGTTGGGATATGTTTCCGTCAAATTCCTTGAGTTTGGCTTCAAGAAATCGAACCTCGAAATCGGCACGGGCCTGCTTGAGGTCGGTTGGACCATCGGCAATAAGCGCATCCACAATTTCGGCATCAACTTCTTCGGACTCGACATGTTCGAAAGCGGAACCAGGGGCAACCTGAAACTCGGGCGGCAATTGATCCGGTGAAACCGTACCGCCTGCGTACATGATGAACATGCGCTCCACAAAATTCTTCAGTTCGCGCACATTGCCGGGCCAGGGGTAGACCTTGAGAGCCTCGACAGTCCCGGCGTCAAAGGAGATAGGCTTGAATCCATGCTGACGAACCAGCATGGATATGAAGTCGCAAATAAGCAATGGGATGTCGCCGGCTCGATCACGAAGTGGTGGCAATTCAAGAGGAAAGACCTTGAGACGATAGTACAGGTCTTCGCGAAAATTTCCTGCCTTGATTTCCTTGGACAAATCCTTGTTGGTAGCCGCGATAACGCGAACATCAACCTTGATGGTCTTGCGCCCCCCCACGTGCTCGAATGACTGCTCCTGAAGGATGCGCAAAATCTTGGCCTGTGTCTTCAGACTCATGTCGCCAATCTCATCAAGGAAAAGAATGCCACCATTAGCCAACTCGAACTTGCCTTCCTGAGCCTTGTCCGCGCCGGTAAAAGCACCTTTTTCA
This sequence comes from Pseudodesulfovibrio sp., assembly GCA_016342345.1. GTDB lineage: Bacteria > Desulfobacterota > Desulfovibrionia > Desulfovibrionales > Desulfovibrionaceae > Pseudodesulfovibrio. The sequence goes on along the minus strand of JAEINO010000004.1, from coordinate 15,087 downwards.
TGACCGAAAAGCTCGGATTCGATGAGTTCTTCAGGAATGGCTGCACAGTTAACTGCCACGAGAGGCTTGTCACTTCGCCCGGACTGATTGTGAATAGACCGGGCCACAATTTCCTTGCCGGTCCCGTTCTCGCCTGTGATGAGCACCCAGGAATCGGTTGGAGAGACGCGGGCAATGACTTCATTCAGGTTGGCAATGGCCTCGGATTCTCCGGTAAGCTTGATCGGCTGTTCAAAACTGATCCGGGTCTTGAGTGCGAGATTTTCCTGACGCAGACGGGAAAATTCCAGGGCATTGCGGGTAGAGACCACGACCTTTTCAAGGGACAATGGTTTCTCGATGAAATCAAACGCGCCTTTCTTTAAAGCCTTGACTGCGGTTTCAATGGTGCCGTGACCGGAAATCATGATAACGGGAAGCCCGTTGTAGTCCTTTGAAATCGTGTCAAGAACGGCCAGACCATCCATACCCGGTAGCCAAATATCAAGAAACACCATGTCCGGCATATCTGTGCCCAGAATTTCCAACCCCTGTTCGCCAGTCTCGGCCTCAGCGACATCATGGCCCTCATCTTCCAAGACGCCACGCAGGGAAAAACGGATGCCCTCTTCATCGTCTATGATAAGTATCTTCCCGCCCATCAAAACTCCCTTGCGTAATATTCGACATCAAAAAACCATGAGCCAATTCTTCTTATAGAGGACAGCGGGATATGATTCAAGCCTGACTCTTCCGTACTTTTCCAACTGAGGACAACCAGTTTCATGGCCAACAGCCTGTCAGATTGGCTTTATCGCCTTTCCTGCTGCTGTTTTGTCTGTTTTCAACATTCGATGCAGGACAGATTTCGTTCCAGCATTGCGGCCAAGGCTGGCACTTCCACTGGCTTCGAAAGATAATCGTTCATGCCAGCAGCAAAGCATCTATCCCGATCCCCCTCCATGACATGGGCGGTCAGAGCCACAATCGGCACCCGGGCCTTACCTCCAAGTTCAATATTTTGCCGAATGGCGACAGTGGCTTCAAGCCCATTCATCTCCGGCATCTGAATATCCATGAGAACAAGATCAAAATCGCCATGGCGCAAAGCCTCCACGGCCAGCCAGCCGTTTTCCACGGCCACGACATCGTGCCCCAGTTTCTGAAGAAAACGAGTGGCCGTAATACGATTGATCCGGTCATCTTCAGCCAACAGCACGCGATAGGCAGGCCTGATGCCATTGATGTACTCAAGACCGTGACTGGCCTCCTTGGAAGTGACGAGTTCCACCTTGGCGGTAAATCCGACGGTCGTTCCAGATCCTTCCAGACTGTCCATGGTCAGATGACCTCCCATGAGCAGAACCAGTTTACTGACAATGGACAGGCCAAGTCCTGTTCCGCCATATCGTCTGGTGTGGGAACCGTCCACCTGCGTAAACGGAACAAAGATACTATCGAGCTTGTCATGCGGGATACCTATGCCGGTGTCGGAAACTTCGATGAACAATCGTCTGGACAGGGAATCACGGCCAGAAAGCAATGCCACCTCCACGGATATCTCGCCGGTTTCCGTAAATTTGACCGCATTTCCCACCAAATTAAAAAGAACCTGTCGCAAACGCCCGACATCTCCCACAAGCCGCTCAGGAACAGCGGCATCCACTTCGCATCTGAACGCAATGGATTTTTTTTTGACCGTGTCCTGATATATCTCCTCCACAGTGTGGAGTGTTTCGCGCACGTCAAAAGAACTCGGCTTCAATTCAACACTCCCTGCCTCGATACTGGATATATCCAGAATATCAGAAAGCAGGGTCACCAAATGCCTGCCGGAAACAATGGCAATATCCGCCAGTTCGGACTGTTCGTCGTTCATGTTGGTCTCCTGCAACAATTGAAGCATGCCCAACACGCCATTCAATGGAGTACGGATTTCATGGCTCATATTCGCCAGGAATTCATCCTTGACCCTGTTGGCAGACTCGGCCCTGTCCATGGCCGCTCTCAGTTCCAACTCGATCCGCTTGCGCTCGGTAATGTCAAGAGCCGTACCTATGAGACGAACCGACTTGCCTTCTTCGCAAACAGCCCTGCCCTGTTCAAGCAGCGTCCTTTCGCCACCGTCCGGGAGCACGATACGGTGGTCAACGGAATACGGCACCAGATTTTCCGTGGTATTCATCACGGCTTCTGCAACGGCGGCCCTGTCATCAGGATGAATACAGGCGAAAAAGGCATGATACGTTGGCTCGAAATTCGAACGCTCAAACCCGAAAATACCATACAGTTCATCGGACCAGACCAGATCACCGGTCGCGATATCACACTCCCAGCTCCCAAGACCGGCCATGGCCTGGGCCTCGGCCAGACTACGCTGGCTCTTTTCCAGTTCCTCAAGGGCAATCCTGCTCAAGGTGACATCCATGACTCCAGCCAACGCACCCATATAAACACCTTCTGCATCATAAAGAGGACTCCCTGTGACCCGAGTGTTGATTCGGCTTCCGTCCCAAGTCAACAACTCAAGATCATATTGGTCTGACATGCCCAACTTCCGTTGTTCCAATTTCTCTTTTACCAGCTCAAAAGCTTGTTTCCTCATGAAATCGGACAAGCGCCTGCCCACCATTTCCTCTTCGGCATAGCCGAGCATTTCGCACAGGCACGGATTAACGTAGGTGAGAACACCTTCACCATTCACCTGCCAGATACCTTCATTGATATTTTCGACCAGACTCCTGAACTGCTTCTCGCTTTCGCCCAAGGCGAGTTCGGCCCGCACCCGTTCTGCCATGGCCCTGGACAGAAGCATGTTGGTCTTTTTCAGCAGAGCATAGCGCCACATTCCGGCCAGGAAAAGCGCGGCGAAGAGGACCCCTCCCATAACTGCGGCCATCCGCGGACCGGACCAGAATTCCTTGGGCCGTCCATACCATTTTACATAAATATTTTTGTATTCTTCCGAAACCACGATTTCTTTTACGGCTCTCGACAATTTCTCAAGCAGAACATCCTTACCCCTGCCAACGCCAATGGCACGCTTGATTTCCAAAACAGGCGCACCCACGGCCTTGATCTGCCTGTCCACATCCATGGCTCGGGCCACATGCATGATGACAGGAGCGGGATAAACAATGGCATCCACATGTCCGGCCAACAACTTGAAAATCAACCCGGCCTGATCCAGGGCAAATGAAAGTTCAACATCCGGCCTCTCAGACAAAATCCTGAAGCCTATGTTGGTGCTCATCACGCCCACAGTAAGCCCTGCGAGGTCTGCAAGCTCGTGAATTCCCATAGTATCCTTGCGTACAAAAATACGAATGGAAAAAGTCTCCACAGGAGGAGTAAAATCGAGAAATGAAGCTCGGCTGGGCGTGATGCCTATATTGGGAATGACATCAGCACGCCCGTTGATAACCTCACTGAAAACCTCAGCCCAGGTGTCGAAAACCTCATAACGCAGTTCCACGCCTGCAACAGCAGCAACTCTGTCCATGATATCAATGGCAAACCCGGATGGGACACCGGATTTACTGGTTAAATACTGGGGAGGGAAATCCCTGGGCACGGCAACGGTCAGTACTTCCGGTGCGGTCTGAGCATGTGCCCGCAACTCGCACTCAAGACCTGCCAGAAAAAAAACGATAAAAACCATGCATAAGAACTTCAACCAAAAAACTTTTCGAATCATCACACACCCCGCACGGGTAGCCAAATGAAGATCTTTTTACCTACTTCTCGCAGTTTTCATTAATAGTAATATTTGAAATATCTGATATTATAATCACTAAAAAAAACCCATAAAATAGGCACAACGAACCACGGTCCTGTCCGGTCGGGAAAAGGGATTGGTTGAGCATCTTGTTGCGGCCGGGGGAGTCGTGCGAAAAGAAAAAAGGCAGGTCGAGACTGAACAGATGGGATTATCAAAAATCCCAGTGTTTTTTGCGAAGCCAGGAATATGAACGGATGCCGTGAACCATCTCGGAAAGTCGGGTGCTCCCCAGATTGATGAACCACCCCAAAGAGGAAGGGCCAAGATATTTCATGCCTTTGAACAATGCCCATCGCAAACGATCGGACCCTTTGAGTTCGGGCATGATGTGAGTAAAGAGTCTTTGAGTGTAGATCGGACCGGGTGCGGTTGCCTTTTCAATTCCCTGGGCCACGGCTTCACCGGCATACATGCCCGTGCACAGGGCAAAGAAAATACCTTCTCCCAAAAGCGGCTCCACAAAACCTCCGGCATCACCAGCCAGAAGCGTGACACCATGAACCGGGTTTTCCAGATAATTTCCATAAGGCAGAGGATGCCCGTGGAGATCAGGAACCCTGTCCCGATCCACCTTGAGAAAATCCAAATACGATTCAAAGAGTTGCGAGAAGTTGACGTCTTTCTGTCGCAGCCCGCAGATCCCCAGGACTATCTTGTTCCGGTTCGGAAACACCCAACCATAGCCCGCATCCATGAATCCCACATAAAGTTCGGGATATTCAACGGACCTTGGGTAGTCTTTTCGATCCAGGGCAATTTCGATGGTCGGGGCCATGAACCGTTTGAAACGCTCCCGGCTATAATTTGGGAATGACCCGCGAACCACAGAATTTGCCCCGTCCGCTCCGATGACATGATCACCCTGAAAAACATCACCATTTTCACAAGTAACCAAACCTTGGACCGGATCACAGGAAACAACTTTCATTTTCTGAAAAACTTCGGCCCCGGCTGCGACGGCACTGGAAAGCAGATGATTGTCAAACACGGAGCGGTCTACAAAATGAAAGGGAAAGGATAGATCTCCCGAGGCCAGGGTCGTGGCAAATGTCCGTATGGCATACTTGTCCGATATGAAATTAATGGCACCAGCCTGAATAAGGGACTCCGGGGTTTCACCAAACAGGGACTCAAGCAGTTTGACGGATTTCCACGTCAGCAGTCCGCCGCACAATTTCCTGCGCGGAAACCGGGCACGATCCAGCATGGCAACAGAATGACCGCGTCGAGCCAGAGACAGGCCCGCTGCACAACCCGCCAGACCACAACCACAAATGATGACATCAAACTTTTTTCTCATGCAATACCGCCAAATTGATGATGACACGTACACTGCCAGTCACCACCTGTGCAAGTGAAAGGCCGTCATCCCGGAACAAGCAAGTTGTTACTTGTGCCGCGTATTCTCCAAGGCAGGCAGACACCCCTTGGGCGGACCTGTAGGCCTGTCCTTTGCGCCAATAATCATGGAACAAATATCACTGCCGTCAAGTGGCATGGCAGACGAACCACCCAGTCGCCGCGCAGTAACATAAATAGGGCTGGTTATGAATCCGACCACCGTGCCGAAAACACCGCCCCGCGCAATGCCGAATTGAAAATCATCGAATGTCCCGTGAACCGCAAGAGGTGTGGCCAGACTGAAATATTCCGCCTTCTTGGCCGAGGGCCTGACATCAAGGTCAAGCCGTTTGCGTTTGAAATCCACGCGCCCGCGTCCGCAAATACGCATGACCGTGGTGTCGATGACAAAAACATCCGGGGTCAAATATCCGTCATTCATGATCATACGGGCCACAGCGCAATTGACCACTGAGCCTTTATCGTCCGAATTCTTGCTGAGAATGGCAGCCATCAAGTTGACAGCCCACAGGTCCACGATACCTGCGTGCAAATTGCGGGGATGAAAAATGAAATCAAGATACCCGTTGGCATTGGCCAGAAGCCCGTCAAGAGTCTCTGTTTTTGATTCCAAAGCCACATTCAGACTCAGGGTGCCACCCATGTCGGTGTCGGGTTTGTACATGCGGGTGATAACCCCGAAATCGAAATCCTCGACAACAGCTCGCACCGAAGCCGCCCCCTCCCGTGCGCTCAAGGCAAAAAAGAATGATCCTCCGGGAATGTTTATCACCACAGGGTCAAGCGTGAACACGCCATCCTTGACCCGAGCCTTCAAATGCCCGCTGCCAAGAATATCCTTGCCGCTGGTTACGCTTTCCACCTTGACGTCAAGGTCTGCCTGAAACGCGTTGAGCACTGCCGGGCTGAGAAGTCGATCGCCACTTCTCTTGTCGACTTTAGTCTTCCCGACTTCGGACCGGACCTCATTCTCCTTGCTCGTCCCGGTTTCCGCCAGGGTCGCATTCTGATCCTGACCAAAGTCCGGGGACAGAAAATCCTGAATATCAATGGAAGGTGCAGTGAACTTCAGATCAGCAACCGGTAACACCCCGGAATTGTCGATGGTCATGAGACCCGTCAGCCTGCTGGACCCCACCCGGATAAGGAAATCTTTCATCTCAATCCGGTCTTTCCTAAGCACGAATTGACTCTCGGCTTCATAATCCTCGATTCTGGGCAATCGCAAACCAGTCAAAGAATTCAAACTGTCGAGCCTGTCTCCCTGAATTTTCATTTCCAATCCAAGGGTCCGCTGTTCCGGGCTGAAATCAAACATGCCTCCCAGTTCCAGCCGGGTCCGGGCTATGTCCAAAGCTATCTTCAACTGGGTCCTGGATGTTTCCAAAAACTTTTTCAGGGAAGCCCCCCTGATGGAAGCCGTAAACTGGTGATCCATGACAGACCCGTTCATTTCCATCTCAAAAGGCTTTCCGGACAAAGCTCGCCCGGTCCACTTCTCCATGATGAAAACCGTGGGGACCTCCATTGAAGCATCGCTGTACCCGACCGAGATGTCCCGGATATCCAGCGATTCAAGAACAAGAGAATCCTCGGACAGGACAAAACCGGAACCTTTGGTCTTTGTCAGCTTCAAGGCGGACTTATCCGATTCATCCTCGGGTAACGTCACATGCCAGGTCGCCGAGCCATCCGCCTTCTCTCGCAAATCAAGGGTCAAACCTTCCACCATGAATTCATTGATATGGGCCTTGAAGAGAAGCAACGGCAGCACACTCACCTGAATGCGGGCCTTCCGCATGACTGCAAAGTCTCCGTCAAACCCCTCAGGATTGGCCACACGCAACCCTTCCATGGCAAAAGTGGGCCACAACGAAGTGGTCACGTTCACCCGCCCGTCTATGGTCACCTTTCTCCCCACAGCCTTGGAGACAATGGGTTCGGCCAGATTCTTGTAGGGTGTCAAATCAATGGGAATGGAAACAAGGGACAGTATCCCCAAAGCAAGGGTCAGCAGGGCGACAAGGGAACAAACAATGTAGATACTCCAGCGGACAGGCTTGGACAAAGCCATGGCGAACTCCGTGTTGTTGATACCGAGGAACGCCCATCATAACCAAACTGCAAATAAGCGCAATGGAGGTCCAATTGCGACAGGCTGTTGCATTCGATTTTGAAAAAAAGTCACAACAGGAAAGACGATCACATGGTGTTGACTAGCGACTCCACTTTTCTGCCTTTGTCCTGCAGAACCAAATAAGCCTTGGTGTCCTTGCTGACCTTGACAATAATAGCGGTCACAAGGTTCTTGCGCTTGGCGCGACGAAGTGATGTGGAAAGAGACGAACCATCAACCATACCAATGTGGACTTCAAAGAGAATTTCCGTGGAAGGGAGAATATTCCCGTAGGTATCCTGTGGCGAGGCCTCGATATAAACCTTATCATACAGGGCATCGTATCTCTTAATATACTTGACAAGTCTGGCTATTTCCTTGCCTGTGTAATCAGTACGCCCCAGCTTGCCTCCGAAATTGAGCTTCTGGTCGGAACTCTTGCTGAAAACCGACTCTCCATGCCGCATGATATCCAGATTAAAAAAAACCACCACAACCACAACGGCAAGGACGATAAGAAAAAAATTCTTCGCCCATTCATTTTTTTTTGCACGGCGTCTGACACTCATCGTCTCTCCACTTGCACCAATAGGATTCATTTATAGAACTTTGGGCTATACTACTAATCATCATATTAGCAAAGCCAGGGGAAGACAGAACGAAAAACTTGTTTTTTCGCCATGTTTCATGAATGACAATGCAAATGGACCACGTATGTCGGCCTGTATCCCGATTCCCGAACAGAGAGTCAATGATGACACTTGATGGAAGGTTATGCTAGCCGATAGCAGATACTCAGAACCGACCAGCACTTCCTGAAGATTGAATTAATCAGCGTTTCCCTAAAGAGTTACCCTGAAAAACCGATATGACTTATTGCAGCTTGGCAGGCCACATCAAAACGTATTTTCGCAAACTGTTCAAAGTTCAACTCTGCACCCGATGAGCCGCTCACAATCGAGAAACCATCTGATCCGACTGGAACAAATACGACCTGGAGAGCATAATGAAAAACCTGAAGAGCACGCTGATACAAGACCCCCGCTACAGGAAAGGGCTTGAAAAAAGACTTGAGCGCCCGCAAATCCTGATAGCGTTGACAAACTATTGCAACCTTTCCTGCGTCTATTGTTCAACAGGCAAAGTCAGAAACAAACCTGTCAACATGGATATCGAACTTGTCAAAACCCTCGTGGATCAGTGCGTTGACAACAAATGGCCTTTCTCATTCGGCCAGACATACGAACCTTTCCTGCACCCACAAATAGATCAGATCGTACAGTATGTGACTGACAGGGATGTACGGTTTTTCTCCGCGACAAATGGTACGGTCATGAAACCTGCGGTCTATGACCATCCGATGGACCTTTTAATGAGCTACAGTTCCACACATGAAGATTATGCGTATCGCGGTTCAAAGATAAAATTTGATACATACACAAGCAAGATCCTTGAATTCTTGGAACATCGCATCAACAAACTCATACCAGGCAAAATAATCCTTCAGATTGCAGATTACAGTCTCCTGGAAGGAAAGCTTGAATACAACAAGGAAATTTACGATATTGATGGCATATATGCCAAAAGTCTGGACCTTGCATCCCGACTTGGGCTGGCTCCACCGGAAAACGAACAGGAAGCACGGGACATCATTGCAAAAAGACAGGATCTGGTTCTATTCGAAGGGAAAGACACCTCCATCATAGTAAAATCCACAAAAATTCTGTCCAATTCCTATGATGCTTTTGTGGAAATTCCAGACTCACTCCCGCCAAAGGGCTATTGTGATTCGTGTTATACCATGCTGTCGATTCAAGCGGATGGTCAGGTCGCATTCTGCTGTTGCGACCCATCAGCTCAGGCCGTCGCCGGTAAAATAGACACGGACACGAATTTAAAAGATTTCTGGCTGGGCAAGGAAATGACCCACATCAGGGACTGTTTCCATGCGTTCAAGCCAGCCCACGATTTCTGCACCAAATGCCTTTTCAACGTCTCCGAAAACATCAAGCCTTTGTTGACCGTAAAAAACAGTCCTCTGGTTGCAGAAATCCTGCATGATCAGGGCGTTGCCAACGATCTGCCCTGGTTTCAGTTTCCATCAGCAAAAAAATGATTTTCAAAAAACCGAGACATCGGCTCAATTGAGCCGATGCCCCCAAATATCTAGTCCCTGAATTCCCTTTCAGTTCAGAATTGAAGTCGTACCAGCCCCAAATGCTACAAGCCTTCCCCGCAGGCAACTCCTGAAGCAAAAGCCCAATGCAGGTTGAATCCCCCGAGATGTCCTGTGACATCCAGAGTCTCACCAATGACATGCAGACCCGGAACATGCTTGCACTCCATGTTCTTGGACGAAATGGCATCCGTATCCACTCCTCCCACGGTGACCTCTGCCTTGCCATAGCCCTCGGTACTGGCCGGAATGACAGTAAAACGATGAATCCGGTTTTCAGCGACCTCAATCTGCTTCCTGGAAAGCTGACTGACTGTAGCCCCGGCAAGATCCTGCGAAAGAATCAGCTCAGGCAAACGCTTGGGCAGGAGGTGCGAAAGAAGGTTCTTGAACTGTGCATTGGAGGATCGATTATCCTCAATAAAATCAGCCAGAGGGTGGCCCGGCAGAAAATCAATAATCAACGGCTGCCCCACCTTCCAATATGAAGAAATCTGAAGCGTGGCAGGCCCGGAAATACCTTTATGCGTAAACAAGAGCGGGTCGGTAAAGCTATCATTACCGCACTCGATGGTGACCGGCAACGCATTGCCCGTCATTTCGCGGCAGATATCCTGCTCCATTTTTGGAAAAACCAACGGTACCAGGCCGGGACGCTGCCCGACTATGGGCAGGTTGAACTGTTTCGCAAGCCGAAAGCCCAAATCCGTTGCCCCGACTTGCGCCCAGGACGGACCTCCCAATGCGATAACCAGCTTGTCTCCAACCACGAGATCACCACCTGCGTCCACCTCAAACGGTCCTGTGCCGGACACGGATCGAATCTCACGGCCCAGCAGGATTTCCGCTCCTGCCCTTCTGCTCTGGGAAACAAGGGCACCTGCCACGCGACCGGCACCCTCCACGGTAAACAACTGCCCATGGTCACGCTCATCATAGGTAATGCCGTTCTCGGCAAAAAAACCAATGATATCCCAGGGAGAGAATCGAGCCAGAGCCGATTTCACAAAATGAGGATTGGTGCAGATATAGTTGTCCGGCCCAACATGCAGGTTGGTAAAATTGCATTTCCCGCCTCCAGAGACACGAACCTTGCGCGCCGGTTTGGCTCCGTGGTCGATGACCACGACTTTCCGACCTTGCCGGGCCGCATGCATGGCGCAATAAAGACCTGAAGCCCCGGCTCCGAGAATAATGACATCGTTGTGTTTTGATTCAGACATGGTGAAAGGATAGCAGGGAAGACGACGGGCCGCCAGTGAACAAATCCACCTTTCCATCCTCAGCACTTTCTGATAAAGTGATGTACCTATAGAGAATTCACGGAGGATACGACTATGATGGGTTATTTCTGGTTCTTCCTGGGTCTGGGCATGGTCATCACAACTCTGGTAGTGATCAAGGTCAGTTCCCCAAACGAAAAGTAATTTTTGACGCTGTTAAAACAGCAAAGGCTGAAACGTATTGATCGTTCCAGCCTTTTTCGTTGGGCAACGGCACTTCCGCACAACGTTCATCAAAAACTGATTTGTCAATGCCTCATGCAAACCTTCTGCGATGTAAGAGAACTAGATTTTGCATAGTCAGCACAAAAGCATAATGAATTCAAGCTTTTCTCAACTCTCATATTAAAAGGAGTAATCGATTGAACTCGAAAATTATCCGAGCTTTGATTATTTCGGCGTTGAGCTACACTCCTTTCCTGAATATAATTGCCTACAGACGCTCGGCCTTGAAAGATCCTGAGCAATATGGCCTTGCCATTTGGTTAAAGAACCTCACGCACGCCCAAAAGGCAAAACCGGAAAGGTCCTTTTCGGATATTATTGAACTGGGACCGGGAAGCACTCTGGGAGCCGGGTTGTGGGCCAGACTTCTTGGATGCGACAGCTACACCGCCATAGACGCATTCACACTGACTGATTCCGAAAGAAACCGGAAGCTCCTGAATAACATCGAGCAAAAAACGCCACGCGGTGTTTTCAACGACACCTTCAAACGATTCAATCTCGACCCTGAAAAAATCGCACACATGGTTGATGAGCGTATGCCCCATGTCAGGGCAGATCTTGAATCGCTCTATGACGGAAACCAGTCCAAAACTCTTTCGTATGTCACCCCTGAACAGGCTGCATCATCAATCCCTGATTCAAGCGTTGATCTGGTCTTTTCACACGCAGTGCTGGAACATGTTGAGAACATACAGTTCGTGCTCGATGAAACATACCGGATGCTCCGCCCCGGAGGGTGTTCTTCCCATTCCGTCGATCTCTCAAGCCACAACACTCATAGCGAATGGAATGGACACTGGACCTATTCCGATACACTTTGGAAGGTCATATGTGGCAACCGGTCATATCTCATAAACCGGAATCCGGTGTCCCAATACGAAAAGGCACTCCTGAAAAGCGGATTCGAAATCGAAATCTTCCAGAAAGGGACTCGGGAAAATCGTATTGATCGTCATAATCTGATTCCAAGATTCAAGAACCTGTCGGAAACAGACCTGACAACAGCCAATCTTCTCTTTACCGCGACCAAACAATGATTCAACAGTCCGCTTGTCACCATATCCAACAGGACAAGCACTAACCAATTGGCACAAGACGGAGTCTGCATGATCATTTACTCATGGAACGTCAACGGTTACCGGGCCATTATCAAAAAAGATTTTCGCGACTGGCTGGACTCCTGCGGGGCTGATGTGGTCATGCTTCAGGAAACCAAGGCGCACCCGGATCAGGTGGATGAGGAAAATCGCGAACCGAATTCCTATTCCAATCATTACTGGAACTGGTCCAAGAAAAAAAAGGGCTATTCCGGCGTAGCCTGCTTTGCCAATCCAGAACCAATTGAAGTGACCTGTGGCCTGCCCGACCAGCGCTATCGTGACGAAGGACGCGTACTCCATCTGGAATACCCGGATTTCCATCTCTTCAACATCTATTTCCCCAATGGCCAGATGAATGAAGAACGACTCGAATTCAAAATGGGATTCTACGATACCTTCCTTGCCCACGCCGAGGAACTTCGCAAAACCAAACCCATCGTGGTGGGCGGCGATTTCAACACGGCACATACCGAGATCGACCTGAAAAACCCCAAGGCAAATGCGGAACGATCCGGCTTCCTGCCCATTGAACGAGCCTGGATCGACAAATTCATCGCCCACGGATACGTGGACTCCTTTCGCATGTTCGAGGACGACCCCGGCCATTATTCATGGTGGTCGTACCGATTCAACGCCCGCAAGAACAATGCCGGGTGGAGGATTGACTATTTCTTTGTCTCCGAGGAATTGAGAGACAAAGTGGTCCGGGCCTGGATCGAACCGGATATTCTGGGGTCGGATCACTGTCCCATCGGTGTGGAGATCGATATCTAGCAGGCATCAGATTCCGACTGCCAGTTCGCAACACCTATTTGCAAGAAGGTTCAACTGCGCCCCGAAAAAACACTCATGCGGACCACCTGCTAGGCTTGGGATTTTTCCCAAAAGTCAGACCATTGTTCGAGTATCTTCTTCATGGCCTTGCCACGATGGGAGCGGGAGTTCTTCACTGCCGAATCGAGTTCCGCCACGTGGCAGCCCATGTCGGGATCGATGACAATGACATCATATCCGAATCCGCCCTTGCCCTTGTATCCATGGGCAACCCGGATTTCATAGGCACCATCACCAGTGATCTCCTGTCCATTGGGAGCCACCGCAGCCATGACACAACGATAGCGACCGGTGCGCTTGTTCTCAGAGATATCTTTCATCTCACTGAGCATCTTCTCGTTGTTGGCGTAATCATCGCACTGCTCACCGGCATACCGGGCCGAATACACGCCGGGGCGACCATTCAGGGCATCTATCTCGATACCGGAATCATCGGCCACAGCCACAAGACCGGTGATTTTGGCCACAGTACGCGCCTTGATAAAGGCATTGTCAAGAAAGGTTTCGCCGGTCTCGGGAATGTCACCGATCTCCGGGAACTCGGACAGGCTTTTCACGATCACGCCAAACGGCTCAAGCATGACGGAAAGTTCCCTGATTTTGCCCTTGTTGGTGGTGGCGAGAACAATGGTATCCAAACTGAAAACCTCTTAATGTCTGTTCATTCAGCATTGCGCAAAAAACATTTCCCGAAAAATCGAAACAAAGTATCGCCAACACTGCATAAAATATAGCAATTCCGGATTTTCCGGCATCCACCCAAGAGACCGTTTCTACTTGCTGTCCCCATTTTGCGCAACGGCCAGAATGGGCGGCAGCAAGAGAGTTATCTTGGTTCCCACTCCTTCCTTGCTGACAAGGTCCACGTCACCACCGATTTCATCGATGATCTTGCGGGTCTGAGCCAAACCCAGGCCCGAGCCCTTGCCCTTGGTGGAAAAGAACGGACTGAAGATCTTGTCCCGAATATCAAGCGGAATGCCATGGCCGGTATCCTCCACCACAAGCACTGCGCGATCATGGGTCATGGACGTGGTCACAAACAGCTTTCCACCTGACTCCATGGACTCCAGGGAATTCTTCACCAGATTGATCAGGCACTGCTTGATCAGATCCGGGTTTGCCTGAACCCTTGCCACGGATTCCTCCAGATCCACATGCGCTTCAACTCCCTGATTCTCGCAGGGAAGACTCATGACATCCATAGTGGCTTTCACCAATGCATTAATGTCCACTTCGGCAACCTGCGCTTCGGTGGGGCGCGTAAAATTCATGAGACTTTTGAGAATTTCATCCAGCCTTTTCGATTCAGCAAGGATGATTGACAGCTTCTCCCGAGCCCTTTCATCAAGACCTTCGGCCCGCATAAGCGAATTGGCAAACCCGCTGATAGTAAAAAGCGGATTGCGGATTTCATGGGCCATGTATGTGGACAATTCACCTATCGAAGCCAACTTCTCTGCCTGTTGCAATCGATTCTCGATGGACGTTCGCTGCGTGATATCGCGCCGAATGGCGACCACATAATTGATCGAATCATCTTCGTCAAAGACCGGATAGGTATAAACGCGATAATACAGAACCCTCCCGCCATCATCCACCTGACTGGTCACGGTTTCGGCTGGCCCCCTGGTCTCCATTGTCTTGCCAAATGGGTCCTTTTCGTATCCGCACTCAGGTTCATCCGTCCCCTTGAATATCTCGCAGTAGGACTTGCCCACAAGGTCCTTCTTGGACTTGCCCAAATGAGTTATAACAGTCTTGTTCATGTCCACCACAATACCCTTGCTGTCCAGGAACAGTATTTCCTGATCCATCTGGTCTATTATGGTTTTGAGCATGTTCTGGGTATGCAGCAGGTCGAGCTTGCACGCGACCCATATCTTTCCCGAGGTCAACAAATTGATAAAAAAAGTGGCTGCATTGCGCTCCACAAGTGTTATGCTGGGCGGCAGATAGTTCCGCAACTCAAGGATCAGTGAGGGCCTGCCAGTAGCCTCTATAATCATGTTGATTTCCGGGTGATTGTCAAGCATTTCCCTGTACCCGGCATAGGTGGGAATGGCCCGTCCCACGTCGTGTGTATCGGGCAACACGGTCTCGCCAGGCAGGGCTGCAGCAACAACGCCTATCTCTTTCAGAACTTCGTCATTGCTCTGCTCCTTGAACATCTGCCAAAATGTCAGTAGAGCCGGTATGTCTCCGATGACGCCAATGACGTATCGTTT
>JAEINO010000044.1 GCA_016342345.1 Pseudodesulfovibrio sp. | reverse complement strand
CGCACCATCTTTGGAGCCCAACTCCCCCAGTTTTTTGCCGAGGAGATTTCAACGAGGACCCTCCGCTCGATTTAGGTCAAACATATTCGGACATTTCCAACAGCCGAGAAGGATACCATCATGACACAACCATGCCCCTGCGGTTCCGGCAAGGATCACGCCGAATGCTGCACCCCCTATATTTCCGGCGAAAAGCCTGCACCCACTGCTGAAGCACTCATGCGCTCCCGCTACTCCGCCTATGTTTTCAAGGATTTGGACTATCTCAAGGAATCCCTGGCCCCCGAGGCCCTGGATGGGCATGAGGAAGACTCGGTCAAGGAATGGGCAGAGAAAGCCGAATGGCTCGGCCTGGAGATTCACGACACCTGGGCCGGTGGCGAGGGTGATGAAGCGGGCATTGTTGAATTTTCCGCCAACTATATTATTGACGGCGAAACATTGGCCCACCGTGAACGCGCCGAGTTCAAGCGTATCGGCGAACACTGGCGCTACGTGGACGGCAACATGGCCTCTGCACAGCCCATCAGGAAAGAAACAAAAGTTGGTCGCAACGAACCCTGCCCCTGTGGTTCCGGCAAGAAATTCAAGAAGTGCTGCGGCTAGACGCAGAGATAATCCGAGAAGAAAGGGCTGTTCACGCGAGAGTGAGCAGCCCTTTTCCTTTTGATGGCAACCCGACTATTTCTCGGCCAATGAAACGCCGTACATCTTCTCCACATTCCTGTAAGCGATTTTTTCGGCCACATCCCCGAAAAGCTGAAAATATTTGGGCGCGTCGAGCACGATAAGATCAGAGTTCTTTTGTGCCAGAGCAAGCACCGCCCTCTCATTCTGGTGCAGTTCCTTCCGGCTGCGCGCAAACAAACCGAGCTTGCTCATACCAACGGCGCGGACAGCTTCCATGGCCTTGTCCATATTCACGGTATCATCAATCTGGCTCATGGCATCGAAGAGCGGGCCATCATACGCCGCAAATGTCTTCTCGCCACCACTGCTGGCAAGGCACCCCTCATAGACATTCTTGATCTGTTTGCGCACGGCACGGTCTTCAGGACGCTGCCCGGTCCTGACCAATTTCATGGTTTCAGGAGAAAGTTGTCCTTCCATGCACTGCATGACCTCCGGCGGCGCCTAGCTGACGACCGAAAATTCAAATGCTGCCCCCCACTCCTGGAAACGTCATGAGACATGCCATGACAAACATTGGCACTGCCATCGATACATAACTGAATTTAATTGATATACTCAGATTTTTCATTATGGATGGATAGTATCAAATTCACACTTCCTTTGCCATGATTTTCGCTCGCGCCTGCACTTGGCTTGCGGGGCGAAATCAAGTAATGTCCCACACCCTATGGAACGCAAGCGAACAAGAGAACTGCACGTGGGCAGCGTGGGCATCGGCGGAGACAACCCGGTCCGTGTCCAGTCCATGTGCAATACCGACACCCGCGACGTGCTGAGCACGATCACACAGATCAAGCAACTGGCCGAAGCCGGGTGCGAGATCGTTCGCCTTGCCGTGCCCGATGACAAGGCCGCCGCCGCGCTGGCCGCCATTCGTGAACAGTCGCCCGTTCCGCTCATTGCGGACATCCATTTCGACCACCGCCTCGCCCTGGCCGCTCTCGACGCAGGCATCGACGGACTGCGCATCAACCCCGGCAATATCGGCGATGAATCCAAGGTAAACTCCGTGGTTCGCGCCGCCATGGACGCGGGCGCACCCATCCGCATCGGCGTCAACGGCGGATCGCTGGAAAAAGACCTGCTCGAAAGCCACGGTGGCCCCACCCCCCAGGCTATGGTCGCATCCGGTCTGCGCCACATCGCCATGCTCGAAAAGCGCGGTTTCAACGACATCAAGATTTCACTCAAGACCTCATCGGTCTTGAACACCATGGCCGCCTACCGCATCATGGCCGAACAGGTCGACTACCCCCTTCACATCGGCATCACCGAAGCCGGAACGCTCGTGCGCGGCGCGGTCAAATCCGCTGTCGGCCTCGGCATCATGCTCCATGAAGGAATCGGCGACACCCTGCGCGTCTCGCTAACCCACGACCCGTTAGCCGAGATTGGCGTAGCATACGAAATTCTCCGCGCGCTGGGTCTGCGCGAGCGCGGCCCGGAGATCATCTCCTGCCCCACATGCGGGCGCACCGAGATTCAGCTCATCGAGCTGGCGGAAAAAGTCGAAGAGGCTCTACGCGGGGTCGAGGAAGTCTTTACCGTGGCCGTCATGGGCTGCGTGGTCAACGGTCCGGGCGAAGCCCGCGAGGCGGATATCGGCATCGCCGGAGGACGCGGCCTGGGTATAATTTTCAAGAAGGGCGAAGTCGTCCGCAAGGTCAAGGGCGACGAGAATCTACTCCCGGAATTCATGAAAGAGATTGAAGCGTTTTTACGCGAAAGGAGATCCCAATAATGCGTCTTTCCAAGTACTACATACCGACCATCAAGGAAGACCCAGCCGATGCCGAGGTTGTGTCCCACAAGCTTCTGTTGCGCGCGGGCATGATCCGCAAACTCACCAGCGGCATTTACAACTACCTGCCCCTCGGCCTACGCTCCATCAACAAGGTCGCCAAGATCGTCCGCGAGGAAATGGACCGCGCCGGGGCCATGGAAATCTCCATGCCCATGGTTCAGCCCGCCGACCTTTGGGTCGAAACCGGTCGCTGGGATTACTACGGCAAGGAATTGCTACGCCTCAAAGACCGCCACGGCCGTGACTACTGCCTCGGCCCCACCCACGAGGAAGTCATCACCGACCTCATCCGCGGCGAAATCAGCTCCTACAAACAACTTCCTATCAATCTTTATCAGATCCAGAACAAATTCCGCGATGAAATCCGCCCCCGCTTCGGCCTCATGCGCGGCCGCGAATTCATCATGAAAGATGCCTATTCCTTTGACAAGGACGAGGAAGGCGCAGAGGCATCCTACTGGGGAATGTTCGAGGCGTACAAGGCCGCATTCACCCGCATCGGCCTGCGTTTCAAGCCAGTTCAAGCGGATTCCGGTGCCATTGGCGGCGATTTCTCCCACGAATTCATGGTCCTGGCCGACACCGGCGAGGACACCATCGCCTCCTGCAAATCCTGCGAGTTCGGCGCGAACCTCGAAAAGGCGCGGGTCAAGCTGCCCGAGGCCAAGCCAGAACCCGACGAATCAAACGTGCCTGCCCTGGAAGATGTCGCCACCCCGGGAGCGCACACCGTGGATGAAGTTTGCAACTTCCTCTCCATTTCTGCGGACAAGCTCGTCAAGACCCTGCTCTTAACCATCGACGGCAAGCCCGTGGCCGCCCTTGTCCGTGGCGACCGCGAACTCAACGAGGTCAAACTGCGCAACATTGTGGGCGGTAACGAGATCGAGATGGCCGACGAGGCCATGGTCAGGGAAATCACCGGCGCGCCAGTTGGTTTCGCCGGTCCTGCCGGACTCAACAAAGATATCTCCATCTTTGCCGACCGCGAATTGTGCATGTCCACCGACTGGGTGGCCGGAGCCAACAAAGGAGACACGCACGTGCGTCATCTAGCTCTGGGCCGCGATTGCACCATCGAACGCTACGCCGACCTGCGCGTCATCGAGCCGACGGACGCCTGCCCCGAATGCGGCAAGCCGATCGAGTTCACCAAGGGCATCGAGGTCGGCCACGTCTTCAAGCTCGGCACCAAATACTCCGAAAGCATGGACGCCACCTTCCTCGATGAAAACGGCAAGTCCAAGCACATGGTCATGGGCTGCTACGGCATCGGCGTCTCCCGCATCGTGGCCTCGGCCATCGAGCAGAACCACGACGAAAACGGCTGTATTTTCCCTCCATCCATCGCGCCCTTCGAGGTCGTCCTGATCTCCCTTGGCGGCAAGGATCAGGATGTGGCCGACAAGGCCGAGCAACTCTACACCGAAATCACCAACCTCGGCGTGGAAGTCGCCTACGACGACCGCAAGGAACGTCCCGGTGTCAAGTTCGCCGAAGCCGATCTCATCGGCTACCCCATGCAGCTCGTCCTCGGCGGCAAGGGCCTCAAAAACGGCATCATCGAAGCCAAATGCCGCAAGTCCGGCGAGAAAATAGAACTCCCCCTCGACGGCTTCACCGAAGCCTTCACTTCCTGGCGTGCTGAAGTTTGGGAGAAGTGGGGATTGAATCTGTAAGAGCCTCCGGCGGCCCTACCGAAGGCAGCTTTCCAGCGGGGACCATTTCATGGAGACCAAAGGCCGAAGGCCTTTGGAGTAGTCGCGCGTCTGCGGTCAGTTTCTCTTCGATTTTTACCCCCTTCCTTTTTATCTTTTTTGCCGCTTTTGCGTCGCGTTTTATCTTGATCCAAGCCTTGGTGTTCCGCTTACCCTTTACCATGCGTTGTACCGGAACCCTTTCCCGATTTTTGAATAAATAGGCATAGATGTCATCACCCAGGCTCGTTCGTCCTGCGTATAGAATGATGACCATGGGGAATTTGGGCAACGACAGACATATAGATATCTGTCGTTTGTCGGATAGCGGGTGCTGTGTTTCAGCCGAACATTTGGATGTGAAAATCTGCCGTTTGGGAATAAACGGCAAAGAAGTGTTAGATGTTTCGGCATGTTAGTGCCAGTTTATGCGTTCATCAGTTAGAACTATCGTCAAAACTTATGAACGCGCCGTAAGAGCACCATCTCGCCCCAGATCAGGTACGAAAAGCTGTCCATATGGCATGGTTCCTTTGCAACGATTTAAGAGAAAACAGCTTTATTGCAGTCTATTCATCATCAATCTCAATATCGTTCTCACGCATAATACTTCGACCATGAGAGGATTCTACCACAGCCTCAAGGGCTCGGAGGACTGTCTCATCATAACGGCCCGTCGATTTCCTGAGAATCTCAACGGCTTGTTTCGCTGTTTTTGCCTTGCGGTAGGAACGTTTTTTCACAAGGGCGCTGAAGGTATTGGCAACCCCGAGGATACGGGCCAGCATGGAAACCTCATTCCCTTTCAGTCCGTTGGGGTAGCCGGAACCGTCGAGATTTTCCTGCATCTGTCCAATGGTTTCAATGATGGGCAAGTGAAACTTAATGCCCTGGATAATGCGGCATGTATGCTCAACATAGCGCCGGGTCTCCTGAATCTCTTCGGGCGTCAACTTTCCTTCCTTTTGCATGATCTTCTTGGGAATAAACGTCTTACCCACCTGGGAAAGAATGGCGGAAGCTTCAACGGTGGCGCAGTCCGCATCACCAAGCAGCAAGGTTTCAGCCATTTCTACGGAGAGCTGCCGCAGAAGACTTGTATGACCGTCCAAGAAGGGGACGCTTTCGACGGCTCTAACCAGGGCGTCGATGATCTGCTGGCGCATCTCGACCTCTTGGGTATGGCTCTCCCGTTCCTGCGTAATTTCTCGGAACAGAAGTAAGGTGTCGGGAGGAAGGTCATTTTCGGATTCACATTGCAAACTTACAACTTCATACAGTGAAGGGATCGGTCCTTGAAAGACCTCAAGTTCCTGAGAGTAAGAACTGCTGCCTGACATGGCGAGCATTTGGTCGCCATGCTGTAGAACGTCTGCTTCGGCTGCATTGAACAATTCCGCAATCGAAAGGCTGCGGATCACGGACAGCGGCTTGTCGCACATGACTGCAAACGCCTCGTTGGCATACACAATCTCTTCATTTTCCATGTTACGCAGGCAGAGGGGAATGGGCAAAGCATCATTTATGCGTTTGCCCATAGCAAGAGTCTCGCGCATGGGGACCAACTCTCCCGCCAGAGTCATTTTTCCCTTGTGATGTCTATAGCGACTGAAAAACAGCACCACGCTGGCAGTAAAGAAGAAGGCTAACAACCCACCGAAAATCAGTAAAGGTATCAACATGTCTTGGTTTTTACGCATCGGCGCGGCAATTACAGCTTCGTCCGTTTCCGCTGCAATCCACCATTGGAGGGCGGATATGTACACGACCGAAGAATAAACCAAACCTGAACCGTTCAAGTCTAACCGTTTTCCAAACTTAACTTCCTTGACCTCTTTAAGAGACGCTTTGATTGGGATGATTTTAATCATGTCAGGGAACGCCACCACAATTTCTTCAAATCCTCCTTCGGCATTCTGCTGTATGAGACGTATATTGCTTTGATAATTCAGGTTGCGATTTGATGCCAAAAAATTGCGCAACAAATTCTGCAAGGGAACAACGAGAGTGAGGATATATTCGGGTGTAGCGGAATCAGACAAAACATTTGAAGGATAGACTGGAATAAACAAATCCGAAACAACCTCTCCCTTGCTGACGTACAGGGTGGAAAGATGTGGTATACGTGTCGCGGCAACCTTTCGCACCGGGGCGTAATAAGCACTCTCCGTTGAATCGAGTTTATCCATCGTCGTCGCCCGTAGACTCCCCTCGATGCTGAAGAGATGTCCCGCCCTGAATCCTGCAACATCAATGAAATTTTCAAAATCCTCTTGGGCCTTGGCTTTTTTCTCCTTGTTCATACTAAGAAAATTGGCGATGGCAGCACGAAAAATTCGTGCTTTGGCCAATTCCCGTGCTCGTATCACCGGAGTAACGAGTTGCCCTGCAAGAACCTCTGATTCGACAAACAGCACTTTGGATTGATACTGCTTTAATTCAGCTATATAAGCAGCTTCCTTCTCCTGCAAAAAGAGTATGGCCGAGTACCAGGATATAGCACCAAGCACAAGGAAAAAGCAGCCCATGACCAGGCTGGTTATCCACGAAGGACTCCCTTTATTCACTTTCATTTCTGGCTTCCTTCATATCGTGGTTCTCATCTGGTGTTATGCTCCGAAAGAGCGCCGCGTAGCCCACGCAAAATCGGAGACAGCAAATATTCGAGCACGCTCTCCTCGCCCGAAAGAATGTTGACCTCTACCATCATACCCGGAAGAAAATCATCTGTTTTATCAGCATCTTCCTTGGAGGTTTTGAGAATTACCCTGTAGTACCAAGAACGCGTGAGATCATCAAAGTACGTTTTTGCCGAGATGTTGACTATTTCGGCCCGCAGCATGGTTTTGCGGGAAAATTCATAGGACGAGGGACGGATTTTGGCTGTCATGCCGTTCCATATCTTGGTCCTGTCGCTGGGTTGCACCTTTCCCTCAATACGGATGATCGTATCATTCGGAACAATTTCAGCGAGAGCTTCTCCAGACCGGACGATGCCACCCACGGTATTGGCACTCAATTTATATATGGTCCCATCGATAGGAGAACGCACCACACTCCGCACGATCTGTTCGTTTGCGGCGTTAACTTCCTCGGTCACAGCCCCCAGCTCAGAAGAAGTGGTGCTGATTTCTTCTTGTATATCGCGGTTGAAATCCAACTGCTCACGATTGATTCGCTGCTGTAATTCGCGAATGTCCAAAGCATATTCTTCTTTTTTATTTGAAATTTCGTCTATGCTTGTGGAGATTCTTGCAAGGTCGGTTTTCCTTTGCAGCAGGAGCTGCCTGGAGCCAATGCCCTTCTTAACCATGGGCTCAAGCAGGTCAAATTGCTGCTTAAGGACAGCTTCCTCTTCAAGCATGTTGGCCATGTGCCGTTTGCTTGCCTCCACAGCGGCTTGACATTGGGCGATCTGGGTCTCCAGTATCATGATACGTTGCTGCAGAGCTTCGTCACGGTAGCGCGCGAACAGCAACTCGCTGAGCTCTTCCGGCTCCTTGGCCAACATGGCAAACTCTTCGATATTATCCGTGCTCTCGGCTACGAGTCTTTGAAGTTTGGCACGCAGTCGCTTCTGTTTGATTTCCGACTTATTGCGTTCCTTGGTCGTCGTGGTATTGGCGATGGCCACGATTTCCTGCCCAGAAACCACGGTATCTCCTTCCCGCACATAAATTTTTTCCACCACGCCACCCTCGAAATGGCCGACGACCTTATCGGTCAGGTTCGTTTCCACTATTCCCTGAGCTCGAACGGTTTTTTCAATGTTGCTGTTGTATGCCCAAACAAGAAAAACAACCATGAAAATTGCTATGACGAGGAGAACAATCAGGCTCCCCAGGCTCTGCTCAAACCGCCAGTATAGTTGAGATATCCAATTATCACGACTCATAATATCTCCCTAACCCTGGCCTTGTGCCAGTTTGGCCAGCACCGCATCTCTGGGACCGTCCGCTACCAACTTGCCTTGGTCAATCACGAGAATTCTGTCCACGATCTTCAATATGTCCGGCCTGTGCGTGATTATGAGCATGGTCTTGCCTTCCATTTCCCGGCTCATGCGCTCGATGAAAATCCGCTGCTGGGCCGAATCCATGGAGCTGGTCGGTTCATCCAACAATAGAATGGGTGGGTCACCGATCAAGGCCCGTGCGATGGCCACGGATTGCCTCTGCCCGCGCGATAAATTTTTTCCGCCTTCGAGAATCGGCATTTTCAGGCCGAGTGGATGTTTTGAAACAAAGGTATCAATTCCGGAAATCAAAAGGGCGTGCTCCAACGCATCCTGGGAAACGTTGCGAGCACCCATGAGAAGGTTGAATTCCAACGTTCCCTGGAACAACACCGGTGACTGAGAAACGACCCCCATAAATTCGCGAACCTTCTCCACATTGAGATGGGCCATATTGTGGTCATCCAGAAGAAGAACGCCTTCGGTTGGCAGAGCCAAACACGCCAGCAATTTGAGCATCGTTGTCTTGCCGCTACCCATGGGGCCGATGACCCCCACCTTCTCTCCCGGCTGGATTGAAAAAGAGATATTTTCTAGGACATAAGGCGCTTCGGGATAATAGCGAAAGGAAACTGAGTCGAATGCGAGCCCACCCCGCACATTTTCCACTTGCAAGTGGCTTGTCTCATTGGATTCCTTTTCAAGCTGCAAAATACCGTAGAGGTCCTTGTACGAACGACGGGCAAACAGGTAGGAGGTGACGAGATTGGCCACACTGGCGCAAACCGCCACACACCGACCGGATAGAACCATGGTGGCCAACAGCCCGCCACTACTCATGGAGCCACTACCAATCAACGAGAATGCCACCACGAGCAATCCGATGGAGTTCAATTGTCCGAGAAAGGACGTGGTCATAGTGCATCGAGATTGAGCGAGTCTGTACTTGGAACTCATCTCTCCACTCTTTTCTACCTCACTGGACCACCGAGAGATAAAAACGCGCGCCGCGTTCGTGACTTTGATAGATTCCATTCCATGAAATATTTCATTTAAAAAGGAGGTCCGGCGGGATTGCAGATGACTTTGCGCGGACACAGTGTGGTCAATGAAAAATCCATATACCAGGGAGACCAGCAACACGAGGAAGGAGATGACCGCAGGAACAAGAAACAGGATCCCGCTGTTCAGGTAGATGACGAAAAGGAAAAAAAACAAAAAGAAAAAATCAATCGTACCAAGAACGAGTTGGCTGGTGAAAAGTGTCTTTATTCGGGAAAATTCTTGAACTGCATGGGTCAAATGCCCCACTGACGAAGGAAGGGCCGCGTGAACCACGTTAAAGATTTCCCGCAAAAGATGCGGCTCGGCTTCTCGTTCGACGAGCAACGCGGCCTTCTCCACCAGGATTGAACGAATGTTCTTCAGCAGGTAATCAAAGGCAAGAACGATGATCGCCCCCGTAATCAGTACCCGCAAGGAGCTTTCAGCGAGATTGGGCAGGATACGATCATAGAAAATCCCCATGAGCAATGGAATGACGAGAGTGAAACAGTGGATCAAGATGGACGCCAGAATCACTTGGGAATAGATAGGCCACATGCGGCCCAATTGCCCGGTGAACCAGGTAAGGCTGAGGAAAGGGGCGGAATCAGTTTTGAAAATTGAGGCAAAGGAACATCTCCAATCCCCGAACTGCTCCAGCCCGATGACATTGTTTTTAACCGCGGCCGTGTCGCCGTTCCAGACCTCCAGCAATTGACCATGAAGCTTTTCAATGACGGCAAAACTCCCGTCCGCATACTGTACAAGGGCAGGGAGTTGTTTTGAACGAAACCGCCTCGGGCACTCCTTCAGGGAAGCCTGTAGCCCCATGTTATCCGCCTGCATCTGCAGGTACTCGTTCAGAGTTGACGAGTTACCGAGTTCCATGGCCTTTTCGGAAATGCGAATACCGAACGAATCGGCGATCCGATGAAGGCACAAGGCTATGGAAACCCCCAGCTTGGCGGATTGTCCTTTATCGTTGCTCGCGGGTGAGACGTTACACGAATCCCCCTTCGTTTCCGAGGCACCGGAGTCCTCTTGCACCTGAGAAGAGGGCTGCGCAGAGGTCAACTCTTCTTCCGTTGCGGGTATATCTTTTGGCTTCTGCACAATATTCTCAATTAACCATATACACGGTTAGCGGGCTGTATTTCCAACGCCAATCGCGACCTGGTTGGTACCCGGAACGGCATTATTCAAAGCGCGGAACTTGATTTTAGACTTAGGTATACCGCCTTCGCCGTTGATCACTCGGATCAAATCATACAAACGCTTGAAAGAAACAGAGTTGGATGTGCTTGAAGACACCTTCTCGAAGTTCAGGGTAGCGATCAGTTCGAGTCCGTTGGCATTGATAGCCCCTTTGTTGGACTTGATCCACTTCAGCAGCTCCGCCTTGGTGTCGTCTTCTAATATACTGGTCAACTGATTGTATAATATGATGATCCGATTTTTTGGGTCCAGCCCTTTAACTATTTTAGTAACGAAAGGCGGCGGAGTTTTCTCTTCACCGGATTTCAACTCGACGTCCTTGCCCATGGATGCTTCCAATTGCGCGATACGTGCCAATGCCTTTTCCAGGGCCGACTTGTTAGCCACGTCGTCTTTGGATGCATCTTTATTGGCCTTGGCCGCAGCCAATGCCGCTTGCAATTGTTTCTCAAGTCCCTTTTTTTCCATTTCGAGCTTTTCAAGTTCAAGTATGGAGACAGCGGCGTTCGGATCCAGATCTTCCTCGCTGAGAACCGCTTTATTGGTCAACGCCGCCTGCAGCCGTTCGGCCGCTGACAATGCGGTATACTCCATGTTCTCCGATGCCAACACGGTCTCAGCCATCTCGGAGTTTGCAGCAGCCTGGCCGGGAGAAGTGTCTTTCAGAGCGATCATGTATGAAAGAGTTCCCACCACCAGCACCATAAGCAGGGTGAAAAAAATCATCATCATCAAGACTGTCGACAGAGCATCAACAAACCCCGGCCACGGGGGGGCATCTTCATCGGACATATCGCCTACTCACGTTTTCTCTATTCGGCATTAGTAGAATCCATTCTAAATATTTTATGCATTTACAATGTAGGGTCTTCAATCACAACAGAACCGATCTCAATGGTTATGGTGTCCACCGTAGCCGGTGCAGGCGGTTCCGGGGCGGAAGAATCCGCTGCAAAAAGCACCTGAGAATCATCTGGCTGAGCCAGCGCCGATTCCTGCAACACCGAAAAGTCATAATTCAAATAATCAACCGAAGCCAACGTCACCGTGGAGCCGTCCGCAGAAAGAGCACTCACATCAAGATCAAAGTCCCCGGTGGCAAGGTCATGACTAAAGTTCATGGCCCATGTGCCATCATTGGCCACGGCCACATCCTGCGTGAGGGATTCCATTGTGCCGTCACCATCAATATCGCCGGTGATGGTCGCCCGAACGGTTTCTACGTCAGAGGCAGCCAGACTGTCACCAAGGTTGTCATCTTGCAGGCTGCCGGACAGCGTGAATTCCACATCCGCAGTTTCAGGAATGTCTTCCAGACCACCAATGTTTTCCACCGTGTAAACACCGTCTGCAGGGTCCGAGGTCAGGTCAACGACTCCAACGCCCGAGGTATTTCCTGCACTGTCTTCCATATAGAATTCCAGAGATGTGAGGTGAGGATCGTTGACGATGGACTGAGAAAAATCCGTTTCTCCCAATTCCATTTGAACAATTTCATGTGAATCGGGAGCATTGTCGTATTTATACGTAAAAAACAGCCTGTTTGGACCAGCGTAGTTATTGCTCGGGTCATTGTAGGCATCGCTCACGGAGTAATCAATGTCCAGATAAAGGCGTGTACCGGATCGGTTCTCTTCGCATCCTGCGTAGAGAGGAAGCTCTCCAGTCTGGTGAATGATGAGCGGCACATTATTCGTCACCGTATTGGGATCATCCGGATGGTGTGCGTTCAGGCCGTCGGTTTCCATGTTGCCGGCCCTGTCCCATGCGGCGATGGAAACATTATAATCACCATTGCCGAGCGTCGAGGTGTAGCTCCAGTCATAGTAGTCTGCACCGTCTACGGTTACGAGCGTACCATAATCAGCGTCCCCGATATGGCGTTCAATGGTCGTCCCCCCAATGGTTATTTCATACCGAAGGGCGTCCGCCGATACGCGGCCGCTCAATGTCGGGGTCGTGTCATTGGTCAAGTTGTCCGAGGTGGACGTTCCGGTATCGCTTGCATCTTCCAAAACGATAGTGGCGTACGGACCGTTTGCATCGATCACCACGCTGAATTGCATGGGGTGAGCTTCATCGCTGATATTACCCGCAATGTCGCCGAAGCGGACCTGCATGTTATAAGTACCATTGGTATACGGGTTGCCACTATTCCGGTCGGTTGACGGATTCAACTCAATGATGCCGTCATTGTCCGTGTCGGTAAAATATGAGGAATAACCCATACCGCTCACCGCGATCATGGTACCCGGTTCCACGAATACCTGAATTGTTGGTGTGTTATCGGTGGTGATCAGGTCGGCGGAGATAACGCCATCCCCATCCACATCAGCAGCATCGCCGGAGATGATGATGGGAAGTGTCCTGCCATTGTTTGTCACCGGCTGGGTCCACGCGTCAGTGGGATCACCTGGAGTACCATCCTCCATGTGGACGTGGTATCCGGCTGTTCCCTCGGCAACGAGATCCCGAATCTCCGGATCGACCGTGTCGATCACCAGCGGATGGATTGAGGCTCTTTCGTCCCAGCCATCGCTGGTTACATAGGTTCCGTCGGCTTCAGTGGGCGGATAGATGGCCTCGCTCACATGTCCGGATTCGGAGATGTTGACCAAGCGCAACTGGTACCCACCGTCATCCAAGTCAAGAGTTTCATAGGTGTCGGCAGCTTCACCATAAACACCGGTGACCATGGGCGTTCCGTCAGCATTGACATTGTCGCCGACAGTGCCATCGACATTGATATGGTAGGCATACACCAGATACGTGGCCCCACTGTCGCCATAAAGACGAAAGGCCGGAGTCCCATCACTGGTAATGCGGTCATCATACGCCGGATCATTGTTGCCGAACGGGCCGGTGTCGCTGGACGTACTCAAGCCGATACCCGCACCCGAGAAGTCATGATCAATATCCACAGCCAAGGGTGTCGTCACCGCCAGATTCCCAGCAAGGTCAATATTCTCGATGGTATAGGCATGCTTAACATCTTCGAGCTCACCAGTCTGGTATTCCCAGGTACCGTCGTTGTTGATGTGGAAATAGATACCGTCATAATCCGCGCCGTGGTCGGTGGAGAACTGTGCCGCGCTCTTCCATGCCCAGGTGCCCACGTCTCCGACGTCATCAATCTTGACGTAATAGGCCTCCGTAGCCGAGTTATCGCCGAGCATTGTTGCCGGATCAAGGACCAGAACCGGAGTAATGGGCACCGTAACGCCCTGGCGTGTATCAGTGAGATACAGGCGCGACCCGACTTCCACCTCTCCGTGGAGCAGCAGGTTGTTTTCCGTGGTCAAATCATCCGAGTTGCCAGATTCAAATTCGGTGGGCAAATGGCTCTTCTGCACGTAATCCAGGCCAGCAAGTGTTGCCGTACCGGCAATGTCGGCCCACGCCGTCCCGGCGGCTACGCCGGTCCAGGGCAGTACTGTATCCTGATCATCCGTCAGATCGAGAACTGTATCCTCGATTTCGGCGTCAATGTAGATTGTTTTCGACTCGCTTTCGTATTCGTTGCCAGCCTTGTCTACAACCCGAATACGCACTTGGTATTCAGCATTTTCATACTCGGCCGGAAACACGAATCGCCAGGTTCCTTCTGTGGTGGAATCCTGATCCACGATACCCACCCGGACCCATTGTTCAATGGGATTGTCCCCATCGCCATCGGTCAGATCGGCAAGCATGTAGCGTTCCACATAGACGATACTTCCCGCTTCCACTATCCCTTCAATAGTCGGGCCGCTCGTCTTCACTCTCCAATCGTCATACGTACCTTCTCCCGCCAGTTCGGCAGAAGTTTTCCAGAAATCAGCAGGGTCGCCGAGATAAACTCCGGCTGCGACCTCTTCAGGCGTACGCCATTCGTTGTCGATGCCCGAATCCATACGACTACTGTTGGCTTGTCGTTCCTCTTCGGTTCCACCAGAAGTCGTATCCAGGATCAGACCGAGTTCGAATGTGGGATCGGCCAGTTCGGTGTCCACTTCCATGATATAGTCAGAGTAGGTATATTCTCCGGTCGCATCGTCGTTGTCGTCCAAAATCGGAATCGGCTGCTGCAGGATGGGCGAACCGTCAGCGTTGATGAGCGCCTGTCCATCGCTATTTGTTGCCTGCAATGAATAATAGGTGTTGCCATTGAAGTAATCACCGGCCACGAAGTAGCGATAGGAACCGTCTTCCACCACAGAGGTGTCTGGGTCTCCGCTCCCTGAGTCGGTGGGAATCTCGTATGACCACTCGCCGGAAGCGTTTGCCGTGAGCGTGACGATGATATTGGCAGCCAGGAATGTTTCATCAATCAAATCGTATGCTTCCGCACGGATGGCAGAACGGTAGAGTCGAACGGTAGCCCCGGCTTCAGCAGTCCCCTTAAGGGTCAATCCCGTATCCTTATTCGTGATACCGTCGTTGAACGTCTGGGCGTCGTAGCTATCGTCATCCTGGTCCAGTCTTATAGTGGGCGGGCTGGGCGGAATGGAGTTGATCTGGAATTGCGGCGACGGGTCCATCGTCGTGGTATTTCCTGCAGGGTCGGTGCAGGTGACCGTGGCTGTATAGATACCGTCTGCCAGACGTCCGGCTCCGGTCTGTTCGCCTGCGAAGTCGAAAGACCACGCGCCAGCGGGATCGGTGACGTCAATGGTCAAATTTTTATAGATGGCTGAAGGATCGTCCAAATTGCCGTCCAGATCACCGTCTATCTTCAGGATTACACTCACCCGCGAACCGAATTCAGCATTGCCGCCGATGGTCGGCATCCAATTGGAAGTGACCCATATATTGTTTCCGGCAGCATCCAAAAAATCACCTTGCTGTACTTCGCCTGCATCGGCTGACCCTTCGTTATCCAGGTCGACATCTTCAATCGTGTCATGCAGGTGGAAACTCAAGGGGACATCTCCAGGATCATCCGCAACGGGTTCACTGGGGCTATCGGTATCCTTGCCAAAAATGAACACCTCGGGATCAGGGCTATTTCCGGCCTGGTCTTCAGAAACCACGATGACCTTGTAATAGCCATCCGTCAGTTCGCTGCCGTCAGCTTGTGTGGCGTCCCAACTCCACGATGTCTCACTGTCGCCAAGCACTATTTCGTGGTCTTGCCCATCGTAGTCCCAATCAGCATCACCAACGGCGAAATCCGTATCCGCTTCAGCCGCGGCCTTGGTGTCAAACCGTTGCAGGTAAATGCGCACGGCACTTCCCGATTCGGCGCTGCCGGAGAGTTCCGGGGCCACGTCATTGGACAGGTTGTCATCGTGAGACGCGACGTTGTCACCAAATTCACCGCCATCAGACGAACTGGACAGGTCCCCGGTCAAGTCCTCGTTGTTGTACTCGTTATCAATCGTGATAACCAAATCGCGGGTACTCACATTACCAGCGAGGTCCGTGGCTCGCACGGTAAAGGTGTAGTCGCCGTCAATCAAAGAGTCCGATGTATATGAATATTTCTTGGTGTCGGCATCATACGTGACTCCGACGGGAAGAGTTCCAGTCAAGGCATCGTTATCCAACGCATAGGTATATCCAGCGCCACCGTCAGATGGGTCAGGCGGCATGGCAGTAAACTTGAGTACACCCTCCAACAGCAGTTCAACCTTGGAGGAATCTTCGCTGCTGAATTCGATATGTGGCGTCCGTACTGTTGTCTCATCGTCCGCATTGGTTGCATGAAAAATCCCCGAGGAGTCGTCGCCCGCCACAAGATCCACGGACGATTCATTGAGCACCGGTACAGTGCGATCCACTATATAGGTCAGCGGCTCGGTTGCCGAGGGGTACCAGAACTCATTGCCGAAGTTGTCCAAAGCCCTGACGTAGAGGGAGTGGCTCGTGGCACCGCCATCTATCACAGAAAGGGCTTCCATGGTCCATGTCGGGCCAGTTATATCTGCGGCGTCCAACGATGCAACAACACTATTGTCCACGGAGTGAATAATTCTGATATCTGATATTTCCCGCCAATCCACCTCGTCGCCAAACGTACCTGTGAAGTGGACGGTCCCAGCGTTGATGATATTATCACCTTCGTACAATCCTTGCCCGGTGTCACCACCATGATCTTCATCGATGGTCATGGTGAATTCAGGAGGAATGCCGTTCACAATCAGGGGCTGGCCTCCATCCAGGGAAAACTCATTTCCGGCCTTGTCCGTACCGCTCAGCATCAGGAGCCAATCACCGTTGATTGTCGCTCTCACACCTGCGACTGTCTTGAAGATCACGCCGGTCCAGTTGCCATCTTCCGGAGGATTTTCCGCGTAGCTTGGGCCAAGGTTAATGACGAACATATCCGTATCAAGCACGGGATTGCTGACCGGATTGCCATCCTCATCCTGCTTGATCAAAGTCAGGGTGACGGTATCGCAATCGGGTTCCAACGTGATATCGAAAACAGGTTCAGTGAGATTCGACTTCAGCGTGTGATCGGACTCATCGTAGGTAACAGGGTCCGCATCGCCGGATGGCGGGTTCGCGGCATCAAAGGCCGCACCGAAGCGGATACGCGCAGGCTGATCGCCCGCCAAATCATCATCCAAATCTCCGTCCGCGTCGCCGACGCTGGTATCAATGGTGATGGTTGTGGAAGGAGAAAAGTCGGGAGTTTCATTTCCAGCATCGTCCCAGGTCTTGACGCTCACTTCATAGTCGGTCCCGAGGGTGGAACCGGCCAACGCTGTGGCGTCATTGGGGAATTCCAACTGCCAAGTGCCATTGACGTCAGCCTTGGTGGTGCCAATAAGCGTGGGCTCAGCATCGCCGGGATACGTAATATACACATCCACACGTGAATGGCCTTCGGGCACTTCACCTATCAAGGTCGGTTGCGTATTTGATGTATATCCATCCGTATGATCAACCCCGGTATCGGAATACACAGTTTGCATTCCCACTGTGGTGGGAGTCGGAAGAATTCGGCCATAGGCGTCACTTTCATCCGGTGCCTGCGTGTCAACGACAATGGTACCGGTGGCCTGCGCGACGTTGTTGGCGCGATCCGTTACTTCTGCCGTAAAGGAATATGATGTCCCGTTCAAATTCGCCGAAGCATCCGTCATGGTCAGGGTGTTCTGAAGCAAGGGGTCGCCATTGCTATCAACTCGGGCATCGGTGTCCACGTCGAAATACCAGTTACCATCTGCATCGGTGGAGATGTTCCTGCCAATCAGCGTACCGGTGTCAGGATCGCCCAAATAGAGATTCACTGTGGAATTGGCCTCGGCTGTACCTTCAAGCCGCGACGTGGTGTCATTGGTTTTATTATCAATGAAGTCGCCGTCTTCGGCATATGTCCCAGAGTTGGATTCGGGAGCGAGTCCAACTGCGCCAGCTGTGGTCGTCATGTCAATTTCCAACGACTGCTCGCCCACGATTCTTTCATTGCCAGCTTGGTCAGTAGAGACAAAGATAAGGTTGTGAACTCCTTCGGTGAAAGCCGTTGAAGCAACGGTATAGGTCCACCTTCCGGTCGTGGCATCGACGTTCACGTAATCATTGCCAACATCGGCATTGGTCGGGATGTGTAAATCTCCACGAGAGCCATCGCCATTCTTGACAAAAATCTGAACTCGCACTTCGGTAGCCGGAGTAGTGCCGGAAGGTGCGCTTCCCTCGAAAGTTATGGATGATCCATCTGATCCATCATTCATATTGCCAGGATTGGTCACCCAGTCACCGGTGATACCGGAATCAGTGGCAAGCTCTGCGGTCAGCGTGGTCGGTGTTCTGTCGATAGTAAACGTCTCGACATTGTCGTTGAGGTTGGTTTCATTTCCGGCTTCCGTGTCGACAAAAACCGCCTTCACGGTATAGTTACCTTCCGCCAAATTAAGCCCCGTAGGCGTCCACGTGGTAACTCCGGTTGCAGCATCAGTGGACAACTCAAGGGAATCTGGAATGACCATCTTGAAGGGGGTAGCATTGCCATCCTTGTAAAAAACAAACCGTGCCGTCACAGCTTCGGTTGCTTCCCACGAAAAACTCGGATTTTCATTTGAGGTATACTGGTCCTGATTGTCAAAACCTGTATCGTTGGAATCGGTCTGCACCATCTGGAACGAACCGCCTTCCACATCCACCTGACGGTCCACCTCAAAAGAAATGACGTTATCCTCAACGGTAACGTTCCCTGCCTTGTCAATGGCTGTGACCGAAACAGCATAATCGCCGGTTCCAATGGTCGGGACGTTGACACTCCAGTCGCCATTTCCATCGGCCACGGTGGTCACTACATAGACTGTGTCATCC
This sequence comes from Pseudodesulfovibrio sp., assembly GCA_016342345.1. Lineage (GTDB taxonomy): Bacteria > Desulfobacterota > Desulfovibrionia > Desulfovibrionales > Desulfovibrionaceae > Pseudodesulfovibrio. The sequence goes on along the minus strand of JAEINO010000044.1, from coordinate 10,101 downwards.
GCAGTGCTTCCGGGAGTATTGTTGTCATCACGGACTTCCACTGAGATGGCTGCGTTGGCTTCAGAATGTCCAGTTATCTCAGGGCTTTCGATCTTGGTGACCGGGTCGGTTGCATCGTCTGCACTGCCAGTATTGGAGGCCGGGTCAAGAGCGACCTGGGTAATGGTCGGGTCTATGGTATCCACCACGAAAGCCATGGTGGATCTGCCCGATTCATTTCCAGCTGCATCGGTCACGTACACTTCAATGGAGTGGTGACCTTCGGCAAGATTGCTTGGTGGGGTATAGGTAAAGTCCGCACTGGTAATGGCGGTTTCCTGTGGAGTGCCACCGTCCACGATGACCGTCAAAACCGTACCGGGTAATGTTTCGAGTCCGGTTAGGTCGAATTCTACTTGGGGATTATCGTTATAGTAGACATCATCCAGGCCGGTAGGTGTTCCCCGATCATCCAGATAATAACCGTCACCACCCGTTTCCGTCAGGCCGTCAGTGTAATCCGTGTCTTGGGTGCCGACCATGGTGAGAGTCGGCGTTACCGGATCAGACCGATCAACGAGAATCTCATCAAGCGTCACTTCGGTGAAATTACCAGCATTGTCTTCGATACGGGCGGTGAACATATGAAACTTCTCAGCAAGAGGGCTGACATCAGAGCCCGCTTTAAATACCCACTCACCAGCCGCATTGATAGTCGCTCTGCCAATAAAGACTCGTGCGCCAAAGGAACCTTCCAGCGTGCTCTTCGTACTGTCGAATATCTCAACAGTGACGTCACCTTGCCTGTCGTCCACAATCGCGCCGGACAGCATTATGCTCCTGCCGTTAGTGGCATTAGTCACCACATCTCCGTCCGAAATGTGAGTTGCCGCGCTGTTGGCAGGCTCCCAATCAATGAGATTGCCAGTAACACTATCAACGACAAGAACCGGGTCTGAATCATCAAGAGTGAAAGTATATGTATTGTATTTGGCTTGGCTACCGTCATCAGCCACGATGACAAGTGTTACATCGTTGGTACTATTCTGATATCCGTCTCCGTCAAAAACAAAAGTATCCCACTTGCTGTCAGTGGTGTTGTACTGAATACCACCTTGGCACAGAATATACCCACTGCCGGGATTACCCAGCTCGTCGATATCGATGGGGACGTCGACGTCAGGATCTTTTACGTAAACCGAAATCGTGGAATCGGAATCAGCGGTAATATCCAAATGGATATCAGTTCCGTTGGCCGTTACGTATCCAGTGTAATCGTCTTCGGCACCGTCCGGCACACCGTTATTGTTGGCATCCACAAGGGCGGATGGGCCTCCAGAAAGATTGGAATCTCCAGAAAGAGTGATGGTCGGGATGGCCAATGATCGATCAATGTCTACGTCAAAGGTGCCGCTGGCGGGGTAGGTAGCCAGGTTGCCTGCGGGGTCTTCAGCATACAGAGTAAACGAATAGGTATCTTCAGGCAGATTTGGTCCGGCTGAACCGTGGTCCTCGTAGGAGTATTCATAGCTCCATTCACCGGTCGTCCAGTTAATATTGGCGCTGGGGACCTTGATGGCTTCTCCTCCGGCCTCCTTGATGTACAAAACGATATCATGATCTGACGTGTCGGTCAGGCGACCATGCAAATCCAGGGAATCGCCCTTGGTCTTCAAGTCCTGTTCGCCACTGTCGTTATCCAACCACAATTCATAAGCATTGAGCAGAGACGGCGCGTGGCTGTCAACAACGATATTGAGGGTTTGATCTGCCGTGTTGCCGGATAAATCCTCGGCAACCGCCTTGAAGCGGTAGGTCCCGTCCCCTGCAGTGAGGTCGGCGTCAAGTACGACATAATTCCAACTTGATCCATCAGCCGCTGGCTGCGTCACGATGCCCGTGACTGCTTCATACTCAGAGTATGTGCCATTGCCTAAAGAATGCGCCACGTACAATGTGATGGAACTGCCCACCTCTGCAACACTCCCTTGCAAGGTAAAAGCATTGTCCGCATCTATCCCGTTGGCAGCAGTCTCGTCGGGGTTGGTTATGTCATCTTTTTCACCGATCTCAGGGTCGGCATTCCCCCTGTAAAAATACTCACCGGAGGTGTCATCATCGCTAAAAAGATCAAGAGAAGGCGGTGCGGTGCTGGCATCAATCTTGATGTACAGGTGATCAGATTCCTTCGTATTGCCTGCACTGTCTTCAAGCATGATGGTGTAGTCGTAAGTACTGCCATCTGTCAGTGACGTGACGTTAAAGCTCCACGAATCTCCCGAGATGGTTGCTTTTCCAAGAAGGGTCCCGCTTTCATAAACATAAGCGGCAACAGGATCGGCCACGCTGTCATAATCTGCCAAATTCCCATTGAGTGTAATAAAAGATTTATCGATATATGTGTGTCCCTCCCCGTCAACTCTCAGCGTACCAGCGGAAACCAGAGGATTGTCCACAGCATCTCCGCCATCTGCGGGATTGGTGGAATTGGTGTTGCTCTGGGCATTGAGCGCCAACGAGGAGGAGGCGTCCACCACGGTGTCACGATACATGTGGGGGGTAATCATGGCTGCGGAACTCTCATTGCCAGCCTTGTCAAAAGCCACGGCCACGAATTCATATTCGCCGTCCGCGTCAACACCTCCAACACTATTTGTATCGAATGTGTGGGTGAGGTTCCAGGCTCCTGTGGATGAATCAGCCAAAACAACATCCAATAAAGTCCCTTGGCTGCTATCACTGTAATTGGCTCCGGGATTAACCCGGTAAATTTCGACTCGCGCCCCGGCTTCTGCTGTTCCGGTGAGAAGTATGGAGTCTGCGTTAGTCCGGTTGTCGTCAGTGGTTCCGATGCTCAGTTCGCCAAGGGAATCACCAATGGAATCAACGGAGTCCGAGGTTACATTCAGGTCAATCGTCGTGCCTGCGGGGGCCAGTCGATCCACCCAAACAGAGAAGGACTCTGGGGCAGTGTTTCCTGCGGAATCGGATGCGGTGGCCTGGAACAGAACCTTTTCAGCACCACCCCTTCCGAGATCAGCCCTCAATTCATCAACATTGACCGTATACGTCCAATCGCCTGATCCATTCTGCGTCCAGTTGATTCCACTCTCAGCCGAAGACCCGTTGGGGATGGCAAAAAGGGCCGAATAGCTTGCTCCGTTATCCAGCGAATATTCCAAAAGCACGGGAGCGGCCACGTCAGACGAGCCTTCCAATGTAAGACTCGACGAATTCGTATAGTTGTCCGTGTTTGTACCAAGGTCGTCGGCTCCAACTGCCGCATCATAATAACTGTCATCCGAATCGAGCAGTTCGAAACTGCTGATCTCGGGCGGCTTCCTGTCCACGGTAATAACGAAGTCATTGCCGATGGTCGTGTTGCCCGCTCGATCCGTTACATCTACATGGAAGGTGAAATCTTTGCTCAGCCCGTCCGCGAGTCCTGAAACAAAATCATACGTCCAACTTACATTGCCACCGCCATCGGTTGAAACGTCGGCCACACCGATCTGATAATTACCCATGAAAACGCGCACAGCCACATTATCCGCTTCATCCGTGGCTTCCGCGTCAAGCGTCCCGGTCAGTGTGAAATCGGGAGTCTTCGTAACGGCGTCATCGGCGTAAGTTGCATCCAAAACGGCTAAATCCGAGTTGGCATCGACAAATTCTTGCGACAGGGAACTATTCCCGGTGGAGACCAGGGCTTCATCGGACACGACAGGCCCCGTGGAATCAAAGTCCACAGTCAGTGGCGCGCTGTTGACGACGTTTCCAGCTTTGTCCATGGAACGCACCACAAAAGAATGCTCCCCGTCATAGGTGGTACCCATGTTCAAAATACGCGCATCAGTCGTGTCGAGATCAATAGACCAAGTACCGGTTTCTCCACCGGCCACCAGGACGACATCCTTATATTCGTCGAAATTCAGTTCCTGAGTGACGCCGTTATAGGTATGCATGAGCCAGACTGTGGAGCCATCTTCCGCATTGGTGCCGCTCAATGTAAGGACATTATTTTCCACCACCAGACTCGTCCTGTCATCAGTGGTGCCAGTCAGTCCGGCCCCGTAGTCCATAGTCGTGGATGAGGCTGGCCCAGAAGAATCGGATTCGAGATCAATGGTGGGCACTGTCGTTGCCCGATCAATAGTGGTCGTATACGAGGAAGTCAGAGAAGGCTGGTTGGCCGCATCGTAGGCCACCACGGAAAAAGTGTAATCCGTACCTAGATGCGCGGAAGAAGTATCGGTCAACAGAATGCTGGGGGATTGCCATACGCCTTCCTGCACGGGGACATGCTCGCTTCCCGCAGCAGTTAGAACGGTTTGCGTATCCCCATTTTCATCCACATAAGTAATGACCACATAGGCCGCACCGGGAGCGACGCCGTGGAGCTGTATCAAGCCATCATCGTCGGCTATATCCGCCGGGGTGCCGTCATCCAGGCCACGGGTGATGTCGTCATCCGTGCTTCCGGTATTGTAATCATCGACCAGTTCTACGGACGGAGCAGCAGGGGGTTCGCCCGCCACCTTGATGTACACGACTTCTTCTGTGAAGTTACCAGCCTGATCAGTCGAGCGAATGGTGACCTTGTTCATCTTGTCCGTGACTAGGCCGATCATGGTATCGTCCACGGCAATGTCAAACTCGAGGGCCCACGAAGTGGTGGTGGGACGCAGAGTTTGGATCAGGTCCGAGTTAATGTCGTCCCCGAAGATAATGGTAACATCACAGCCGATTTCGCACGAACCGCCAAAGGATGGATTGACTGGCACCACATAGATGGGATCGCCCACGGTATCCACTATCGCACGATCAGCATCGCTCAGGGCCGCATCATTCAGATCAACCTTGTAGTCATCAGCAATACCATCAAAATTTGGATCATTGTCATCAGTGATCAAATCCAGATTATCAAGAAGCGGGGGGGTGGTATCATAGGTAAATGATGTGCTTTCAAAAGCTTCTCCGATTTCCTTATCTCCACGCCCAGTTCGGTCCATAACCACGACGGTGTAAGTGTAGTCAGTGCTTGTCCCATTGTACCCGCCGTTCAGGGCCGTACGCAAGCCAAGATTGAATGTGGGTGAAAGGACCCACGAGTCACCCTGTTTATCCGCAACGTAATACGTGTCGTTGTCAAGATCGGGCGGGTTGTTGCCATCGAGGTAGATTCGGACTTCCTGAATACCCTCAAGCCTGGCACCGGCCGCAAAGGAAACAGTCAAAGCAGGATTATTCGTAATGGGATCGCCAGATACCTGCAGATTTCCGGTATCTTCCACAGAAAGCAATGGGCTGGGTGGCCGTTCGGATTCCACCTGAAAACGGAGGGACGTCGAGGCTTCGTTTCCGGCCGCATCCATATTTGTAAACGTCGCCGTATAGTTTCCGTTGTCCAGCGTACTCGGAGATGAGAACGTATAGGAATCAGTATCCGGATTCCACAGAACCGCAATATCGTCAGCAACCGGATTTCCCGTGCTCTCGTCCACGAGGGAAAACGTACCTGAAGAATACGCCTCACCGCTGAGAGTAAATTCAGGATTCGCCTCGCTAATGTAGTGAATACCGCCAATCGCATCGACCATGCCGTCGATGGAAATATCAGGAGTATCGATCGTAGTGTCAATGACCAGCGCTCTTTCAACTTTAGCGCTTTCATTGCCCGCCACGTCAAAGGCGACCACGGACAAATCATAGCTGCCATCACCAAGGACAGCACTATTGCCGACCACGCCCATGGAGCCGAAATTAAAAGCTCCGGCTGCAAAAGTCCATGCACCACTGACAGTTTCCGTTTCACCTATCAGCAAACCTCCGAGATAGACGCGTACAGTAGTATCGTTATCTGCGGTTCCACTCAGTTCAAATTGATTGTCACTGGTGATAAAGTCGGTATCAGTCCCGGTTAAGTCTGGGTTAACTGAGTCCAGATCAAGTGTCAGATCCGTCCCTATAAGTGGTGCTTCGGTGTCAATTTCAACAGCATTCAGGACAGCCGCACCAGAGGCGGTCTTATTCCCGGCCATATCTTTCGCCGTCAGTTGGAAGTCGTAAACTCCATCTGCTAACTCTGCCCCCTCAGGCAGTCTGAAAGACCACGTTCCATCTGCCTGCACAGAAGTAGTACCAATAGCGAGAAAATTGGTTGCACCTTGGACCCGAGCCTCGACAGTCAAAGTTGTTCCCGCTTCCGAAGTGTCGCCGTCAGCGTAGAGACCTTCCAGTATAGGTCTGGAATCATGGATTATTTTGTCAGAATCGCTCTTACCTGTGTCAGACTCCGTTGCGAGTAGAATAGACGGTAAATCCGGGGCTATGGTGTCGATTTCCAACGGCAGCACGCTGCTCTGCGCATTCAATCCGTGTTTTTCCGATTTTACGTAGACCGAATATATTCCGTCCGCATAGGAAGTATCCGGCATGAACAGAAAGTCGCCATCTGCCGAAGCCTTTCCCGTGGCCACGACGGCATCGTTCACATACAAAGTCAGCTTGGCCCCCGGATCTGCCGTGCCTTCGAAATGGGGCGTTGTTACATTTGTCACGGAATCAAGATTGGAGCCGGAGTTCGTATCCTCCGTCAAGGCGAGATGTGGCGGAGCGAGGGTTGGCACTATCGGCTCTATCTTTATATCATCCGCCCCTCCCTGCTTATCGGAGGTGTTCGTATTCTTTTCAGCTGCAATGTTATCGTTGCGAATAGCGTCATTCTCTTTTTGGCTGGTATTGTCGTTTTCCTTGAGTGCCTGCATGATCTGCTGCTTCAAGTTCTCCACAGGCTTTGCTTGAGCGTTCTGAGCTTCAGCATTGGCGGGAGCGCTCTCGGCGCCATCGGGAGTAGGCGTATTCCCTTCGTTTTCCTTCTCTGGATCCGCCTCATTCTGAGCATCCCACTCGATCTCTTCTTCGTAGAATGCCTCAACATCGACCATTTCGGAACGTTCAAACAAATCTGTGGAATTGAGTGTGGCCCCGTTGGAAAAAGTCATATCAACCCGGCCATCCAGGCTCATAATATTTCCCACGAAAAGAAAAATGTGCTCTACATTATTTTTATCAATGAGAACAAGATCCGCTCCACGCAAGACGTAACGATAGTCCTCCGGGGAGCCTGCCACGGTGTAGGAGGTCGATGGAGCAGTTTTTTCTGTATTCTGGTTCGGCGCAGTGTTGTTAGCCATAATGTCAGCCTCTCTCTTTTTGGAGAATAAACACTTATCTATTTATCTAGCGGCAATTTAAGTGTGCCTTCCAACCGTCCTTCTTCCAAAACAATATTCAATGCAGCACGAATTCGCGTAAATCGTGCATTCACTTCCCGTACCGCAGCACTCGTTTGCCCCTCTCTCGCAGAGGTCAAATCAAGCATTGTGCGAATGCCAAGGTCAAATTCACTCAAGTACAGACTCATCAGACTTACGCTGGAATCAAATGCTTCCTTGGCCAACTTGAATTCTTCGGCAGAGGTCGTGTAAGAATTCAAGGAATCGGTCAACACGTTCCTGATTTCCAACTCCGCACCGCGCCTGGACGCTTTCAAGCGGCGCAGCACTGCCTTCTGCTTTTTGACTTCATTAGTAGTAGCAAATCCATTAAACAAATTCCAATCCAGTGTTAACTGGGCTTCCGCAGTCTGCGTGAACTTGTTCACAGCCCTGAATTCCTGAAACTCATTTTTTACCTGCATCCGATAGCCGACTACCGGAGCATACGCCGAACTGGATGCGTCAACGCTTTTGTTCTGAGCCGCAATCTGTTTGCCCAAAGCCTGGAGTTTCAAATTCGAATCCAATGCACGTTCATAGGATTCTTCGATGGTCTCATTGATACTCACGCGCAATAAATCTACATTGGGCTCCACAGAAGAGATGGGAGTATCGATTATATTCTCGAGTAAACTCCGTGACGTACTGAGTTGCTCATTTTGCGTCACTAATTGTGATTCCGCACCCCGCAGGGATACCTCGACTTTTTGAGCATCGGCAAGGGAGGAAATTCCTCCAGCATACCGCACTTGAAATGATTGCAAGAGCTTCTGATAAAACAGTAACGTTCCCTCGTACACATGCACCAATTCCTGAGCTTGTAGCACGGAGAGATAGGCGTTGATCACCAGGACTGCAATATCCTCGCGTGTTCGAGCGTGTTCGAGTTGAGCGCTCTGGAACTGCAGTTGGGCACTAGCCACTGCGTCTCTGATGCCACCAAACTTGTAGACCTTTTGTGAAACCAGAAACGCAGTATCACCATATTCGACGGCACCGGTATCCAGTTCTCTGGAAGGTCCGAGCTTGCTCATCCAGTCAACGGTGGGATAATACTGACTCCGGGCAATGCCATAATCAGCCTCGGCCTCTTCGACATTCGCATTGGAGGTCTCGATACGCGGGTGGTTCAGAATCCCCAACCGACACGCTTCCTGCAATGTCAAAGGATCTTTGTCAGCAGAGAGAGGGATGGACGGAGCCGTAATAAAGGATGGCTCCTTTTGCTCATTCAGAAAATCAATTTTGTCAGCCCCCGTATACCCGACGTCACCTGCGGGAATGTCCTTCAGGGAACCGGATTCAGTCTCATCTCCAAGGGCGTGCTCTTTCTCCGACTTCTCGATTTCACGCTGTATCCGTTCTTCCACACCATCAATATCAGCAGATTCGGCCCATGCACTCGTCTGACACCAGAAAAAAATCAGGCTTAACACGCCGAAGAAAAAGGCCGCCTTCATAATAGCGCCCCTGGTAAAGGGAAAGCAGGCACACCGCTTCGTGCGTTTACTTCTCCACATTCTCTAAAAAACTCTTTATGAGTGAAACTTGTTGGCGGCCATCTTTGACGAGACGTCCTGTTAACTCATTCCCCAGCATGATTCTTTTCTGCGTTTCAATAGCCTGTTCCTTCAAAGCCCGAAAAATTTCTGAACCTTGCTGCTGCTGGATAGTCATTTCCAATAAAAATTTATTGGAATTCGCCAACGCCGCATTGGTCTCACTGCTGGCCGATGCGAGTTGCACGGCGATAGCCTTCAATTGTTCAGGCAAATCTCCGTTGGTTGGAAAATCAATGCCTTCCTCTTTTTCCTCAAGGGTAGACAGTCGTACTTGTTCGCCCAGCCAACTCTCCAGATACCATTTCAATTGGTCATGAACACGACTCAGGATCATTGCCAAGACACCGACCAAGCCACTCCCGGCCAAACCAAAAAGCGAGGTGGAGAATGCTGTTCCCATGCCCTCCATGGGCTCCTTGAGTCGAACAATCAATTCAACCATGACCTGGAGGATGGAATCATTGGAGGAATTTTGCAGCCCTCCAGCCAATTTGCTGAGGATGATTCCCATCGACTGCAACGTAATGGTCAGCCCCAGGAAAGTACCGAGCAATCCAAGCAAAACAAGAAATCCACCCAGGAAAGACACAAGCTTAGCACGGGAGGAGACGCTTTGCTCAAACCCCTCCACCATCGAACGTATTTCACTGGTTGAATGTACAATCACGGACCCATTTGTTTGGATAGAACTGATGATGGGTCGCAACACCACGCCCAAAAAACCGGATTGTATTCGCTCGAGATCGAAGTCGGCCTCATCCGGGTCATCGCACCAATCCGTAAAGTGGGAAAACACTGAAATATCCCGACAGACCGAAATGATGTACCACATGGCAATGCATATGCTGCCCCATATCACGACGATGATAGCCGAATTAATGGGCACCGATGTTTTATAGAGCGAAACGACGAAGCTAAAACTGGACCAAATGGCGGCAGCAAGCGCCAGTAATAATCCGACGGAAAACCCCAGATACAACTTATGAGTATTCGAAATATTGCGCATCTACACAGCCCGATTTAAATATTTTTCAAGGCACTCTTTTTCTTTGTCCTTGGAACTGTCAAGGGCACCAAACACAGCACATTGTAAAACTGTATATATGTATAACTATTCATGTTTAAAGTCCAGACCTATTGCCTCTCTCGGCTTTAATATAGGGATTTGTACAAAAGTGGCATATATATTAATATATAATATCTATACCTAATCTGAGCGATTCTCCAGCTAAAAGTTACATTTTATCTGGCATATCACACTGTTTTTGTTTACAATAACA
>JAEINO010000043.1 GCA_016342345.1 Pseudodesulfovibrio sp. | reverse complement strand
TAATCCACAAAGCCAGTTTAAACAGCTGAAACAGTGGGTTAAAAAACATATGGGCTAGTTATCTGGTACAGCCCCAACTATTTTTGCTCAAAGAGATAGTTATTAATAAATACGTGGGAGTGGTTTAATCAGAGGCCCATTCGAGTGTCATCGATACCAAAAACAAAAAAACGGTCACAGTGTTAACTGTAACCGTTTGAAATGTCTTGGCGTCCCCAAGGGGGTTTGAACCCCTGTTGCCGGCGTGAGAGGCCGGAGTCCTAGGCCACTAGACGATGGGGACTAAATGGTGGGTCGTACTGGGCTCGAACCAGTGACTCTCTGCTTAAAAGGCAGATACTCTACCAACTGAGTTAACGACCCGTGTTCAAGGACCGTATCACTATCCATTTGCGTTTGTGGTGTCAAGCATAAATTGCATAGGGCTTCGATGGCGTTTATGGTGCACAACGGCTTGATATAACGGGTGATCTAACATTTATCTTGCAAAAAAAATCCTGGATGTTATAGTCCGATTCCCTGTCGAAAACGGCAAATAATCCTACAGGAGTCTACATATGACCAGAAAAGACCGCACCGAGGGTATTTATTCCCGCCGCGAAGTGCTCGATGAATCCGAGCGCAGACAGTATTGTCAGCTTCAGGTCAAGGAGTTGCTTTCCTATGCCTATCGCTATTCTGAGGATGTCAAAAAACGTTTTGACCGTGCTCAGTTCAACGTGGAGAAATTTCGCGTTCTGAACGATTTGAAACATATTCCGATCATCAAGAAAAAGGAACTCATCTTTCTCCAGTCCATGGGCCCGCGGCTTGGCGGCCTGCTGACCAAGGATCTGGGAGAGTTGCAGCGCGTTTTCCTGTCTCCCGGTCCGATTTTTGATCCCGAAGACCGGAGCGAGGACTACTGGGGCTGGACCGAGGGTTTCTATTCTGCCGGTTTTCGTTCCGGCGATCTGGCCCAGATTACCTTCAGTTATCATCTTGCTCCAGCCGGCCTGATGTTTGAAGAGCCGTTGCGCAACTTGGCCTGTGCCGTTATTCCCGCCGGACCGGGCAACACCACATCCCAGATTGAAATCATGCAGAAGCTGCGCGTCACCGGCTATGTCGGCACTCCCAGCTATCTCATGCACCTCGCCCAGAAGGCCGAGGAAATGGGGCTGTCCCTGCGCAAGGATCTTTTCCTTGAGGTCGCATTTGTTACCGGGGAGAAATTCTCCGAGAAAATGCGTTCCACTTTGGAAAAGAAGTTCGACTGCATCATGCGTCAGGGTTACGGAACCGCAGATGTCGGTTGCATTGGCTATGAGTGCTTTCATAAAAACGGTTTGCATCTCTCCAATCGTGCTTTTGTCGAGATCTGCCATCCTGACACAGGCATCCCTCTCAAGGATGGAGAAGTCGGTGAAATCGTGGTCACGGCTTTCAACAAGACCTATCCGCTTATTCGTCTTGCCACTGGAGACCTTGGGTACCTTGATCGCGCACCTTGTAGCTGCGGCCGTACCAGCCCTCGTCTTGGGGGCATTGTTGGCCGCGTGGACACCACAGCCCGCATTAAGGGCATGTTTGTCTACCCGCATCAGGTGGAGCAGGTCATGGCCCGTTTTGAAGAGGTCAAACGTTGGCAGATCGAAGTCACCAACCCCGGTGGCATTGACGAGATGGTTCTTTCCATCGAAGCCGGTCAGTTCAACCAGGAAGACGAGATGCTTCACCTCTTCCGCGAGAAGATCAAGCTGCGTCCCGTCCTCAAGGTTCTTGCACCTGGCACCCTGCCTCCTCAGATCCGTCCTATCGAAGATAAGCGCACCTGGGACTAGTCTCACTGCTATATTGAAATATAAACGGCCTGTACAAGAAATCGTACGGGCTGTTTTCGTTGTTGAGGTCGTTCGGATTGTAGCGTTGCTGCAAAATGATCACTCATAGCGTACAGGAAGTACGTGTCGATCTTGAGCCTTTTTTGCGCCTTGCGCCCGGGTCATTCTCGACGGCCTGTCGGATAGAGCGTGTCGTCACTTTTAGAATTATTTGGTAAAGGGCTTCTTTTCAGACTTCATCCGTTTTCCACTCCTGATTTTGTTTTGGCACATTCAGGCGATAATAATCGGAATGATTATGATGCTTATCAAAAAGTTGTCGATTTGATTTTATTATGTATTTATAAATTGTTATATTTATGAGTATGGGTGACGATGTCTTTGGAGATAGAGAGTGAATGCTGTTCGTGGACGTCAATCAAGGTCAATGAAAATGTGTTTTGCGTGGCAAGGAATGTTCGACAGTCGGCGGCAGAAAGGGGGACGGCTTGGTGTGTGAGTGCCAGAGAAGAGATTTTTTCGCGGTACAAGAGCTTTTCAAAAGGGCGAGTGGTCCTTATGATGACGATGTGGTGGTCAAGGAAGGCCGCTTCATGCGTCCATTCCTTTTGGCGCTCATTTGATATCATGAATTTAAGATTATATTTTGAGGTGTCCATGAAGAAGTGCAACAAGCGAATTTTGGCTATGTGTAACGTGGCGACAGGGCTGCTTCTGATCTTGGTTCTGGCTTTGGGGGCTTGTGTGAAAACGGTTGTGCATCCACCGCTTGATGTGACTTTTCTTCCGCAGAAGTGCGATTTTGTCTCCAAGTATGGCGATCGGCTGACTCTTGACGAAATATTAGATATGTCAAGTAGTAAGGATTATATTCTTATTGGAGAAGGGCACAAGAACATTTGTGACCACAACGTACAGCAACGTATCCTGGAGGCCTTGGCAGCCACGGACAGGCCACCTGCATTGGGTTTGGAAATGGTGGCCGTGGACATGCAGCCTGTTCTTAATGATTTTGGAAAAGGGCAAGTTGATGTGGTCGGGCTTGAAGAGGAACTGCAATGGAGTACAAGGTGGGGATACCCATATTCGCTCTTCAGCGGACTGTTCGAAATAGCCCAACGAAACAGTCTGCCTGTGGCCGGGCTGAACGTACCCGGTTTCGTGACCAAGAAAATATCCAAAGAAGGTGTTGATGCGCTGACAGAAGATGAGCGCGCTTTTCTGCCCGGTGAGATTGTCCCTCCTGCCCGTGAGCAACAGTCATTTTTGGATATGATCTACTCCCAGCATTCGGGACTGGATGCGGACAACGCCACTCAACGTGAGCGATTCGATCTCGTTCAATCCATCTGGGATTCCAAGATGGCGGAGGAAGCTGTCCGGCTGCGTAAACAGTATGACTGGCCTGTCCTTGTTGTTGCAGGTTCCGGTCATGTGGAAAATGGATGGGGGATTGCCCGGCGAATCAGTCGTTTTGACCCTGGCGCAAAAATATTGATCCTTATGCCCTGGCGTGGTGGTGCGTTGGACAAGGACTCAGGTGATGCGTTTTTCTATTGTCCTGAAACATATGAATCGAAAATGGGTGCAACGCTCACGGCCACCGGCTTTGGTGGGTTGTTGGTGGAAGCCGTCAAGCGGGGTTCGCGTGCCGAAAAGGCAGGGCTGCGCCCCGGCGATGTACTCATGGAGGCTTCTGGTATCAAGCTTGAACATCTCTACAGCCTGCATATGGCCGGGAGCGAGGTCTACAAGGCGCAGGAAGAACTGATATTCACCGTGCAACGTGGAACTGATTCCTTTGTTGCCAATGTGGGCAGACTCGGAATTGCCAAACCAAAGAATTCTTCCGAAGACGGCAAGGGCTCCATGCCCGGCACGACTCGGTCCACTGAATCAACACCTGTGAAGGAGCAATAAGTGCGGCGCGAATTATTATTATTTCTCTTTGTCGTTATCCTGTTTCCGGCGTGCTCTTCTGCCGATGATCTGACTTGGATCATGCCCGAAAAAATGGGCGAAATGCATCGTATTCAGCTTGTTTCCGGCAATGCAGCCCAAGTGGAAGTGAACAAGCTGCACGGCAAGGTCCTGATAGCCGAGGCCAGCGTTATTGGTCGTTATTCCCGGCCCGAAGATGTGGGCATGACTCGACCAGCCGAAGTCTGGGTGTCTCGGGTGTCGTCGGACAGTGAAGCCCGTCGCCAAACAGGCCTCATGGTTCACAAGATGTACCAGAATCCCAAGTCTCCGTTCAAATCTCCCAAGCGGATTGAGCATGCAGGGCTTTCGGTCTATCGTTTTACCGGCATGGGGCAGGTCCATTTTATCTGGTACAAGGGGGACCTTACGTATTGGATAAGTGCAAAACCGGCAGACGAAGCCGTTATGCTTGATGGGTTTTGCAAGTAATTGTATTGCAGGAGCATGAGGTTATTATATCTCTGATTTGACAAAAATATTGAAGGACCCGTAATAGTATGCACTAATCAGGAAAGAAAGGTGGATGCGATGAAGGTGCTCGGTATCATTTTTTCAGTGTTGTTGATGGTTTTGGCTGTTTCTCACACGGTCAAAGCCGAGGATTCGATTTTTTCGGAAGTCCGGGGTGGCGTCTATGCCCACGACATTAGTTTCTGGAGTTTCAATCGCGAATCAGGAACGGATATTAATGGTGAAGTGCTTTTCGTGTCCCCATCATTTCTTGATGCCATCTGGTCTCCGCGTCCCCATCTGGGCGCAACCGTCAACACTTCAGGTGACACGTCCATTGGCTACGCCGGTCTGACCTGGGAATGGGATCTGCCAGCGAATTTCTTTATTGATGCCAATCTTGGTGGGGCTGTCCACAACGGAAAGCTCAATACCAATGATTCCAACCGTAAGTCACTTGGTTCGCCTGTCCTTTTTCGGCTCGGCGCGGCCCTGGGGTATAATTTGACGGAAAAAGTCAATATATCGGTACAGTTCGAGCACGTATCCAATGCCTACCTTGCCAATCCCAACGAAGGCATGGACAACGCAGGCCTTCGGTTGGGATACCGTTTCTAGTTGCCAGACAGGTTCATTTCTCATGAAGGTTTCTTTGCTTGACATTTTTTAATTCGATGTTTATCAAATCGTCAACATGGGAAAGATAATGGCGCACTCGGTTGATACCAAAAAGATTGCCTCGATAATGAAGGCTCTGTCCAATCCGAACAGGCTTGATCTGTTCCTGGAAATTGCTGCTGCGTCTGGCGAAGCGAGTTATCAAACGGGGTGCGGCTGCGAGTGTTTCGTGAGCGAAATTGTCAAGCGCATGAAGATTGGCGCACCCACTGTATCTCATCATCTCAAGGAATTGAGCACTGTTGGCCTTATTGAAACCGAACGGCGCGGCAAGTTTGTTGTCGCCTGGATCAATGAACCTGTTGTGAAAGAGATTCGTGATTTGTTGAAGCAGGTTGGTTGCGTGGTTTGATAACTGTTTTTTTTGCAAGGATGATTCGATGATTGTCGAATCTATGAAGTGTATGAGCCCATAGGGTTGAAAGGAAGCAGGGCAGTATGCGCTCATGGGAGCGCTGCGTCATAACAATATCATAGTTGTCGAAATGTAAAATGGAGTAATCAATGGCGGAAAAAACAGTGGCTTTGATAACCGGAGCTTCAAGCGGCATAGGCAGGGCAATGGCACGGTTGCTGGCAGGCAAGGGGTATGATCTCATTCTTGTGGCACGGCGTGGAAAACGGCTTGAATCCCTGGCCGGGGAGCTTGAATTGTCTCATGGCATAGCGGTTTGGCCTTTGGAGGCGGACTTGTCACACCCCGGAGCAAGTCAGGAGATTTATCAATTTGTACAGCACAAGGGGGTGCAGGTAGATCTGCTTGTCAACAATGCTGGATTCGGAGTTAACGGTAAGTTCTCGGAAATCGATAGTGAATTAAATTCTGGGATGATACAAGTCATGATAATCAGCCTTACGGAGCTGACTAGATTGTTTTTGCCATCCATGATTGTCCGTGAAAATGGTGGGATTTTGAATGTTGCATCTATTGGTGGGGTCATTCCCTGCCCTGGATTGGCCGTGTATACAGGAGTCAAGGCGTATGTTGTCCGGTTTACGGATTCCCTACACATGGAACTGAAGGGGACCGGGGTTACGGCAACGGTTCTGCTTCCCGGTCCGACTAGGACGGAATTGTTTGACAAGGCCGGAATTGAGGAGACCTCCGCGATTAAACGGATAAGCATGAGTCCCGAGGCAGTTGCCCGGCAGGGATATATGGCATTTGAAAAAGGCAAGCCCATGGTTATTGCGGGGTGCATCAATCGTTTTCAGGTGGCGTTGATGGGGGTGCTGCCGCGTTGTCTGGTAGTTAAGATTGTTGAATATTATTTAAAATAGGAGTGAGCATGTTTGCCGATGTTGTTGCCATGAGCGCATTGGGAGGTGCTGTTCTTTGCCTTGTTTTGTGGATATCTATTCTTTTTGCGGCAGAAGATCGGCCCATAGTCGCATGTCTCGCATGGAATCAAGGCAAAGAGTCTCAGGGATAGCCATTGAATTAGGGCTTTTTTCGGCTAGGTGTTCATGGACGGGAGAACTTTTCAGCACAGCCGTTTTCAGGTACTCACCTAAGCATGCCGGAATTACCAGAAGTGGAAGTCATAGCCAGGGGGCTTCATGGAACCCTGGTTGGTCGATCCATTCAATCAGTCGAGGTGCCGGGGTTGACGCGACTCAGTGAACCTGCAGACACGCTGGTGCCCAGAATTATGGGTTGCACGGTCAAGCGGGTTTACAGGCGCGCCAAGGTTTTGCTTATTGAAATGGATGATGGTTTGAGCGTGGTCTTTCATTTGAAGATGACGGGACGGGTGGTTCATGCTGTTAAAAGGACGGCCAACAAGCACGACCGCATCATGTTCAATCTTGATGATGGGTCTCAGTTGATTTTTTCCGATATGCGAAAGTTCGGCTATATCCGTTCGTTTGCCCCGGGAGAGCTTGATACGTGGGATTTCCTGCAAAGAGTCGGGCCTGAGCCACTTGAGACCGGGGCAGCAGAACTGGCGGACTTGGTCAGGGATCGCAAATCGGTTATCAAGGGGCTTTTGTTGAATCAGTCCGTGGTGGCAGGTGTTGGTAACATCTACGCGGACGAGTCCCTGTTCCGGGCCGGCGTTCATCCTGAAACGCGGGGAAATAGATTGAGTCGTGCCAGAGCCTTGAAATTGTTTACGGAATTGCAGTCAGTGCTTGGTCAGGCCATTGCCGAAAATGGCAGTTCCATTCGAGACTACGTGAATGCCGATGGGGACGCTGGTTCTTTTCAGAACAGTTTCAATGTCTACGGCAGAAAAGGACAGCAATGCTTGACATGCAAAACCATGCTGAAGACCTCGAAGGTGGCGGGCAGGACTTCCGTATTTTGTCCCAAATGCCAACCAAAACAGTGAGAATTGGTAGTCCGCAACACTCTGCGAAGGTCGGTTGTGGTAGGAGAGGGGATGTCTTGTACCGAGCGGGCATTTCAGACTGAGCTTGGAGTCGTGACAGGCTTAAATGGCGGTAGTTTTGGTAACAAAGTCGGTTGTGTTGGCTCAATCTGTTTATTGATAAATATATTCGTAGGTTGATCGAAAATGAGCCTGTATAGGGCTTTAAATTTGAAGGAAAGCCGTTTAAGAGGCTGCTTAAAAAATAAAGTAATAATTACAGATATTAGAAAAACTCTAACAAAAGTCTATAAAAATCGAGTAACGAGATTTCAAGGGTTTACAGATGTCTCTCGGAAATAAGGAAAAAATGTGAGTAAGCACGGAAGAAGCATCGTCAGGAACGCTGCGGTCGTGGCCGGGGCGACCCTGGTGTCGCGCATCTTGGGGTTTGTTAGAGATGTCATCGTGGCCTTTGCGTTGGGCGCGGGGCTTTTTGCAGATGCCTTTTTTGTGGCTTTCCGTATCCCGAATCTGCTCAGACGACTCTTTGGTGAGGGGTCGCTGACAATGGCATTTATTCCGGTATATTCGAGAGTTAAGGAGGAAGAAGGCGAAGAGGCCGCTCAGGCCATGGCCCGTTCAGCCATGATTTGGCTGGCGGTTATTCTTTGTTCCATCACTGTTCTGGCTGAAATCCTTGCAAGACCGTTGACCATGGCCATTGCTCCAGGTTTCATCAAGAATGTCGAGCAGTTCCAGGTCACAATTGACCTCGTTCGTATTTGCTTTCCCTATGTCATCTTCATTTGCGGTGTTGCCTTGTGCATGGGCATTCTCAATGCCAACGATCAGTTCCTGGCTCCTGCGCTGGCACCAGTTGTCCTCAATGTTGCTTTGATAGGAGCGGCTCTGCTTGGTTATTTCTGCGGATTGAATGTCGCCTACTCCATGGCCTATGGAGTTCTTGTGGGCGGTGCAGGGCAGTGGCTTCTGCAACAGCCCTTCCTGTCCAAGGCCGGATTCTCATGGCGTGGGTCCTGGTCGTGGAGGAACAAGGGGGTGGCGCGCATGGGATTGCTCATGCTGCCCACGGTCTTTGGCGCGGCGGTGTATCAAATCAATATTCTTCTTGGCACGCTGCTGGCTTCGTTTTTGCCTGTGGGATCGGTTTCCTATCTCTATTACGCGGACCGTCTGGTGCAATTCCCGCTGGGTGTTTTCGGGATTGCAGTCAGTACTGCCGCGCTCCCGAGTCTGGCCAAGTTGGCTGCCAAAGGCGAGATGGAGGACTATGACAACGCGCTTTCCGTGGCCTTGGGCCTGACTCTTTTCATTGCCCTGCCCGCTGCCGCCGGTCTCATCGCATTGGCCAACCCCGTCATTGCCATGCTTTTCGAGCGCGGTGCGTTTTCTGCCGAATCCGTGAACGCAACAGCCCGCGCCTTGGTCGCCTATTCCGTTGGGTTGCCGTTTATTGCTCTTTCTCGTCCTCTGGTGGCTGGTTTTTATGCCCTTGAGGATACTCGGACGCCTGTCAAGATTGCAGTGGCCAGTCTTGTCGCTAATATTGGGCTGGGAGTCTGGCTCATGCAGTTCATGGCTCATGTTGGTCTGGCTCTGTCTGTCAGTCTGGCATCCCTGCTCAATTTCGGATTACTCTATGTCTTTCTGGTCAGGAAGCGTGGAACCCGGCTGGTTTCCGCAGGCTCTGTTGCCAAGACCGCATTGCTCAGTGGCGTCATTGGTGCGGCTGCCTTTTTCACAGCCCCGCTGCATCCGTGGTGGCTGGCACTTATTCCTGTTTGGGTGATCCTGTATGTGGCCCTGGCCTTCATGTTGCGAATGGATGAAGCCCGTCTGTTAGTGGACATGATTCAGGCCCGCGTCCGGCGCAGGAAAGCCGTAAGGGAGGTAAAATAATGGTTGCCATTGATACTGAAGCCATTTTGGAACGACGTGATTATTTCCCTCGCGGATTGGTCCAGCCCGAGGATGGCTACCGGTTTTCTCAGGATTCCATGCTGCTGGCCTGTTTTGCCAATGCAGGCAGAGGGCAGACCGGTGTTGATCTTGGATGTGGTAGCGGCCCTGTCGGTCTGGGATTGCTGCTTTGTCAGCCCGACCTTGCGTTGACCGGGGTCGAGATTGATTCGACGGCAGTCGCTTGTGCCAATGAGAATGTGGTGAATCTGCATTTTGCCGACCGGTTTTCCATTGTCGAGGGTAATGTGACGGACTGGAGGCCTGAAAAGGTCGTGGATTTTGTGGTGTCGAATCCGCCTTATCGGGACATGCAGCGAGGCAGGGTGAGTCACGGCCAAGAGCGCAGGACTGCCCGGTTCGAGAACAGGGGAGATTTTGCCCAGTTTGCCCGATGCGCAGCCAGTGCGCTCAAATCAAGAGGCAAGTTCAGTTTTATTCATCTGGCGGAGCGATTGCCTGAATTGATGGAGGGATTGTCTCTGGCCAATCTTGAACCCAAGCGAATGCGCATGGTTCACGGGCGAATTGACGAGGGAGCCCGCATGGTGCTGATGGAAACAGTCAAGGAAGGCGGTGTTGGTCTTCATGTGGAGCCGCCACTGATCATGAATGAAGGAAAAGGCAAGGAGACTCGCCTTACCCCGGAAGCCAGGACTTTCTGTCCCTTCTTGACGTGATCCTAACTCGTGAAAAGGATTTGTTGATGGGCCGGTATGTCAAGAACAGGATGAGGGAGTTGTTTTCTGATGGCACATTTCTTTGCGCCGAAGCGACCCTGATAATCATCGCGGAATCGGGCGGCAGGGAATCGGACGATCTGATTCGCGTGGCCACGGGATTTTGCAGCGGCGGGTCTCGTACATGCGGGCAGTGCGGCGCGGTTTCCGGTGCCATCATGGGCTTGGGACTCTATGGCGGACGGGCTGTTCCGGGTGAGGATCATGACATGGCCTATGCCATGGTTCAGGAATTACTGGAGCGATTCACCGCGAAATTTGGTTCGATCAACTGTTTTGATCTGATTAAGTGTGATTTTCGTATTCGGGAAGGGCAGGATCGCTACAAGAATGAGCATCTGCATGAAGAATGTGTCGATTATGCCGTTTTTGCCGTGGAGAACGCGCTTACAATCCTGCGTGAGCATGGGTATATCCCGGAAAGAGGTGATTTCATTAAGTCACGGCTGGCTCCCTGCGGATTGTCCTGCGGTAAGTGTCTGGCCTATGCAGGCGGGCCGATTCAGAGACTCAGCAAGGAGCTGGGTGATGAGTTGGGTGACAATTTTGCTGCCTATGCCGATAGGTTCAAAGGCATGAATCCGGTTTTCGGGAAGTATCCGGCCATGAGAGAATTGTTGGATTACCTTGCCATTGGTTCCTGTTCCGGCTGTCGTGAGAAAGGATGCCTGTTCAAGGATTGCAAGGTGACTGCGTGTGTGAAGGAAAAGGGAGTGGACTATTGCTATCAATGCGATGAATTCCCCTGCGACAGGCATGGCATGCCCCAAGGGCTGGCCGAACGGTGGCAGGCGAACAACGAGAAAATGCAGGAAATCGGGCCGGAAGAGTGGTTCGACGGGTGCAGGAACCATCCAAGATACCCCTAATGATCAAAAAAATAGTTCTTGAAAATTTCATGGCTCACGAACTGACCGAGCTGGAGCTTGGTCCCGGAGTGACCGCCCTGACCGGGCCCAACAATACTGGCAAGTCCGCTATTGTCGAGGGTTTGCGTTGCGTGGCAACAAATCCGGTACCCAGGCACTATATTCGTCATGGGGCCAAGGAAGCGCGGGTTTCAGTGGAGCTTGACGATGGAACCAGAGTTGTCTGGGTGCGCAGGAAACGGTCATCCGGTTACGAAATTTGGCATCCCGGAGCGGAAGAGCCTGAGGAATACTGGAAATTTGGACGCAAGCCGCCCGAGGATGTCCTCAATGCCCTGAAACTCGATCTGGTCGAGCTTGAGACCGGAGGGGAAATCGATGTTCACGTGGGCAATCAGCGAGAGCCGGTTTTCCTGCTCAATCAACCGGCCTCGGCTGCGGCAGCTTTTTTTGCCGCGTCCACGGAAAGTGCCCATCTGCTCGCCATGCAGAATCTGCTCAAGCGACGGATTCAGGATTCCAACAGGCAGGAACGTGATCTGGAAGAGAGGCGCAGTCGGATAGAGTCCGAAATGGACATGCTTTTCCTGTTGCCCGACATTGAGTTGCAGGCCGAGGCCGCCCGGAATCTGGAAGCGGTCGCAAGGGACCTACAAACTGAAATCCCGGTCATGGAAGCAGTGATTGCCCGTCAAGGCACTTTGGCTATATCAGTCAAGACAAAAAAAGCGTCCGCAAGTATCCTCAATATGGCAATTGGTCCTAAAAAGCTTAATTCTGTTGGTGTGTTGGATGCTATTCTTCGGAGTATTGACTCCGTGGACAGCAAGCGACTGCGGGCCGATAAAACATATGCGATCCTTGCGCAATTGCTTTCGTTGCCCGAGGTTTTCGACACGGCACGACTGTCCAGCCTGTGTGAGCAGAGCGCACATGCGGAAACAACACTGCGAAAAGCGGAAATTCAGGGTGTGGCTTTGGGGAAACTCGCTGCGCCGAAACCGTTGGTGCCAACAGCTTCCCTGTCCGGTCTTATTGATCAGATGCTTGCTGTTCGATATCGGCGAAATCGTTTTGCCCGCTGGGAATGCGTCTTGGAAGATGTTGCGGAACCGCCTGTCCTTGTGTCCGAATCAGGTCTGGTCCGGCAACTTGCCGATATGCGAGGATTGATTGTGCGGAAAGGTGAGGCTCAGGCCGCTTTGAGTGATTTGGAAGTGCACTTGCGAATGGTTGAGGATCAGATAACCGAATGCGTTGGCAAACTCGGTTGTTGTCCGACTTGTGGTGCAGATCTTGATGCCGAGGCGTTCATTGATCAGGGGGGCCGACATGACGCTTGATACCATACACGCCAAAGGACTGTTTTTCATTGCAGATCCGCACTTGGCGGATACGCCTCCGGGTCAGCGGCTTGAGGGCTATTACGAGCAGATCGTAGGCAAGCTGGAGGCATGCCTTGACCGTGCCTTGGAACTCGACATGGTCCCTGTTCTCCTGGGAGATCTCTTTCACTGGCCTCGCGATAACTCCAACAGGATGCTTGTGGAACTGATCCGCATTTTCGGGTCGCGAACGGGCGAGAACAAGGTCTGGGCATTGGTCGGCAATCACGACAAGTACCAGTCCCGATTTACCGGGGACGTGTCCCTGGCGGTTCTGGAAGCTGCGGGCGTGTTGCGGTTGATGAAGGATGACGGACCGAAGTTCCTTCTTGAGACTGAAGATGGTTCAGCTCTGGTCTGTGCCAGTCCCGATGGAACTCCATTGCCCAAAAAATATGACCGCCAGCCGGATGATCCCGATACCGTGATCTGGTTGACACATCATAATATCCAGTTCCCAGAATTCATTGATCGCGCTTATTCCATCAAGGAATTGCCCGGTATCGACTGGCTCGTGAACGGGCATATTCATCGCCCTCAACCCACTATAAAGAAAGGGCAAACCACCTGGGCTAATCCCGGCAACATCACCCGGCTGACATTTTCGCGTCGAACCATGACCCGGGAACCTGCCGCAGCTATATGGACGCTAGGATGCGAGGAACTTGAAAAGTGGATGGTGCCATTTGAGCCGTTTAATGCAGTATTCCCGGATCAGGAGTTGCCGCCAGAAGAACCGGAAATTGAAGGCGAATCAAAATTTATCCAGGGACTTGAGCGTCTTGCGTGGCAACGCACCCGAGAGGGAATGGGGCTGAAGCGGTTTCTTGAAGACAATTTGACCCGGGAAAGCCAGGAAGGCGAACTCATATGGGAACTCTACGAGGAGGTTATACATGGTGAATAGCAACCCCAACGGAACAGGGACAAGCATGGATTCCCAATTGGAACAAGAGCTTAAGGACCTTCGTGAGCAGTATGAACAACTGCGTGACAGGAAGGTTCGCACTGAGCAGGACGTGGCCAACCTGTCCGTCCAGCTTGAAGCTCTCAATACACAGGCTCAGGATGAATACGGGACCAGCGACCCTGAAGAACTCCAACGGTTGTTGGAAGAAAAAAGAGAACAAAACAAGCTTGTTGTGGCAGAGTACCGCGAACATATCCAAAAGATTCAAGAGGACCTTTCCACGGTTGAAAATGGCGTGGCGGGAGACAAGTAGTGGACAGTTGGCAGGACATGCCCGATCTGCGCGCCCTTGAGCGTCGGCTTGACCGTTTTTCGGCTCTGGCCGAAGGGCTTCATGCCGAGCATGGCCGCATTCGTGGTTCTCTTGCCACGGTGCAGGATTTTCTCGTGCTTGCTCCCAAGGCGAGAGATGTCCTTGAAGAGCTTTCCAGAGCCCTTTTCGGCAAGATCCTGGATGAGGTTGAAGCCAATCTGACACACGCCATTCGTGAGATTCTTGGTCAGGATCGTGTGGTCACGACCCAGCGCGAGGTCAAGAACAACCGTCTTCAGATACATTTTCAGATTCAGAATCAGGGCAATGAGGATGAGATTGAAGATATCATGACCGGGCAGGGCGGATCGGTTTGCAACATCCTTTCCGTGGGGCTGCGGCTCATTGCGCTCTCGCAACTGCCCGAGCAGAATCATCGTCCTTTCCTTGTTCTCGATGAACAGGACTGCTGGCTCAAACCTGCGCTTATTCCGAAATTCATGCATCTCATCAACGAGATAGCGGATCGCCTCAATTTGCAGCTTCTTGTCATCAGTCATCACCCTCTCGATCTTTTTGCCGGGGCTGCAGATCGAATTTACGAATTGAAACCTGATCGAGAGCATGGAGCCGTGGTCAGGAAGGTGAAATAAAAAAGCTGGCTTGAGTTTTTTCGGGAAGATTTCCCGATTTCAAGGTGCAAGATCGAGGCAATGATTAATATCGTTGCCTCGATCTTGTTTTTCCCCCAATCATGTTAATGATGACTGAATACCATGAGTGGCTCGTCATTTATCGAACGCTTGTGATCAAGGTGGAAGAAGTATGCACGGGTGCGCCATGGCAGGCTTGGAACCTTTGTTGGCCGCTTGTTGAAATGGTGGTTCCGGTTCTTGCGTGGAACCCTTTTCCTAAAAGGATGAATATGAAACGACTTACGTTGATACTAGCTGCCTTCCTGTTTCTGAGTGCCGTGCCGGTTTGGGCTGGCACTTTCCCGGACCTTGTGCTTTCCGGCGGGTTGACTGATGCCCAGAAAAGATATCTTGGAGTTACTTCCGAAGAATTCAAGGTGTCGGAAATCAAGTCGGACTATTTGTTTGTTGAAATGTACAGCATGTACTGTCCTCTTTGCCAACAGGATGCGCCCAAGATAAATGACCTTTTTTATAAGGTCGTGCTGGCTGGCAGGGACGATCGCCTCAAGTTTATCGGGCTTGCTGCAGGCAACACCCAATTTGAAGTCGATTTCTATCGGAAGAAGTTCAATGTTGATTTTCCGCTTTTTGAAGATGCCGAGTATGTCATGCACAAGGCACTTGGTGAAGTTGGAACCCCTACATTTTATCTGGTCGAACTCAAGGGGGGGAGCATGGAAATACTCTTTTTCCAGGAAGGGCAGGCTGATGACAAGGATGGTTTGCTCAAGATTATTATGGATAAGACCGGCGACTAGCGGAGAAAAGAAATGAAACGATACATGATGGTTGTCGTGTTTGTTGTCGGATTGCTGGTTGCGTCGGCGTCGGCTGACAATCCCAATGTTTATCCCGTGGGCACGCTCAAGCCTGTTGACTCTGTCCTCAAGGTCAAGGTGGGAGACCCTGCACCCGACTTCGAATTGCCATCCCTTGCTGGTGCCATGGTTCGCCTGAGCGATTTCAAGGGCAGAAAAAATGTGGTGCTTTCTTTCATCCCGGCTGCCTGGACTCCGGTCTGCTCCGATCAATGGCCGGGTTACAATCTGGCACAGGAACTCTTTGACCAGCAGAATACAGAACTTATCGGCATCAGTGTGGATAATATCCCCAGCCAGTATGCGTGGGTCAAGGAAATGGGTGGTATCGGGTTTTCGGTGGTTTCCGATTTCTGGCCCCATGGGGAGGTTGCCTCGAAATATGGTGTTCTGCGTTCAAGCGGCGTATCCGAGCGCGCACTTTTCCTTGTCGATACGAATGGCATAATTCGGTATATTGATGTTCATGACATCAATGTGCGGCCTGACCTGGGAGTTCTCGTGAAAGAGATGGAGAAACTCGACAGGTAGCCTTTCACAAGCTTTCCGGTGGCAATTTGGAGGAAGACTGAACTCCTTCTCCGTGCAAACGCGTTTCAGGCTGCCCAGGATAGCACGAAGGGCCTGAGCCTATTGTTGAGCCTTGAGTGCCATTTCCTCATTGTCGAACAATTTTGCCAGCTTGGTGATTCCAACCATTTCGAATACGGTTCTGAAGTTGTTGGACAGTCCGGCCAGAACAACGTGTACATTCTGGGCGCGGTTCTCGGTGAGCAAGGTGGTCAGACTGGTTATGCCTGCACCGTTGATGGATGTGTTTTCTTCGAAATTGACAAGGATCACTTTCTTGTTAAGTCCTTTGGCCTTGGTAAAGGCTTCGGACAGGTGAGGAATGGTGTTGGCCGTTACATTGCCGCGTACACCGATCACAACAGCCTCGGGACGCTCTTCCAGAGTGATTTGGCTTTCCTCATTCTTGGTGATGGCCAGGCGCGCCTTGGCTCGAGCCAGGGCTTGCTCCAGGGCCTCGCGTTGCAAGGGCTTGTTGATGAAGTCCGTTGCGTCGAGATTCAGGGCCTGGATGGCAAGGTCCATGTCGCCATGGCCGGTAATGACGATGACCTCGGCGTGCGGATTGACTTCTTTTATTTTCTTGAGAACTTCAATGCCATCCATAATCGGCATTTTTATGTCGGTCAGGACCAGACTTGGTTTTTCCTTTTTGAAGAGTTCCAGCCCAATCTGTCCGTTTTCTGCAGTCAGGGTTTCGTAGCCATATGCTGAAAGCAGCAGGGTGAACATCTTCAGCGTGGGTTGCTCGTCGTCAATGACCAGTACTTTTTCTTTCATTTCCTGTCCTTTCATGTTTGAGAGCCTCCTCGTGCGCCTGCCGATGGGAATTCTATACGAAATACGGTCCCTTTGTCTTTTGCATTTCTGATGCGGATTTTTCCGCCATAGTCCTTCACGATGCCATAGGTGATGGCCAGTCCCAACCCCATGCCCTGGCCTTCTTCCTTGGTGGTGAAGAATGGTTCGAACACTTTTTGTCGATCTTCCTCATCAATGCCCATGCCGGTGTCTTCAAATTCGGCATAGACAAGTTTATCCTCGGAACCTGTACGGATCATGATGCGACGATCTGCACCTGGGTCATGGGGCGAAGAGCAGTCGTTGATGGCGTCGCGGGCATTGGCAAGAAGGTTGAAAACAACCTGTTGCAGTCTGTTGGAGTGGGCCAGCACCGGTGGCAGTTTATCGCAAAGTTCCAGTTCAAACCGGATGTTGTCCAGCTCGAGTTGGCGACGGATCATGGACAGGAGAGCCTTGATCGGCTGATTGAGGTCCACGTGTTCCTCAAGGAGGTCGGACTTGCGACTGAACGAGCGCAGGGTATTGATGATTTCCGCGGCGCGGTCCACCTGGAGCGAGATTTCATGGACAACTTCACGAAAGTGTTCCTTGGGGATGTCCATGCCTTTTTCTTCCATCATGGAGAGAAACTCGCTGCCCATTTTGATTGCATTGAGCGGCTGGTTGATTTCGTGGGCCACACCCGCACTCATTTCGCCAAGGGATTTCATTTTGCCTGCCTGGATAAGCTGGGCGTCTTTTTCGATCATTTCAGTGATGTCGGTCACCGCGATGATGATGGCGTGGCGGCTCCGGTAGGAAATGGGGCAGGCATGCATGTTCACGAAGAAGGGTTCGCCACCCTGCTTGTAGTGAATGAGCTTGGGAAAGTAAGCACAACTGCCGCTTTCTTCTGAGAAATAGGTCAGGCATTCCCGGTTGTGGTCTGGTCCGAGATCGATGAATTCCATGCCGATGAGCTCGTCCTTTGGAAAACCGTAGAGTTCTTCGGACCGGGGGTTGGCATCGCGAATTTTGCCGGTTTCACAGTCCACGACAAAAATGGGGTCTGGCCCGGAATCGAAGAGGGAGCGGTATTTTTCCTCGGATTCACGCAGTCGGCGGCGGTATAGCTTGATGGACCAGACCATATTGCGAAAGGAGTCGCTGAGTTGGATGACCTCGTCTCCTTCGTGCTTGCGATAGAAGACGCAATCAGCGCATTTGCGGTGTGTCTCGCCGGGAGTATCTCCGCTTCGGGATTGGTCAAAGTGCCAGCAGGGGAGGTCCGTGTTGGTGAAGGCAGGGCAATTGGACGTGTTCCAGTCCTCGCCGGTCACAAACTGGAGAGGAATATCAAAATTGCCTCGACTGATTTCGTCCGAAAGGCGTGTCAGGTCGGAGATCGGTTTGGTGATGTATCTGGTCAGCCAAGAACTCAGGAACAGGGTGATGACGACAACCGCAGAGATGAAACCGAGAAAGGCCACGCGCAATTTGTTAACGAGCGAGTCTATGTGGCTTTTGTTGAGTCCCACGTGGACAGTGCCGATGCGGTACAATCCCTCGTTGATGGCTGCGGCTACATCGTAAATTTCCTGATCGTCCATGCTGACGAGCTGGATCGAGTCGTGTTTCCCTGTTGGAATCGTGTTGACGCGCAGATTGTCCGGCAGGTTCCGGGTAAGGGTGTGGGCAAGGATTGTGCCGTGCTGATCTTCGATGAAGATGTAGGAAACGAGATTCTTGCGTTGGCGCAGTCGTGTTTCGTCGAAGATCAGGGTCAGGAGTTGCGGAATGTCGTCGTCAAGGATGGCTGACCCGCCGCGTTCGGCTACGGAATATGCAACGGCTTTGCCACGCATTTCAAGTTCATGGGTCAGTGAACTGATCAGGATGTAACGGGCCACGAATGCGATGGTAACGCTGATGAAAAGCACTGCCGCCAGCATGGAAAATAGAATTTTTTCGCGCAGTCCGATGCGGGAGAAATGGAAAATTATTTTCTCGCGCAGGCTCATTGGATTTTCTCTCTGTCTTCTTTGAGGCCTTTCCAGTCGGTGAATGGCACAAAACGTCCTTTTTCCAGTCTGGTAAAATAGATAGTGTCCAGTCCCTGTCGGTCGCCGGGACCGTAAGTGATGGAGACTCCCGGTCCGAGTTCCAGGTTATTGATGGATTCGATGGCATCGATCAGTCCCTCTCGGGTCAGGTCACGTCCGGCTTTTTGTAGGCCTTCCACCAGGATGCGGGCATTGAGGAATCCTTCAAGTCCAACGAAGCTTGGAGTGTCGGTCGGAAAATATTGTTTGAGAAGGTTGACGTATTGAAAGGCGGCATCGCCGGGGCTGCCCGAATTGATGTCTGGCGGTGGTACTACTTGTGACATGAGAACGGTGGTTGAATCGTCTGCGCCGACTCTTCGGGCAAGCTCTTCCGCGCCAACGAACGAGACGTTGTAGAAGATGGGGTCGAATTGCTTGGTTTGGGCCAGCTTGATGAAGCGGGCGCAAGCCCCGTACGTGCCGACCATGACCACGGCGCCAGCTTTTGAATTGAGAATTTTTTCCAACCCTTCCTGCACGTTGAGTGTGCCTCGTATGTACGAACCCCGGCTCACTGGTTCAAGTCCGAATTCCTTGAGGGCCAGTTCCGTGCCGATAAGACCGTCAAAGCCATAGGCGTCGTATTGATAGAAAACGGCAATGTTCTTTATACCCAGGTCGTTGATGAGGTGTTTTACCGCAGCCTCTGTCTCCTGATAGTAGGAGGCCCGAATGTTGACCACATATCGATTGAATGGTTCCCGAAGGGCATTGGCTCCGGTAAACATGCCGATGAGCGGGACCTTGGTTTCCTCAACCAGTGGGAGAACCTTGACCGTGGTCGGGGTACCTACATAGCAAAATAATGCGAATACGTTGTTTTCAATGATGAATTTTTGCGTATTGGCGAGACATTTGGGCGGATCGTAGGAGTCGTCAAATGCTATGACTTTGAGTTTCCTGCCGTGCACGCCTCCACTGCTGTTGATATAATGGATATAGGCCTGGGCTCCGCGCAAAGTCTGCGTGCCGAGATACCCGGCGTGTCCGGTCAGGGCCAGGGAAGACCCGAGTCTGATTTCAGTGTCTGTCACGCCGGGCGACAGCGAATGTGTCCGGGTTGATTCGTCGGTCGGGTTGCAGGCGGTCATGAGGACCATGCTCAATGTTATCAGCATCAGAGTCAGATTGCGCACAATGGGGCTCCAGGGGTTGTGCGTCACACAGCAGGTGACGATATTGATTCGTTACTTGGTGGAAACGTAAATAACAAGGTTCTTCCATTTACCCAAGATTCAACATCATGCATAGGTAGAAATGGCTTCTTGCGGAATTCAGGTGACAAGTATTCGTTAAAGACTAGCCAAAGCGGACGGTTGTGGGTATGTGATGAGTAAGAATAGCTAATGTAATGGGCCGAATCGGGCCGGATCAAATTGGAGGGAATCTGCATGTTGGTAGCAAATTGGATGAGCGAGGGCATTGTCACCATCACCCCGGATCGGTCGATGATGAAGGCCTCCAAGCTCATGAAAGATAAGGGAATCAGTCGCCTACCTGTTGTCGATGAGGCTGGCAAGATTGTAGGCATTATTTCTGACCGTGATATCAAGGATGCTTCGCCGTCCAAGGCCACGACCCTTGATATGCACGAATTGTATTACCTGTTGTCCGAGATCAAGATTCGGGACATCATGACCAAGAAGCCCGTGACCATCAGGGTTGACGAGACCGTGGAAAAAGCTGCGGTGCTCATGCTTGAAGGCAATTTCGGGGGGCTCCCGGTATTGGATGAAAACGACATAGTCGTGGGAATCATAACCGATACGGATGTTTTCAAGGTTCTGGTCGAAATCTCCGGCGTGTACGAGGGCGGTGCCCAGGTGTGCCTGCATATATCCAACGAGCCGGGCAGCCTGTCTCCTGTGCTTGAGTTCCTCAAGGAATATGGTGCGCGTATAATGTCCGTCATGAGTCGCAACGTTCCTGAAACGGTGGGAATGAAGGATGTATACATCCGTATACGCGATATGGAGAAGCCCGAATTCAAGCGACTCAAGGAAGAGATGAACAAGAAATTCCAGGTTCAGTACTGGGCAGTCGATCCCGTTCATCGGGTTGTATGATTTAGAGTGTACGTGTCTTTTGAAAAGGTCGGGAATGTATCCCGGCCTTTTTTTTGCGGAAACAAGTTTGATTGAGGCTTTTGTATTAATGTATCGATAAGTTGTCGGACCGTATACTCTTGTAATTAGGGTTTATTTGAATAACGAATATTTTGTTCCTGTCGTGTTGATGATCTCTTTCGAGTGGCGTGGTATTCCTTTTTCTTGCAATGCAACTCTTAAGTAATTCGGAGTATCATCCGAAAAGAAGTTGTCCCAACTGGAGAAAGGAGTTGTGTATGGGAAGCGTTGTTGCACTCGATGAATTTAGGCAGACCCTTGAAAAGACGGATGGACGTCCGCTACGTCGTGAGCGTCCGGTTATTCGCGGCGGAGAAATTTGGGGTCGGGATTACAAGGATGTTGAGGCCATAGTTTTCGGCTTGCTCAAAATTCGTGATATCGTAGCCTATTATGTCGGAGAGCATGACTATGCCTTTGACCATCTCTGCTTGAATGGACTGGAGGCGGCGTATAATATCCATGAGGTTGGGCCGATCAAGCTCAAGGCTGCAATCAAACCGATCAAGGAATGGATTCTTGACGAGATGACTGAAGACAACAAGCGAGACATGTCGTGGGCCCTTGTTGTCGTGGATCTTATCGAAAAATCGCCCATCAAATAGGTTCGATATCTGTTGATTGCGATTTGATCAAAAAAAACATTTTGTTAAAGAGTGACGAGTTCAAAGAGTGTCAGGCTGTGGAGCCTGGCTTTTTTTGTTTGTGCTTTGTGGAAATGTGCCGGTCCTCTTGATGCTGGGAATGCCGCCAGTAGGAATGCTTACCGTTTACCTGTCCGATTGTGCCCTTCCCCGAGTATTTGCTTGCACCGGCTGCCTAGTCATATATGTATTATAAATGGGTCCAGAATCTTCAGGCCGTAGCGGTCCACATATTCTGCTTTCGACAGGGTGCTTGTTTCATCTTCCCCTGAAGCTTATTGCGCGTATCGGGAGGGATGCCGGTTTTGCGGGCATGGAGTTGATCATGAATTCCCCCAGGCTCAACCCGGAGGCGGGGTTGGGAAAGATCAACGAAATTCTTCCAATCAGGAGTTTGCACGCACCTTTCCGCGATTGGTCTGAGTGGGGCGGACATCTTGGTTCGTGGAAAGCCTCTACAGCTTTGGCCAACTCCCTGCCTGATGCCGATCACATCACCATGCATCCTCCAGGCTCAAGAATTGCCAACATGATTCAGAATCGCTGGTTCGAGAAGGCTTGCGATCTCCCGCTTCTTCTTGATGCCAAGGGGCGCATCCAGTTTTCCCTGGAGAACATGCCTTGGGCAGAAGTGTCACCTTTTTCCAGGGATCCGCTTGAGCGACTCATGGCGCAGTGCCGGGACAAGAATGTGGGATTGACGTATGATGTTTGTCACATGGGTGTTTCCGGTCGCAATGTGCTGGAGGGAATAGACAAGGTTCCCGAGGATCTGTTGTATAATGTTCATTTTTCCGATGCCGTCGGATTTACCGAGCACCTGACACCAGGTGTCGGCTCCCTGCCTTTGGATGATTTTCTGCAGCGGCTTGGCAAACGTGGCTATGACCGGTATGTTACCTTGGAATTGGAGCCGGCAGCTTTCCCGGATGATCTGGATGAAACTGTCGAGCTTCTGATTGGCATCAGGGAAGCCATGGAAATACAGTTGGCCCAAGGGAAAAGGGAAATGTCACATGCCGCAAAGTTACCTTGAGTGCGTTTGCAGAGAGGGCCAGTCCGTCAATCCGCTTTTTGCCTTTCTGGGCGTGGAGGTTGTGGAAATAGTCACGGACCGGGCTGTGTTGAGCCTGCCGGTCAAACCGGAACTCATTCAGGGAAATGGCGTTGCAGCGGGTGGTATTCTCGCTACCCTTCTTGATGAGACCATGGCCCATGCCGTTCTTGCCGGGAACAAACCGGGTGAGCACACCGCAACCGTGAACATGAATGTCAGCTATTTTCGCCCGGTCAATACGTATGCATCCCTTGTTTGTGAGGCCCGAGTCACCAAACGCGGAAGACGTGTGGTATTTGTCGAGGCTGTGGTCCGAAGTAATGGGCATGAAGTGGCCCGCGCAACAGCTTCTTTTCTTCTGGTTTAGAGGCATTTATCCCATTCGCGGGTTTTATCGGGCTGTTATTTTATTTTGTAAAAAAGTCTTGCCATCATCGTTAAACATGTGTACTTGGCACCCTCCTGCATTGCGTGAAGCTTTTTACAGGGGTTTATCGATTTATGAATAAACATATCGTAATTATTGCCATTATGCTCTTTGCCCTGTTTTCGGGCGGTTGTGCTGTGGTCCCTGTTTTGTTAACATCCGGGGCTTCCTTTGCTGTGCCTCAGACCGTTTCTCTTGCCATCACAGCTGCTGGCACAGTCCACAAGACAGTGCTTATCGCGGCTGACGAACGCAATGCTTCAGATATGTTATCCGACAAGATGCTGACCATTCAGGCCCAGGCCCTTTTGCTGGACGAATCCGGTACTGATATTGACGCGTCCTGTCTCAATGGAGACATGTATCTTGTGGGAGAATACGTCACTTTGGCTGACCGCGACCATGCCATTGAGGAACTTCAGACACTGAAAGGCGTCAAATCCGTAAAGGGCGTGCTCAAGCCCATGCCTACAAGCCTGGCGGCCATGGTGGAACCTGCCATCACCGACAAGCATGCCGAGACAGTTATTGAGTCGGGACTTCTTGCGGCGTTGCACATAAAGTCCGCCAACGTGGACGTTGAGGTGGTTCAGGGCGAGGCCTTCATCGTTGGCGTGGTCAAGGACAAGGCTGAAGCCGATGCGGTTGTTGATATCGTGAAAGGGCTGAGGCCCAAGTCGGACAACCCGGTCAGAATTACTTCGCTTCTGGCATTCCAGGAAGCATATGAAGCAGATGTGGCACAGGAAAACGCCGTTTTTGTACTCCTTACCCGAGATCAGGTGCGCATTGCTGCCGCACAGGTTGCCAAGCCTGTTGTTGCCGTGTGGGTTGCCGAAACGGAATTTGTCGATGCAGTGCCCCTTGTTGCACAGCACAAGCCCGAGCTTGCCGATCTTTATGCCATTTACGTCACGCCGGAGAAATCTTCCTGGCAGAAGGCACGATTCGGTATGAAACGTCGCATTGCCTCTTTGGCCAGCGAGGAAATTGATCCATGTGCCAGGAAGGAATTGATCACTCTGTCCACCATGGTTTTCAAGGACAGACATCTGTCCATAGAAGACCGTCTGATTCGAACGCTTCATTCCTCCACGAATTTGGCGGTCAAAGAGCGTGTCTGCATCATCCTGGATGACATTGCTCCCCATCGTTCCAAGCGTATTCACACCCTTGCCATGAATTAGACCGCAAGTCGGGTTGCCCCTTGCCCTCCGTGAAATTGTGCTTATTCTAGGGAATACACTTACGCATGGAGGATTCTCGTGACAGTTGAAAATCGACTTATCGTCTGCCCGGACTGCCGGTCTATCAATCGCATCCAGCCTGATCGTGCGGCGCAGGCCACCTGCGGCAAATGCAAGGCCAAGGTTTTTCAGTCAACCCCGGTTGAACTGGTCGGCTCTACATTCGATCGCCATATCTCCAAAACTGAAATACTCATGCTCGTGGATTTCTATTCCCCCACCTGTGCCCCATGCCTGATGATGGGTCCTCAGTTCGACGAAGCCGCCAAGTCCCTGTATCCATTGGCTCGGCTCGCCAAGATAGACACAACCGCAGAACAGGCCATTGCCTCGCGTTTTAATATCGCGTCTGTTCCCACTATGATTATTTTCAAGGGGGGCAAGGAGATAGCTCGTCAATCCGGTGCCCTGCTCGGAGCAGAGATCACGGCCTGGGTGAAGAAGTCTATCTAGTTTAATGGTTGGCAGTCCCTCGATTTTTCTTTTTGAAAAAAGGCTCGGTTGAAACCGGGCCTTTTTTGGTTGACACGTGTCCATTATTTAAATTGTATGCACTGGAGGGACATGGCATGTGTCTATAAAGGAGAATGGAATCATGGATGACTTTTTGAAAGATCGATATGAAGATTACCAAGAGTGGATTGATAACGGGACCGTACAACACACATCAAAAGTCATTCCGATACAAGAGTCCCTTGAGCATAAACAGTGGATATTGCCTACTGAACAGGTCCTCGAAATAATAAGGAATGCCGACACGATAGCCTTGACCAAATGTGACTGTCGCAGCCATTACGGTCGATGTTCCAATCCTGTGGAGGTGTGTCTTTTGCTGAATGAATACGGCCGGGCTTTTATCAATAAGGGCTTGAGTCGGGAAATATCATTTGAGGAAGCCACATCGGTTTTGAAATTGGCAAATGAGAGCGGGTTGGTTCATTTGTCATTGTACAGGCCGGATCATCAACTCTATGCCTTGTGCAGTTGCTGTACCTGCTGTTGTCACGATCTTCAACTTCTCCTGAATTTTGGAAAGGATATGCTGGTTGCCCACTCTGATTATGTGGTCGAAACCGACATGGATCTATGCACGCATTGTGGCGAATGTGTCGAGCGTTGTCCTTTCAAGGCACGATTGTATGAAGACGATGAAGTGGTTTTCAATGCCCAAAAATGCTACGGGTGCGGACTTTGCGTAACAACGTGTCCCATGGATGCCATAGTCATGAAATACAGAGGGGAGATTGGTTAGGGAAGCACTGCATAATTGTCCGCTGCTCTTCCTCTCATTTGCCAAACAAGGTACGCTTTTCACCAAGGAGTCCCTTATGTCCAACCATGCCCTTGAAAACGCCGCAAATGCCCTGAAAAACGCCCGGTGTGCCATTGCCTTTACCGGTGCGGGCATATCCGTGGAGTCGGGTGTTCCTCCGTTCCGTGGGCCAGGCGGTGTGTGGACCAGACATGACCCGGGAAAGTTCGACAAATACTATTTCAGGCGCAATCCCGAAGAGGTCTGGCCGCTTCTCAAGGAGATATTTTTTGATACGCTGGGCAAGGCCAAACCCAATCCGGCTCATATGGGGCTGGCCAAGTTGGAAACGCGGGGCAAACTGGCAGCAGTCATCACCCAGAACATCGATGGTTTGCATCAGTCGGCCGGGAGCCGGACCGTTTACGAGTATCACGGATCGATCAGGAGAATGCAGTGCCTTGATTGTTTTGAATATTTCGACACCTCGAGTGTTTCCCTTGAAAAAATGCCGCCATCATGTCCCCGGTGCGGCGGGCTGCTCAAGCCGGATTTCGTTTTCTTTTCGGAATCGATTCCGATCGATGTCCATGAAGAGGCGACCAGCCTTGCCCGGCAGAGCGATGTCTGTCTTATTGTCGGTACCGGTGGAGAGGTAATGCCTGCCGGACGGATTCCTCATATCGTGAAAAATGCGGGCGGGATCATCATTGAGATAAATCTGCACGAGACCGGGTACAGCTACACCACAAGCGACTATTACCTTGAGGGCAAGGCCGGAATCATGGTGCCGAAGCTGGTTGGTTTGGTTCTGAGCTAGGATTTTTCATCGCAATCATGAAATTGAATGTCCTCAAGGTTGCTTGAGGGGGCGGGTGCAAGGCGCAATTCATGCACCAGGGCTTGGATTTTACGTGGCCGTGCTGCAATCAGGTCTTATGAAATCCCATAAAGTGGCCCCGGTTGATAGCAATCACCGGGGCCGGGAAAACCCCACGAGCGAATATGTTGTCTAGGTCCGGACAACGAGGCTTGCGGAGGTGTTCTATCACCATGAAATTTCGAGAAAGCCCGGTGCAGGCAGTGATGCCCGCACCGGGGGTTGTGTGTTCCGCTAGCTGGTCATGTGTTTGATGGGATTTCCAAGCTTGGCCAGGAACTGCTTCCTTGTCATGGGTCCTTTCTTGATGGTCGAGGCGTCGGCGGACAGGAACTGGTAGTAGCTGTCAGCATCGGTCTGTACCAGATAGACAACGCGTACGGATTCGGCATCAATCAGTTCCGCGTTGGGATACTTTTTCTGTGCCTTGGTCAGGCTTTTTTCAGCCAGGGCGAGCATCTCGTCGCGATCACCGAAGTTCATGGCACCAGTGGGACATGTCGCGACGCAGGCAGGCAGCATGCCGGCCTTGACGCGGTCAATGCACATGTCACATTTGACGACCATGCCTGTTTCGGTGTTGATGCGCGGGATGTCGTACGGACAGGATGCCTGGAATGCTTCCTTGTCCTTTTCCTTGGCCGTGAGGTCTGTGTAGACCACGGCACCGGTTTCCTTGTCGTGCACGATGGAACCGGGCACGGTCATGGCGTCGAGGCACGGCGGTTCCACGCAATGGCGGCATTGTTCCGGGAAGAACAGCCACTGTATCTTGCCGTCTTCTTCCACTTCATTGAAGCGGACGAGTTTCAAGGTAATCCCGGAGAGATCCTTGGGATTTTGGTGAGATCCCCAGTTTTCTGTCTTCTCTGCGGGGAGTTTCTTCCATTGTTTGCAGGCAACCTGACAACCACGACAAGCCGTACACTTGGTCAGGTCGATAAAGAATGTCTTACTCATATCGTCCTCCTTTACGCCTTGCTGACGTTGACCATAAAGGCCTTGGTTTCAGGGATGCCGGTATTGGGATCACCAGCGGACGGGGTCAGGATGTTTGCTGAGTCTCCGCCGTCCTTGGGCCATGTCCAACCAAAGTGCCAGGGCAGGCCGACCTGATGGACGACAGTTCCCTGAATAGTGAATGGTTTGAGTCTCTTGGTGACGATGGCCACGGCCCACAGGGTGCCGCGGACACTGCTCACAGTGACTTTTTCGCCGTTTTTTATACCTCTGAGTTCTGCCAGTTCCGTGCTCATTTCCACAAAGATCTGCGGTTCGGCTTCCGTAAGCCAGTCGCAGTTGCGTGTCATGAGGCCTGTCTGCCAGTGTTCTGCAACGCGATAGGTCGTTCCGACGAGCGGGAACTTGGGATTGCATACAGCCTTGGCCTCGTCGTTAAATGCGAGGGCCACCGGGTTGTGCAGGGTGCTTGAGAAGGGATGAGACTTCACAGGGCATTCCAGCGGCTCGTAGTGTTCAGGGAACGGTCCGTCAGCGCGACCAGGGCCGAAGAGCTGACCAAAGCCGTGTTTGCGCATGATGAATGCGTATTTGTCGCCTGGAGCCCAACCACCATCAGGAATGTCGCCTTGCCATTTGGTTTTGGGACCAGTCCACTTGATGACAGCTTTTTTCGGATTCCAGGGATTGCCTTTCAGATCGACCGAAGCTCTGTTGTACAGAATGCGGCGGTTGACAGGCCAGCACCAACTGAAGTTCGGGAACAAACCGATGTTTGCCTGTTCTTCGGTCTGAGCCAGACTGCGGCGTGCGGCCATGTTGCCTTTTGCCGTGTAGGAGTTGCAGTACAGCCAGTTGCCGGAGCATGTGGAGCCATCGGTCTGGAGGTATGCAAAACTGGGAATCTGATCGCCTTTCTTGAACTTCTTGCCCTTGACTTCGGTATCTTTGGTGAAGAAGCCGTTGATCAGCTTGGCTGTCTTGTGCGGATCAAATACGCCGTTTGTGGCGATTCCATCCCAGGACAGTTTGGTGATCGGATCGGGATAGGCTCCGCCTTCCTTCTTGTAGAGCTCCTGAATCTCATGCATCAGTTCGTATATGAGGTCACCGTCTGGCTTGAGGCCGTTGGGTGCGTCCGGACCTTTGTAGCGCCACTGCATCCAGCGGCCGGAGTTCGTAATGGAGCCTTCTTTCTCGATGGAGACTGCACAGGGCAGGAAGAAGACCTCGGTCTTGATCTTTGACGGGTCCATGCCAGGACCTTCCCAGAACCAACCGGTTTCGTTGGGGAAGATGTTGACGTTTACCATCCAGTCAAGTTTGGTCATGGCTGATCTGGTCTTGTTGGAGTTGGCACCGGAACAGGCCGGATTCATACCCCAGGCAAAGAGACCCTTGAACTGTCCCTCGTCCATTTTGTCGAACAGGGTGAGCCAGGAATAGTCCGCGGCAGATCCGGAATCGAGCTTGGGCAGATAGTTGAAGGAGTCCTTGGGGTCCTGATCCCTCCACATGGCCTTGAGGAGCGAGGCCGAGTACTTGGGATAGTTCGCCCACCAGTTGGCGGATTTCGGGTCGTTGGAGATTGGAGTATACACCTTGTCGTAGGCTGCCAGGCTTTGCTGAGTCGCCTTGGGTGTCTTCAGGTAGCCGGGCAGGATGTGGTACAGCAGACAGTGGTCTGTGGAACCCTGGACATTGGATTCTCCGCGCAGGGCGTTAACGCCGCCACCGGCAATGCCGATGTTGCCCAGCAGAAGCTGGATCATGGCCATGGAGCGGATGTTCTGCACGCCAACGGTGTGCTGGGTCCAGCCCATCGCGTACATGATGGTTCCGGCCTTGTCGGATTTTCCTGTTGCTGCGTAGGTCTCGTACAGCTTGATCAGGTCCGCTTTTTTCATGCCGGAGATTTCCACGATCTTGTCGAGGGTATAGCGTTCATAGTGCTTCTTGAGCATCTGGTAAACGCACTTGGGGTCTTTGAGGGTCGGGTCCTTTTTGGGGTTGCCCTTGGCATCCATCGCAAAGGCCCATTTGGACTTGTCGTAGGTTTTGTTCTTGGAATCAAAACCGGCGAAAATGCCATCTTCGAATGTGTAGTCGTCACCAACGATAAAGGAAGCATTGGTGTAGTTGACCACGTATTCCTTGAAGATCAGGTCGTTGTCCAGGATATACTTGATCATGCCGCCCAGAATACTGATGTCAGTACCGGAGCGGAGAGTGGCGTGCATGTCAGCCTTGGTCGAAGTCCTGGTGAAACGGGGATCAACATGGATAACGGTTGCGCCGTTTTCTTGCGCCTTGGTCACCCACTTGAAGGATATGGGATGGTTTTCGGCAGCATTACTGCCCATTATGAGAATAGTGTCACTGTTCTTGAGGTCGATCCAGTGATTGGTCATCGCGCCGCGTCCGAACGACTCTGCCAGAGCCGCAACAGTTGCGCTGTGTCAGATACGCGCCTGGTGCTCTATGTACACCAGGCCGAGGCTGCGGAGCATGGTCTGGAAAGCCCAGCACTCCTCGTTATCGAGAGCGGCCGAACCAAGGGATGCGATATTGTCGCAGCGGTTGACCTTCTGACCCTTCTTGTTGACGACAGTGAATGCTTCGTCACGGGTTTTCTTGACGTTGTGGGCGATCTTTTCGAGAGCCCAGGACAACGAGACTTTCTTGAATTTGGAAGAATAGGGAGCCCTGTACAGGACGGAATCCGGGCGGCGGTCATTTTCAGCCAACTGCCAGATGGATGCACCCTTGGCACACAGTGCGCCTTCATTGATGGGATGGTCCGGATCACCTTCAACGTTGATGGCCCGGTTGTCCTTGAGAGACGTGTTGACGATGAGACCGCAACCCACTGCGCAATAGCAGCATACGGATGTGGTTTGCTTGCTCCATTTCGGGTCCATGGCGTCGGCTCGGCCGGCAATGGCTTCCTTGGATGTGCAGCCAAGCCCGAGCCCGCCGAATGCCGTGGCTACGGCAGCCGTTGCGGAGAGCTTGAGGAAGTTCCTTCGGTTGGTGTGCATTTGACCTCCTGATGATTGAGCGCGGGTCATCGCCCGCGAATTTCGCGACCCAGAGTCACGAGCAATTTGTAGCCGCTCGGCTGCGGGACAGAATCCAGACTGGACAGACAAAGGACCGTGCTGCTGTGAGGGCAGAAGCATGGTGCCATGGTCTGTGCCGTGGCCTGGACTGTGTCCGTTTCAAAGCCCAGCCCGGTGAAAGGCAGGGTTTGACTGTCGGTTTCAGCCGTTTTTTGGTTGTTGTGTGGAAAACGCATAACGTACCTCTCCCATTTGTTCTGTTATCCCTTTATGGGGGGTGTTGGTGAATTGAGCAAAGAAAGAGGTCTTCTTTCAGTTCT
>JAEINO010000042.1 GCA_016342345.1 Pseudodesulfovibrio sp. | reverse complement strand
AGGGGATGAAAGCAAACAAGACGGAGCGTGCACCTTAAACCGGTTGCAGAATTTGTTTGGACTTACCGCGCACTATAAACTAAATTAGATTTTCCGATGAGCCTGGTGACTGAGACCTTAGTTGATCGTTGTCCGATCCGCATGGCTCTTTCGTCCGCCACAAAAGGGCGATTTCGGATCATAAAATATGCCTTTTGTGAAGGATTTGTTGTGGATACATATATGACAGAGGATAAGACAACTGTTTTCCCGTGCAAAAAAACTGCCTTTATTCCAACACTTCTGATCGTTTTTATACTGTTGACATGTGTTTCGGCATTGGCTGCGACTCCAGCAGAAATTGATGCCGCCAATCGCGAGGCGCAACGGATTCAGAATGAACAACAGGAACAAATGCAGCAACAGCTCCTTAAAGATGCTAATCGCGGCACAAAAACGGCTCCGCAGGCATTGCCGAAAGTCAATATGCCGAGCCTGCCCAAGAGCGGCGTATGCCGTGATATTCAGGAGATTAAACTCCTCGGGGTCACGCTCTTGCCTGATGATGTCAAAAAAGCACTGGTTGATCCATATCTGAACAAATGTCTGTACGCCCAGGATATAGAAAAACTCCTCGGCGACATTTTGAAGGAATATATAGACCGGGGATATATCGCCGTGCGTCCATACGTTCAGGCTCAGGACCTGAGCAAAGGGAAACTCGAAATTCTTATTGTTGAAGGCAAGGTCGAACGCCTCATACTTGATGATGGCGATAAAAAGAGTGTGAATCTCACTACCGCTTTCCCTTTTATACCGGGAACGCCTCTTAATTTAAGGGATATCGAACAAGGATTGGATCAGATCAATAGCCTCTCGTCCAACAGTGCCACAATGGAAGTGAGCCCCGGAAAAGACGCTGGAACCAGCATTGTCACCATCAAGAACACCCCGTCCTTCCCCGTTTCCGTCTCCGGCACCATAGACAATATGGGAGGTCTCTCCACTGGTCGCCATCAAGCATCTATCACTGCAGGGCTGGATCATCCGTTGTCCCTCAACGACTATCTGACGTATTCGCACAAGAAGACGCTCTTCGAGGATAGTAAATTTCGTGCTTCCGATTTTGACAGCCTCTATTATTCCGTACCGTTCGGCTATTGGAGAGCACAGCTTTTTTATAGTTCCTCCAACTATCGTTCTCCGATGAAAACCACCACCAAAACCCTTGTCGCACGTGGTACAAACGAGACCTTTCGCGGCGAATTGGATTGGGTTGCCTACCGCGATCAGAACCAGAAGCTTTCCGCGCTCATCGCCATCAACACCAAAAATTCAAAGAACTATCTGGATGGCGAATACCTGAATGTCTCAAGTCGCAAACTCACCACCCTGGACGTGGATGCAAACTGGTTTTGCCGTTTCTCGGGCTTCATGCTCAACGGTGGACTTGGTTGGAGCAAAGGCCTTACTGCGTTTGGTGCCTTGAAGGATCAAAATGGCGCAACAACTTCCTTGCCACAGGCCCAGGGGTCCAAATTCAAATATTCCGGAGGTTTGACAGTCCCCTTTGACGTGATGGGTCAGGGCATGACTTTCAGCAGCCAGCTTTACGGGCAATATGCGTTAGTACCACTCTACGGATCAGAGCAACTCTCCATTGGCAGCTTTTACACAGTACGTGGATTTAATCGAAACAACCTGTCAGGTGATCGCGCCCTGTACGTCCGCAACGAAATCTCAACAAGTCTGCCCACAATCCCGTTTATCGACATAACACCGAGGCCGTTCATCGGTTTTGACGCGGGTTACATAGGACAATTCAAGACCACCAATGATGCCGAACTCTCGGGCGCAGCCATGGGTATCCGCTTTGCGGGCAAGTACGTATCGGGCGAACTGTCTGCTGCCAAGTCCATAGCCGTGCCTACCGCCATTGAACGGGAGCCAGTCCAATTTTCTGCAACCATGACTGTGAGCTTTTAGGGAGCCCCTCCATGACGATTGCGATGAAAAACAGTTTGATCAGGAAAAATGCAATGAGAAGAAATGCACTACGGAAAATGACAAAGAAATTCATGGAACTCGGATTTCGATCCATTGTCTGGCTTTTATGCTTCCTGCTGCTCTGTCCTCCGCAAATGGTCCTGGCCGGTGACCCGGTACCTTCGGGTGCCACGAATACGACTATAAACAATGCTGCCAATGGTGTGCCGGTAGTGAATATAGCCGCACCCAACGGCTCTGGGATGTCACATAACGCATTCACGCAATACAATGTCGACACCCATGGGGTGGTCCTTAACAACGGCGACATGAGCGAGGCGTTCCGGCAATCACAATTGGCCGGTCAGCTTGCGGCCAACCCGAATCTTGCTGCTGGCAATCAGGCCAGTATCATTCTCAATGAGGTTACGGGTGGCAGTCGCAGTACTCTTGCCGGTTTTACCGAGGTTCTGGGTGGCAAGGCCGATGTCATCATCGCAAACCCCTTTGGCATCACAAGTAGTGGCGGTGGCTTCATCAATACTGACCGGGTCAGCCTTGTCACCGGCGCACCGGACATGACCGGCGGCACACTCAACGGCTTCAATGTACGCGGTGGAGATATCCTCATTACCGGAACGGGTCTCAACGCAAATTCCCAGCAGATTCTCGATCTCGTGTCGCGCAAGATCGTCGTTGGCGGACAGGTGAACGCCCCCACCCTGAACATGGTGGCCGGCACAAACCATTGGAATTCCGCCACTGGTGCGACAAGTCCCATCGCTTCTGACGGCAGTGCGGTTCCTGCGTATGCCATTGATTCCAGTGCCTTGGGCGGCATGTATGCCGGACGCATCAATCTGAAAGCGACGGAAGCCGGAGTAGGCGTGCGTATCAAGGGCGATGCTGCAGCCACAGCTGACGATTTCATTATCACGGCTTCGGGAAAGATCGAAGTTGGGAGTAAAATTTCCGCTGCACGAGACCTCTCAATCACCAGCACCAATACCGCGTCCGACGCCATCAAGGCCACGGACGCCAATCTTACCGCAGGACGCAATCTGGGTCTGACAGCCATTCACGGCGGAGCCACTCTCGACGGCGGTGGTATCAAGGCTGATAAAGAACTCGCCTATAACCTTGGATCGTTGACCGACAGGCGCTCCGATGCCCCTGGTATCACCGATGCGAACAAACGATACGGCAACACCGTCATCCTGACGAACTCCGGCAGGGCTGTAATTGATGGTGTCAGCTATGGTGCGGGCAGTCATCTGCAGATAGATGCCGCGAGTCATGTCATCGGCGCATTCGACCTGACGTCCCTTTATTCAGATGGTTCTATGGGAATGACCGCCACTGGCAGTGACATGTCTTTTTCCAAAGCTGCGCTTAAATCATTTGGCGACATGGACCTGACTTCCACCGCAGGAGGTATGCACTTTGACGCAGGGGCCGGACAAGGCGTTCAAAGCACTGCAGGAAATATCAATTTTTTTGCCGAAACCGACTTGACCAACTATGGAATCATAACGGCTGACAAGGGCAACATCATAGCACGCGTTAACGCCTCCCTGCAAAATAATGGCTCCATCCATGCTTATGACTTGCTGGATTTCAGGGGAAAGACCACCGCAAAGTCTCACAGCGTCTGGAACACAGGTTCACTTTTGGGCGGCTCCGTGAACATACAGACCGGAATGCTGCTAGTCCGTGGCGTCGATAGTACGCTGGAAAGTTCCGGTGATA
This sequence comes from Pseudodesulfovibrio sp., assembly GCA_016342345.1. GTDB lineage: Bacteria > Desulfobacterota > Desulfovibrionia > Desulfovibrionales > Desulfovibrionaceae > Pseudodesulfovibrio. Next base: position 29,198 of record JAEINO010000042.1, on the reverse strand, counting down.
TGAACGTGACGGCTGACTATCTGACTGTTGGTAGCAATACTGACGCGACCGCACGCATCCTGGCTGCCACCTCTGGCGCAGGAGTCGGTAACATTGCCGGCATACAACAATTTATCAATTACGGCTCGCTTCATTCCGGTTATGATCTCAACGTAATGGGCCAGGAATCCTTTTCCAATGAGTCCACCGGCGGCATCTCCGCCTTTCATGATCTGACCGCGCGAGCCACTCATGCCAATCTGGTGAACGCGGGTGCACTGTACGCCGGGAATGACCTCGCCATTTCATCCTCGAGCACGCTTATTAATGATGCAACGTTTACCGACCCTCTCGGCACCATTGGCTCTGGTCATGATATGACCATTCAAGCCGATGAATTCATTAATTACAGCAGCATCGATGCGGTTAATAATCTTACCATCTCTGCCCGCAGCTTCAAAAACATGGTCAAGGATGGTGGTGGTCCGCGGTCTTGGGGATCGATGGAATATGAACACAAGACGGAATTAGGTAGGAGTAGTCCGTCAAACAAGTATACCATGTATTATGAAATGACATCGGAGTATCCAGAAGTCTTTGATAATATTTTTAACCGCACCGCGACCATCTATGGCAACATAATAACGATTAAGGATTTTGATTCCGCTATCAACCTTGGAGCTACCATTTCCGGCGACACAGTAAATATTATTGGGAAGAATTCAAGCTCCACCTTTGACAATAGCGATATCTTGACCCGAAAGATGCATTGTTCCTATCTCAGAGATGAAGAATGGGAAGGTGATACGTTCAAGAGTGCAACCTCCGGACCTGTAACCACCACGTATACATCCTCGCCTCGCGTACGCTCTAGCATACGAGCCTATACACTCAATATGGGAAGCCTTGGATTGACAACCAGAGGTACCCCACTAACTTCTCCCTCACCTTACGTACGGACTGCGACCGGAAAGACTTTTACAAGTCCTACGTTGAACCTGCCTACCAACCCCAATGGCATGTTCGTCACGAAAAAGGATCCAAACGCGAATTATTTGGTGGAGACCAACCCTCTGTTTACCAATCTCGACAATTATTTGGGTAGTGATTATCTGATTAAGAAATATAATTTTAGTTCCGATGAAGTTATCAAGCGTTTGGGCGATGCTGGTTATGAGACGTACCTCGTAGGTCAGCAGCTAGCCACCAAGGGAGGGAGAAAACTTCTTCCACAATATGCAAACGCAAAAGAACAGATGAAAGGCCTCATGGATAGTGCTGTCAATCAGACGGAAAAGCTCGGCTTGAAGATGGGTGCTAAGCTGAGTAAATATCAACAATCTTTACTCAAGGAAGACATGGTCTGGATGGTGAAAACCGTTGTCAAGGGGCAGACGGTTCTTGCGCCGGTGGTCTATCTGGCGGCTTCTACCAAAAAGATGTTCGCCTTGGACAACAGAGCCTCCATCTCTGGCAAAAATGTCAATCTTAACCTGACCTCGCTGACCAATGAGGGCAGCACTATTTCCGGCTCCAAGACCCTGAATATTACAGCTCAGGGTGATATCAAGAACACCAGCGGTACTATTTCAGGTGGCGATGTGGCTCTGACCTCCACCGGTGGCAGCATCATCAACAAGACTCTGGCCGAAACAAAGGGCGGTTCCTTTAACCAATCTACTTCAATCGGCAAGAAGGCGGGCATTGTTGCCAAGGGGAACTTAAATATCGATGCGGCAAAAGATATCACCACCCTCGGTGGCAAGATTGCAGCAGGAGGCGATGCCAGCCTGACCGCAGGCAACAATGTTGTTCTGGATACCGTAAAAAATAAAGAAACATCGAGAACGTATTTCAGCGGCACAACCACCACCAGCACAATAAAACAGATTGGTTCCTCCCTATCAAGCGGAGGCAATTTGAGCGTGAAGGCAAAGAATGACATCACCTTGGGTGGGTCCACTGTAAGGGCGGGCGGAAATGCAGATCTGAACGCCGGGAAGGATCTTAATGTCATGTCGCGGGATGACAGCAGCCATACGGTTAATACCATTTCGAAACAAGGATTTGGTGTCGGTGGCGGTTTGTATGGAAAAGAAGATAAAACCACGGACAATTTGAAGACCTCGGCCATTGGCTCGACCGTCAAAGCCGGTGGTAATGTCAATTTGGTTGCAGGCAAAACCACTACACTGCAAGGGGCCAAAGTCAATGCCCGGGGCGACATCAATGTTGCCGCCAGCGATGTGAATATTCTTGAAGCCCGTGATGTGGATCGGACGACCACCAAAACTGAAACCATCAGCCTCTTTTCCTTTTCCAAAGGAGAAGGCGACACAAGCTCTTCCTCCGCCACTTCGTCTGCCGAGTCTTCTGGTGCCAAGGCCGAAGCAGAAGCCTCGGCAACAAATGACGCGGGTGGATTGGACATCATGAAGAGATCCACCACCAACACATTTGACAAAACGACAACAGCCAAAGGTTCTCAGGTCGCGGCTGGCGGCAACCTGAACATCACATCCAAGAAAGATACACTCATTCGTGGAGCAGACGTAAAAGCAGGTGGTGATATCAACCTGTCCGGCAAGAATGTGGATATCATGGCTACCCAGGATACTCATGTCTCCACAAGCAAGACAGTGACCACCAAGATCGGTCTGTACGCTAGCACATCCAACAAGGCCGATGCCAAGGCTGGAGTCGATGCCAAGGCAGATGCCAACATTAGTAGTGCTGGTGCCTCTGCCTCGTCTACAGCCAAAGCCAAGGCGGACTCCAATACAAACATAGATGTCATGCGTACCAAGACCACGGAAACAGAGACCACGGATATTATCAACAAGGGCACGTCCCTTGCCAGTGGTGGCAATCTGAAGATCAATGCTGGCAACACACTCACAGTTCAAGGTTCAGGCGTTAGCGGTGAACAGGGCGTTGAAGTCAATGCCAAGGATATGGCTTTCCAGGCTGCTCAAGACACGCATACCAGTTCAACCACGGTTACAAAAAACAGCTTCGGCTTGTATGTAGATGGGACGGCCAACGCCAACGCAGTAGCCGGTGCCGAAGCCAAGGCCAGCCTCGGTGCGAACGCCGGAGCCAGTGCCAAGGCGGATGTCAAGGCGACTGTTTCCGTAGGCTTGCAGAGCAGGAATGAATCAACCAAAGAGACCGAAGGTACCAGCACCGCGCGTGTTTCCACAATTACTTCAGGTTCAGGGTCCATTAGCCGTACAGCCGAGAATAGCATTACCGACGTAGGTACGGGCATAGAAGCCGGTGGCGATTTCAACCAGTCCGCCAAAACGTTTACCAGCAAAGCGGCAGAAAACACGTCTTTCAAGACCAGTGAAAGCACCAGCAATACTGCCAAGGTCGGTGCATATGCCAAGGCTGAAGCGGGTGCCAATGCTGTAGCCGGAGCAAACATAGGAATGGGGGACGGTACGCCAAAGGCCGAAGCTGGAGCCAAGGTCGAAGCAACGGGCAAGGTCGCCGCTGGAATCAAAGCCAGCTATAACAGAGATAATAAAAAATCAGCCTCGACTTCCAGTGATGCCGTGGTTTCGACAATCAAAGTCGGCGGCAAGATCAAGAGCAGCACGACCGGGGCGACCTCCTTTGAAGGTACGCAAATGAGTGCCGGAAAAGGCGTGGAATTGGAGGCCGGATCAGTAGATTTCAAGGCGGCGAAAAACACGACGTCTGAAAAGTCTTCTGCCAGCAATATCAATGGGGCATTTAGTGCTGGCGTAACTCGCGGCTCTGGCAAAGGTGTGGAAGGAGGCGTTTCCGGTGGTACAAGCAAGACAGACAAAAAATCCAGCACCTCCACAGCCATAGCCGGTGGTATCGAGTCTGGCGGCAATATCAGCATCAAGACCAAGGGCAATACCCGCCTGGAAGGTACCAATCTGGCAGCTACCGGCGACACCAATATTGACGCAGGTGGCAAAATTGTAATCGACGCGGCCCGTGATACGAAGACATCAAGTGAAAAGTCATATGATGCCAGTGCAAGCTTGAGCGTCGGCAAAAAATCCGGAGAAAGTAAATTTGATGCCAAAGTCGGAGGCGGCTACAGCAAAGAATCATCTACCTCCAGCACAGCCAAGGCTGGCAGCATAGCAACTGGCGGCAAGCTCAATTTGACAGCAGGCAAGTCCATTGATCTTGAGGGCACAAATATGGCCGCAGGTGGCGACGCAACGCTCAACGGCGCGGAAGGTGTCAACTTCAAGGCGGCAAAGAGTACCTCCGATAGCAAATCATTTGGTGTGCGAGCCGGTTTGGTAACGGGTAAAACCCAAACTTCCAATGCCGAGGCACAAACCAGTAGCAAAACCGCAGGTGTTACGGCTGCAGTAAATCACGATAAATCCAAGGAATCCATTGCCGAGGCTGGTAGCCTTACTTCCGGTGGCAATCTTCTCATCAAGAGCAATAAGGATGTGAGTCTCGAAGGGACCAATCTTGCTGCTAAAAACAAGGCGAGTATCAAAGCCGGTGGCGCGGTAAACTTCACGGCAGCCGAGAGTACTTCCGAATCCACGGCTTTCGGAGCTTCGCTTTCTGGCTCGGCTTCAACAACAAAGAAGACTCCCAAAGCGGTAGCGCAGAATCCAGCCCCTGCAGTTTCCGAGAAGGCTAAGAACCTCGGTACTGGTGGAACGCAAGGTTCAGACGGCAGCAAATCGAGTTCCGAAGCCTTGACCACTTGGCAAAAAAACCACGGTTCGATCATGCAGGAGCTGAAGAACAAGCAAAATCCGACACCGCCGGCCACCCCGCCATCTTCGGTTCCCGTAATGCCTACACCACCGAATGCTGACACAAAAGCCGCTCCTGAGAAAAAGAAATCCATAACTTTCGGTGCGCAATTCCAGAAGAAAGATAAGACCATACAAAAAGCAGGCAGCATCACTGCAGGCGCAGGTGGTATTGACATCTCCGCTGGCGGAGGGAATGTGAATCTCGTTGGCACCAACCTCGAGACCACAGGCAACGCCAATATAGCTGCAACAGACGATGTGAATATTACAACCACGAAAAACACAGACTCAAGCTTCGGTTTTACCGTAGCAGGTTCTATGGATAAGAAGACGGCACCACCAACTAAACCGTCGCCTTCCGCAACAGCTGCCAAGAGAACTCCACCACCAGTGCCCACGGCACCGAAGCCGCAACGACCTGGCGCAGTCTCAAACAAGACGAAAACGTCAAGTACTTCTGCTACAAAGACACCGCCACCAGTGCCCACGACACCGAAGCCGCAACGCCCTGGCGCAGTCTCAGACAAGACGAAAACGTCGAGTACTTCTGCTACAAAGACACCGCCGCCAGTGCCCACGGCACCGAAGCCGCAACGACCTGGCGCAGTCTCAGACAAGACGAAAACGTCGAGTACTTCTGCTACAAAGACACCGCCACCAGTGCCCACGGCACCGAAGCCGCAACGACCTGGCGCAGTCTCAGACAAGACGAAAACGTCAAGTACTTCTGCTACAAAGACACCGCCGCCGGTGCCCACGGCACCGAAGCCGCAACGCCCTGGCGCAGTCTCAGACAAGACGAAAACGTCAAGTACTTCTGCTACAAAGACACCGCCACCAGTGCCCACGGCACCGAAGCCGCAACGACCTGGCGCAGTCTCAGACAAGACGAAAACGTCAAGTACTTCTGCTACAAAGACACCGCCACCAGTGCCCACGACACCGAAGCCTGCGCGCAGTAGCGTTTCAATCGGAACGATGGATGCCAAACCTCTGGTTTCCACAAAGCCTGGAGTATCCACCAATTGGGGTGGTGAAGTTGAGAACTCTGCAACAACGGCCAAGGACCCTGACAACACGACCAGTGTGTTCGTCGGAGTTGGCGGTGGCGGAAGCGTTCAAAACCAGGGGGCTATGATCAAAACAGGTGGAGTGCTGAATATCTCCTCTGATGGCAAGACAACACTCGTGAACACGGATATTAAAACGGATTCCGGCACGAATATTAATGCTGCTGGTGGTGTAAAACGGAAAACGGAAAAGGATGTTAATATATTTAACGCCAATACTGATTCCGGTCCAGCATCGGTCAATCAGGTGATCAGCAAGGTCCCCATGTCCAGCGCTGCTTCTGGTGGCACGCCAACACAAGGTGTTCCCGGCGGAACCCCGGTAACTTCGACGTCGCCTCAATCCTCAATGAAAGCTGCCCAAGGAGGGATTTCTACAATAAAGTAGTCCTCAGTAGTGCAACGTATTTGTCAAGAGGAGAGGTAATGGGATGGACCCGCTTCCTTACGTTTGAGCTTGTACGTCATGCACAAACTTGGTGGCAGCTTAAGCTGACCCCGGTGAAAAAGCCAAAGAGCTTTTCAAGGGGCGGGTCCATCCCATTACCTCTATGAAACCAAACGTACTCATTTCATTGATGGTGTACCCGAGAAAAGTGTCGCTCATGAGCGCCAGTGTGCCTGCGATTGCTACAGGCACACCGACTGACACCCGTAAGGCGATCTTGAAATTTAGAAACAACGCAAGCACAAGCACAATCAAAAGCATACCTGTCAAACCATTATTAAGCAGCAGAGAGACTCGATCCCGAATGTATTCGCTCTGATCAAACCAAGAAACGACCTTGATTTGACGCGGAATTTCTCCACTTTCCTGTAACTCTGCAAGGACAGTTTTTGCCTGACGGACCGTGGCATTGACGTCTTCAGCTCCAACAGTAACCAGCTCCAACGTAATTGCAGGCTTGCCCTGATACCGATTCAAAACTAGATTTTCTTCGTATCCATCGCCCACGGTGGCGATGTCGCCCAATCGAATAACAGCACCGTCATCCGTGGTCATAACGATAATGTCTTTAAACTCATTTTCACGGTAGGCTTGATCATCTGAGCGCAGTGTGATGGTGGATAGATCAGTCCTCAATTGACCACTGGAGTCGCTCACGGATTCACTGTTAATACGAGACGCAATACTGTCCAAAGTCAAACCATATGCCTGAAGCGTTGCTTCATTGATCTCAACAGATATTTCGCGAGACTCACGCCCTTTATACTCCACCTTTTTAATACTGCTTTGTGTGAGTAATTTAGTTCTAACCCTATCTGCCAATTGTTGAAGCGTAACATGGTTCGCATCACCAAACAGACTGATATACAAAATATGATCATGCAGTTCTTCCTGCGATATTACAGGTTTTTCCGCCAATTCAGGTAGGGTTCCAATAGCATCAACTTTACGCTTTACATCGCGCATCAGCTTATCGAGAGAATATTCCTTCCTGCGCCTTCTCAACAGTAACTGTTGAAGAAACTCGAGTTGAGGTGCTTGTAATCTTTTTGACGCCAGTAACACCAGTAAGTGCTTCTTCAATTTTGATTGTCACACCCTGCTCTACTACTTCGGCCGAGCTACTGGGGTACTTAACTTCAATGGTAATATTCTTGGGAGGAAAATGAGGGAAAGCCTGCATGGGACGATTCATGCCAACCATTATTCCGCTGGTCAATATAAGGAACATCAACAAATTAGCTGCAATGGGATTCTCAACAAACCAAGCGATCAGCCCTCCATTTTTAGGACTATTCATATATCATCTCACTTTGTAGAGGGGTAACCGCCGTGCCAGCCAAATACGTGTTCATCGGGTGAACGACAATATTCAATTGTTCAATCTCGGCAGGTGCATCAATGTAAATTTTCCCATCCTTGCGAAAGCGAACGGTGGGATTGATGCATTGCAACGAATTGCTGTCATCGACAAACCAAAGATTTCCATTTTGAGTGAGAGAATTCTCGGGAGCCGCAATGGCATTCTCAACGCGTACGCCAGAAATGGTCGCCTTCACAAAGGAACCGGGCAGCAGCAACTGATCACCATCAAGTGGATTATCCACGCGCACAATTGCTGTCCGCTGTCGCGTCTTGTCAGAAATCTCCATATCCATACCGGTCAGCGTACCAACCCATTTGTCATTGGGGTCTGTCACGGAGACCATGGGAATGGCATTACCACGCTCGGTGGCATTGTCATTCCCATCCAGAGCGAGCAAGCGACACTGTTCTTCCGTGAGAGGGAACCGCACTTCCAGCCGATCCGTTCCATAGACAGTCCCGACAACCGTGCCAGACGTCACATAGGTACCAATAGCTATTTTTCGCTCGATAACCGCCGCACCATAGGGGGCCACAATGCGCGTATTCTCAACATCGTTGAGTGCCTTTGCCTGCGCGCCTTCTGCCGCCCTGACCTGCGCAGCCGCCACTTCCAGTTGCGGTTTACGCAAGACAAGCGGAGAGGACGGTTTTCTGCCATTCCCCATACGTTTCCAGTCCTTTTGAGCCTGAGAAACTTTACGCTGTTCTTGGACATAGGCAAGTTTGGCGTCGGCCAGTTCCCGTTGCCGAGCCGCGAGGATAGAGCGGTATTCCACATCTTCGATCACGGCCAGGAGCGCGTTCTTTTCAGCACGCTGACCGCAGTCAAAGGAAGGAGAGAGGCTGACAACCCTTCCTGAAACAGCCACGACAATGTCGGTTTTCCAATACGGGGAGGCTTTCCCAAAGGCCTGAATCGAAGCATGGTAACTGCCGGACTTGGCAGGAACCACTGACACTGGCATCGGAGTGAACACTTTGGGTTGAACGCTGGCAGTTACAGGCCATGAAAACATCAAAATGGAAATGATGAAGGCTATAGCTAGAAAGGTAAAACCGCCAACTATAGGTATATATTTTTTCATGACTATTTCTCCGTGGAATTGTTTTCATTGTTCAAAACATGATTCTTGTCAGCACTCAGGCCGATAGCCAATGCAAGCTGAATACGATTGTCCAGTTGCAGAGAACGCACCTGAAGCAAACTGACTTCCGTATTCAATTCCGTCTCCTCGGCACTCAAAAGATTAATAATGTCGGAAAGTCCTTCCCTGTAGCGTTGCTCATAATCAAGACGGCTCTGACGAGCATGTTTCAATGACTTGGCTAGATGCTCTTTGCGCCGTTCCAAGCCTTTCTCGGCAGCCAGCGAATTCTCGACTTCAGACATCGCGTTCAACACGACCTTGCGGTAGTCCTCCCACGCAGCCTTGCTCTCTTCAGAACGGACCACTGCGGTATCCTTCAGTTTGCCACCCATGAATATGGGCTGTGAAAGTGAACCCACCAAATTCCAAATGGCAACACCGGAAGCGAGGTCACTGATCGTTTTGGATGTATTTGAAATGTCGGCAGTAATCTTGAAGGATGGCAGCATGGCCTTATTAGCCGCGGCCACGGTCAAGTCAGATGTGCGCACACGGTTCCAAGCAGCCCGGATGTCAGCACGATCGGCTAACAGCTCGGAAGGCAAAGCCACAACCGGAGTCGTTACAGCAGGCAAATCCGTATCACCGGAGATTGCACCAGACGGGTATCTACCCAAAAGAATTTCCAAGGCTCGGCGCGCTTTCCCAACCTCGATCTCGCGACTTGCCAAAACTTCGCGAGCCGCTTCCGACTTGGTACGAGCGGCATCAAGATCTTCGAGGTTTCCGATGCCAAAGTTGTACCGTTCAAGAATGATCTCTTCGGTATTCACCAATGCCCTGATACGCTTATGTTCAATAGCAACGGCCTGTTTCTTGGCAGCGAGATCAACCCAATTGCGCAGGACTCTGGCAGCAAGAGCATTACGAGCAAGGGCATAGTCATCACTCTTGTCCCTGACCTCCAACGACGCAGCATCATGCTGATCCGCCAGCCGCTGCCACAGGCCCAATTCCCAGCTCACATCGGAGCGGACAGCAAAGGAAGCCATTTGTCGACCGGAAGAGTTTATACGTGCAGCACTTCCCCCCCCACCGTCAAAGATGGCAGAAGGGCAGAAGAAGTAACACTGAGAAGAAGCCCCGACACTTTTAATCGGTAAGCCGTGGCTACCAGATCAAGATTTGCATCAAGCGCTTCCTGAATAAGCGCCTGAACTTCAGGATTATCGACGAGCCCGGCGATATCCTCAGCCAAACCAAACTGAACCTGAGGGACAACCCACCATTGCGGAAGCTGGCTTTCAAGCACCGCTTTCTGGGCAGGTAAATCCATACGAGAGACACACCCGGCCAGCACGGCAATCGAGGCCAACAGAGCCGACCATCTCATGAAAAAGAATATCTTGTTTTTTCGCATGCCCGATGAGTATCGGGAAACTGGTTAAGAGAAGGTTAAGGAAACGCTGATTAATTCAATCTTCAGGAAGTGCTGTATAATTGTTCGCTGGCAAGGCGCGCAAAAAAGTCAAGGCTGACGAGTGCTTCCTGCACGCTAGGGTTTGATTTTTTTGCAGCAACGAAGCCAGAAGGCAATTATGCAGTGCTTCCCTAATAGACCTGGCGGCGAATAAGTCCTTTTTATTATGTTGAATGCCCCCAAGAATGGCATTCAAGAAAGCTCGTAACTTTTTGCACTTTTGACGTTCTTTATCCTCGAAAAAGAACAAGGCGACAAATGGCGGACAGACATTGAAACAACTTTTCCAAAGCTAACCATGCTACCTATCCTTGAAACAATAATTATTCGGTATGTACTATTTGCTTACCTTTTTTTGTATGTTAATTGAACTCATAAAATGGGAGCATATATTGGTTCTCTACGCACATACAAAAGAAAATACAGACCGGGAAAAATGGCAAAGACTGGATGAGCACCTGCACAATGTGGCGCGACAGGCCACCGAGTTCGCCGAGGCGTTCAAGGCGGAGGAATGGGGGAGGATTCTCGGCCTGCTTCATGATATCGGAAAATGCAACCCCCGGTTTCAGCAACGGCTGACAAACGAATACTCCGGCCATGCAGATCACAAGGGGACCGGAGCAAGACTCCTCCACGACCTCGGCACCGTGTTCGGCCGAATGACCTCCTATTGTGTCGCAGGGCATCACGGAGGACTGCCGGATTATTACGGCACAGAAAACGGCAGTTCACTGGAAACCCTCATTGAAAAAGCATTTCTCCTGCCGGACGACATTAAAAATCCGCTTACCGATTTGAGAGAACCGGATCTGCCTTTCCCACCGCGTCACGCATTTCAGTGTTCATTTATGACACGCATGCTGTTTTCCGCGTTGGTGGATGCGGATTTCCTCGACACCGAAGCCTTTATGGACGCCGAAAAAAGCACATGGCGCGTTCAGGGTCCGTCTCTTGACAAACTTGCCAAGGCTCTGGACCGCAAACTCGCCACCTTCGACAAACCGGGACGCATCAACGACCTGCGCGCCGAAATCCTGAATCATTGCCGGAGCAAGGCGGCTCTGGAGCCGGGTCTATTCACCCTGACCGTGCCCACCGGAGGCGGCAAAACGCTCACGTCCATGGCCTTTGCCTTGGATCATGCCCGGTTGCACGGCAAGCGGCGCATCGTCTACGTCATCCCGTACACCTCGATCATTGAACAAAACGCCCATGTTTTCCGAAAAATATTTCCGGACCTGTCCGTCATCGAACACCACAGCACCTTTGACGCCAAGACTGTTTTCAACGCCGAGGACACCGCCCGGGAATCACTTGAAGCACGAAGGCATCGGCTTGCATGCGAGAACTGGGACGCGCCAGTGATCGTCACCACCAACGTACAGTTTTTCGAATCATTGTTCGCGGCCAAGCCGTCCAAATGCCGCAAGCTGCACAATTTGGCTAATTCGGTCATCATCCTTGACGAGGCACAAATGTTGCCCGTGGAATTTCTGGATCCATGCCTGCGAGCCCTGGAAGAGCTCGCCACCAACTACGGGACCAGTGTGGTTTTGTGTACCGCAACCCAACCCGCATTGAAAAAAGACGATTTTGCCTGTGGCTTGACTGGTCTTGACGACCAGCGCGAACTCGCGCCCTCACCCAGGCGTATGCATGAGGCATTCAAGCGGACCAAACTGCATGACTGCGGCGATATGACATTAGCCCAAGTGGCAGACATGGTGTGCGAATGTAAACAGGTCTTGTGCATTGTCAACACGCGCGGTCGGGCCGCTGAACTCTTTGAGATGGTAAGAGACGAGCCTGGTGCACTCCACTTGAGCGCGTTGATGTATCCGGCACACCGGTCCGAAAGGCTGGCGGAGATTCGGCGAAAGCTGAAGGACAAGGAGCCATGCCGGGTTGTCAGCACCCAATTGGTCGAGGCGGGTGTGGATATTTCCTTCCCGGAAGTCATCCGTGAAATCGCGGGGTTGGACTCCATCACCCAAGCCGCCGGGCGGTGCAACCGGGAGGGAGAACGGGATGAACCGGCTCCGGTTTCCATTTTCAATCCCGCAGAAGGGTTGCCTCGTGCATTCAAAGGACCGGCTCGCCATACGGAATCAGTGCTCCGCAACACTGACGACCCGTTTTCGCCGGATGCCATTCGACATTTCTTCAAACTGCATTATTGGCTCCAACAGGATGTGCTCGATAAAAAGCAGGTTATGCGGGAACTGAACAATGATGCCGGGGAGTGGTCTTTTCGCAAGGCCGCAAAAAAATTCCGGCTGATCGAAAACATCATGGTCCCTATCATCATCCCCCGTAGCGACCGGGCATACGAGCTTGTGAACGCATTGCAGTACGCCGAACACCCCGGCAGAATCCTGCGCGATCTGCAACAGTACACCGTACAGATTTATGACAATCAGTTCAGGACACTCGACCAGGCCGGAGCTGTTGAAATGATCGAGGACACCTATGCAGTGCTCTGCCGCATGGAATTTTACAACGAACAATTCGGGCTGACGTTTTCTGAAGAGTCAGGCCCGGAATCCTTTATTTCATAGGTACATAAAAACACGGAGGTGAAATTCGTGTCTGGAATACAACTCAGAGTTTGGGGCGAGTATGCCTGTTTTACCCGCCCGGAGATGAAAGTGGAACGCGTCAGTTATGACGTGATGACGCCCTCAGCAGCGCGAGGGATTCTTGAAGCCGTCTACTGGAAACCGGCGATCCGATGGGAGATCGACCGCATCCATGTGATGCAGCCCATCCGGTTCGACAACGTGCGCCGCAACGAGGTGGGGACCGATAAAAAGGACGTCAAAATCAAACTAGCATGGATTAAAAAGGCGCAAACGGATAATACGCCGATTCGAGTGTCGATTGAGGAAGCGAGATGTCAGCGGGCCGCCATGGTCCTCCGAAACGTGGAATACGTCATCGAGGCCCATTTCGAGTATGCGTCCGGTGAGGACCATAACGATGGCAAACATCTGGACATGTTCAACCGCCGAGCCAAAAAGGGACAGTGCTTTCACCGGCCCTACCTCGGGTGCCGGGAGTTCGCGGCTTTTTTCGAACCGGTCACTGGCGCAATTCCCGTATCGTTGCTGGCGGACCAACCGGACCGGGACCTTGGCTGGATGCTCTATGACATCAACTATGCAGCAGACATGACACCCTTCTTTTTCCGTCCAACACTGGAAAAAGGCATCATCGACTGCCGCAAAGGGGTGATGACCACATGATTCTTTACGCATTGAATCAATATTACAACCTCCTGCGGGAAGACCCGGATGCGGATGTGCCGGAATATGGTTTTGGCAGGCAGGGAGTGCATTTCTGCCTGACGCTGGACCAGCAGGGGCAACTGGTGGGCAAACCATTGGACCTGCGCGACGAAAAAGGAAGGGCACGGCGTATCGAGGTGCCGGGACCGGTGGTGCGTGCGTCTGGAGTTGCGTCGAATTTTGCCTGGGACAACACCGGCTACGTGCTCGGCGCTGACGACAAGGGCAAGCCCGAACGCACGACGCAAACCCATGAGGCCTTCAAAAAAAAGACAATGGCCGTGCTGGAAGGCGTGGAGGACGAAGGCGCAAGATCCCTGCTAGCGTTTCTTGAAATGTGGGAACCGGGACAGGCAGAGGCTTTGCATGGATGGGAAGAAATCATCGGCTGGAACATCGTCTTCCAGCTCGATGGCGAACCCGGATTTCTGCACGACCGCCCCGCGTTTCGTAAGGCGTGGTGCAATCATTGTGCTGCCGCCGAAGGCGGTGACACGGCCATGTGCCTGGTCACGGGCGAGCAGGCTCCCATCCCGTCAACACATGCCAAAATCAAGGGCGTACCGGGCGCGCAGACCGCGGGGGCCTCGATCATTTCATTCAACTTTGATGCAGCGATTTCGTTCGGCAAAAAGCAGAACCGGAACGCCCCGGTTTCGGAGTTGGCCGCCTTTGCTTACACCACGGCCCTGAATCACCTGCTCGCCCCGAACAGCAACCACAAGGTGCAGGTAGGCGACACGACCATCGTGTTCTGGTCCGACGGTCCGGGCGAAGCCCACACATTGTTCGCCTTCGGCATGGGCGCCAAAAAAGCCGAAGACGAAGCTCTGATCAACCGGCTGGAAAGCTATCTGTCGACTATTTCCAAAGGGAAATACCCGCAGGAGTTGGGACGGGAGGATGTCCCGTTTTACGTACTCGGCCTGTCACCGAATGCAGCACGCATCTCCGTGCGGTTCTGGCATGTGACAACCGTGGGCGATATGGCAGAGAACCTCGGGAAGCATTACCGGGCACTGACCTTGCAACGTCGTTTCGATGCCGATCCCGAGCACCCTACTCCATGGCAGTTGCTCAGGGAATTGGCCCCGCAGCGGGACTCCAAAAACATCTCGCCGCTTCTGTCCGGCCAACTCCTCCGCGCCATCACTCATAATCAGCCGTACCCGCAGACACTTCTCTCAGCGGTCCTCGGGCGCATCCGAGCCGACAGAGAAATCAATTATCTGCGGGCGGCAATCATAAAGGCCTTTCTCGTTCGCAACAGGAACCAGGAGATTCATATGACACTTGATACGACAAACACGGACATCGGCTACCGTCTAGGCAGACTTTTTGCCATTGTTGAACGGATTCAGGAAGAAGCTATTCCCGGCGCAAACGCCACGGTACGTGACCGCTTTTTCAGCTCGGCCGCGGCAACGCCGGGGCGGTCGTTCCCCATCATTCTCAAAAACGCCCAGCACGGGCTGGCAAAGATTCGCAAAGACAAACCAGGATGGGCTGTCACTCTCGAAAAACAGATTCAGGACATCATTGGCGGTATTGACGCATCAACCGGATTCCCGGCTTCCATGTCATCGGAAAAGCAGGGAATGTTCATCCTCGGATACTATCAGCAGCGCCAGGATTTTTTTACCAAAAAAGACAATAAAACGGAGGACTAAACCATGACCATCATCAACAATCGCTATGAATTCGTCTACCTGTTCGACGTGGAAAACGGCAACCCCAACGGCGACCCTGATGCGGGCAACACCCCGCGCATAGACCCGGAAACCGGCCACGGCTTGGTCACCGATGTCTGCCTGAAACGCAAAATTCGCAACTTTGTGGAAATAGCCAAGCCCGGAAAGGAAGGCTACAACATTTACATTGCAGAAAAAGGTGTTCTTTCTCTGACACGCGAGCCTGCGTACAAGACCGAAGAGGTCAAGAAACTCACAAAAAAAGAAGATCAAATTACCGCTGCCCGCAAGTGGATGTGCGCCAACTTCTTTGATGTACGAACCTTTGGGGCGGTCATGTCCACCAAAGAAAACAACTGCGGCCAGGTGCGCGGCCCCGTGCAGTTGACCTTTGCCAAGAGCGTGGAGCCGATCATTCCCGCCGAGATTTCCATCACCCGTATGGCCGTGGAAACCGAGAAGGAGGCCAAGGCGCAGGATGGCGACAACCGCACCATGGGCCGCAAACACATTGTGCCTTATGCTCTGTACCGGGCCGAAGGGTTTATCTCCGCACATCTTGCCGCTGGCGACAAGGGAACCGGATTTTCCGAGGACGACCTTGCACTGTTCTGGCAGGCATTGACAAACATGTTTGACCACGACCACTCGGCCGCACGGGGCAAGATGAGCGCACGCGGCCTGGTCGTGTTCAAGCACCAAGATACGCTGGGCAATGCCCCGGCACACACGCTGTTCGAAGCCGTGACCATCTCACGAAACGGCGACGGCCCGGCCCGGGCATTCAAGGATTATACAGTTGCCGTGGACGAATCCGCCATCCCCGCCGAGGTCGCAATGAAAATACACTTCTAGCCATGGACCGCACCCTGCCGCTTTCTGCATTGCAGCACTATATGTATTGCCCCCGGCAATGCGCGCTGATTCATGTGGAAAAAGTGTGGATCGAAAACCGATTCACCACCGAAGGAAGGCTTTTGCACCTCCGCGCCGATTCCGGGGCTTCCGGGCGGCGCGGAGGCATTGCCGAAGACCGGACCGTACCCATACGAAGTCAACGACTGGGACTGTATGGCATTACCGACGTTGTGGAAATGCGGCCCGGACCGGATGGCCAAAAAATTCCTTATCCGGTGGAATACAAACGCGGCAGCCCCAAGATTGAGGACTGGGACCGCGCACAGCTTTGTGCACAGGCGATATGTCTAGAGGAGATGCTCGGCGTAACCATTAGGCATGGAGCCATTTTCTATGGCAAACCCCGCCGCCGGGAACGCGTCACTTTGGACAACGAACTACGTGACGCGGTTGAACGAAACTGCAACGCCATGCATGTGATGATCGAAAGCGGAACGATCCCTGTGGCCAATTTCGGCACGCGCTGCCGGGGCTGTTCATTAAAGGAGGCATGTATGCCCAAAACTCGCAAGAATGTGACAACCTACCTACTCAACGGGCTGGAGTAATGAAAAAATTATTAAACACGCTCTACGTCACATCGCAGGGTAGCTATCTCTCCAAAGATGGTGAATGCGTTGTGGTGCGCTCCGAGGATGGCGATAAAAAACGATTCCCCGTCCATGTGCTCGACGGCATTGTCTGCTTCGGCAATGTACTATGCAGCCCGTTTCTGCTCGGACATTGCGGGGAAAAGGGAGTGACGCTGTCCTTTCTGACCGAGCGGGGACGATTTCTTGCGGGAGTGCGCGGTCCGCAGAGCGGAAATGTCCTGCTCCGCCGAGCGCAATACCGGCAGGCGGACGATTCCAGAGCCTCAGCGAGCATGGCGCGATCTGTCATTGCAGGCAAGGTCGCCAATTCACGAGCCGTACTGCGGCGTTGTCTGCGCGATCATGGGGACCGCGTAAACGCAGCCGCCGTCAAGCAAGTGATTTCCTCCCTTGACGACAGTGCCCAACGCCTGCGGTCAGATCTCTCCGTGGAAGAGGCACGTGGCATGGAAGGACAAGCGGCAAACGCCTATTTTTCGGTGTTTGATCAGACAATTTTGCAGGGACGGGAAACATTTTTCTTCAATGGTCGAAACCGCCGACCTCCACTGGACGCAGTCAACTGCCTGCTTTCGTTCGTATACACCTTGCTGGCACATGACATCCGATCTGCGCTGGAGGCGGTAGGGCTTGATCCGCAAGTGGGTTTTCTACATCGCGACAGACCGGGGCGACCGGGCCTCGCTCTGGACGTGATGGAGGAATTTCGTTCCTTTTTGGCGGACAGGCTGGTCTTGTCACTCATCAACCGTGGAGAGGTCCGCGCACGGGGTTTTGTGCGCAAGGAAAGTGGTGCTGTATTTATGGACGATGACACACGAAAAGTGGTTTTGACTGCATGGCAAAAGCGCAAGCAGGACGAAGTCACACATCCATTTCTCAATGAGCGCATCCCCATTGGCCTTGCGTTTCATGTGCAGGCGCAACTGATGGCACGGTGCATCCGTGGTGATTTGGATGGTTACCCGCCATATTTCTGGAAATAAGTATGCTTGTTCTGGTAAGTTATGACGTTAGTTTCGAGGATTCGGGCGGTCCACGCCGCCTCCGCAGGATTGCCAAAATTTGCGAAAGCTATGGGCAACGCGTTCAATATTCCGTATTTGAATGTGTGGTTGACCCGGCCCAATGGGCTCAATTGCGACATCGCCTGCTGGAGGCTTACGCCGAAGAAAGGGACAACCTTCGTTTTTATTTTTTGGGCAAAAACTGGCAACGCCGGGTGGAGCAGCATGGCTGCGGGAGTACATATGATCCGGAAACAGACGTCCTGATTCTGTAGTGCGAACCCCAAGCTGTTCGCAAAATGCCGGGAAGTTCGCACCGCTTAGATTTTCAATAATAACAAAATGTTACAACTTATTACATAGAAAAAACATTTTTCGGAGTGTTGCTGTGTTTACGGTTCGCGATTCCGCATCTCATAACACGCACCACCAAAGGACTTCAACACTCCACCGTCGCCCCCTACACGGGGGCGTGGATTGAAACAACAATCACAGCCCGAATCTAGACAGGTTCAGGGCGTCGCCCCCTACACGGGGGCGTGGATTGAAACTTTCTTGCTGACTGAGTTTGACAGCGTTATCTCTGGTCGCCCCCTACACGGGGGCGTGGATTGAAACAATGAGTGCGTAACGGGGTCGTATTTCAGCAATGGTCGCCCCCTACACGGGGGCGTGGATTGAAACAAGCTCTCGCCATTCAGACAGAGTGTCCAACGCTGTCGCCCCCTACACGGGGGCGTGGATTGAAACGCGTTGTCACCGGCTTTACCGGATCCACTGTTGAGTCGCCCCCTACACGGGGGCGTGGATTGAAACAACTTATCTTGTAATAAGTTTAGTTCATCACAAAAGTCGCCCCCTACACGGGGGCGTGGATTGAAACTTGTTTGCTGGTCTTGGCTATTTTGTCCGGTGTGGTC
The DNA here is from genome assembly GCA_016342345.1 of Pseudodesulfovibrio sp. GTDB lineage: Bacteria > Desulfobacterota > Desulfovibrionia > Desulfovibrionales > Desulfovibrionaceae > Pseudodesulfovibrio. Next base: position 10,574 of record JAEINO010000042.1, on the reverse strand, counting down.
GCCCCCTACACGGGGGCGTGGATTGAAACTGCAAGGATTTGAGACTCGGTAGTCTTACTGTCAGTCGCCCCCTACACGGGGGCGTGGATTGAAACTCTCGCCGCAACCCGGCCTCGACCTCGTTGCGGTGTCGCCCCCTACACGGGGGCGTGGATTGAAACTGTTCTCCAATGTGCCTATGAGCGTCGCAGTAACGTCGCCCCCTACACGGGGGCGTGGATTGAAACGCCCTCGGTGCTGCCTGCCGGAATCTCCAGCGCACGTCGCCCCCTACACGGGGGCGTGGATTGAAACCCTTGATATCTCCATAGATCGTCTTACCGGGCCAGTCGCCCCCTACACGGGGGCGTGGATTGAAACTGGATACTACCAAGGCCATACATCCGCTCAGATAGTCGCCCCCTACACGGGGGCGTGGATTGAAACAATATCGTGGACAAAAGTTGACCCATGCTCAGACGGTCGCCCCCTACACGGGGGCGTGGATTAAAACTGGCTATCAACCCACGCGGAGTGGGCTGCAGGATGTCGCCCCCTACACGGGGGCGTGGATTGAAACTTTGTGGTGCGGGCTTGGGCTAAGTCCGGTGAGTGTCGCCCCCTACACGGGGGCGTGGATTGAAACGAAATAATAAAAAATTTTGAACACAAGATTAAAAGTCGCCCCCTACACGGGGGCGTGGATTGAAACTAACGCGAGCAGCACTGGCCCCTAAGACAGAGAAACCTCCAGTATGAGTGATTTGAATGGCGAGACAACTATTACGACCCAGAAAAACTACGAAGAGCTATCCTTTCCTTTGGATTCTCTTCTAGGCTTGTCTTGGCCCCAGTTGTTCATCATACTAAATGGGCTCCCCCTAGGGAAGCACTGCATAATTGTCCGCTGGCTTCGTTGCTTTAAAAACATCAAATCCTAGCGTACAGGAAGTACGCGTCGGCCTTGAGGTTTTCTTGCGCCTTGCCAGCGAATAATTCTACAACACTTCCTGAAAATTGAATTAATCAGTACTTCCCTAGAGGTTAGTACGGCAGCGCTATGAACGTTCCACCATTTTGCCTTGTCACTTCCGTCATGAGAATGGGAAACCGTCCCGTGGTGTTTTCCGACAAGAACCCGACCGCGTGGATTTTGGCATGGCGCTTTCCTCTGCTCCCAGACCTGTTCAACCGGTTGATGGAGTCTAGGGCCTGATCGAACGCCGCTCCCGAGTAGTCATCGCCGATAATGTAGATTGAGAGGGTGGTTGCCTTGAGTGCATATTGCCGCAACGCCTTCTCAAGCCCCTCCACCGGACTGCTGTTGGAAGCACGGTCCCAATCGTCCAAGCGCCTCAAAATGGCCTTGCGCCGCGACTTGGAGTCCGGAATCCACTTTCCCTTATACCCGGAAAGGGCATGAAATCCGTTGTCGTTGAGCACCTGAAAACCCTTCACCTGTGGATGAATCTCCAGAATGTGCTCCATCTCCCGTAGCACCCGGGACCAAATTGCCTTCATGCTGCCCGACGTATCGATTATGAATATGATATACTCACTGTCCACCGGAATACCACCCACTTCTTCTTTGTCGCGCACAGTGGCAGAACTCGGCTTGATGGCTGCGGACTTCGTCAGCGACGACTGCACCAGAGCAAGGCCTTCATTCTCCTCTTGGAGTTTGTCCAGCTCCTGGCTAGTCGCCCCGACTCCCATTTTCTGGTCGGCCATGAATTGTTTCAGACGCTGCAGAAGCAGCCTGCTGTCCGAAAGGCCCTGCGTCCTTTCGGCGAGGACCTGCTCAAGACCTTGAAACTTCTTCTCCTCGGAGAGGATCAATTCGAGCTTGTCCTCGATCCCCTCTGTTGCCGGGACGACAGCGTTGCTCTTATTGAAGTTTGAAATCAACACCAACAGAATGGATGCCCCCAAAGCACACGCAAAAACGTCAAGAAACGACAGACTGAAAATGTCCAGTTCGCGGTTCTTTCTTCTCATGGCCAATCCTGGGCAGGTGCAATGAGCAGCCCGCCGGTTAATGCCGTCCACTCCCAGTAATACCTGGGAGCATGGGGGTCTCCTTCGATTGGAAGCAAAATCACGTTTACCTTGCGAGAGCGCGGCAATCCGCTATGTTTTATACTTTCCACAAACACCCGGGCTCGGCACTCGCCTGATATTTTGCTTGAGCTGCCCAAGATGGAGTTACAGCCAGAAAACACGTTGAGCCGCCCCCAGCCGGAATCCCCCTTAGTTGGTAGCCCGTCGGTGATGACGTACAAATCAGACGGATTGAGTTCTTTAATGACTTTGAGTCCATTGGACAGATTGGTGGGACCACTGGGTACGAGTGCATTGGCATTTGACAGGATGGTAGTCAGTCCCTTCTCATCGTTTGCTCTGGTCCATGGCCGCTTACTGAGGTTCTTGGCATTTTCGTTATAGACAACGACGGCCACCTGTGCGTTTTTGGGAAGCCTGGCCAACAGCCAGCGAAGGATGCGTATCGTTCGACGCCATTTGGGCCCCTTCTTTTTCTCCTCAGCAGACGAATTCTTGCGCCGTATGATGTCGATAAGATTTTCGTCAGTCATGGAAGCGCTGGAATCTACGAGAATGGCAATACGCTGACCTTCAACCTTCAGGCCGATGAGATAGTCTTCCTCGCCGGACTGATCGGGCGTTTCTATCACGTCCTCTGGATTGTTCAGCTTGATCTTCTTGATGCCTTCGATGAGCGAGGCCTTATTCTTACGCTCTGTGTCGGCCACGTCCGACTGGCGGGCAGCCTGGTCCTTTACCACTGCCAACGCCTCGGAGGTTTTGATGATTTCATCACTGACCGCTTGACCGACCTTGGTAATCCTGGCGATCTCCTTCTCGATTTCAGAGGTGCTACTCTGCAACTCGACCAACTCCGTGGTCAACCGCTGCTCTTCGCCGTTGAGGCCGAACACCTGCTCCTGAGCGAGCGTCAGCAACAGTACTACCGCTCCCAAGCCACAAGCCAGGACATCAAGAAACGCCAGGTTTGAACCTGCGATGTTTCTGTTTCTACGCCGCTTCATCAACCCGACTGATCCGGTTCAGAAGTATCTCTTCACAGTAGCTCTGGGTGTCAACGAGCAGACCGTCCTGTAGCCGCTGGAGCTGATGCAGCATAAACATGAGTACGATGGAGATGAGCAAAGCCACCAACGTGGAGTTGAAGGCCACGCCCAGGCTACCGGTCATGCCCCCAATATCTCCGGAAAGCGCCTGGTTGGCCTGCGAAAGAGCCTCGCCGATGCCCCGGACGGTGCCAAGGAAGCCGATACTCGGAATCGCCCAGATGATGTAACGAATCATCGAGTTTTCCGCGTCTATACGAGAGCCGAAAGCCTCAACGCCTGACTCGATGGCATCTGCAGCATTTTGAACGTTGCCGGTGATCAAATAGCGGCGAAGACCTGCACGCAACACGCTGAGTAAGGCTGTATCGCGCAGATTTTTGGGAAGGCTATCGAGGCCATCGAGGATATCTTTTTGACTGACGTCGGTCCCCCCGCTTTCCTTGGAAATCTCAATGGCATGTTCTTCGGCCTCTTTGTAGAGATCAAGATTGAACAGGTGACGTTCCTTTCGAATGATGTCCAAGCATTTTGAGACAATAAGAAATGCGCCCCACAGAAGCAAAATGATGCATATTTCCTGCTCATAGTCCCGTAAGATAATTGTAAGGTCCCGGGGAGGGGCCTGGCCAGCCGCACGCGCGGCATCGATCAGTTTGTTTGCCTGTGGCCGAATGTAGGCTAGGTAGCTTATGTGGACCACGACGACAGAGGCGACCAGCGCCAAGAGATTCTTGATCATAGTGCCCATGCAGGTCTCCTAGATGTCTACCGGAAACGAAGCCGGGGTGTTCAGGCTGAAAAACGACTGATTGGATCGTGCTGTGGCTATGCCAAAAGCAATCGTCGTTATTAGGGCGACAATGCCCGCGATAAAGAGCATTTTTTTGGTTTTGAATTTCACTCTTGATTCCTCCATTATTCGTCAACGCACACGTACCTGGCGACTCTAAATCCAAGATCGTCCTTCCCTTGGGAAGAGGGTTCCCGATAAGCGGCCCGAAGAGGCGTGCGCGTACCGGATCGCCAACTGGAGCCTTTGTAAACGTGCCTGTCCCCAGCCACAGGGCCAAGGGGATCGATGAGAAGCTGACCAGCTTTGGGCACCTGCCACGAGTAGAGATCGTTCACCCACTCGGCAACGTTGCCGGTCAGATCATGAAGACCTGATTTATTCGGCTTGAAGGAACCCGCAACAGCAAGGCCCGCGTGGTTGTCATTGTACCCCGGCACGAAGAATCTAGTTTTCCCCTGAGCAGATTCGTCGGCGATATTGCCCGCGTCCTCGGGGATCGCGTCCGTGTCACCCCAAGGAAAAACCGTCTGTTGCCTGCGTCCAGCTTTTCGAGCAAGCCATTCCCACTCGGCTTCCGTGGGTAGCCGATAGCCGTTCGATTTCTTGTTCATCCCGCGCAGCCGCCCCTCCTGAATCACATAGAACTCCGGCAGATTTTCTTGCACACTCAGCCAATTGCAGAAAGCCGCAGCCTCCAGCCAGGTCACGTTCACCACCGGCTGGTCTTGGGGCCCCTGTACACCACCTTTGAACCGAGCATATTGCCCATTGGTGACTTCATATTTGCCAGCCAGAAACGGACGCACCAGCTTAACCTTGCGTTGAAATTCATTTGCACGCTGCCCCTGCTCATGGCGGGGAGCTCCCATAATAAATACATCCCCACCGGGCTTGAAAAGAGCCATGTCCATACCGACAATACTCCCCTTTCCCCCGCTCTGGGCAGCTTGCGCCGCCTTGTCCATGGACACCTGTTTTTTCGATACAAGCTTGACATGTACCTGAGTCGTCACTCCCTTCTTGGGAATCACCTTTCTCGTGACCGCTTCATACCCCTTGGCCTGCAGGATAATGGTTTGCTCCACGGTTGGCATGGATACCTTGAGCGGCACCTGCCCCAGAGTTACCCCGTTCATTACTACTTGGGCCACGGGGGTCGATGTAATTTCCACAACACCATTCTCGGCCTTGAGGTCCATGGTGATGGTACGTTTTTCGCCAGGGGCAAATGTCACTGATTCGGTCTTCTTGCTAAACCCTGGTACTTGATAGGAAATGAGTACTTTTTTTCGCACGGGCACGATTTTGCCCATGGCTGGTGTTGCCTTGAGTCCATTGACCAAAAGAACGCCGCCTTTGGGCGAGACGTTGACTGTCAGCTCCCCTGGTAGCAGGGAGAGATGGTACTCGCGCTTGGCTGTAGTCTTGGCGGAGGTGATGGTTATCGTTTCAATGACAGGCGAGTACTCTACTAGGCTGACCTTGACCTCGTACTTCCCACCAGGAACCTCTATGGTCTGGGGCGTGCTGCCGATATCCTCACCGTTGAGATAAATTGTCGCCCCTGTAGGTGTGGATGCCAGATCAAGGTGCCCCTTTACCGGCTCAACTAAGAAAAGCTCCTGAAAATCTTGACCTCGTTCTACAGTGAAGCTGCGATCCATCGGCATAAAGGAAAGGCTTGCTACCTTGAGTTCATAATCGCCGGCAGGAACCTCTTTTTCGAGAGTTGCCCCTGTCCCAGCCAGTATTCCGTTCAACGTCCACCTGGCGTCTTCATATGCAGGCTCCACCCTCAACGATAACTTGGCAGGGCTTTCTTGAAGGATGACAAGCAGACTTTCTTCCTCCCCGCTTGGAAAGTCGGCTCTGGTCGTTTTGTAGCCGGGAGAGGAGATAATGACTGCGGGGTCAGAACTAAAGACGAGGGCGTAGTCACCCAAGAGGAGACCGAATCCATCAATACTTACAGAAGCGTTTTCTGCGGCCTCTTGTGGTTCGACAAGAACAGTCGTTCCTTCTGCTGTATAGACGAGAGCAGCCACCACCGTAAGAAACAGACCCACTACCACGCCGATCACCAGGAGTAATCTGCGCTGCTGCGCCTGTTCCTGCTGCAACCGTTGCGTTAGTCGCTTGTTCAATTCTGGCTCTTGCCTGTCGCTGTTCTGACTTCGCCCGGCGCGCAAAGCTTCTCGAAACTGGTCCTTTTTAATCGCCATTTTGGCTCTTCTCCATCTGGTCGTGAACTACAACTTGGTCAGGCTCACGGTCGAAGGAGTCTGACACAAAGAGCCGCACATACAAACACTAGAAAAAATGATGAATCAACCTTGCGTCGCTTTAGTGTGAAGCCGATTTTTGTGCCTAGCCATGCCCGTCTTGCACGCCCCCTCAGATGGCATTCTCACAAACCACATTGACCACCATAGGTTTGCCAGAAGGCGGAATATCAACTGTTGTTGCCTTCGACACAAACCCGTCCCGGTTACCTTCAAAGGTATAGCGCCCTGGACGGATTCGGATGTTTTTTTCAGTAACCTTGCCGACTTTACCCACGCCCTTGACTTGCACAAATGTCTCGCCGTCAGAGGTGATGCGAACCATCACAGGCGTAGTATATATTTGCAGAAGCCCTTCCAGTTTCTGTGCCAGCACCACCATGGACGGGCTGATTTCAAAGACCCCTCTGACATTTTGCAGAAGCTCGCGGGCTTGTTTCTCACCAATTTTGGTGGACAGCCTGTATGGAGTTCCCAGTTTCTCATTGATGGCGGCACGAATCCCTAAAACGGCCTGGGCCCGCTTAATGCCGTTTGCAACTTCGGCTGAAGAACGATTGATCGTCGCTGCATCATTGTAGGAGGACAAGACTCTGGACCAATCATCCTTGACTTCGTATGCTCTCGCCTGATTGATAAATTCGTTGTAACGAAGCTCTTTGGCGAGCGTGTCGATCTCACGCTGAAGAAGGGCTACCTCATCAAGTTTGGGAGCCATCTTGCGAGCCTTGTCCAAGCTTTTCTGGGCCGCATCCGGCTGGCGGACCTCAATGGCTGCCATAGTCTTTTGCAGGTGTACCGAGAGTGTCTGCTGAAAAAGCCTGTCCTGAATCATGATGATCCTGTCCTTGGCTTCACTGCGAGTCGGATCGATTTTTGCTATTTCTTTCCAGGCCACCAACTCGCTTTTCGTATCACCCTGGACCTGCGCTAGGTGTGCCTGATCGAGCAATTCCACTACCTGCGGCAGGATTGCCACCCGAGGTTCTAGCTCCAATACTTCAGGCAAATGCGGTGCAAGCTCCTGTGCCCTTGAAAAATGAGCGAGTGCCTTTTGCGGCGCATTCTCCTTTAGGGCAATTCTCGTCTGTTGGATGCCCTCCTCCACAGCGGCGTCCCGCTCGCTAATCACTTTCGTAGCTTGACGGATAAGCTCAGCCAGTTCGTCGCGGGCACGAGCATATTCACCAGCCCCAACGTCGCCCATTATTTGATCTTTCATCTGCAAGAACCGCTTTTGCGAAGACGCGTCCCAGGCTGTGAACTCGGGCGATTCAACAAGTGCCTTGATCGTCGATTCATATTCAAGAAGCGTGGACTTGAATGCTTTACGCTCTTCTTCTGTGGATTCTAGCCTGCCATTGTCAGGATAAACAGGCCGCACCTGAGCTGATGATGTTTGTGTTTGCTCCGCACCTTTTTTTAAGGAGTCATCCATGGCCTTGGAGGGTTTAGGCTGAGCCTCCAAACCGAGCGCATCTTGTTGGAGTTCCTCTGAGCCATGCGCTGACCCTTGGTGACTATCCGGGTTGAATATGAACTCAGCAGTCAACAACCCGCCAAGGACGAGGAGAACAACGATGGATGCCAAAAGAATGAGGACCACATTGTTCGAATTCTGCTTTGAGCTTTTTAGTTTGTCTTCAAGCATGGCGGGCAGCCCAGACACCTAGAGTTGCACGTCAGGAGTCTTTTCCTGATCGTAGATACGCTGCAGGAATTGCCGCCACTGACCGAATTGCTCCTTGGCCGAGCCGGTAATTTCCTCAGTCTGGCTTTCGAATTCTACCACCTGTGGGCCGAGTTCAATGTCCAAGGATTCCCCAAGCTCGTTCAATGACTCCTTGTGGAACTCCGCCTCTTCTGCCGTATCAGCTGCTTCCATAAGTTTGGCTGCACCCACAACGGCCAAGGTCGCCCCCGCGATGGCTCCAGTCGTATCGGATAAGATCTTACCATCTCCCGACACAGCCACAGCACCCACAGCCAGTGCCACCAAAAGAATACCACCAATGGCCTGACCAAAAGACTTTCGACGTACCTCGGCTATGGCTACCTGTTCATTAAGAGCCGACTCTTGCCAGATTATGTAGGACTCATCCATCTTGTCGCTGAAAGCTCGGTAGTTGTCCTGCAGGCCGTCCACAAACATCTGATCTCGATACCGAATGGCCTCGATTCGGGTCATCATGGTGTCCCTGGAGTCGGGGTAGGCGGTGATGCGGACCTTGCCGCCCTTTTCATCAATATACTGGGAGAAGTAGGCCTCAGAAAAATTGGCACCAAAACGAAGCTTTGACAAACGCTTGAGATTCTCGGCACGCTTAACGTCCTGATCCTTCAGTTCCTCGACAATATACTGAGCCGCCGCTGTAAATATCGGTTCATACGGGTCCTTGCCCTTGTTACGTTCTGAGTCGAAGTATTTCTCGTTCACCTCATGGTCGAAGGACTTGGTGAACCAGGTATGACCGGAAATATCCATAACCGAGACCTCAATCTCGACATCCATACCATTGGATTCGATGATTTTGCCTATGACATATATCTCACCGGTGGCAGTGGCGTCGGGCGTCACTCGTACTGCCCCAAATGAGCGGGTCTGCTCAAGTGCCAGCTTCATCTTGTAAGCGAATCTTTTTGCCTCAGCTCGACGCAATTCGGGCCAAATTCCCTCTTCTTTATCGTTGTCATTAGCATCCGGTAGGTTCGGATCAAACACCGGAACAATCACGTCCATCCGGGGCCTATTGCTGATCTCGATCTCAACCGTCATTTGCTCAGTAACCTCTGTTGTTTCCAAAGAGGAAGGAGGGCCAATGGGGGGAAGAGAGCTGGTGCCGAGGGTCTTACAGCCCCCCAGAGCCATGAATGAACACAGCCATAGGATCATCATATTCGTTGTTATTTTTTTGAGCGACTTCATGCGCTACTCCTTGCTCCGGATAAAGACAGCTTATTTCTGTGGCAACCCTTTGTATCGGCGATATTCATTCCATAGACGGGCTCGTACCTCCGGGTCCTTTTCTCTCATTGCGGCCTCACGAATCTGCGCTTCAAGAACGCTGTCGTTGTCGGCTTCCTGTACGTCCTCTGGAGTGGTTCCATTGTTTCCGTTTGAGCTCTTTCGGGTGGAGTCTTGTCCCCCATCGGCTCGTGCGTTATCCCCTGCCTTTCGGGGTGTCAGTTGACCATCTTGGTCAGAACCTTCAGCTCCGTCTTCTTGTTCGGATTCCTTAGAACTGCTGGCGAGAACAGAACTGCTCTTTGAGCCTCCCGTTCCTTGAATGTCAGAAGTGGCCACGGATGCGACAGGGGCCTCTTCTCCTATTTTACCAGCCGAACCTTCTTGCCCAACCTTGCCCTGTGCGCCTGATACGGCAGATTCGCTGTCTTCACCAGCCGAACCTTCTTGCCCAACCTTGCCCTGTGCGCCTGATGCGGCAGACTCACTGCCTTCACCTGACCCACCGCCAGAGCCAGCCCCAACCATACCGCCGGAGCCCGCACCGGATGCAGAACTGGCACCTCCTCCGCTGGACATGATTTGCTGACACTCGTCATATAGGCCGAGAGATCTCTGCAGGGCACGATCCATCGCTTCCAGACGCTCTTCACGGGTCATGTTCGGGTCGTCCACAAAATCGACCCCTACCTTAGAGCAATCGACTGCAGGCTGCGGTCCATCTGCCTGTTTTTGCGACTGGCCAAAAGCCAGGCAAAACCCGCTAAGCAAACAAGCACAGATAAGTATGGACACTCCAGCTATCTTCATAAACCTTTCCCAAAAATGAAAATATACAATTAATTCAATCAAGTATGCAAAGCATTAAACAAAATAAAGCTTTCAAATTCAGGGAACAATGAGCTTGATACCCAGGCCCCGTCTTAATTATTGTGAATTAAACCCCAATTTTTCTGGAGTGGGCGCAAGTTATAACCCAGAAGTCGTAGTGTTCTATTTGAAGCATTTCCCTCCCATAGCAAACAACTGAACGTTCGTACATATAGTATCGGACAATCGAGAGAAATTCCCAGATGTTAAAAAGCCGAGGTGCAACCCAGCGCTTACTGTGGGCTTCACATGCAGCGACTATGATCGGGCACAATGATCCGCGCATGACTGAAAGACACCAACCTCGAAGGGTTGCTCCACAACCCGATGCAGGGCAAGCTGGCCGCGCACTACCAAAAAACTTAAAAAATCCATTTAGGACACATTTGGGACACAAACCCACTTTACAGCCCTAAAACGAGAAAAAAGGACTCCAAGTATATACTTGAAATCCTTAACTTTCTTGTGGTGGAGCTGGAGGGAATCGAACCCACGACCTCTTGAATGCCATTCTTGTGGATGGCAAACACCGAAGTAATCATAAATAATAAAAATAAATGGACTTATTCGTC
>JAEINO010000149.1 GCA_016342345.1 Pseudodesulfovibrio sp. | reverse complement strand
CTCCTGGGGTTATTTTTGCGGAGATATGCACCTTAAAGCAAGCACATTTTCTGTCTAGGATTCGCAGCGCACTATAGTTTGAAGCGCCAAACAGCCGCACTTACAGACAAGAACAAATCAGATACACTTGACCTGTTTGTCCTTTATTCCTTTTCTTCATAAGAACTTAATGGGTTCTTGTCTGTCCGGGTTTTCCCGGACATGAATGAGGTTGTGGTGATTCTTTGATGGAGTCCCCAAAAGAGGGGGATGTGGGCGGAGTGTCGGACTGTCAGAAAGATTTTATTTCGATATCTTAGATTGGTCGAAATTCGCGATGGGCGTATTTTCTGAGATCTTTCATGCCATTGAGGTCAAGTTTTGTTTGTATCCGGTTAAAATACGTTTCCACTGTTCGGATGCTTACGTCGAACTTCGATGCAATATCAGCATTGGTTTCCCCTTTTGCGAGAAGGGTCAGGACTTGTCTTTCGCGTCCACTGAGTTGAGGAGGTTGAATCGGGGCATCCCCCGCTTCAAGGTTCGCTGCAACACGGGGACTAAGGAACAAGTCGCCACCGAGAACAGTCTGTATCGCTTCCAGAAGAATGGCCGAAGACTCGCGTTTGCTCACAAAACCTTGCGCTCCGTGATCAAGGGCACGTTTTACGATTCCGGCGTCCTCATGCATGGAGTAGATAATCACGTGGCTATTTTTTGAAAGAAGGTCTGAAATACAGGTCAGACCATTTTCCTCACCAAGAGACAAATCTATCAAGGCGAGGTTTGGACAGAGAAAATCAAGCTGTTCCATGAGTTCGGTTCGGCTTGACGCCTCGCCACAGATCGTATGTTGGTCCTTTGCGAGCAGCAGGGCAAGCCCTTCGCGTACGGCCGGATGATCATCCACAATAAATATGCTGGCAGAAACACTCATGGTTGGTCATTTTTGTGCTGTTTTGACGTGCCGAAAGGACAGGGAAACGAGCAGACAACCATGGTCCCGCCGCCCTCGGCTTCGTCGATGTCCACAATCTGAAAGTGCCCGCCGATGATCTTCGCCCGATGCGCCATGATGCTTACGCCCAAACCTCCTTTGGAATGAGCTGCCGCTGATCTGCCAACACCGTCATCACGAACCGTAAGGGTTACCATATCGGTTGAGACGCAGTCTAATGAAACAATGATTTGCGTGGGGTTAGCGTGCTTTACAGCATTGGTGATAGCTTCCTGGGCGATGCGGTAGATCTGGGTTATGTGCATGTTTTGGCATGTTTCACATGCCCATTTTTCCCTGACTTCTATTGGGATGCCGCTCGATCGAGAATAGCGCTGAATCATGTCCTCCCGAGATAGCCCTGTGTCTGTTGCGCCATTCTCCAGCGGCCAAATACCGCAAGACAGGTCGTATGCCTGATCCACCAGCTCGTCTAAAAGGGCGGAGAGTTGATGCAATTCCTCGTTATTGTTGTCCGACCCTTGGCCTACTCGCGACAGTGCTGCGCACCGCAAACGGGCTCCTGTCAATTGTTGGCACAGACCATCGTGGAGGTCCTGGCTCATGCTGCGTCGTTCTTCATCACTGATGTTCACGATTTCCCGTTCCAATTTGGTGCGCTCGGTAATCTCTTCTTCGAGGTTTTCATTCTTGATTTTAAGTTTCTCGGAGAGGTTCTCCACATCGGAAAAAGATTTGGAAAAACGTTGGGCCAATGCAACGGCTTGGGACAAAACGAGTGCAAACAATCCTAACGGGATAAGATTTACTTCGTTGGTACTGAAAATAATGAAATATATATCGTGAATGTTCGTCATCATGAGGAGGACAAATCCGCAAAGCAGAATTAGCGACCCGCTGTGACCACGACGAAAGCAAATGATTAATATAACAAAAAGACACGTATTAAGGACTATTGTCGACAGTCCAAACCACTGAAGAGAAGTATAAATAACATTGCTGTCCGGTTAGGAACCGTTGGTATCCCTCAATTCCCGCATGAGCGTTGGCTTTCCAAGCTAAGGCCCTAC
>JAEINO010000148.1 GCA_016342345.1 Pseudodesulfovibrio sp. | reverse complement strand
CGTCGGAGTGTGACCGGCATGGTCATAAACTTGCTGGTGAAAGTCCAGCTACAGCCCTGAAAGGAGGGAATGTATAGACAACGGCAAGGGTGCCCGAAGAAACTTTCCGGATCTGCCTGAAGAGGGAATAACCGGTGATGGAAAGCCAATGAGGGATCTGAAGGAAGCCCGCGTCAAATTTGCCACCCAAACTTGGTGTGAACCTCCGGTAGGCCATGTGGAATGGGCGAGATACCTCCGATTATCGAAGCCCGAAATCCTTTCCGTAATTCCACAGGGTACGAGAGGTGGGTGGGCAATGAAAGTGTATGACCTTACCCGGTGAAGAGCCGTCTGTGTTGGGCCGTTGTAACTGCGACAGCCAAGCCCTAAGCGGAACAGCAATGTAGCCGTTATGGACAGAGGGTTTTCAGATGAAGCCATAGTAGGCGTAAAACTGGTAGCCGATGAAGATGCGGTGACGTATCAGAGGGTAAAACTGCCGGAAAATGACAAGGATGTTGGAGCCGAAGGGCGGAACATGTAACAGGTATAGGGAATCTCAGAATAGCGGTTGAAGGAGTTCAGCCATAGGAGTTTTCTTTGAAGGGGGGACGTATATCTCCTGTGACAACAAAGGAAGTGCGGAACGATGACAAAGCAACCCACAATGAAAAGCAAAATGAGACAACTTAGCCTATTCACTGATGAAAGAAGTCTCTTCGAGAAATTGTGTGATCAGGGAGATCTGTTGACCGGTTTCGAGGCAGTAAAAAGGAACGGCGGGGCACCCGGTGTTGATGGCGTGACCGTTGCAGAATTTGAAAGCCGAATAAATGAAGAGCTGACCCAGCTGAGTAAAGATCTTAAAAGCTGGTGTTATAAACCAAGCCCGGTGAAACGGGTGGAAATACCCAAGCCTGGCAATGCTGGCGTTCGACTGCTTGGTATTCCCTGTATTCGGGACAGAGTGGTGCATGCCACGATGAAGCACCTTCTGGAGCCGATAATTGATCCCACATTTTCCGATAACAGCTATGGGTTTCGTCCCGGTTACAGTCCGCAAAAGGCTGTTGACGCGGCACAGAAGATAGTGAAAAGCGGAAAAGAGTATGTGGTGGATATTGATCTGTCCAAATTTTTCGACCGAGTTAACCATGACCGGCTCATCTCTCGGCTTTCAGACCATGTCTCTGATAAACGCATTCTGCGCTTAATCGGCATGATTTTGAGAAGTGGCGTGATGATAAACGGAACGGTGATGCTCACCAGAGAAGGGACAGTCCAGGGTAGTCCATTGAGTCCCCTGCTGAGCAATGTGGTGCTTGATGAGCTTGATAAAGAGCTTGAGTGGCGTGGACTTGAGTTTTGCCGATATGCTGATGATTGCAATATCTTTGTCCGGTCGCCAAAAGCGGCAAACCGGGTAATGGAAAGCATCAGCAGATTTATCGAACATAAACTCAAGCTGAAGATTAACCGGGTTAAAAGCAGGGTCGGTCGATCCTGTGATGTCAAATTTCTGGGTATGACGATTATTAAGGGGACGATAGCGATATCGGCACAGTCTATAAAAAGAGCGATGCTGAAAGTCAAAGAGCTAACACCTCGGGGAACAAATATAACTCTTGAGGAGACGATAAAACGGATAAACAGCTGGTACATTGGGTGGTCAGGATATTACCTGATGACTCAGTACCCAAGCCAGTTTTTCGCAATCGAAGCTCATGTGAGGCGACGATTGCGAGCTCGGTTTGTAGATCAAAATAAGAAGCGTCGATTTTTATTCAGAAAGCTTGTTAAACAAGGCGTACCCCGGGACCTGTCTGCAAAAACGGTATTTTCGAATAGAGGACGTTGGGTTTTGTCCAGGACGAAGGCCTTACACTGTGCGTATCCAAATCGATGGTTCATAAATCGGTTTGGGCAAGAGATAAGATCAACTGACAGGATGAAACATTGGTTTAGTGTTCATAAATGGATAAAAGTTACATGAGGAGCCGTGTACGGACCCGTACGCACGGTTCTGTGGGCAGACGGGAGCCGATGGGCTCCCTCTGACCCGATGG